>CALFIX010000001.1 GCA_937877515.1 uncultured Treponema sp.
TACATTACAAGCGGTCCTGTTGTTGCAATGGTATGGCAGGGCGACGACTGCGTTACTTTAGTCCGTAAGCTTGCAGGAAGCACAAAGCCGGAAGATGCTCAGCCGGGAACAATCCGCGGAGACTTCTGCATTCACACAACAAACAATATCATCCACGCAAGTGACTCCGACGAAAATGCCGCTCGCGAAATTTCGCTTTTCTTTAAGAAGGAAGAGCTTATTGACTGGGAAGACCAGGCTGCAAAGTGGTTCTAAGCTTTTAATTTTTTTATATACTGCACCTGCTTTGAAGGCGGGTGTTTTTTTTTACGTTAAAAATACGCTCTCCCTGCGCGCCCCGTGTTCCGCCACTACGCTTTCGCTCCGGCCCGCCTCTAGCGGTCTGCCTCTGGCATGGCTCCACCCGGGCGTAAGTGAAAAAAATTGAAAAATACTCTTTCTTAAGTTATAATTATTACTAATTAAGTAATTTTTTTTACTTTAAGGAGAGATACTTTATGAAAAAAAATATCCTATTCTGTATGCTGTTTATGCTGTTGGCTTCCGCTTTTTATGCACAGGAAGAAGTTGACCTTTCGCAAAGTATTAGCGACGGAAACTGTTATGCACTTTATTCGTGGATGCAAAAGCAGTCAGATAAATCTTCCTATCAGTACACTCAGGTAAAGAAGGTTGTGGACGACTACAGAAAAGTAAATTCTTTTACAAAAAGATACCACAATGGTAAAATGGAAAATATTGTAAACACCGTGCCACAGGACATTAAGCTTATGGTGTTTTCTTCGTCGGAAGAAACTTTACCGGAACTTGTAAAATATTTAGCTGCAAAAGGTTCTGGAGCAAGCGATTTTTTAACCGTAAAAAATTTTCATGACTGGATTTGCAATAACATAAGCTATGATGCAGAAATGTTTTTTTCTGGTAAGATAGAAAATCAGGACTACGAAAGTGTCTTAAAAGCCAGAAAGGCTGTCTGCTCTGGTTATGCTAATCTTTTAAAAAAGATGTGTGAGCTTTCTAACATAGAGTGTAAGGTTATTCACGGTTTTTCTAAAGGCTTTAACTATACGGGTAAGGTCGGAGACGCTCCTGACCATGACTGGAACTCTGTAAAAATTGATGGTAAGTGGTATTTAGTAGATGCCACCTGGGATGCTGGCCGATTAGACGGTAAGACCTTTATAAAGCAATATTCAACTGAATATTTATTTTTGGAATCTTTTGCGTTTTCTTTTACACATCTGGCAGAAGAAAATAGTGAACAGTATTATGCTCCCTGCAAAACAAAAGAACAGTTTCAAAATGAACCGCGTTTAACTGGTAAATTTTTTGAATCCAATTTTTCTTATTCAGAAAATATGCCTTTTGATCTTGTAAAAATAACGTATCCAAAAATTGCAGAGCTTTCGTATCTTTCATCTTCGTATTTACCTGTTGTAGAAATGAAAAATAGCTCTACCGGCGAAAAAGTAAATACTATATGGGTAGAAAATTCCGGAGCCAAACTAAAAATGGAATTAGATGTTCCAGACTCAGATGAGTATACCGTTACCATACGGGAATATGATAAGAAAAATAAAAAGCCTAAGAGAGAATTTCTTGCTGGCGAATTTGAAGACGCCCAGAAGAAAATAAATGAATGCCTGGACGAAGGCACCTTGCAGTTTGAAGACGCAAGTTACTTTTTAGATTCGTATTTTAAAGTTGAAGAAAATAATAAATATTACTTTAGGGAAGACTTGTTTGACGTAAAAAGATATGTTTCGCTTAAAAAAGTGTTTGAGGTATTGAACATACCTTCTGGCGATGAGCTTTACAGCTTTAAGGTTAAGGCAGATGCAGATTATAAAGGCTATGGAAGCAAAGAAAAATATCCTTATGTGCATGATGAAGTTTATGAAGTAAAGGAAACATTCCTTGTTTCTCCTAAAAAGGCTATTCTTTCTGACGACAAGGAAGTTAAGTTTTCTCTAAAAACAAAAGACTTTTTGTATGTTGTACTGGTAGACAGCGACGAAAACATTCCGTTTGTAAAAAATAATAAGACTGGTGCCTGGGAGCTTTCCAGAAAAGTAGAAGGCAGAGAAGTTACTATTTCTGCTTCTCGCGACAAGCGAAGCTACATACCGCTTTTTACTTTTAACAATGATATGGCCTCTGGCTCTTCCAGTCAGAATGCTTCTGCTGAAAAATAGATAGTAAATTACGCCCCTGTCACCCCGAATTTATTTCGGGGTTTATGTGTTCACTTTTTCATCTACGCTCTTTTAGCTCTGTTTTTAGTGCCGTAATTTCGTTTTGCAGGTTTATGTTTAAAAGTGAAATTTTATTTAGTAAGTCGTTGTACTGAGAAGTCATTATGCCCACTAAACTTCTTATTTCGTTGTTTTCTGAGCCGCCAAATAAAAGGCTTGGCGGAACATTTAATTCTTTTGATATTTTTTCTATAAGACTTGCAGAAGCAAACTGTGTTCCTGTTTCTATTATGGAAAGATGTTTTTGAGAAATTCCTAGGCGTTCAGAAAGTTGTTCCTGAGTAAGACCTTTTTTATTTCTATATTTTTTTACCTGCTCTCCAAAAAGACGAGGAATGTTTAGTTCTTCTTTTTTCATACTCTATATTATGGTCGTAGTTTTTTTTGCAAAGAACTTTTATACAGGTAATAAATTTTACCTTTTAATGTGTAAAATGTTTTGATTTTTAGCTTTTTAAACTTACAATATTACTATAAAGGTTGATTTATTTACTATTGAATTGGTAAAACCTACGCCCGATGCGGAGGGCCTGGTGCAAAGCACTGGAGCAAGGCGGAACCCGAAGCAGCGGGGCGGCTTTAAGGCAGACTGTTTAATGCAAGGTGTAACCGAGCCCGTCTGGCAGAGTGTCGTCCAAAGAAATTTTATATGTATAGTAACGTTTAAGTTTTTATGCTATAGTTTGCTCACAAAACTTTAAATGAAGGTTAAAAATGGAAAAACATACAGTTGCAATAATCGGAGCCGGTGCATGGGGAACTGCACTAGGGGCATCTCTTGCTAGAGGCGGTCACAAGGTTGAGCTCTGGGCAATGGAAGAAGATGTCTGTGAAAGCATAAAGTGCGAGCACGAAAACAAGCGTTATCTTCCCGGGTACAAGCTTCACCCGACGCTCAGCGCATCCAGCGACATTGTAAGTGTTGCTTCCGGTAAGGAATTTATTATCCTGGCAAGCCCGTCTTTATATCTTGCTTCTACAATACAGAAATTTGTTGACGTTCCGAATGTAAAAAACGGAGAAAGCATAATCGGAAGCTTAACAAAAGGTTTTGTTCCGTTTGAAGGAGACAGTCTTCCTCACTTTGTCCTTGATACAATGGAAAGTGCCCTTCCTGACTGCTATAAGGATTCTACGGTTTACATTGCAGGTCCTAGCCATGCAGAAGAGGTTGCATTGGGTAAGATTACCGGCCTTATCAGTGCAAGTAATCATCACAGAAATGCAGTTAAAATGCGCGACATGCTTCGTGTTCCTGGCCTTATGGTTTACGCAAGCTTTGACACGGTTGGAGTTCAGGTTTGTGCCGCGGTAAAGAATGTTATTGCAACAGTTTACGGCGCGCTGGACGCCATTGCAGAGACCAGCGACATCTTTGGCGATAACACAGAAAGCCTTTTGATGGCGGCAGGCCTAAATGAGATTCAGACAATTGGCTTTGCCATGGGAGCAACTCACCCGGAGACATTTACTTCCATAAGCGGTGTGGGCGATTTGGACGTAACCTGTAAGAGTAAATATGGAAGAAACAGACGCTTTGGTCAGGACATTATAAAAACAGATATGCTGGACCGCTTTGAGAATTTGGATGACATAATTACAAACGTAAAAAAAGTCGGGTATCTTCCTGAGGGGGCGATTGCATGTAAATATGTTCATCAGATTGCGGAAGTAAAAAAACTGAAGCTTCCAATTTGCGATGCCCTGTATAAGGTGTTGAATAAAGAGCAGACAGCTCAGGACTGTCTGTATGACTTGGTGATGAATCCTTCAAAATAGCTTCATGCTAAAAAAATAAGAGTCCACTTTAAGGCTTTTTAGCCTGTAAGTGGACTTTTTTTTAAAGTAAAAGTCTTTTAGTTTGTTATATGGAATTCCATAAGGTGTACATTTTCAGAAAGCGTTACCGTTACGTAGTCGCGGAAGTTTTTGTTTTTTCCGGCCTTTGCTTTCAGCGTTTTTAGAGATACGGGAATTTCTATGTCATAAAGACTGTCGCCCTTGTCTCCGGTAAGCTCTGCAGTTTTTAAAATCTGTCCGTCAAATTCTACTTTTAATGAACCGGTGTCCTTTCCGTAAATGGTAAGTACAATTTTGTTTTCTTTTTCTGCATTAAATTTTACGCGGTAGCTTACAAAGCCTTCTTCTTTTAAGGCTGTCCGGTAGTTTCTGTCTACACTTTCCATGTAGCCAAGCTCTGTGTTTTCTGTCTTGAAGCGGTGGTCCATTTCGCTTTGCTGCCGGCCAGGCTCGACAAAGTCAACTGTAATGTTTTCAAATGCTTTGTTGCGTTTGTCTTCTACAGCATCTGCACTCGGAAAGTATGTAGAATAGCGTACGTGATGGGTGGCAAAGAAAGGTTTTAGGGTGTAGCTTTTATTACCGTTTTCGCTTGCCTCTGCTTTTGTCTGGAATGTAAGTGTTTTTGCATCTGTCTCTTCTATCCATTTTTCAGGAGCATTTAGGTCTGCTGTAATTTTTGCAATGCTTCCTGCAGGCATGTTCATGTAAACAAGCTGGTCGTCTACAATGTCATTTGGCATGTTTTTGGTTCCCATGTCTGCTGCAAGGACTATCGGTCCGTAAAGAATACTGAAGTTTCCTGAGCGGTCTCTGGCACGGCGAATGTTTAAGCTCATAGGAAGGTTTACTGTTACATTTGCTGCAGCTTCAAGTTTTCCATAGTTTCTGTAGCCGTCTTCTGTTTTTTCTGAGCTTTGTACCCAGGAAGGTGTTCTTACTTTTAAATTTAGCGGAGACGAGCCTTTGGACAGAACCTTTATGGACGCACTTTGTTCGTAAGGAAATGATGTGGAAATTTGTAGCTTCCATCCGTCTTTTGTAGTTATTGTAGAAGGAATGAATAAGTTTACGTAAAGAGTTCCGTCGTATTCCTTTGCTATAAAGCGGTTGTAGCGTTCCGGGTTTTCCAGTCCCGTTCCCGTGCAACACCACATTGCGTTGTCGTGCGTACAATAAATTTTATAAAAGCCCGGAAGAGTCGAAACAAAGTATGTCTTGGCACCTGTGTCCGGGTCCTGGGAAGCTAATATGTGGTTGTAAAGAGCTTTTTCGTAGTAGTCGGCAACACTGCTTTTTTTGTTCCATGCAAAAATATGCTCTGCAAGTTCCAGCATGTTGTAAGTGTTGCAGGTTTCTGTAGTGTCGCGGGCTAAAGTTTCGTCGTACTCTTTGCCAAAGTGTTCGCCTTTAGAGTTTCCTCCCGTTACGTAGCTTCTTCTGTTTGTAACAGTGTCAAAGAAAAATTCTACGGCCGTTCTATATTCTTCCTTTCCCGTTACCTCGTACAGGCGTGCAAGTCCTATTATTTTGGGAATCTGAGTGTTTGCATGGTAGCCCTGAAGTTTATCAACCTTCTTTATAAGCGGATTTACAATTTCTTTGTGAATCCATCTTTCTGCTTCGTTTAAGTATTTTTCTTCTCCTGTAATTGCATATAAATCTGCAAATACTTTTAACATTCCGCCATGCTCACAGCCCATCATTTTTTGCATTTCGTCGTCTGTCATCTGGCCTGTTCCTTTTATGGCCCAGTCTGCCATTTTACATACAATGGTAAGGGCGTCTTTGCTGCCTGCAAATGTGTAGGCGTCTATAAGCCCTGCATAAATTTTATGAACTGAGTACCATGGTACCCAATAGTTTGCGAGACTAAAACGTTCCACCTGAAAGTTTCCGTGAGAGCTAAAAACTTCGTCAAACGGGTCAGAAGGAATTCCTCCAAAGTAGCCGTCGGAGCGTTGAAGCTCTTTAATGCAGCTTACGGTGTAGTCAAGGTCTTTTTTAGCCTGCTCATTTTTTGTTTGATAGTAAAATCCGGAAAGGGCAGAAAGATAATGACCCAGCATGTGTCCCTGAATCTGTCTGGATTCCCAGCCTCCGTAAGTGGTTGCCTTTGGAGTTTTATGCATGGCTCTGTAACATGGAGAGAGCATTCTGTCCGGACTGTAGCGAAGCACGTAGTCCATACCTGTCTCCTGAGAAACTTCAAACATGGAATCTTTTGTAAGACTTGTTTTTGTTTCATATTCCGGCTCTGGTGTTAGTGTTTTTGCATGGCAAGGCATAAAAAACGCTCCTGTGAGAATTGTTGTTAATAAAACTGTAGCTTTTGTTTTCATGATTAAAGTTTAACACGTTGTATAAAATTATAAAGAAGCATAAAATGTAGTATGTGTGCGGAATTCCGATTTTTTAGGGGGCGTGTTGAAAAATTACATCTATTCTCATGTTGAATGTACGGCTTCTCCTGTATGCGGTCTTGCGATGTTGAACCCCGGATGGCGGCACATGGAGCGCAATTTAGAAAACGAGAGTGTGCTTATTTTTGGAAGAAAAAATTCTGCACTAATTGATATTGGAGATGAAACTGTAGAGATAAAGCCTGGCAGGGCTGTTCTTTTGCCTGCCGGAGTTTTTCATAGAGGTTCGGAAACTATAAGAGAACCTGTCTCTTACTGGTGGGTTCATTTTTTTCAGCAGTTTGAAGATAAAAACAAAACAAGATATTTTCTGCCGGTTGAATATGAAAAAAAGAAGCAGCCTGATTTTATGGTAAAGAATAATAAGAACTCCGTTGTTTTGCCTCTTTATCTTGATGTGCAAAATTCCGCACTGTATGCAAATCTACTGACAGAAATACTGCATGAATATGAAGAGCCGGGGTTTTCTCCTCTTATGTATAATGCGCTTGTAGAAAAATTTATTTTAACGATTGCAGAGGAGTATTATCTTTCTGAAAAGCAAGTTGAATTTGTAAGTCAAAAAGAAAAGTCTTCACCTCTTTTAGTAAAAAAGCTTTTGGAGCTGATAGAAGAAGAACTTTCCAATCCGAATGCAAGCGTAAAATTCTTTGCAGCGGAAATGTCCCTTAATGCAGACTACATTGGCAGATGCTTTAAGGAAGTAAAAGGCGTTTCTGTGGGACAGTACATTCAGAGGCGGCGTGTGGAACTTGCATGCAGCCGGTTAAGGGAAAACAGTGCCAGTGTAGAAGAAATTGCATTTATGTGCGGTTTTGGAAGCCGCAGGCAGTTTTACGATGAATTTAAAAAGTTTACAAAAAAAACTCCGTCGCAGTACCGTGCAGATTCTGCCTATGTGGGGTTAAATGTTCTTTAAGGTGGTAAAAACAGATATTTTGTTGTATACTAGGTGTAATGGGAGAATTTTATGAGGGGTGCGAAAAAACAGCTGTCCTGCTGGGCGAACTTGGCACGGACGCAAGTAAAACTATTCTTGAAAAACTGAATCTTTCTACAGACAAAGCCCGCTCTATGGCATTAAAAGATCCTGAATCTATGGCGCAAATTCTGGGGCAATGGCTAAGAGAATAATTTTTTAAATACAATCAGTAAAAAATTATTATTTAATGAAAACAATTAATTAAAGGAGTTATATTATGGCATCTTCTGCTAATGATTCAAGGAGAATCCCTGCAAAACTGTACGTGTTAAATGCACTTATTTACTTTATTTCGATTCCTGTAACTGCAGTTTTTGCAATTACAACAAGAATTTTTGGAGGGCTTTCTTCAAGTCTTTCAGAAGCTTTAAGTGTTCTGTGGGCAATACTTTTTTCGCCTCAGGTTTTAATTTTTATAGCTGTTCTTGTCGCATGGCTGATTTTTTCTTCTAAATTTGTCTATGGCAAACTGAAGGCGTTTGATAATTCAGAAAGTTCAATGGATTCAAGTAATAAAATTCAGAGCATTCTTGTAACTGGAAATATAGTTATTGCACTTGCAGGCTGTTACATTTTTCCGGCTCTTGCAAATCAGGCTGCAAAAGCCCGCAGCATAGAAAGCTTCCAGTTTATACCGGTGCTGCTTTTATATTTTGGAATTACAATTCTGGTTGCAATTTTAGTTTATATTTTCTGGATAGAATCTTTTTAAAAATGGATGAGTTTTATTCCGCTTCGCAAAAAAGATATTTCATTAAGCCTTATGGCGCGTGATACTCTTGTTGCTGTCCTTACAAGTTTTGCCGTGTGTGCATTGGTTTTGTCACCATACATTTATTTTGCTCCGTACCTTGGAAAAGGCCTTACCTGGAAAGAATTGCTTTTAAATAAAATTCTTCCAATCTCAATATTTGGTGTTTTAATAAACATTTTAGACATGCGCTTTTTGCTGAAAGGATTTATTACGCGTCTTGACCGCATAAAGGTTTTTAGTGCAGCCTTTGCTAAAAATGATTATTCAAATGCAGATCTGGCAGTAGAAAGTCGTGATGAATTTGGACTTCTTATAAACGATCTTAACGATATTCAGAAATCAACAAAGGGAATACTTTCTGCTGTAAATGGAAATATGGAAAATTCCGGTCGCATAGCAGAAGCCCTTACTTCAGAAATGAAGGAAACCGGCGACAGCATAAAGAGAATCGTTTCAAATATAGATACCGTTCAGGACCAGATGCAGAATCAGGCAAGAGGGGTTGATGAAGCGGCTTCTGCAGCAAATCAGATTCTTGGAAACATAGAAAATCTTACAAAGTCCATAGAGTCTCAGTCTGCGGGGGTTACAGAAAGCGCTGCGACTGTACGCCAGATGGTTGGAAATATTCAGAACGTAACAAATATTCTGGAGAAAAATGAAGATGCCGTCATAAAACTGGAAGATGCTGCCGGAAAAGGTCAGCTCAGCATAGAAGAAAGTGTTCAGCTTGCAGAAAAAATTCTTTCTGAGGCTACAGGTCTTATGGAAGCATCTAACGTTATACAGAATATTGCGGAGCAGACAAATCTTCTTGCAATGAATGCGGCCATAGAAGCAGCTCATGCAGGCGAGGCCGGAAAGGGCTTTGCTGTTGTTGCAGATGAAATTCGTAAGCTTTCGGAAGAAAGCAACACTCAGGGTAAAAACATTACTACAAATTTAAGTGCTTTGAGTGGCGATATCAGCGGGGTTTCTGAAAATACAAAGCTCCTGCAGAAACAGTTTGGTGTTATTTATGAACTTACATCAACGGTACGCTCTCAGGAATCTGTTGTACGTAACGCAATGAAGGAGCAAAGTTCCTGCAGCTCTCAGATTCTTGAAGCCATGAAAAGCATTGACGAATCCACCATATCCGTGCGCAACGGAGCAAACGAAATGCTTGATGGCGGAAATCAGATTGTGGAAGAAATGAATAAGCTTGGAAAGGCTAGTGTGGCAATTAATTCTTCCCTTGCAGAAATAAAGCGTGGCACTGATCAAATTGTAAGCAGTGTAGACAGGGTAACCTCATCTTCAGAAGAAAACAAAATGGGCATTTCATCTGTTTCAGAAAGCATGAAGAGTTTTAAGCTTTAGTTTTTACGGTTCAGCTACCTGTAAAGTGCCGTCAGAGTCTGGTTCTTCTCCTGCTAGAAGGGCTAAGTCTTTGACGGCTTTTTTATGTGCGGCTTTCTGCCATGTGGTTCCTGCAGTGTCTAAAGATTTCATCTGCCGTTCCTTTGTTTCTTCCTGCTTCTTTAGCGCAAGTTTTGCTTCGAGTAAAAGCTTTGCTGCGTCAGAAGAGCGCATGTGTAAAAGTTCTGCAACTTCTGACTCAGGGGCATCGCATAAAGCCTTTAGAGTACCGTATTTTTTCATTAACAGTTTGTCCTTTTCTTTTCCAATGCCGGAAAGCTTTATAAAAGGCGTTACAGTATTTTCTTTGGTGCGAAGCTCTTGGTTGCGGCTTGTTGCAAAGCGGTGGGTTTCATCTCTGACTCTTTGTAAAAGACGCAGTGCTTCGCTTCGCTTTGGAAGGCATATTGGCTCTGATGCATAAGGCCTCCATATTTCTTCATCTCGTTTTGCAAGACCTGCAATGGGAATTTCTATTCCTAAAGATTTTATTATTGCGTCTACAGCATTTACCTGTCCTATACCGCCGTCAATTAAAAGTAAATCTGGTAAAGGTTTACCTTCGTTTATAAGGCGGCTGTAGCGGCGGCTGGTTGCTTCTCTCATGGACTGAAAGTCGTCTATGTAACCGTCTGTAGTTTTCAGGCGAAAGTAGCGGTAATTTTTTTTGTCCGGATTTCCGTTGTAAAAACTTATTAAGCTTGCGACAGGAAATTTTCCTCCAATGTGTGCAATATCAAATCCTTCTATGCGTACAGGGAGTGTTGGAAGGTTAAGAATTTTTTTGAGCTCTTCCATGGCTGGAAAATCGCCTCTTTCTCTAACACGGCGGATTATGTCTTCTTTTGCATTTTGCTGTGCCATGTTTATGGCAGCCTTGTGCAGGGCGGCTTGAGGAATGGTGTCTGTAACTAAAATTATATTACATTCAGCCTTAAAGGTTTCGCTCATCCATCGTTGCATTATTTCCATGCCGTCAGTCGTCATTGTGTAAATGCTTGGTGGAATTTCCTCTTTTTTCGTGTAGTAGGAACCCATAAACTCTGCGATAATTTCTGTGTCTTCGTTTAATGTAGTTGCGTGATAGTTGTCTCTGCCTAAAAGCTTTCCTCCGCGCACTTTTAAAACTGTAAAGCTTACAAGTTCTCCGTCTCTCCAGCTTGCAATGTAGTCTCTGTCGTCTCCGTCGAATCCTTCTACTGTATTTTGATTTTGCAGGACAGAAAGTGCCTTTATGCCGTCTCTAAGCCTTGCAGCCTTTTCAAAGTTCATTTCTTTTGCGGCTTTTTTCATTTCGTTTTCAAGCCGTTCAGAGGTTTCTTTGTCTTTACCCTCAAGTAGAGACTTTATTTCTCCGATAAATTCCTCGTAGGTGGATTTTTCTACGCTCTTAGAACATGGGGCCAGGCATCTTCCTATATGATAGTACATGCAGGGACGTTCTTTTTCGCGGAATGTCTTGCAGTGGCGTAGAGGATAAATTTCATAGAGTGTTTCTATAAATGTGTCTAAGGCTGCTGCATCAGGAAAAGGTCCAAAGAAAGTAGAACCGTCCTGAACAATATGACGGGTTTTAAAGACTTTTGGCCATTTTTCGTTTGTTATGCGTAAAACCGGGTAAGACTTTCCGTCTTTAAGGTTTATGTTGTAGCGTGGTGTGTATTTTTTTATGAGGTTGTTTTCTAAAAGAAACGCCTCATACTCATTGTTAGTAGTTATGTATTCTATACTTCTAGCATGGCTAATTAAAAGGCGGGTTTTTATGTCTTTGTTTCCGCTGAAATATGATGTAAGGCGGTTTTTAAGATTTTTAGCTTTGCCTACATAGATTATGGTTCCTTCTCCGTTGCGCCACATATAAACACCGCTTTGAGAAGGAGCTTTTAAGGCAGTTTGGTGTAAAATCTCTCTGGAAATTTCTGCACTTTCTGCATGTTTGGGAGGAATCTGTGAAATTACATCAGTTTTGTTTTCTTGTTGCGGAGTTTTCATACTATGTTAAAAAATAGAATACTTTTTTTATTTGTATTTTGTCTACTCATTATAAATTTGTCGCAAGCGTTTTCTCAGGAAAAAGATTTTGTTTTGGGCGGTAAGGAAGGTTGGCCCAGTTTGTCATATATGAACAATGTAACCAGAGGAAAGGGGCGCTTTGGGTATGAATGTATAGAATTAGAAACTAATGCACGTAATGTAAACGAGGCAACTGATTTACTTTTAGATTTTGAAGAATCAGCTCCTTCTGATAAAGCCGGAAATTATTCTGTAAGCAAAAATGAACTTGTTTTAAGTAATTATTCTAAAATGGGAAAAGGAGCCGCTCTTTCCATGGGAAATGGAGGAGTAAGACTTTCTGGTAAAGACGGGGCTTTATTTGGAACGTCAGGAAGTATTGGTTCTTTTGAAATTGAATTTTGGCTTAATCCTTCGATTGCAGAAAACGGAGAAGTTGTTCTTTCATGGAGGTCTTCTAGAACTTATGAAAATTATCCTCTTTATCAGATGATTTCTGCAAGCTTTGTAAGTAATCATTTGGAGTGGGATTTTATAAATGTCTTTAACGGGTACACAAAAAATAACGGAGAACTTTCAATTCAAAGTTACAGGGTAATTATTCCGAATGTATGGACTCATCATTGCATAAGTTTTGATGATAATACAGGTCTGCTTGAGTACAGGATAGACGGAAGTCTTGAAGCTTTAGTTTATGTTACGACGAATGGAAGAGAAATAGGAGGTTCAATTTATACACCTTTATTAGGTGTTGCGGCAGATTTAGATATTTGTCCTCAGTATACAGGCCTTATAGATGATTTTAGAATTCAGAGAATTCCTCATACAGATGAAAACAGGGAAATGTTTTATGACCTCTATAAGCATGAGGGCGGACGATTTGAGACGGAGCCGATTCTGATTTCTTACGGAGCAAAACTTAATAGGGTAACTTCCATCGTTAGTTTACCAGAGCAAACTGCAGTAGCTTTTTATGTCCGTTCAGGAGAAAACTTTTTTAACTGGACAGATTCAGAACCTCAGTGGATACCCTTTGAAAATGGAGAAGATCTTACTGACGTTTATGGAACTTACTTTCAGGTTGCAGTAGAACTCTTTCCTGACGGAGCCGGTAAGCATAGCCCATCTGTAACAGAGATGAAACTTTCGTATCTGGAAATGCCTTCTCCTTTACCACCTTTTATGCTGTATGCAGAGCCTGGTGACGGGGAAGTAACATTAACGTGGTCATATTCAGTTGATGATACTGCTGGCGGATATTATGTTTTTTATGGAGAACGCCCTGGCGAATACTTGGGTAGAGAAGCGCTGCAGGGAGACTCTCCTGTGAATGTAGGAAACAAAACTTCGGTTACAATTTCGGGACTAAAAAATGGAAAAATTTATTATTTTTCTGTAGCCTCGTATTCAAATATTGATGAAAGAATTATGGGAGACCTTTCTAAAGAAGTGTATGCCCGACCTTTAAAAATAAAAGGTGGTAAGAGGTAGTTTATGATGAATCAGAATACTCAAAATGATATGTTACTGGAACGTGCTAAAGCTGCTGTTCTTTCTCGTGACTATAGCCTTGCTGCAAGATTATACAGAGGACTTTTAAGAAGTGAACCTGAAAATCAGGAGCTTCTGGCTTCTCTAGCTGACGCCTATGTAAAAAGTGGAGACGACGGTCAGGCAATTCCTCTTTATAAAGAACTTATTCGCCTGGACGAAAACAATGTTCATGCCTTAAATGAACTTGGTGCCGCCTTTAGACGTTTAAAACGCTATGATGAATCTATAGCTGTTTTAGAGCAGGCAATTATAAAAGACGAAAATAACATTCAAATTTTTTATAACTTGGGATTTACCTATAAGCTTATGGGTAAGTATGAAGATGCACTTCAGTGTTTTAAAAATGTAATTGAAGAAAATCCAAAAGATGTATTGGCTTATAATCATCTGGGGTCAATTTATGCTCTTCAAAATAAACATGAAGAAGCCGTAGAAGTTTACACAAAAGCCTTAAGAGTAGATGCAAATCACCCTGTAATACATTTAAATCTTGCAAAGAGTTATGAAGCTTTGGGTGAATGGGAAAAGGCTGCAAAAGAATTTGAGGCTGCATTAAGAACTAAACCGGGTTGGCTTGAAGCTCTGGAAGAATATGCAGATATGCTTGTAAATGAAAATAAAACTCAAAAAGCAGAATCTCTTATGCAAAAGGCTATAAGCCTGAATCCAAATAATGCCCGTGTTCATACAAAAATGGGAACGGTGTATTCTAAGCAGAATGATTTTGATAAGGCCGAAAGTGAATTTACAGAGGCTCTGCGTTTAGATAAAGATAATCCAGAAACACTTTCTTATCTTGCGGACACTTATGAAGCAGCCGGTAAAAATGTAGAAGCCGTAAGTACCATGAAGCATGTAGAAGAGCTTTTGCCGGAAGATGAAGCAATGCTTAAGCGTTTTGCACGTATTCTGCTTTCTGCAAATAAAATAAATTCTGCAAGTCAGAAAATAAAAAAAGTCTGGCAAAATAATCCTGAAGATGTTCAGGCTTTAAACCTTTTAGGACAGTATTATGTTTGTAGCGGCGATGAAGCAAAAGCCCGTGACTGTTTTGAACGTATTACAAAGATTAATGCTGATTATGCAGATTTTTATAAGGATGCTGCAAAACGCTATAGTCAGAATGGTGAGTATGCAAAGGCGGAGCATTTATTAAATAATTACATTGCAGTCAAGCCTCATGACATAAAGGCTTTAGAACAACTTGCACAGACCTATGAAAAACAAAACAAGTATTCAGAAGCGTTAAAGCAGTATAAGAAAATATCTGGCATTGATTCAGGAAACGTTCTTTCTTCCAGCGGTGTGGAACGCATGAAGAATGTAATTATTGATGAGGTAGAAAATGATGGAGATGTATTTGGCAGAAAAGAAACGTTTCCGTTTGACTTTCCTGAATCAATTTTAAAGGAAAAAATAGAAAATTCTCAGGAACCTCCTCAGGAAAATTATAGTGAACCTGTTCCTAAAGTTGAAGAGACTCCTTCTGGTGAAGAATTAAATGAAGCAGAAGTTGATGAGTCTTCAGCTCTTGATGAAGAACTTTCTAAGGAAGATGAAAATTTAAATGCCTTTGCAGATGGCGCTCTGGACAGTGCGGACGAAACCTTTGAAGATACAACATCGCTGGATTCTCTTGTAAAGGATGAAGATGACGATGATGTAGAAAATGCATTGGATAACTTTTTTGAAGAGCATCCGTTTGGTGGCAAATCTAACGAAACTAACGGCATAAAAGAAGATGATTTTGATATAGGCTTTGAAAATGATGATTTTATGGACGATAATGTAGAACCTGCAAGCTTTGATATAGACGATGAAGAAAAACCTGCAGAATTTAATTTAGATGAACCTATAAGAAAAGAAGAAAATCCTTTTGAAAGTGAACCTGTTTCTAAATCTTCTTTAGCGGATGCAGAATCTCCTGTAGAATATGAAAAAGAAATGGAATCTGAAAGTTTATCAGAAGCAGTGCCTTCCAATGAAACTGAATCTGAAACAGATGATTTTACAGAACTTTCTTCAGAACCTTCTTTCTTAGAAGATGATTTTAAAGAAATAAAAGAAAATAGTGATGCTTGTGAAACAGAAACTGTTTATCCGAAAGAAGATGATAATATGTCTGTGTGGAGAAAACCTACTGCAGAAGAAATTGAAGATTCTTATGATATGTTAGATGCTTCTATGCAGAGCGAAGTTCTAAAAACTGAGCCTGAATCTATTATAGCTGAAAGTGAGCCTTTTGAAGAAAGTTCAGGTTTGTCTGAAGATGTTTCAAAAAGTGAAGAGTCAGAATGTGAAAATTTAGAGGAACCTGTGCAAGAAAGTATAGAGTCTTTTGCAACAGAAGTTGTTTATCCGGAAGAAGATGAAAATATGTCTGTGTGGCGGAAACCTACGCCGGAAGAAATTCAAGACTCTTATGACATGTTGGATGCTTCCATGCTGCCTGGCGGCACTGGTACGGAAGATGTCAGTCAGAAAAGTGAAGATGAAGAGTATGTAAGTCCTGCTGCGGAATTATTTGTAAAGCTTAAAGACTTATCATTCTATCTTCCTTCAAAAACTCAGCAGGAATTCTTCGGAAGCAAAAAAAGATTACAGTTAGACTATATTGTCTCTCGCTTAAAGGGTAACAGTGGTCTTCTTTCTGTTGCATTAGATATCCGTAAAAATAGCGGAACAGACGAAGGTTTTATTGAAAAGTCAGGAGTTGAGCTTTTAGTAGAAGTGTTAAATGGTATAAGAAATCTTCTTCCGTCTCTTAGCGATGAATCTTTAGCTGGTGCATTGGACGCCCAGATAGAAGAAGTGCTGGATAAAATTTTATAGCAGCATCATTTTAGAATGTGAAGCATGCGGTGGCTTTGATAAGTGCAGTCACCGCATTTTTTTTATTTATAACCTGAATATTTTTGAATTTGTAAGGACTTCATTTCCTGTTTCTGTAATGAGAACATCATTTTCCAGACGGCATCCTCCAAGTGCAGGATCATAAAGTCCTGGTTCTAAAGTTACAATATTGCCCGGCTTGAAAACTTTTTCTCCAGCACCTCTTGGACTGATAAAAGGTTCCTCGTGAATTTCCAGTCCTGTGCCGTGTCCCAGCCCGTGCGGCATGATGCGGTCTGCTGTTGCAAAAATTTCATCAGCTTTTTTTACTGCGTTTATGATTGGCTTTCCCGGTGCATAAAGCGGTAAACATTCGTGAGCGGCTTTTTCTACTAAGTCTAGGATTCTTGTCTGCTCAGAATTTACATTCCTTGCAATTGTAATTGTACAGTCACTTGCATATCCTTCGTAGCAAACTCCATAGTCTAAAATGGAAAGACCTTCTGTTCCCCATGAAGAAGCTGTGTAACCAGGAAAGGCGTGTATTGCAAAGCTTCTAGTGCTTCCTGCGGCTAGTGTGTCAAAGCTTGTCCTTTCGCAACCTTCTTCCCTAAGGCGTCTTTCTATAAAGAGGGCAACATCAATTTCGCGGGTAAGTTTTCCTTGCATAACCATCTGAGAAATTTCGTCTGTCATTGCACTTGTTATAGAACATGCTTTTTTTGTGCACTCAATTTCGTATTCGTCTTTTTGAGAACGCATTTCCTTTACAAAGCTGTGAACGTCATTCTCTGTACATCTTACAGTCCAGTCTTTTAGTGCTTCTTCATATTTTTTAAAAGAAGGGTAAGGTGTGCATGGAGAAAGACTTATTATAGGGTGTCCTGAAGCATTTGTGCTTTTTACAATCTCTTTTACCGCCTCCACTGCAGATCTTTGGTATTTTGTAAATGGTATTACAATGTCTGCAAAAGCTCTTTCTCTTGCAAGGTTTTCATCCCACGGACATAAAGTGGATTTTCCGTCAGCACTTAAAACTAAAACTCCATCGCTAGGGAGCCCTGTAAGATAGCGTAATGCAGGTTCTCTGTTTTCTTCTGAATCATGAAAAACTGCAAGTGCAATTTTGTTAGATGCCATGTATGTGTAAACACGGTCTCTTCTTTCTTTGTAGATTTTTTCTAAATCTGCCATTTATTTACCTCTTTTAAATTTTTTCAAAATTACGGTTATCAGGGGATCCTTTGTAACTACCATTAATAAAACGCCAAATAGTGCAAATACAAGTGCTGTTAAAACAACAGGTATACCTTGCGAAATAAGCCTAGAGTGACCTAGAAATAAATTTAGCAAAGGTTTTCTCAAAAAGTATACCGGTATGCATGCCGCTAAAGAAAATAAAATCATTTTCAGTGCGTAGAAGATAGAAGATTTAACAACAGTGCCAACGTTTATTGTTGGTGTTTTCTTAAGGAATATAAAAAGCATGACTGTGTTTATAAAGCTAGCAATTGTTAATGCTAAAGCAATTCCTTCTCCGCCCATCGGCTTTATGAGGAGTATTGCACAAATAATGTTTACTGCAAAATTTATGAGGCCTGCTATGGTTGGGCTTTTTGTGTTCTGCTGTGCATAAAAAGCTGGAGCTATTATTCTGTTAACTGCAATAAAGAATAAACCTATGATGTGGTATCTAAAAACTTTCATAGTCATTTCTATGGATTTTTCATTAAAACGACCGCTTGCAAAAATCAGTGTTATAATTTCTTTACCCATCAGTAGAGAATAAAAAGTTATTGGTAAGGCTATGAATGCAATAATCTTTATTGACTGCGTTAAAAGAGAGTTAAACTTGTCCCATTCATTCTTTTTAGCAAAGCCTGTTAAATCTGGTAAAATAACAGTTCCTATTGTTACTGCACAAATGCCAAGAATAAGTTCTTGTAATCGTAGTGAGTACTGTAGACTAGAAACAATTCCTTCTCCTGCTCTAGTTGCAAGAGCTGAAGATACTATGTCATTAATTTGGTAGCCTGCCATTCCAATAATTGTAGGCCCAACAAGAGCTATTACTTTTTTAGTTCCAGGGTTTGTAAAAGAGTTTTTCAGAGATGTGAATGTAACTTTCCAGTTGTTTTTTAAAACAAATGGAAGCTGGAAAAGTGCTTGTACAGTTCCTCCTGTAATAACACCAATTGCCATAGCTCTTGCAGGGTTTTGTGTATGTGGAGAAAGAATGTAGGTTGCAATGATTACAATTGAATTAAAAAGTATTGGAGTAAAACCAGATGGTGAAAAAATTTTAAGTCCGTTTAATATACCTTGAAAAAATGCTGCAACAGAAATTACAAAAAGATATGGAAACATTATTCTTGTAAGAATTATAGCTTCATTCATTGCATCTGTGCTTTCTGTGCTATAAAAGATTTTTAAAATTTGAGGAGTGAATATTATTCCTAAGATGACAACGCAAGATACAAGGAATGTAACAAGTGTGAATGTTGCACTTACAAAGTCTTGAGCTTCTTTTTTGCCTTTTGGAGTGCTGCTGTCTTCTAAATAACCTTTAAAAGTTGGAATAAAAGCTACGGAAACAGCATTTTCTGCAAATAATCTTCTAAAGAGATTTGGAATCATAAATGCAATTCCAAACGCATCTGCATATACGCTTGTGCCTAAAAAATGCCCCTTTGTCATCTCGCGTATGAGTCCCAAAACCCTGGAGGCAAGCGTCAGAACGGAGAGCGATAAACCTTTCTTTACAAGGGATGAGCTTTTATTTTTTGAGTTATTTAAGTTTTGATTAATTTTTTTTTCTTTTGAATTTTCTGTTTGATTGTCCATTTGTGCTAGAATAATACTGTTGAAAAATTTAAGCAATCGGTATAAAATTGCGACAGTATGGCAAGTAAAAAAAGTCCTCACCATTTTAAATTTGTTCAGTATGTAAAGGATACTCCTATTGTCCCGATAAAAATACGGATTCTTTTAGTATTTATATTCTTCATACTGCTTGCCGGTTTTTCTACAAATCTTATTGCACTGCTTTTAATGCAGAGTAAGGTTGTTGATTTAACAAATAAACTTCTTGTAAATAAACTTTCTGACGTCTATACAACAGCAGGAAATCAGTTTCAGATACAAATATATTCCGGCGAAAGAGATGAGGCTGTCGATGCAATACGTTTAAGCGCAATAAATTCTTTTGACATGAGCCAGAGCCTGGCACTTGGCGTAAACGAAGATGGCTCTCTTTTATTTTGTGCCTGTGCAGATGCCTCTCAAATTTGGGAAGGTTTTAAAAATGAAGCCTTGCTGGATGCCCTCTTGTCTTCTGACGGGCAGGGAACATTAAATTTTAGTTCTCCAACAGGAATTGAATACCACGGAGTTTTTAAGTACCAGGACGACTGGAAAATGTATCTTATTCGTGCTGAATCTATTGCAGACACAAATAACTCCATGTATAGAGTTTTAATAATAATTTCCCTAGCAATTATTCTTGTAACCATAGTCTGCCTTGTGTTCGGTGCCGGAATTCTTTCTAGACTTTTATCTAACATCAGCCGCTTTACAACAGAAATGTACGATATGCAGCAGACTCAAGATTTAAAAGAAATAGACATAAGTAATTCTCCTAATGATGATATTACCTATCTTGCAGCAAACTTTAACCTTTTATCTTCTCGTGTAAATTATCTTTTAGACACTTTCCAGAAGTTTGTTCCTGAAGCCGTTATAAAAAGGGCTCGCAAAGAGATGAACATCAATCTAAGACAGGGCGGACCTTTAGAACTTACAATCCTGTTTAGTGACATTAGAAGCTTTACTTACCGTACTGAGGTTTTAGGAACAGACATAATTGACCTTTTAAATGTTCATTATAATTCTGTAATAAACCGTGTAAAAGTCCGCAATGGAGAAATCGGCTCCATTATTGGAGACGCCATTTTAGCAAGTTACGGACATGATGATTCCGTAAAGAGCAATAAGTCCTATGACGCCATAGCAAGTGCATGGGATATTACAACAGTAACTTACAGACTTCGCTCTTCAATAGAAAACGTAAGACAAAACAGAATCGCAGAAAACAAGCCTTTAACGCTGGAAGAACAAAAGGTTTTAGATGCAGCCTTATTAGATGTCGGTGTAGGAATAGACGGAGGCGTAGTTTATTACGGAAACGTTGGATCAGAAAACCGCATGCAAAGTACATTTATTGGAGACAATGTAAACTCTGCTTCTCGCCTAGAAGGTTTAACGCGCATTTATAGAGTACCAGTTATTGTAAGTGAATACGTAAAAAATGAAGCTATAAAAGACAGCCGTACGAATGAAAATTTTGAATTTTATGAGCTTGATACAGTTTTAGTAAAGGGTAAAACTGAGGGCGTAAAAATTTATATTCCTCTGTGCAAGAAGAAAGTCTTGATTGACGGTGCTGAACCTAATCCTGATTGGGCTTATGAAAATGTAAAGTCTAAGTTTGAAGTTTTTAAGAAGGCCCTTGATTTATATTATAAAGGTGATTGGAAAGAAGCCCGAGTTTTGTTTAAGGAATCTGAACTTTCTGTTGGTCAGGAATTTATAGACCGAATTGGTAAGAAAAATGCCCCTGAAAACTGGAGTGGAATATGGACAATGACATCGAAATAAATAAAGAGCTTAGGGAATTCCTTCAGAATGAATTAAATAAATATGCTTCTTCGCAAAATCAGACTTCTTATGATTTTGAAAAACGTTATGAAGAGTCAAAAAAAGCTTCTGGTGCACTCATGTGGAAAAACATGTGGAGCCTTATGCTTATTTGTTTTGCTTCAATAGCCGTCGTTGTTTCTGCAATCGCTATTTTTACCGAGCATCATAATCGTACTGTTAATGTAGAGGTTAGGGAGTTTAACGATATTAATTTACGTAATATTTTAAAAAAACATAATCTCGTAGAAGAAAATCTTCGCTCTGCAAACGCAGAAAAGTACCGTTTGGAGCAGGAAAGGGAATATCTTATTTTGCAGGCATCGATTCAGAGAGATTCTGACAGAGAGCTTCTAGAAAATATGAATATAAAAGATAAAGCTGCTCATAAAAGAAAGCTTTTAGAAATAGAAGAAAATTATTCTAAGGCAATGGAAAATGCTGGCAAGAATGACAAAAGAATTTTAGAGCTTGAAGAAGAAATAGAGCACTATCTTATTTTGCTGGATGATTATGATACGGAAGAAATGCAGGACGTTACAAAACAGAAATCAGTAATAGACAGTGAAGGTCAGCTTAACGAAATGCAGATGCAGAGTCTTGCAGACGGATATGAGCAGAAGCTAGAAGAAATGCGCAGGGAGCTGGCAGAAACAAAAGAGGCTGACCGTAAGCATTTACAGGATATGGTGGCATACGTAATAAATCAGTATGATCCGGGCCTTTCTGCCGTAAATCCTCAGGCTAGACGTGTTGTAGAAGAAACTTCTAAAGATATTTATTCTTCAATGTTTTCCGTGGTGTATGAGGAAAATGCTTCTCAGGAATTTAATGACAGTCTTTTAAATGTTCAAAATTATTATAAACAGATAGAGACGATTCAGTCTTCAATGATGCAGTACCCTCAGAAAGATGAAAACGCAATTAAGTCATTAAATAAATCTATCGTAAATCTTGCACGTACTGCAGGAAATGAAATTGTTAAGGCTTCAACAGAAGAAATTTCCAAGAAAGATAGGGAAATTAAAAAGTTGGAAAAAGAATTGTCAGGCTTAAAAACTGCCGGAAGCATCATCATAAGCACGATGGAAAAATCTGTAGAAAGTCAGAATTCTTCTGATAAGCATAACAAAATATGCGGTTCTGTCTTAAGTGTTTCTGATGATAACAGTGTGGTTGTGTATCTTTCCGGTTCTGCCAGGAAAAATATTAATGACTTACATTTCTCATTTGTTCACTCCAGTAAAAAAATTGAACTTAATTCTGCTCTGGTACTTCAGGTTCTGGATGAAGAATGCAATCTGTATTATGTAGAGCTTGCAGAAGAAGATGTAGAAAAAATTTCTTCTGGTGACTGGCTCTGCATACTTGAAGAAGAAGATGTAAAATAGTTTAAGACATTCTTATTTATACAAGTTTTTTGTTTAGTAATTTTCATTTGCATAAACATTTTTTTTCTATTAGAATATGCAAGTTGTGGCTGAATTATAAAAATGCCAACTTTTAAAAAAACGTGGTAGGAAATTTATGGAACTTTCTAGTGCTGGTTTAACTCCTGTTGTGCGTCCTATTCGCATGGGAATTGATGTAGGTTCAACTACAGTAAAAGTTGTGGCTCTCGGAGAAAATGATGAGCTTTTGTACGGAGCGTACGAAAGACATAGAGCAGACATACGCAATACAATCATCACTGTTGTAAACAATGCATTTGACGAATTAGAAAAAAAACTTCCGCTTGGTTCAAAGCAGACTATAAGCGTAAAGGTAACTGGTTCTGGTGGACTTTCTGTTAGCCAGTGGCTTAACATTCCTTTTATTCAAGAAGTTGTAGCGGCAACTACGGCGGTCAGAAAGATTATTCCGCAGACTGATGTTGTTATAGAGCTTGGTGGAGAAGACGCTAAGATTACATATTTTAAGGGTGGCGTTGAACAGCGCATGAATGGTACCTGTGCCGGTGGAACGGGTGCCTTCATAGACCAAATGGCAGCACTTCTTGAAACAGACGCTTCTGGTCTTAACAATCTTGCCCGCGGTGCTACAACTATTTATCCTATCGCCGCCCGCTGCGGTGTTTTTGCAAAGACAGATGTTCAACCTTTAATTAACGAAGGTGCTCGCCGTGAAGATATTGCAGCTTCCATTTTTCAGGCTGTTGTAAGTCAGACTATTTCAGGGCTTGCCTGCGGTAAGCCAATCCGCGGTCATGTAGCTTTTCTTGGAGGTCCTCTTCACTTTTTAGACCAGCTTCGTGAACGCTTTGTTGTTACGTTAAAGCTTACCCCTGAAGAAACAATCGTTCCAGAAAATAGTCAGCTCTTTGTTGCTTCAGGTGCAGCCTTTTCTGCAGAGAGAGAAATAAAATGTTCTCCACTTTCAAATCCTGGGTCGGGAGAACCAAAAGAAGAAAGAGCAAGCTTTTTTACTATTTCGGAGTTTAGGGAGAATTTAAAAAACTTAGTTGGTGCAGAAATGGAAGAAGTTCAGCGTCTTGAACCTTTGTTTAATGACGAAAGTGAACTTGAAGAGTTTAAAAAGAGACACGCAGAGGAAAAAGCTTTAAGCGGAAGCTTATCAAGTGCAACAGGTCCTGTGTTTTTAGGGCTTGATGCCGGTAGTACAACTACAAAGGCTGTTCTTACAGATACAGAAGGTCGTATTCTTTGGAGATTCTACGATGTAAACGCAGGAAACCCAGTTGATTTAGCCGTTAGAGTTTTAAAAGATTTATATAAGATTTTACCAAAAGACTGTTACATTGCACGTGCAGTTTCTACAGGTTACGGAGAGGCTCTTTTTCAGGCAGCTCTCGGAGTAGATGCTGGTGAGGTAGAAACAATTACTCACTATAGGGCAGCAGATTTCTTTGTTCCCGGTGTAGAGTTTTTGCTTGATATTGGTGGGCAGGACATGAAGTGCCTGCGCATGAAAGATGGGGCTATTACTTCTATTCAGTTAAACGAAGCTTGTTCTTCAGGTTGTGGAAGCTTCCTTGACAACTTTGCCCGCACAATGGGAATGAGTGTTCAGGAGTTTAGTAAGGCGGCTCTTTTGGCAAAAAAACCTGTTGATCTTGGAACTCGCTGTACTGTTTTTATGAACAGCCGTGTTAAGCAGGCTCAAAAAGAAGGTGCTACTGTTCCTGACATTAGTGCAGGTCTTTCTTATTCAGTTATAAAAAATGCACTTTTTAAGGTTAT
>CALFIX010000002.1 GCA_937877515.1 uncultured Treponema sp.
TAGTCAAAATAAAAATGTGTAGAGCTTTCTCTATACGTTCCAAAGGAGAAAATTATGTCAGTAGAAGAACTCGTTAGTCAAATAAAATCAAATGCATCTCTTGCACAGGAATTTGAAAATGCAACTGACAGCGGAACAATTGCAGACTTTTTAAAATCTAAAGGATGTTCTGCAACAGAAGAAGAATTTACTTCTTACATTGCAGACCACAGTTAATATTATTGTGAATGAAAAAGAATTTTTAGAAAATGGACTTCACTTTAGTTGTACACAATGTGCAAAATGTTGTTGTGGGACACCTGGAGTTGTTTTTTTAGAAAAGCATGAATTAAAAGCTCTTGCCAAACACGAAGAACTTACTGAAGAACAATTTATAAAAGTCTTTTGCCGTTGGATAGAATTGGATGACGGCTCTAAGCTGTTAAGCTTACGAGAAAACTCTAAATTTGAATGTATTTTTTGGAAAGAAAACGCAGGCTGCTCAGTATACCCTCTTAGACCAGTACAATGCAGAACCTACCCTTTTTGGTCTAATGTGCTAAAAGACGAAGAAAGCTGGAATAAAGAAAAAGAACGTTGTCCAGGAATAAACGAGGGCGAACTCTTTACAAAGGAAAAAATCTTAGAAGATTTACACTCCTACGAAAGCAGAAACATTATATCGGAACACTAAAGCTAATACATGTACCTTTACCGGGCTCACTATTTATTCTAAGACCGTCGGTGTCCTTTCCATAATAAAGAAAAAGTCTTTTGTTTACGTTATAAAGTCCATAAACAGAGGTTAAGCTTTCTGTAGCTCCTGTGTCTTTTAAAAGTTCTTCTCTAACTTGCCTTAAACGTTCTTCTGTAAAACCCGCTCCGTCATCTATTACAGAGAAAATCATCTTTGTATGGGCTTCATTTGCATAATCTGCTTTTACTTTTATATGGCCTCTACCTCTTTTATTTTTTATTCCATGGTAAATTGCATTTTCTACAAGGGGCTGCAAAATTAACTTTAGCATTTTAAAAGAATTCAGTTCTGCATTAGCTTCTATTTCATAATTTAAAATATCAGCATAACGTATTTTTTGAATTGTAAGATAATTTTGTACATGTTCAAGTTCTTGCTGCACCGTTATCCATTCATGACCTCTACTTAAAGATATTCGCAAAAATTCACTGAATGCACGCGTTACTCTTATAACATCTTCTGTTTCGCCTTCTTCTGCAAGCCAAATTATTGTGTCAAAAGTGTTGTATAAAAAGTGCGGTGTTATTTGAGCTTGTAGAGCTTTCATCTCGGCTTTTTGAACATTTTTCTCTTCTTCTATATTTTCCTGAATAAGTACATTTATACGCTCTGCCATTGTGTTTAAGTTTTGACTTAATTGCTTAAGCTCATAAACATCTGTCGTAGGAACCCGTGCACTAAGGTCTCCAGATGCAATTTGTGTAGAAAGAGATTCCATCTGCGATATTGGTTTATGAATTGTATTCATTAAAGAACGAAGATTGTGCAAAGAAAGAGTAAAAACTACAGCTACAAGAATTATTATAAGGACAATAAAGACTACCATGGATTTTTTTATTGCAGCATTAGTAATAGATGCAGTTTCAATTTCAAATACGATAAAATCGTTTAAAATATCAGAAAGTAAAGAGGCAATACTTCTAATTTCATCTAAGGCAATTTCATTATTAAAAACACTTTCACCGTTTTTTATATTTTCTCCAAGACGATCAACATTTTTTTCTAAAGTAAGGCAAGCTCTTGATGCAACTTCTAATTTTTGTTTTCCTCTTCGGTCTAATGTATTTTGCATCATTTCTTGTATACCAGAATTAATTTGCGAAATTAAATTATATTGCAAACCTTCCTCAAATTTTTTTCTTCCTGAAACAATATTCCAAAGCTCTCCTGTAATTTCATTTTTTGCAATCTGACTTATTTTATTCGCATAGCTAACATTTGAAATTATTCTGTCATAACGATTTGTATTATTCATTAAAATAAAGAGCGAAACCAAAGAAGGAACAAACATTATTGCAATAACAATTATGTAAAATCTGCTTAAACGACCAAAAATGCTATTTGTATTAGATTTCATCAATAACCTCGTGGTGCCATAAAATACAAATCATCTTGCTCTGTAAAAATTCCTTCCTGTACATAGGTTGCTTCCGGAATAGTATTTTTATTTGCAACATTCTTTACTAAAAACATTAATGTCTTACCAATGTCTGGATTACATTCTACAACGCAATTTACCTTACCTTCTTTTAATGCATTTATACATTCCTGCTCACCATCTATACTAACAATGCAAACGTCTTTTCCTGGTGCAATGGAATTTTTTTCTAATGCTTCTAAAATGCCAAGCGTCATTCCGTCATTATGCGAAAAAATTATGTCTACATTCTGACCATACATTTTTAGCGCACCATTTTTTTCTATAATTTGTTCTACAATTTCTTTACCACGTGAGCGCAGAAAATCACCTGATTCTTTATAAATAATTGTAAACCGTTTATCTTCTGCAATTTTTTCATGAAAAGCCTGTGACCGTTCCTTTGCCACAGAAGAATTTTCTGTACCACTTATTTCCAATATATTCAATTTTTGTTTTGAAAGAGCATATTTTGAAAGTAAAAAATCTGCCGCCTTTTTGCCTTCGTCATAAGCATTTTCGCCTATAAAACCAGCATATAAACTTTTATCTTTTGTACGAATTTTTCTATCTACAACTATTACGGGAATATTTGCTTCTTTTGCTTCTCTTAAAACATTATCCCATCCATCTTCTACAATCGGAACAAATGCAATTACATCTACTCTATAAACTATAAAGGAACGAATTGCTTTTATTTGATTTGCCTGCTTTTGCTGAGCGTCTTCCATTATAATCTGAATTCCGGCATCCTGAGCGGCTTGCATAATGCACTGTGTATTGTAAGTACGCCAGGAACTTTCCGTTCCTATCTGCGAAAATCCAAGAATTAAATGCATTCCATCACGTTCACTGTCTATATCTAAAGAGGTTCTTTTAAGTATGCTGTTTTTTTTTGTACATGAGACAAATAAAAACAGAATTAAGCTAAAAGCAAAAAATTTATAAATTGTTTTTTTCATCATAAAAATTATAACACGTTTATAGAAATTTTTGTACTTTTTATATATAGTTACACCATGATTCTAAACACAGGCGGTAGAACAGATACAGTTCAATATTTTTCTACATGGCTCTTAAACAGATTCAAAGAAGGCTACGTTTTAAGCAGAAATCCTCTCTTTCCAAATAAAATTACACGCTACGAGCTTACTCCTAACAAAATTGACTGTGTTGTGTTCTGCTCAAAAAATTATCAACCCATTCTTTCCAGAATACATGAAATAACAGACCACTTTAACACATATTTTTTTTACACCATAACAGCCTATGGTAAAGATATAGAACCAAACGTTCCGTCTATAGACCAGAGTATAGACACTCTTATAAAGCTAGAGAAACTTGTCGGCAAAGAAAAAATCACATGGAGATATGACCCTGTTTTACTAACAAAGCATTACACCATTCAACAGCATCTTATAACTTTTGAACACATGGCAGCTCGGCTTTCCGGTCACATAAATGAGTGTGTTTTTAGTTTTGTTGAACTATATAAAAAACTGGAATTTAATTTTCCAGAAATGATTTTACTAACAGATGAAGACATGGAAGATTTAGCCAAGGGCTTAGGCCGGATTGCAAAAAAATACAATATAAGATTAAAAACCTGTGCAACAAATAGGGACTACAGCATGTATGGCATAGAAAAAAGCGGTTGCATTACGCTTGATATTTTGGGCAAGGCTAATAATATAAAATTTAAAGAATTAAACCACAGAGGAATGAGAAAAGGCTGCCATTGCATTACAAGCCATGACATAGGGGCTTACGAAACATGCCCTAACGGCTGCAAATATTGTTATGCAAACACAGACCATAAAAAGGCTTTAGAAAATTATACTTCATGTAATCAACTTTCTCCGCTATTATGCAGTACTGTAACAGAAGACGATGTTATTCAAAACGGAAATCAAAAAAGTTTTTTGTTTGAAAAAAATCCACAGATTGAATTGTTTTAAATAGAGTGTTAACATTTACACCATGACACCTCAGAAGACAGAAACAAATATAAAAACTGATGTACTTATTGTAGGCTCTGGCGTTGCCGGACTTTTTTGTGCATTAAATATTCCAGAAGAAAAATCTGTAATGATAATTTCTAAAGGAAAACTGGAAGACACAAATTCTTATCTTGCAAGAGGTGGTATAAGCGTTTTAAAGGACGACTTTGATTATCGCTCATTTTACGAAGACACTTTTAAATACGGAAAATTCGATAACAACCCAAAAGCTGTAGACATACTTATACGTTCTTCACAAGAAGTAATAGACGACATTTCTATGTACGGAGTAAGCTTCTCTAAAAACTCACTTAATGCTTTAGAGTATACAATAGCTCCTGGCCACAGTACTCCTCGTATACTTTTCCATGATGACTCTATTGGCGAAGAACTTACCTCTAAACTTATTGCAGAGGTTAGAAGACGCCCAAATATTCAGTTAGAAGAAAATGTTACAATGCTCGACATACTTGTTGGACAAACACCTGGTAGCGAAGAGCGTTGTTGCGGAATAGTTGCCATTTGCAAGGAAAATTCTCCTCTATATTTAAGAAGCATAGAAACCTCTACAGATGGCAGATACATTGTAGACATAGAAGCAGTAGAAGTTGTGTGGGCTTCAGGAGGCTTTGGCGGGCTTTATGAACGTTCAACAAACAACCCGACTCTTACAGGAGATGCTTTAGGCATTGCCTTAAAACACAACATTCCAGTACAAAACTTAGACTACATTCAAATTCACCCGACAACTTTGTATTCAAGAAAACCTGGACCATCTTTTTTAATTTCAGACACAATACGAAGTGCTGGAGGAGAACTTTTAGACAAATACGGAAAACGTTTTACAGATGAAAATCTTCCATGTGAGGAACTTACAAAAGCTATTTTTGCACAGATGAAAAAAGATTCTACACCTTATGTAAATCTTTCAATGGCAAAAATAGACATACCTGTTATAAAAACACGATTTAGAAAAACTTATGAACGATGCCTGCAAGAGGGAATTGACTGCACTAGAGCTTACATTCCTGTTGTTCCTTCTCAGCATTACTGCATCGGTGGTGTATACACAGATTTAAATGGCAGCACATCCATGAAAAGTCTTTATGCTGTTGGAGAATGTGCAAGCACCGCAGTTCATGGCAAGAACCGTCTTGACGGAAACTCGCTTTTGGAAGCACTGGTATTTTCTAAGAGAGCTGCAAAAAAGATTACAGCAGAATTAGACAGCATTAAAAAGACACCTGTCAAATTAGACAAAATAGACTACAGCCTTTACCGCGACATTCCTCTTGTACAAGACACTTATCGCTTAAAGACAATGAACGAAATTGACCGCTTAAAACGCACCCGCTAATTTACGAGAATAAGCAGTTAATTCCGGGTGGTATTCAAAGTGCATGTTATCAAAAATAATCCACTTACCGCCCCAAATAAAACCACAGTCCTCAAAAGCCTCTATTACTTTTAAAGGCGGCATCCATCTTTGGCTTAAAGGAGTTAACATCCAGCCGTCCGGGTTAATGTCTTTTGTCCAGCTCCAAAAAATTGCCTTACCGCCAAGTCGCTTTGGTAAAACATCTAAAGCAATACCTAGACTATGAAAAGATTTTCTATTTGTTCCACTTATTATTCGCCAGTAATATGCATCTGTAGATTTTATTCCTTCTACAAAGTTTTTTACTTCTGCATCAGTTTCAGAAAGCTCAAAAATTTTTTTCTCGACTTTTTTTAGCTCGGGAACAATTCTCTCGTGAACAGTTGTATTGTGACCTAAAAATGTTGTGCGCGAAAGATGACTTTCCAGACTGCCACGAGTGTTAGAATCATAAAAAGCATCAAAAAAAAACATTGGAGTGCCCGCACCATTCTTTCTGTTTTCTGTTGAACCAAAATTCTTTACGCGTTCTATTTCTTCTTCAGTAAAGTCTGACGGCTCTTTTAATTTAAGCGGATAAGAATACAAAAGCGGCCAATATTTTTCTTTATTGGTAATTTCTTCTTTTGGTAAAAGTGAAGAATTCTGCCAGTACAAATTATATTTTTTACCATAAGAGTTAAAACTTAAAAGCCAGTCATCAATATTTTCATCATAAGAAATTTCAAAACTTATACTTGGATAACAGTTTATAAAAAGAATTAAATCTTCTGGAGGTAATTTAACATCTATTTGCTTTTCCTTTGCTTTTTGTGCCGTACATGGCTCTACAAAAAACAAGATAATTATAAAAAATATTAAGCATTTCTTTACGCTTTTCATAATTATATTCTAACAAATTAAAGCTTATTTTTAAAGAATACTGCTTAGAAAGAAAATTTATCAGCTTTACAAAATGAGAATTATTTTCATATTGACATTTCTTTTTGAATTCATTAATTTGATAACCGTTATCAATTTTGGGAGAATAATTTGGCCTTAAAATCTGCATACAAAACACATCAGCAGGACTTACTTTTAAGCTACCTTTCCAAAACAAATGGAAAACATTTTACTGCAGAAGATGTAAGAAATCATTTTGAAAAAAAGGGAATCTCAATAGGCTGTGCAACAATTTACCGCCAGTTAGAAAAATTTGTAGGTCAAGGCAAAGTTTTAAAATTCTTTATTGATGAACATTCTGCCGCATGCTTTGAATACATAGGCGAAGACTCAAATAATTCTAAAGAACAGCATTTTCATCTTAAGTGTGAAAAATGTGGAAGACTTTCTCATTTAGAATGTGAAGAACTTGTTCAGCTAAAAGAACACCTGACCGACGAACATGGTTTTATTCTTAATCCATGCAGAACTGTTTTTTATGGTCTCTGCAGCGAATGTGCAAAAGAAAAAAATGCAAAATAAAAAAATACGCCGACTGACCTTAGCAATTTTACTTTACGTTCTCATAGGATTTTTATCGCTCCTAACATTTGAAACATTCCATATACATCATGACTGTTTTGGAGAAACCTGTCCAATATGCTTTTTAATGAAAGTTGTAAAAGCAGAGCTAACCTCTTTTATAAAAATTGCATTTATTTCAACAGTATTTGTAAATGCATTAACTATTTTGCTGTCAGATAAAATAACATTATCGTTTATAAAAAGCATAACACCTGTTTCTCAAAAAGTGCGGATAAACGATTAAGCTATATAATTCTTTACATAGTAATTTGCATCCAGAACAAATAACACAGATGCACAATTTTTTTTAGAGGACTAATTATGAAATTAAATAAAAAATATGCTGCTTTAGTACTGGCAGCATTTACAACAACAGCTACCTTCGCAAAAACAAAAGTTGTTACAACAATCTTCCCGGAATACGATTGGGTTTTAAACATTGCCGGTGAAAAAATAAACGAAATTGACATTACTCTCCTTTTAGATAACGGCGTAGACTTACACAGCTACCAGCCATCTGTTAAAGATATTGCAAAAATTTCTACAGCAGACATTTTTATTTACGTTGGTGGCGAAAGTGACGACTGGGTAAAAGATGTTTTAAGAACAAGCCACAATAAAAAACTTAAGACAATAAATCTCTTAGAAACACTCGGTGAACGAGTAAAAGAAGAAGAAATTGTCGAAGGTATGCAACTAGAAGACGAAGATGAAGACGAAGAAGAAACTGAATACGATGAACACGTATGGCTTTCTTTACGCAACACACAAATTTTATGTTCAACAATTTGTGAAGCCCTATGCTCTGTAAACCCGACAAATGCCTTAACTTACAAAGCAAATCTTACCTCTTACAATGCAAGACTAAGTGCATTAGATGCAGAATATACAAAAGCTTGTAAAGACGCAAAGTTTAACACCTTGCTTTTTGGAGATCGCTTTCCACTTAGATATTTAACTGATGACTATGGTCTAAAATACTACGCAGCTTTCGCTGGTTGTTCTGCAGAAACAGAAGCAAGTTTTAAAACCATAGCATTCCTTTCTAGCAAAGTAGACGAACTTGGCTTAAAAAGCGTTTGCAAAATAGAAAGTGGCGACGGAAAAATTGCACGCACAATAATCCAGAGTAGCAAAGCAAAAGACGCTTCTATAGTTACATTTAATTCCATGCAGGCTGTTACTAAGTCTGACATAAAAAAAGGTGCAACCTACCTTGGCACAATGCAAAGCAATCTTGAAGCACTAAAGAAAGCTTTAGGTTCAAACTAATTTTTTTGAGGAAGCTATGACACTACTTGAATGTGAAAATCTTTCTGTAGGATACGAAAAACCTGGAGTTGCAAAAGACATATCTTTTACACTAAACAAAGGAGACTATCTTTGCATACTAGGCGAAAACGGAGCAGGAAAATCTACATTAATAAAAACAATCCTTGGACTTTTAAAGCCTGTTTCTGGAACTCTAAAGAAAAATTTTTCTCATAAAAAGTTAGGTTATCTTCCTCAACAAACTGTAGTACAAAAAGACTTTCCGGCAACTGTAAAAGAAATTATTCTCTCTGGCTGCATGAGCAAGATGAACGGATTTTTCTATACAAAAAAAGAAAAAGAAATCGCCTTAGAAAACATGAAAAAATTCAACATAGAAAATCTTTCTAAACGCAGTTACAAAGAACTTTCTGGAGGGCAGCAGCAAAGAGTTCTTTTAGCACGCGCAATGTGTTCTGCAGAAGACCTTCTTATTTTAGATGAACCAGTTTCTGGTCTTGACCCAAAAGTTACAGAAGAGCTTTACAACTTTGTTCGCACATTTAATCAGGAAGGACTTACAATTATGATGATAACTCATGACATGAGTGCTATAAAATATGCAAGTCACATACTCTCTTTAGGAAGTGAACCTTTCTTTGGAACTCAAAAAAATTTTTTTGAAACACCTCATGGTAAACGCATCTTAGGAGAAACAAAATGAGCGAAACTTTATCTTTACTTTCTACATATCTTTCTTTCCCTTTTGTACGCTATGCATTAATTACAGGAACTCTTATTGCCCTCTGCTCTTCGCTACTTGGCGTTACTCTTGTACTAAAAAGATTTTCATACATTGGAGACGGCTTAAGCCACGTTGCCTTTGGAGCAATGTCTGTAGCCAGCGTTATACAAACACTTTTAGAAAGCTTTGCAAAAAGTCATCCCGAGGCAAGAGAAAGAAGTCTATTTTGGGCAAGCATATTTTCTAACGAAATGATTCTAGTCTTGCCAGTTACAATTCTTTGTGCAATCTTACTTTTATGCGGTGGTCAAAAAAGAAAAGTAAAAGGAGATGCAGCAATAGCAATGCTTTCTGTTGGAGCTTTGGCACTAGGCTATTTAATAATGAACATTTTTGCTCCATCTACAAATCTTTCTGGTGACGTTTGCAGTACACTCTTTGGTTCTACTTCTATTCTTACACTTACAAAAGGCGAAGTAATTGCTAGCGTTATTATGAGTGTTGCAGTAGTGATTATTTATATACTTTGCTACAATCGCCTCTTTGCAATTACATTTGATGAAACATTTGCAAAATCTACAGGAATGAAAACTGAACTCTACAACATTCTTCTTGCAGTCGTAATTGCAGTTATAATTGTTCTTGCAATGAACCTTGTCGGCTCACTTTTAATTTCAGCCCTAGTAATTTTTCCTGCAATGAGTGCAATGCGGCTTTGTAAAAGCTTTAAAAAAGTTACAATTATTTCTGCAATTTTTTCAGTTATCTGCACGCTACTCGGAATGCTTATTTCTATAATGGCAGGCACTCCCGTTGGAGCTACAATTGTTGCTGTAGATATTATTCTCTTTACTGTTTGTTCTATTGTGCCGTCCTTTACACATTAAACCGCCCTTCCATGGCTTGCTAAACGCGCGGTCGTCCGCTTACGCTCCCGACTGGCAGCAAGCTGCCACCATTCCACGGCGGGGTATATTTTAACCATTGACAAAAACGAGAGGGGTAAGATTATCTTTTTGAACCTTCTGAACGTTCAAAATCTGCATAAAAACACAACTAACGTTCGTTAATTAAACTCTTTAGTTACAGAACTCCCGTCAGAAAGAATATAGGTAACAGAATCATTTGTTACACTGGATATTGAAGACACAATCACATCGGTTATCGTTTCTGAATCACTTATAGCAACACCGCTAGACAAATCCATTTTAAACATGTAAAGACCTGTTTCCTTCGGATAATTTTTTGTGTTAGTGCTTTCACTTATAAGAACCGCAACAACAGTTCCGTCAGAGGAGTCTTTTATCCCGTCATTATAGATGCGTTCATTGTCGTCAGCATGTCTGTAATAAAGCAGAGTACAGTTTTCCTCGTCTGTATTTTCATACAAAACGGTTGCATCACCAAAAAGTCCAACATCATAGACAATTTTATTTCCGTTACTAAATACGTATGCAGTTTCCTTGTCAGAAAATAATTTACAGGAAATTATTCCAAAAGCAAGAATTGCTACAATTACAATAATAACTTTTTTCTGTCTCATAAAATAAATCTCCCCTTATTAAATCTTTCCAACAATATACAAAGCTGTATATCCACACACAACTGCAAAAACACCATTTATAATAACAGAACCCGTTGTTGATTGCAATAAAGCACAACTTATAGATGTTACTCCTGCAGCAAATACAGTTCCAATTCCACTACCAAGAGCTGTTGCAATAAAATCCCCAAAATCAACTGTACCATTTGGATCAAAATAATCCCATAACTCCTTTAGAGCACCAGCTGTAACGCCTGCACTCACAGAAAGAGCAGCAGCAGCAGCAACTTTCTTTGCAACAAAGATTCCAGGGGTACATGCATATATCGCGGAAGTTGTAGCCATAGCAACTGCAGCCCCTGCAAAAATATGAGCATATTTATCAACAGTTACCGCTCTAGAACACACTTCTTCTGAAGTTATTTCCATTTCGTTAACACTCTGAAATAATGCTTCATACTCGTCTTCTGTTAAAATTTCTTTCGCACAAGCTAGCAGCTCTTCTGTCGTAGATTCAGGATTACTCATTATTTCATAAAACAATAAAAACTTCTTACCGTCTTCTGAAGAATTTAAATCTTCATATAAAGATTCAGGATTCTCTAGATAAGCACGAATCTGCTCTTCTTCTTCAGTTAAATCAGCAGAACGCTGTGAACCTATCAGACATTCCTGAAGTAAAGCCTTATTCTCTGTAATCGCAGAAATAATATTCTCCGAACTAGAATTTTCTCTTGTAAGAATCGTAATATTTAATGAATCCTTACACCCAGTAAGATAAACTGTCAGTAATGCACATAAAATTATAATACCTTTATTCAACTTCATAAAACTTTATCCTTCCAAACTTTTTTTTAAAATTATTTGCCAACGATACCTATATTTCGTCCGCCTTCAAATTTTGAAACAGTTATAACGTCTTCCAGATTAAATCCTTCATTAATCTGTCCGTCAGTTACCTGATATTCAACGACTTCTGAATCTTCTAAGTTCTGGTTGCATCCCCAAAACAAAGAACCCGCTGTAATGCATGAGAATAAAACAAATAACACTTTAATTTTTTTCATAAAATGACTCCTTATTAAACGTTTTAAAAGAGTCTAAACGGCAATTTCTCAAAAGAACATAGTAAAAAAAGCAAATTTTACTTATTTTAAACTTAAAAGCTTTGAACTAATATCTATATTAAATCGTTTCTTAATCACACCTATTAGAAATTCTTTATCACCAAAATTTTCCATCATCTGTATAATATTCAATGAAAGAGAAAATTTTAATTCAGCTTCTTTTATATTTCCCATGCTTGCAAGACTATATCCTTTATTAAAAATATGTCTGGAAAACAAATACGCTGACTCATTAGTTATTTTTATACCTTTACTTGATAACTCAAGAGATTTTTCATAATTCTTATCCAATCCATACCAATTTGTCAGCATGAAAATAACGGAACTATAAATAGTTTTTTGCAGATAGTCTTCTACATTTTTCTCATAGTAGGTTTTTAAAAACTCCATTGTTTTTATTGCAGATTCTTTATAGTCTATCTTCTCTTTTTGAATTTCATATATATAATATTCTACATGAGCAATATTAATAATCAGTGACAATTCCGTAGTACTGTATAAATCAATTTTTTCAGTAGAGATTTCTTCATATTTTTTCTCGGTTATATTCAACGCATTTATAAATATAGATCTTGCCTCCTCCAGGCGTTCATCAAACTGACTTATATATATTCCCCATACCAATAAATAATACTGCTTTGTTAAAAAATCATTTTCAGAAAGACATTCTTTTAATTCATCTAGCAACATTTTTCGCTTAGGATCTCTATTATCATAAATCATTGATATTGCTGTTTTTATATTATAAATTTTTCTTTCTCTAAACGTTACAGGTACAAGGTTATAAGGAACAGCTTTTCCGAGCCTTGAGAAAAAAACTTCTATCTGCATTAAACTTGGCATGTATATACCATTCTCTATTCTGGAAAGCGTACTGACTGTACAAATTCCATCACACAATACTTTTTGAGGAATTACTTTTTCTTTACGATACTTCTTTATAAGATTTCCAACTATTGTTCCCAAAAAAGACCTCTCAACTCTTCTTCTCTCTTAAGATATCTTCATGTAACATAAACAATACTATAGCTTCGTCTCTTCTTCCAAGATGTTCTAATGCATTTGCTTTTTCAAATAAAAAAAACAGAAAGTACTCGCTACAATATTTCAAAGAGTGTTCAATACCATCATTTGCGTTTTCAAGAATTTCCAGATAATTGTTATCTCTCTTTTCTAATTCAATTTTTTCTAACAGTAACTGAGCTTTATACTTTATTTTTTCATTTTCATCTACAATTCCCTTATTAAAATAATTAAACAAATTTTCTACATAAAATTTTGAATTTTCATAATGCTCAAGTTTTCTTTCCGCAAGAGCAAATTCGTATAAACATTTTATTTCTTTTGAGGTTAGAAACCTTTTTTGAGGAAAATTTCTTTTTCCATTAAACTCTGGTATTGTATTTTGAAGTGCTTCAATAAAGAATATTTTTCCTTCAAATATGGATTCTTTTGTATTCCTTTCTTTTGCTAATATTCCTTTGCACATCAAAATAAACTGTTTATCAAAAATATCTTTTTCAATATTTTTTTTTCAAATTCTTGTAATTCATCTTCAAACGAAAAAATATTTCTGCCTATCTTTTCTTCTATTTGCATCTGAAGTATATATAATTCAAACTGTTCATCAGTTACAGAGATGAGATTTATAGGAACCTTCATATTCATTCGCTCAAATACCTGCTTTATTACAGAAAGTTGAGGAAGATGTTTTCCGTTTTCTATATCGGATATTGTCGAAGCCGCAATTTCTGGTCCACATAGATCTTCCTGGCAAAGACCTATTCGTTCACGAGTATTTTTTATAATTTCTCCAATGGTATACTGTTCCATCCAGAGAAAATTATACCATAGAAAAATTCACGGTGCATTGATTTTGTATTAAAGAAATCTCTGACGTTTAACAGACATCATGATAAAGTGCCTTCGTAATTCATGCCAATCTTTTGCATAACTTTTCCAGAAGCCCGTTTTTCGGCAAATCAGTGCGATTCGCTTGTGATTAACAGCTTTACCGAATCGTATTTTGATTTCCTTCGATTTTGCCTTGTTTCCACGGCGGGGCATATTTTAACCATTGACAAAAACGAGGGGGGGTAATATTATTTTAAGATTAAATTTTCAAATCTTAAGGAGTTCTTATGAAAAAATTATTAAAAGCTTTAGCATGCACAATGCTTATCTTACCTGCAACATTTTTTATGTCCTGTTTGACGACAAGTGTTCACGAAGAAACAGCATCAACAGAAATCAAGGCAGAACGCTTTGCATTAAACACTTACTTTGAAAAAGATGATTATGTTGTTCTTGGAACAGCTACAGGACAGTCAGATTTTGTATGGAAAGACTCATTAAAAAACACTTTCAATGGCGACACTGGTAAATACGGTTACATTTACGAGCCAAAAGAAACAACTCTTGGGGAAGGCATTTTTGTTGGCACAGGCAAACGTGCACTTAATAAAGCAGACGCAGACGAAGCCCTATACCGTGCCCGCTTAAATGCAAATTACGAACTTATACAAAAAGCCTACGAACTTGGGGGAGACTCTATTTTTGACCCAGTCTACACAGTAGAAAAAATTTCTGACGCAGACTCTGTTTCTTCAAAAACTCAATATAAAGTTACTGTTAGAGCAAAAGTAATTCAGTTTAAAACAAAATAGGAGAGTACAATGAAAAAATTATGTATTCTTCTTTTATCTCTTTGCTTACCATTATCTGCAAGCTTTGCAACTAGCATAGGAGTAACAAGTTTTTTGGGAAGTTCTATAGGGGGAGAGGTTTCTTTTCTATTTGGAAATAAAAATTTAAAGCCTTCTGTTGGACTTTTATTCGGAATGTCTGAATATAGTTATACCAACACTGACTACTATAATTCTACTTATGACGAAACATCTAATGGCATTTACATAGGTCCTTCTTTAGGTCTTAATTACGGTTTTGATTTTTACAAACTTAACAATATGACTTTAGGAATGAATTTTGGACTCTCAAGCGAGCTTTTATATGTTTCTGGAGATTATTACAGTGACATGAACATAAATTTAGCTTTCTCTCCATGTATTAAATTAGGACTTTATAGCATGGAAATTCTCGCAGGATACAAAGGATCATTTTCTATAATATACGGAGATTTAAGCAGCTATTTTGTTATTGGCTTAAGAACAAATCTTAAGAGAAAAAATACTTCAGGTAGTTCTTCTTCAACTCTTAATGAAATAGATTCAACAGAGCCATACCTTATTATCTTACCAGGTTCAAAACTAAAAATTGTAGAGCCATAAGTTTTACAGGCCCTAAAGGAAAGAATACCTTTAGGGCTTTTTATTTTTTTAGTAAACAAGTAAAATAAAAGCATGAAGAAAGTTTTTAGCAAAAAAAATGTTTTTATTATTACTTCTTGTGTTATTGTCATTCTTATTCTCGCAATAATTTTTACCGCAATTTCAATTAAAAAATCTAAAACCTGCCGAGTTGCATTTTATGGCATAGAAGAAGAAACTGTCAAAATTATTACTGACGAAATAAAAGCTATAAAAGACAAGAACATTAGTTTTACTGTTTTAGATAACTCCTCTCCTCTTCCATTTAACGTAAGCTCAAGCTATTCAATTCTTTTTTCATACAACGGTAAAGCTCTAAAAAATATAAGCAAAAAAACAAAAAATATTTTTACTTCAAATAGAAATCTTTTTCCAAAGCAAATTGCCTCCTATTGCACAACAGATGAAAATATTTTTATGACTCCAATTCTTCTTGACCACGTAGAACTAGACATATACAAAGTTATCACAAACGAAAAAAAGCTTTCACTACCGGAATCTTACGAGGAATATAAAGAATATCTTTACACAATAAAAGACGAAACTCCATACCCTCTTTTTACAAATGGCGGTAACGACAAAGCCTTATTAGATTTTGTAAGCGTAATGGCTTCTTCAGTCTTAACTGCAGATGAATATGACGCTCTTATTAAAGAACTTTCTGAAAGCTTTGAAAAAACAAAAAAACTCCCTGCCTCGTTGACAAAAGTTTTAGACGAAATAAAATCTTTACAAAGTACTCAATTAATACATAAACACTGGTACCAGGCAAGCTTAAAAGATGTTTCTAATTTTATGGAATGGAAGCAGCTTGGTTCCACAGTAATGCGTTTAAGCGAACACAGAAAAAAGCCTCTCATGCAAATAAAATATTATGATTCCATTTTATTCCCGGGAAACTCTTCTCAAAACTTTAATCGCAAAGTAATATGCCCAACAATTTGTGCAGTTGCATTCAATGACAAAAATTCAGAAAAAGAAATTATTAATGCCCTTATAAAAGAAAACGTTCAAGACATTCTCTCTCTAGAAACAGGACTTGCACCATCTACATTAAGAGCTCCTGCGGCAGACAGACAAGCAGACGACGTACGCTTTTGGGCAGCAAGCTCAAAAGGTGGCATAAAAAGCTCTTTAGATGAAGAAGCTTTTAGTAAACCCTCCGTTCAAAAAGAACTAGCAAAAGCCATAAGAAACTATCTTCTCTAAACGTGCACAAAAAAAACCGCTGGCTTAATAAACCAACGGTTTATGATAAACAATCTAAAAGTCTACTCTTCTACATCGTAACAATTGATATGAAGATCTTTAAGTTGCTGCTCGTCTACTGCTGACGGGCATTCGTCCATTGGAGAGGCTGCCAAATTATTCTTAGGGAATGCGATTACTTCGTGGATGCTTTCTTCGTGGCGCATGAGCATGATTAAGCGGTCAAGACCTGGGGCTATTCCTCCGTGTGGAGGAGCACCAAACTTGAAGGCCTGAACTAAGAAGCCGAATGCTTTCTGAGCGCGTTCTTCTGAGTAGCCTACAATCTTAAAGATTCGCTGCTGTAATGCAGGGTCGTTAATACGCATAGAGCCCGATGCAAGTTCGTAGCCGTTTAAGACTAAGTCGTATAGGTCACCTTTTACAGCTCCCGGGGCGCTTTCCAAAGTATCCCAGTACTGTTTTTGTGGCAATGTGAACATGTGGTGCTCAGTTTCCCAGCTCTGAGTTTCTTCGTTAAATGCAAAATATGGAAAGTCTATAATCCATGCAAAGTGGAATTCATCGTTTGGATTATAGAGGTTCAAATCTTTTCCAAGCTGCTTACGTACTGCACCAAGGGCTGTACAAGCAAGCTGCCAGTTTTCGTCTGAAACGAATAAAAGAAGGTCGTTCTTTGTAGCTCCCAGTTTTGAACAGATTTCACTTTCTTTTCCAGCATAGAACTTACTGATTCCGCCTTCAAATTTGCCTTCTGCATTAACTTTCATCCAGGCAAGACCCTTTGCCTTGTAAGTTTTTGCAACGGCTTCCAAAGCTTCTATGTTCTTTCGGCTGTACTTATCTGCAACATTCTTTACTACAAGAGCCTTAAGACCAGAGCGTTTGTGGCGCTGAATGTCGCGACCACTGTTTGCAGCTCCTGTCTTAAATGCGTTAAAGTCTGCTAAATCTGCCATGAATGTTGCGTCCTGCATTTTCAAGTCAAAGCGTAAATCTGGCTTATCGCTTCCATACCAGTCAAATGCGTCTTCCCATGCGATGCGGTCAAACTTTGCAGGTAAGTCGTAGTTCATTGTCTTTTTGAAAATGTAGCCCATCATTCCTTCTGTTGTAGAAAGAACTTCTTCGCGGTTTGTAAAGCTCATTTCCATATCAATCTGAGTAAATTCTGGCTGACGGTCTCCGCGGGCATCTTCGTCACGGTAGCAGCGGGCAATCTGGAAATATTTATCAAAGCCAGAAACCATTAAAAGCTGCTTGTAAAGCTGTGGTGACTGTGGAAGTGAATAGAATTTTCCAGGATGAACGCGGCTTGGAACCAGGTAGTCGCGGGCTCCTTCTGGAGTAGATTTTATAAAGGTTGGAGTTTCGATTTCCAAAAATCCCTTTGAAGTCAAATATTCGCGGGTTGCAAAAGTAACCTGGCTTCTAAGGATTATGTTTTGCTGCATTGGGTCGCGGCGAAGGTCAAGATAGCGGTACTTTAAGCGCAAATCTTCGTTTGGAAGAACAACGGTTCCGTCCTTCTGGCGAACTTCTTCAATACTAAAAGGAAGTTCCTGGCTGGTTGTAAAGATTTCAATGTCGCTTGCAACAACTTCAATTTCACCAGTTGCCATGTCCTTGTTAACATCTTTTGCTTCCCGGGCACGAACGCTTCCTTCTACTGCAATACAATATTCGGGCTTTAAAGAGGAAGCAATTTTTTTAACCTGGTCACTTGCTCCATCTCCAACCATAACCTGAGTAATACCATAACGGTCACGAAGACGAATAAAAAGGAGTCCGCCCAAATCACGGGTACGGGCCACCCAACCATTCAAAACAACAGTCTTACCAACATCAGAAGCACGGAGTTCTCCGCACGTAACAGTACGTTTAGTGTTTTCCATAATAGGTGTATTTTAATGAAAATAAACTTCTCTTGCAATGAGATATTTAAGCGACAATTGCCGCCTTTCAATCGGGCGTAGGTTTATTTTTTTCTACTCGTTGCATTTATTAAAAAAAACATATATTCTCAACTAAAAAGATGAAATCACTTCGCAGACTTCTCCTTACACTCACTTTTCTCGTCTTACCCTTCTTTGCACATGCAAATGCATTTGACGGAGCAGGCATTTTCTCTTTAGACGCACGCTATTTGGGCATAGCGCTAAAAAACAATGGCTGGGGATTAGGTCTTGCATACGAGTTTCCCATAAAAACATTTGCTTCATTTAAGGGCTTATTTTCCCACATGACTCTTATGCCCTCAGAAGAACAGGACTGGATTACCACAGTGGGAATTGGAATGGAAGGAAGGCTTTACCCTTTTAACCATGGAATGAGATTCCTCTATCTAGGAATGGGCATGGGAACAGATTTTATTATGTTCACCGGAGCAGAAGACTTAAATTACACCTACATTAACTGTTGTCCCTTCGCCGGATGGAAACAGAATTTCTTTGATTTCGTTATGTTAGAGGGAAGATTTGGTTACCGCATTATGCTCAGTCAGCCAAATGAATTTATTCTAGACCATGGAATCGTAAGCCACGGTCTAGAATACAGCCTCACAGTTCAGCTGAATATAAAAAAGATTCTAAAACTAATATTTTCAAGAAAAAGCGAAAGTGAATCCTTCACAAAAGAAGTAATCTTGTAACCACTATCTTCTATAGTTTTTCTTTGCTGTAGATTTCTGAAATACCAGTCTTATGGGAAGTCTTTATTTTTTTTACAAAAATCAGAAGAGAAAATAAAAGCACAAGACCAACAATCCATGAGATTATGGCACTTGTAACAATGCCTAAGCTTTGTGTAAAACCTGCAACAATGTAAGTTACAAACGAAACTGCAGCTACTGTTAGTGCATAGGGAAGCTGGCTTGAAACATGGTTTACGTGATTACACTGTGCTCCAGCACTTGCCATAATTGTTGTGTCACTTATTGGCGAAATATGGTCTCCGCAAACAGCTCCTGCCATACATGCAGAAATAGAAATTATGCGAAGAGGGTCATTTACTTCTGGGAAAACAGCAATACAAATCGGAATAAGAATTCCAAATGTTCCCCAGGATGTTCCGGTTGCAAAGGCCAGGAATGCTGCTATTACAAAAATAAGTGCCGGGAGCAAATTCTTCAATGCACTTGCGCTAGAGTTTACAACACCTGCTACATATTCTGCTGCCCCTAAACTATCTGTCATTGCTTTTAGTGTCCACGCTAACGTTAAAATTAAAATTGCAGGTACCATTGCCTTAAAACCATCCGGAATACAGCTCATGCATTCTTTAAAGCTTAAAACCCTTCGGCTTACAAAAAGTACTAAAGTTATGACTAGAGCTGCAAAACTTCCTAAAACAAGACCTACAGATGCATCACTTGCAGCAAAAGCATCTATAAAGTTTGCGTGTTCTTCTCCTTTAGCAAAAAATCCGCCGGTATAAATCATGCCAAGCACGCAGAAAACTATTAAAAGTAAAATTGGCAAAACCAAGTCTATAACCTTTCCTTTTCCAATTACATCTTTACCTGCAGACTTTTGTTCAGCTTTCTTTGATTCCAATTCATCAACCTTGGAAAGTGCATTCTCGTATTTTGCCATTGTGCCATATTCAAAATTCATAAACACAAGAACAAACATCATAACAATTGTAAAAAATGCGTAAAAGTTAAATGGAATTGCCTTGCAAAAAAGTGCTAAACCATTTTCTCCTTCACTTACAAAACCCGCTACTGCTGCTGCCCAAGAACTTATTGGAGCAATTATGCAAATTGGAGCCGCTGTTGAGTCTATAAGATAAGCAAGTTTTTCGCGAGAAACTCCGTACTTATCTGTAACAGGCTTCATTACACTTCCTACTGTAAGACAGTTAAAATAGTCATCTATAAAAATTAATATACCTAAAAGAATTGTTGCACATTGAGCTCCAACTTTTGTTTTTATATGCTTTTTAGCCCATTCTCCAAAAGCTGCAGAACCACCTGCCTTGTTCATTAAAGCAACCATCGTTCCAAGTACTACTAAGAAAATAAGAATGCCTACATTCCAGCTGTCACTTAATTGAGCAATCATTCCGTCATTAAAAACGTGCGTAAAAAATCCTGCAAAACCACTTGAAGCATCTATTGCATAAAAAACAGCACCTATTAATATGCCGACAAAAAGAGAGGAATAAACTTCTTTTGATACAAGAGCTAAAACAATTGCAACTAATGCAGGTACTAAAGACCAAAATGTTCCAGACATATCAGACCTCCTTTCCAGATGTTTTCTGTGCCATTGCTACTACAGAATAATCTGCATGAACAGCATCCGTAACACCTGCCTGCTCAATACGTTCAAAAACCTGCAGGGCATAATCGAGTGGGTCTAATAGTTTTGCTGCACAATAAGTTTTTACCTCTTTTAGTGCAGTAATTACTTCTTTGTTTGTCATAATGACCTCCTTTTTTTTCTTAAAATTATATACCTTAATAATTAGTTTACTCATAACCAAATGAAGACTTAAACTGCTTCATAAAAAAATCCGGGCGATGAACAATTGCACGTCGTCTAAATTCTAGCTGGCTTTTCCACTCTTCATAAGAATAACCAGACTTCCCCCATCTTAAACATCTATCTTTATAAAGAAAATCTATTTCTTCCTGCATCTGGTTTAAAACCTCTAAAGCATGTTGTACTTCAAAAACTACATTCTGCATATACAACGCTCTTTCCATAAGCAGAGCACGAAACTTTTCATTCTTTGAGGGTAAACTAAGTAAAAGATAATCGCACGCAGGTAAGGGACCTTGTTTTTCGCCCCAGCCTAAACTTGCATTTCCTAAATAATAATCCAAATAATTTTTACCGTTTCCGTCAAGACCTCTAGAAGCTCCTTCATCCTGAAAACTAAAATCTGTATCATGCAAAATAAAATGCCATCTTCCATCTGCATAAGGATTAGACGGATCTACATTTACTGTTTTCCACATACGAAGATTGTTTCCCATAAAATCCCAGTTTGCAGCGTATCCGTTTAAAAGAATTAAATCTGCAAGACCTTCTACATCTACAAGTTTACAAAACTCATCATATACTTTATCTGAAGTCCAGTCTTTTGTTATTACAGGAGAAAAATCTGTTCCGTCAGCATCACTACATTCAAGAAATTCAAACAATTTATCTAGTTCTTTTATAGCAACGTCTTTATTTTTCGTCTTTATATTAAAGTTATATTTTGAGTTCCCCTTTTCCGGGCTGTGAGTTTTATCTACAAACACAATATCTTTTTTCTTTACACCATAGGTTGCAGAAAGATAATCTTCGTTATAATGTTCACGTAAGCCATAAACACCCCAGTATTCTCCATTTAAAAAGAGCACACACGGCCTATAAGCAGAAGTCGCAACTTTAACATCGGCCATAGATGCAAGTCGCTGTACAAAGGCATCTGTAAAAAAAGCAGAAAATGTATCGTTACCACCTGAATGAAGTCTAAGCCTCTTAATTTTTTTATCATTTAGTGTAGGAAAAATTTTTACTCCTAGGTCATCATTTTTTTTGTCTTTGGAATTCTTTTTAAAATTTAAATTAATTGTTCTGCATGCAAAACCTTTAGTCCAGTTTCCACCAAGCTTCATTTTAGTTTCTAGAGAAAATTTTTCTCCAGATGAAAAATCATAATACTCTAAAAAAGCATCATATTTTTTTTCATCCGCAATCAAATTATAAAGCCCTCCAGAGCCATCAATTCCAATAAAGTTTTCAACTGGTGCAGACAGGCAGACAACAGGAACATTCTTAAAATATGAAGAACCTTTTGGCATTACAAGAAAAGTCCCTCTCTTACGAAAAACCTCATTTCCGTTTTCATCATATTCAACAAGACTTAACGGCACGCCTTTATAACGCATAGAAGGCATATAGGAACCATATTTAGATGTGTCATATATATGGACAGATTTTGTAAGTATGTACTTGCCAGCCGATTTTGTATTTGCTATAAGAATTCCATTTTCATACAGAGTAGAGTTTTCATCTGCTTCTGAACCATCTGTTGTGTAGCGGATAACATGCCCCTGTCTGGCAACAGAAACTGCCAGGTTAAAGCTAAAGTCGTACACGCCAAAGTTTCTGGAAAGTTTTAAAGGCTCTTCATCAGAAGAAACGCCCGGAAAGTCTAAAGTATCATCACATTCTGGAACAGACGTACTTACACAGGACGCAAACAGAAAAGAAAAAATTAAAGCTGATGCAAGTAAATATTTTTTCATTTTTTACCTCTTGGATAAAATACATTCATCAAATCAATTCTGTTTAACTTTTTTAATGCTTCAATTACAAAAGGTTTATTCTGCGAATGATTAAACTGCAAAAGGGCACGCTGCAGTTTTCTTTCATGCGCACCACGGGCAACATACACTTCTTCAAGCTTACCGCTTGCATTTACAGAATGCGGATTTAACCCCGTATAGTACATGCACGTAGAAAGACTTCCTGGAGTGGGGTAAAAATCTTGAACCTGGTCAGGAACAAAGCCGGTCTTCTTTAAATACAATGCAGTTTCTAAAGCTTCTTCTAATCCGGAACCAGGATGACCTGCTATATAATACGGAACTAAATACTGCTTTTTCCCAAGCTCATGATTTATTTTTTCATATTTTTCTGCAAATTCTTCATAAAGCTCATGAGTACTTTTCCGCATTAAAGAAAGAACTTTATTGCTTACATGCTCTGGAGCAACTTTTAACTGACCGCTTATGTGGTATTCACATAGTTCTCTAAAAAAAGTTTCGTCTTTGTCCATCATCAAATAATCAAAACGAAGACCGCTTCTTATAAAAACTTTTTTTACACCAGGCAATGCTCTTAACTTTCGTAAAAGTTCTACATATTCACTGTGATCAACACGAACAGCCTTACATGGATTTACTCCCATACAATCTTTATCTGGGCAGGCACCCCTTACCTTTTGAGCTTCGCAAGCATCACGTCTAAAGTTGGCACTTGGGCCTCCAACGTCATGTATGTATCCTTTAAAATCCTTATCATGCGTTAGAAGTTCTGCTTCTCGTAAAAGACTTTCATGACTTCTGGCACTTATGCGGCGTCCCTGATGAAAAGTGATTGCACAAAAACTACATGCGCCGAAACAACCGCGACAGCTTGCAAGACTGAACTTTACTTCGCTTAATGCAGGTATTCCTGTCTTGCCATTTTCTGCCGGATTGTCATACATGGGATGCCACGCACGAGTAAAAGGTAATTCATAAAGAGAATCAAATTCTTGGGTTGTAAGAGGAAAGGCAGGAGGCTCCTGAACTAGGTAGCGGTTTTCGCTTGGCTCTATTAAAACGTGTGCATTTATAGCATCTGTATTTTGTTCTTGAATTAAGTAACTTCTTGCATACAATTCTTTTGCTTCTGGAGTATTTTGTTTAATACTTTCAAACGATGGAAGAAGTAAGGCTTTTTCTTTTGGAACTTTTAAGGCTGCCTTATCTTCTATGGCGGTTACTCCAAGTGCATTTTCAAAAGGAGGTAATTCTTCTTTTTTTGATGTGTACCAGCAGGTTCCGCGTACTCCACGAATTTCTCTTGCACTGACTCCGCTTTTTAAAAGTGAAGCAACTTCCAGCATAGCATGCTCTCCCATGCCGTACATTAATAAATCTGCTTTGCTATCAAATAAAACTGAATGTTTTACAGTATTAGACCAATAGTCATAATGAGCAGTTCGCCTCATGCTGGCTTCTATTCCACCTATAACTATGTTTACACCCTTATAAGCTTCTCTTATTTTTGCCACATACTGAATTACAGCTCTGTCTGGTCTATGCCACGCACAGCCTCCATGTGCATAAACATCTTCCGAACGAGGCTTATTGTTTGCCGTATAGTTACTTACCATGCTGTCCATGGCACCACCCGAAACTAAAAAAGCAAGGCGTGGACGACCTAAAATTTTAAAACTTTCTGCACTATGAAAATCCGGCTGAGCAATAATTCCTACTGTATAACCGTTTGCTTCCAAAAGACGGCCAAGTAAACTGGCAGCAAAGCTTGGATGGTCTACATAACCGTCTGCACTGACAAATACAAAATCTAATTCCTGTATATTTCGTTCAATTAAATCATCTTTACAAACAGGTAAAAAATCAACAGCCATACAGTCTAGCATATAGAAAAAATATATTTTTTGCTATAAAGTAAAGTCACTATGAAAACATTTAAATTAAACTTTACAAAAGTACTTTTTAATAAAGTTGCCATTCTTTCCGTAGCAATTGCATCTTTCACATTTGTAGGGTGTAAAGACAAAAACTTAAAGACATTTTCTAACTGCGGAATAAAAATGTCTATTCCTGCTTCTTATGAAGAAAAGGGTCTTATTGTTGAATCTTATGGTTCTGATGTTAGTGCAATTCCAATTCTTATGGCAAGTTTTGAATACAAGCCTGCAACTTCTGCAATCATGGAAGAATTTAACAGTTTAGAAGACAATGCTATAACAGACGAAACCATTCAAGAATATAATGAACGCTACTTGCAGCACTTTAAAACACTCATGATGATTTATGTGCTTACAAAAGAAGATTACACACATTATTCTGGCATAGGAACAATTCCAAACGACTTAGAAAAACTTGCAGAAAAAAATAACAGAGTTTATCTTGCTGACATTCCAGAAGAAAACACAGATGACATGAGCGAAGAAGAAATTGCTTTATACCAGGAATGCCGAAACTTTATTCTTAGTGCAAAAAATAAAATTACATTCACAAAAGTAGAAGACGACTCTTACCAAGAGCCAAACTACCCAGAAATGGAAAAAACTATTCCTAAGTTTTCTACCACAGACTTAGACGGCACACCTGTTACCAACGAACTCTTTGCCTCTAAAGACGTAACAATCGTAAATGTCTGGGGAACCTTCTGCACACCTTGCATTAACGAAATGCCGAAACTTGCTGATTGGAGCAAAAAGCTTCCAGAAAATGTTCAGCTTATTGGTCTTATTTGCGACATAAACGGCAAAGATGACGCAGAAGGCATAAAAGAAGCTAAAGACATTTTAAAAGGAGCAGATGCAAACTTTACAAACATTATTGCAAACGGCGACTGGTCTAAGTTTATGGAAGCTGTAATGTTTATTCCTACAACCTTCCTTGTAGATAAAAATGGGAACGTTGTTTCTGAACCAATTACAGGAGCTCGCGTAGACGACTATAAAAAAGCATTGGATAACTATCTTAATGCAAAATAAAAAAGAAAATAAATCCTTAAGCAAAATAATTCTCCTGCTTGTACGCATTTTTTTGTTCATACTTGCAGGAGTTTTTATTTACATAGGGCTTTTGCGAAATGAAGAACACACCATACTTTCTAAAGCAATACGCATTTGCATGGAGTGCATAGGGCTTGGTTAAAAAAGAATTTTTTCCAAAGTTACACAGAAAACTAATACAAGTTGCAAGCTTTGGCTTTACAAATCCATTTATAAATCACTTCTTTAGCGGGAAACTTTACACTGGAAAATTAAAAAGCTTTTGCTCTCCAGGTCTTAACTGTTATTCATGCCCTGCAGCTGCATTCTCTTGCCCTATTGGAGCTTTACAGGCTGTTAGCACAAGCAAAAAATTTTCTGTAAGTTTTTATGTTATAGGATTTTTGTTAGCACTTGGAACAATTTTAGGTCGTGCCGTATGTGCTTTTTTATGCCCTTTTGGGCTTTTACAAGAACTTTTAAATAAAATTCCTTCTCCAAAATTTAAACTTTGGAAACCACTCCGCTATGTAAAGTTTGCCATACTACTTCTCTTTGTTTTGATTCTTCCTGTTGCAGACACAAACTACGCAGGAGTTGGCGACCCCACTTTTTGTAAATACATTTGCCCTCAAGGAACTTTTGAAGCAGCACTTCCCCTCCTTACAACTCATCAAGAATTACATAGTGCACTCGGAATTCTATTCTTTATAAAATTAGCAATACTTATTTGCGTTCTAATCCTTTGCATTTTTTGCCACAGATTTTTTTGCAAGCTTTTATGCCCACTCGGAGCCATTTATGGACTGTGTAATAAATTTAGCATTTTAAAACTAAGCGTAAACAAAGAAAGCTGCATAAAATGCGGTAAATGCACTTCCACCTGCAAAATGGAAGTAGACCCAAAAACAAATCCAAACAGCATAGAATGCATACGCTGTGGAGAATGTACACACGTGTGCCCCGTTCATGCCTTAAAACTTGAATTTCATCTATAAAAAATCCCCCGCAAGTGAAGTATTCTTCAAAAGCAGGGGGTTAAGTATCTTACTCTTAGTTAAAAAAAGTTTAGATACCGTTAAAGTGTGTATTTACTTTGTCCAAAACGTAAGATTTAAATTCTTCTAAGCCAAATGTTCTCTGAGGAATTTGGCTTGAGAAACGGAAGCGGCATGTTACAGAGTTTTCTTCCTGTTCCTTAGCACCAACTACAAGAATATACGGCGTTCTGTGCTCACTTGAAATTACTTTGATTTTTGCCTTCATGTTGTCATCATCTGTGTAAGCATTTGAGCGAATGTTTACTGCACGAAGAGTGTCTGAAACTTTCTGTGCATACTCATTAAACTCCGGTGCAACAGGAACAACAGCAACCTGCTCAAAGTGAAGCCAAGCCGGGAAAGCACCTGCATAGTTTTCAATCAAGATTCCCATAAAGCGTTCAAGGGAGCCTAAAACTGCACGGTGAAGCATTACCGGGTGATGCTTCTGGTTATCTTTTCCAATGTACTCTGCATTTAATCTTTCTGCACTAGGTAACTGGTAGTCAAGCTGAATTGTTCCGCACTGCCACTGTCGGCCAAGGGCATCAATCAGGGTAAACTCTAACTTTGGTCCGTAGAATGCACCTTCTCCAGGCTGAATTTCGTATTCCATTCCAGCACCCTTACATGCTGCTGCCAAAGCGGCTTCTGCGTGCTGCCATGTTGCTTCGTCTCCAACGTGGTCTTCTGGCATAGTGCTAAGTTTTACAAGTAAGTTTTTGTCAAAACCAAAGTCTTTGTATACGTCTAAAAGTAAACGGCAGAACTTAGAAACTTCTGCTTCAATCTGTTCTTCGGTACAAATAATGTGTGCGTCGTCCTGAACAAAGCCACGAACACGCATGATTCCGTGTAAAGTTCCACTAGGTTCATTGCGTACACAGTGACCGAATTCTGCAAGGCGAAGAGGCAAGTCTTTATAGCTTCTTGTGCGGCTCTTAAAGATTTCAAGAGCACCAGGGCAGTTCATTGGTTTTACTGCAAAAAGACGTTTTTCACTTTCTGTAACAAACATATTCTTCTGGTAGTGTCCCCAGTGGCCGCTTCTTTCCCAAAGAGTACGAGGCATGATTGCAGGAGTATTTACTTCTAAGTATCCGTCATCAACAACCTTTTTACGCATATAATCCTGGAGTGTTACATACATCTGCCATCCGTTCGGATGCCAGAAAATCTGACCTGGATCTTCCGGGTCTAAGTGGAAGAGGTCTAACTGCTGTCCCAGCTTTCTATGATCTCTCTTTTCTGCTTCTTCAAGCATCTTTAAGTAGTCTTTTAAGTCATTAGGTTTTGCAAAGCACACTGCGTAAACGCGGCTAAGCATAGGACGCTCAGAGTCGCCACGCCAATATGCTCCTGCCATTTTTGTAAGCTTAAAACTCTGTGCGTTAATTTCTTTTGTACTTGCAACGTGAGGTCCACGGCAAAGGTCTGTAAAAGTGTCTTGTGTATAAGTTGTAATAGTTTCGCCTTCCGGGAGGTCGTTAATAAGTTCTACCTTGTAAGGCTGGTCCTTAAAAAGCTCAAGAGCTTCAGTCTTGCTTACTTCACGGCGTACAAACTCGTGGTTTCCTGCCAAGATACGACGCATCTCTTTTTCTACAAGAGGAAAATCTGCCTCTGTTAATTTTTTATCACCTGTAAAATCAAAATCGTAGTAAAAACCATTGTCTATTGCAGGTCCAATTGCAATTTTTGTTCCAGGAAAGAGATTTAATACCGCCTCTGCCATAACATGAGCGCAAGAGTGGCGTACTTTCTGAAGATTCTCGTCTAAAGCCATTTACTTCACCTATTTATATGGAAAATATTTGAGCAATAGAATAAACCTTTTTTCCCCTTCTTACAAGTAGAAAGTGTAGACTAAACACTAAACGAATTCTTAAAGATAAAATAAAGGAAATAGACAATTTATTTGCATTATGGTACAACTTACACGCTTGTATTGCACAAATTTCTCATAAAAGGGGATAAGATGCGTAAATCTGTAACAATGGCGGCCTCTATCATTATGAGCATAATGGTAGCTTGTATTTGTCTTGCCTATTACATTATTACATTTAATATCACAATTCATGAAAAAGATTCACATATATCTGCAGTAAATAATATATACAATATTTTTGAAAATGAATTTGAAACTCCACTTACAGTGGCAAACACAATAGCTTCCGACTTTTTTTTGCAACAAATTTTAAAAGAAGAAAATTTACGCTCCAAGGAACAGAATGAAGAAATTTTTAAAAATTATTTAAACTCTATCAGGAATGAATTTCACTATAATTCAGTTGATATAATTTCGCATTCATCTCATTATTACTACAGTCAAGACGGCATTTTAAAACACGTTGACCCAAATACCGACCCTAGTGACACATGGATTACAAGCTTTGAAGGAAGTAATATTCCATATACAGCTTCTGTATACATAGATCCAAATAATAAAGATCTTTCTACCGTCTATTTTAACAAACGAATAACTGATGAAAATGGAACATTTTTAGGTATTACAAGCACAGGAATTCCATTACAAAGAATTATCAACTTAATCAGAGAAATTGAAAACAAACATAAAATAAAAATAAATTTTACAGATGACACGGGATTAGTTTTATTAGATTCATTTGAAGAAAATATAGTAAACACTACAGTCACTAGCATTTTTTCAACACCGGACTACAGTTCTTATAACTTTGACTACATAAAAAACAATAATCTTAGTTTTTCTATAGTACACTACATAGAAAAACTTAACTGGTTTTTTGTATCTACTAGTTATGTAAACAGCAAAAAAATTTCTTATCTTTCCTTTTATTTAATAGCTCTTCTTTGCCTTGTAGTTTCCATTTACGTTCTCTTTACAATAAGAAAATGCTGGCACAAAGTAAAATTCAGTTATGTAGAAAAACCTGCTGAACTAGATAAACTGACTGGCCTTCCAAACAGGAACTTTTTTAAAGATATGTTTGGAGAACGAGGAATATTTAACACAACCCGTTACAAGAGCCTTGCTGTTTTTGACATTGACTCATTCAAGGAAGCCAACGATACCATGAACGGAGACTTAGCTCTTATTTCTGTTGTAAAAATAGTTACAGACCTTGTAAAAGATAAAGGCATGGTTTTACGATGGGGTGGCGATGAATTTTTAATTCTCTTTGAACTTTCAATGGAAGATGCTTCGAGGCTATGCCACGAATTCTGCAAACAGGTAGAAAATGAAAACCTGGTTACAGTTTCTATAGGACTTACAGAAATAAGACTTTCAGACACCATAAAAACAAATTACTACAGAGCAGCACAACACTGCTATTTTGCAAAAGAAATGGGCGGAAACGGCGTAAAACGGGATTAATATGAAATCTATTAGAACAAATTTTATAAGCACTTATTTAAGTGCAACAATTGTAGCTTTTTTAATTACTTCAGCTGTATCCTTTTATTACATACACTATGCTATTAATTTTCATTCTTCACAGGCAATGAATTTTTTAGCAGACGAAAAAGCCTATGAACTTAACAACACATTTTTTAATATTGAGCGAGCCGTTATAGAACTTAACAATATAATAATAACTACTGTAGATTTTGAGCGCTTTACAAAAGACAAAACCTATGCAAAAAAAGTTGAAAATGAATTAGTTTTAACAGCGCAACAATTTGCAAAAATTCTAGGGTACGTAAAGACTTTTTACTTTTGCCCAAATCCAGAATTTTTTCCAGATTCAAAATGCATCTATTACATGAATAACAAATTTAATTCTTTTATAGATTTTTCGTTTGACTTAAAAACATACGAAGAAACCGATGTAAATCACGTTGGCTGGTATTATAAGGCAAAGGAAGAAGGAAAACCTCTATGGGTAGGGCCATACAAAAATTTTAATATAGATCATCCGTCAAATACAATTTCATTTGCAACTCCTATGTATATAGAAAAAACATTTATCGGCGTTGTTGGCATGGAAATTGAAGAAATAGTGCTTAGACGCATAACAGACAGTATAAATTACGAAAATGGCTTTGGCTTTCTAGTTGCTAACGATGGTAGTCTTATTTTTCACAAAGATTTTCCTGGAGGACTTAAGGCTTCTGATTTTCAATATTATGAAAATGCCCTCACATTGCAAAAATTCTTTACATCCGAATACATAAACACAAATGAAAATTATAAATACAAGTGGCAAGGTAAAACTTCCCGTTTAACCCTTAAGCGTCTTGGAAACGACATGATTTTTGCCCTTTCAATTCCAGAGGTAGCTTTGCTAGAAGTTAGCTTTAGCATGATTTTCCATATGACAGTTATCTTGATAATAATTCTTGCGATTTCACTTATAATTGTAAATCAGCTTGCAACGCATATAATTACACCCCTTACATCTCTAACAGAAACAACTGGACGTATAGCACGCGGAGAACTTAACACAGAAATTTCTTATAAATCAAATAACGAAATAGGTATTCTTGCAGAAAGTATAAGAAAAATCTCTATAGAACTTAAAGAATATATTTCTTATATAAGAACCCAGGCCTACACAGATGCCATGACAGGAAGCCGCAACAAAGCCGCATACATGGACAGAGTAAAAATACTAGAGCGACGTACTGCAGAAGACATGGCAGAATTTACAGTTTATATATTTGACGTAAATGGGCTTAAAAGAATGAATGATACCTATGGGCATGAATACGGAGACATGCTTATAAAAGACAGTGCCACTATACTACGGTCCATCTTTAAAGAAGAAAACATATTCCGCACAGGAGGAGACGAATTTGTTGTTATAGAAGAAAGCACTCCTGAAGAAAAAATAAAAAAAATCTTAATGCGTTTTGATAATGCTGTTATTGCATTTAATCGTACAAATGACCTGTACACTGAAGAACTTGCTATTTCTAAGGGAGCCGCAACCTTTAATAAAGAGCTGGATGCAAATTATAAAAGCGTTTTTGACAGAGCAGACAAAGCCATGTATGCTTGCAAAGAAGAATACTATCGTACACATAACGACAGACGGCGTACCAGATAAAACTTGAAAATTAATAAAACATTTATACTTAAAATAAAATTTTCCGATAAAAAAGTGATAAAATGTTGAAAAACCCGTAAAGCCAAACAATTTACGGGTGGCTTTATCTATTGGGGAAAAAGAATGAGTGAAAATACAGAAGATTTTAATTACCGCATAATAGAAGCCGTTGAACAAAAAGCCCAATGGTTTGACTCAACAGAGCTTCCAAAATTACAGGAAGATTATCGCCTTCATCTTACATGTGTCAGAAACCTCTTCGATGCACTCATAAAACGCTCTCTAATCAACGAAGATCCCTATAAAAAAGACAAGAAAATATCTTCTATCGTTCCACCAGAAAGCGGAGAATTTAACGACAACGAAAGAGCTCTTACTTTAGGCATACGCCTTAGCGACTACGAAAGCATGTTAGACTTTATTTGTAACTACATGAAATTTTCTGTTGAACAGCTAAGCATGGATAAAATAAAAAAACTTGTAGAATTAAACAATTCTTTTACATGGAACAATCTTTCTCCAAATTCAAATAAACCAAATACAAAAGCACTTGCCGTAGTTGTAAATGACTTAAGAACTAATGCTCCTCAAATGATTTTGAGCCTCATAAAAGACGTTACATTTAAATCTACACAGGCATTAAACGAAATAAATGAAGGCTTAAAAAATCTTGCTGATTTTCAGAGAGAACGCTATAAAATAGAGGTTCGTAAAAATATTCTTATGAACCCACACTTTAACAAGGCTCAAGCTTATGACTCTGCGGGGACAATTATTACAGAAATAAAACGTTTGTTCCCAACTTGCATGGACAAAAAGCCTCTCGCAATGGACTTAATTGGAGAAATTGCGGCAGAAGAAGCCGGTGCAGACAAAGCAAACAGACAGGCTGCGTTGCTACAAAAACTTCAGGTAGAAGTAAAAAAGAGTAAAAAACAAGAAAATACTGTAGACACTCATGAAATTCTTATGGACGCTCTACGCACTCTTGGAACAACGTCAGAACAGTATGACCTTGTCTTAAACAAAATAATGACTAATCACGAAGTTCTTCAATCTGAACATAATTCATTCATGGATAAAATAAAACAACTCTTTAGAAAAATGTTTGGACTTGCAGAACCGGCTGTAGACTATGATGTTACCCTTGTAGACTCAAAAACTGGAGCTAATAGAAAAGAAAAAATTCACTTTACAGAATTTACGACAAGTCTTTCTAAAAGAATAAAATATTACGGCTCGTTTTCTATGAAGGGCTCTCCTGGAGCAAACAGACTTGGTTCTCAAGATGATAAAACAAATTTAGACTTCTTAAACAGACAGATGATAGATAACAACCATCTTATGGCACTACTTGGTGCATTAGATGAATATTTTAAAAATACCGCAACACCACAAGACCGAGGAAAAATTAAAGGCATAAAAATGGAGCTAACCTCCATAAAAAATATCATTGTAAAAACAAATCAAATTAGGGCAGAATACGTAGCCTATATAGAAGAAGCCGAACAACTTAAACGCTTAGGAATTGTAGACAATGCATAAAAAACTTTTTGCCATATTTTTTTTAGCTTTACCATTAATGCTTTATGCAGAAGATGCTTTAGAAGAACAACGCATAATTACTATAATTGATGGTGAACATGATTACGACTTAAACCCTCACACTGCGGCCTTTACTTCTGAAGCACAAATTCTTTCGGGTCTTTACGAAGGACTTTTTTCTTATGACCCGGTAACCTTAGATCCTCTTCCAGCGCTTTGTAAAAGTTATAAAATTTCTCGCGACAAAAAACGTTGGACATTCACACTAATAGACGAAGCAAAATTTAGCGATGGTTCTCCTATTACCTCACAAACACTTGTTAATTCCTGGTTAACTTTACTTTCTACACCCAATGCACCTTTTGCCTCTTTGCTAGACTGCATTAAAGGTGCCAACGAATATCGTATGGGACTTTGCAATAAAGAAGATGTTCGAATAGAAGCAAGAGATGAAAAAACTTTAGTTGTACATCTTACACAAAGCACAGAGCATCTTGCCCACATTTTATGCCATCACGCTTTTAGTGCAGTAAGTTCAAGTGGAAATCCTAAAGAAAATGTTTTTAGTGGAGCATTCATTCTAAAAGAACGTACTCCTAATTCACTCTATCTGGAAAAAAATACAGAATATCACGACAAAGACTCTGTTATGATTCCTGGTATTAAAGTAATTCAAAGTGACGACAAAGAAGAAAATGCATACCTTTTTAACACAGGAAACGCAGACTGGATTACAGGAGGAGCAGAGGCTAGTCAAATTTTAAATGATAATGCCCTACATATTTCCGCAGAATTTGGAACCACGTTTCTCTTCTTTAAAATCGGAAACAAGCCCTGGGATAATAAAGAATTTAGAACCGCACTTCTAGAAGCTATTCCATACGATGAATTAAGAAAAAATTATTCTATTCCAGCTCACTCACTTGTTTATCCTCTTGCAGGTTACCCAGATGTAAACGGAATAAACGATTATGACATTGACGATGCAAAAGAACTTATGGAAGAAGCTAGAAAAAATGCAAACATTAGCGATGAAGAAATTGTAATCGTTATAGCATGTACAGAAGACGAATATATGCGTGAGTGGGCAGAACTTTTAAAAAAAGCATGGGAAAAGCTTAATGTAACAGTATACATACAGACAACTCCTTCTTACCGCTACAATTCTTCTATACCAAATTGGAATGCAGATGTTTTTTCTTATTCGTGGATAGGCGATTTTGCCGACCCTCTAGCTTTCTTGGAACTATTCAGATCCGGCTCTACCTTAAACGTTGCAAATTATTCTAATAAGGAATTCGATTCTTTGCTTACAGAAGCCTCAGAAACAAATTCTTCTAGTGAGCACTTAAAAATACTTTCTAAAGCAGAACAACTTTTATTAGATGACAGCATGATTATTCCTATTTCTCATCCAATAACCATGCACATAATAGACACAACCTCTTTAGGTGGCTGGCAGACTAACGCTTTAGACTTGCATCCATTAAAATATCTATATCTAAAAAAGCAAATCAAACGTCTACCAAATGTTGTTTTGGTAAACTAAAACTTATCTAAAATCTCAGAGAGAGCTACGCTTAAAAAACCGGCGCGTCCTGTAAGATAAAAATTTGTTTCTTCCCAAGAAACATAAAGTGTGTTTCCTGCAACAGCAAAATCACCATATACAAAACCTGCAGGAAGCTTTGGTAACCTAAATGAAACAACATTGTTGCCATTTATGTCTCCTGCATAAGTTGTTCCATCCTGAAAAACTGCAATAGAATAACCAGAAAGTGGAATAAGCCCTGCATGTGCATTAAGAGGAACTCCTCCGTTTCCCCCCTGATAATAACTTATCGGAGAAGTTCCAGACAAATCTCTCCAGGAAACATAAACTGTAAACTCACTTGGAATAGCTTTTATAAGATTTTTTAATTCTATCGGAGCTTCAAAAAACAAACGTGGCATATTTAAATCTGTATATTCTTTTTCTGTTGAAGTTCTAAACACAAACATACTTGCATCTATTGCCGGAGATAAATCAGTTAAAGCAATAAGAGGTTCCCAAAAGAAATATGAAAAATCTACTTTATCTCCATTTTGTCTTTTACTAGCGCAAGCCCATGTTTTACCATCCCAAAAATAACCGCAAATTTGCGCGTCAGGAGCAAGCCTTAAATTATCGTAAGAAACCAGAGGATAACACACTTTTGAAGCTGGACTAAATTCTACTAAGAAAGGCCTTGAGTTATAAAGACCAATTTTATCGCCTTCAAGATTTTCATTAAAAAATGTACTTCTATAAAGGTAAAAAACTGGAATGCCATTACTAAAAACCATTGATTCAGCTGTATCTTGAGAAAAAATTGTCATATCGGTAAAGAGCTTTATTTCTTCTTCTGTAAAAGCCATAACACCAGCTCTATTAACAAGTGCATAAGCCTTAAATGGAAAACTCGTACTTGAGGTAGGTAAACTCGCACTAGAAGAAATACGTAATGCTTCTGTCCAAGGCTTAAACTCTTGTGGTATTACATTATTTATATTTTCTACTTGCTTAAAAGAAGCTCCTGAAACTTCTGGCACAAAGCTATACCACTTATGATTTTTTTGAGTAAGCTCTATGGTTTTTATATTTACAGGAAGAGAGTCTGTTGTTTTCTTTGAACATGAACATAAAAAAAGGCAAAACGTAAAACTTACAAATAAAACAATACCTAGTGTTTTTTTCATATAAATATAATAACGTAAGTATTGATTTTTTGAAACCTCTAAAGTAGCGTTATACTCCTTTTTGTAAACGTTCCGTCTGCAATGGCTTCCATTATCTTTTGCTTATTTAAAAGCCATGGGTCATCATACTCTGAAACACATTCAATTAACTTTGCCCAATTAAACTGCTGTAAATATAAAAGCGAAGATTCCTTTTGAGAATTGGAAGCCTTATACATTGTTAAAAAAACATCTGCACAAAAAGCAGAAGCCTTATCTAACTCTAGTGTATAAGGGTAAATTATGCCATATTTTTCATCTCTAAATAAAATTGGTGTTGGAGTATTTTTAAAAACTGTTATTACAGTCTCTTCACCTTCGTAAAACTCATTTACAATTTTGCCATCAGTAGAAATATAAACACATTCAATACTTTCTTTGAAAGAAATTTCTTTTAACGATATAGACAGTTCTTCTGTTGTAGAAAAAGCAGAACAAGATACAAACATTAAATTTAAAAATGTGACAAAAAACAATATAAATAATTTCATCATGTTATAATGTTTAATGTCACATTTAAAAATGTAAAAAAATTATAAATATTTTTCTATAAAATTAAAAACTGTTTTCCAATACAAATCTGGATTTATAAACTCTGAACCGCAATGAGCGGCTCCTTCAAAAACATGCTTTTCTTTTTTATCTTCGGTAAGAGAAAGAGCATTATAATTTTCTTCTAGCATAAAAGTTGGAACAAAATCATCATCTGCACCATGAATAAAGATAGTAGGAGTTTTTGATTTTTTTAACGCCTCAACACTAGAAGCTTCCTTAAAACCATAACCAATACGTATTTTTGCAAAGCTACTTGTAAGCTTAAGAAGAAACCTTTTTTTACCTTTCATAATGTAATCAAACTGATTCCACACGGAAGTATATCCACAGTCTGCTACGGCACACTTTACTTCTTTAGGAAGCTCAAGACCTGTCATCATCATAACAGTTGCACTTCCCATGCTTTCACCATGAAGAACAATTTCTGCATTATTATCTAATTCTAGAATTTTATTTAGCCACAAAAGATTATCTGTTTTTTCTAGATAACCCATACCAATATAGCGGCCTTGACTTTGCCCTGTAGTGCGATTTTCTGGTAAAAGAACGTTGTATCCTTTTTCATAATAATTTACCGCATAACATCTGGTATTAGACAAATCTCCCCTGTAACCGTGAACTATTAAAACCCACTTATGACTAGATGTAAATTGTTCATTCTTGTAACAGACTGCATGAAGCTTTAAGCCACTATCTGTAGTAACATATAAATCTTCACTTTTTACTTTTGAATTCCAAGCTTCTGCTCTTTCTCGAATTTCTTTTTCGTTTTTCTGATAGTGAGGTTCACTACCCCATGGAGCTTTCTTCCACCAAAAACTTTCCGGTTTTAAGAACATATCTATTGCTGCATTTGCAAGAAAGCAAAATGCAAGTGCAAAAATTAAAAGTAACGCAAAAATTACAATCAGAACAATTTTCCACCAAGCCATTTTTCCCTCTTAAACTTATTTTTTATTTTCGTCGTTAAGAATTTTTACATCAATTCTTGAATATGGAATTACTACATTCTGCTCACGACAAACACGCATTATGTTTACATAAACATCATTCTTTGTCTGTAAAAGATCTGTTCTGTTAAACCATACTGCAAGTCGAAGATTTATAGCTTCTCCAAAGCCATCATAATAAACTTTTGGAGCAGGTTCCTGTAAAACTGTTGGACAAGAAGCAGGAACTGTTTCTATAGCTTTTAATGCCTTTTCCATATCAGATTCATAACTGATTGGAATTTCAAATACAAGACGGCGCTGTTCAAAATGAGTATAATTTGTAAGATTTGCATTTATAATTGTACTTGTCGGCACACGAATCATTTGATTATTTAATGTACGAATCTTTACACTTAAAAGACCAATCTCATCTACATTGCCTTCTACATCACCCACTGAAATATAGTCGCCTATTTTCATAGACTTTTCACCAAGAACAAAAAGACCACTTATAAAATTGCTTACACTTGTTTGAGCTGCAAAACCAATGGCTACACCAGCAATTCCAGCAGCACCCCATATAGCCGTTAAATTTACACCAAACAAACTAAGTATATACATAATAAGCATTATGTAAAAAATATAGCTTATTGTTTTATTAACAAGCATCTTTGTATGATTTTCTGATTTTTTTAATGCATGTTTATTTATAACTCTTTTTATAAGCTTATAGAACAAGAAGAAAATTATTATTGTAACAACACTTACAATAAGATGCATAAGATTTTCTTTTCCAAACATCTTTGCTATTTCATTCCAATGCAAAAGAGATTTTGTTTCTTCTGCAATTCCTGTTCCAACTGCAGCTACTGTTTCTACAGCAGCTTGAGCCACATTTTGTGTAGCTTCTTCTTCCATTTTAGTTCTCCTTTACTGCTTTTACTGCAGCTAAATATTCAGCATCTTCCATTCTAGAAGAGTTTACTGCATCAATTATTGCTTCACTTAAAGCCTTACATGCTAAAGTTCCACACACGTTTACATCGGCTTTTACTCCACCTGTAGAAATAGCATACATAGTGTCTCCGTCAGCAGTTGTTCCAACAGGATTAATACTTCTGCCAAGCCCACTGCGTGTCATGCTGGCAAGCTTACAAAGCTCTTGCTGAGTTAAGGATGCATTTGTTATAACAGCACCTATTGTGGTATTTGTCCCGTTGGTAGCACTTTGTTGCATTAAATATAAAGCTTCTTCTACACTACAAAAATCTTTTCTGTCTGGTGTTAAAGCTCCACCAATTTTTTTTGCAGTTGTATAATCAAAAATGTCCCCGAGTGCATTTACAACTACAATAGCTCCAATCTTAAGCGTACCAACTTTAAAAGCTGCATAACCTATACCGCTTTTTTGAGAGCGTTCCATGCCATAAATTTTACCAATCGTCGCACCTGTCCCACCGCCAACAGTTCCACTTAAAGCTCCGTGCCATTTACTGCTTTTATCTAACGCAGCTTCGCACGCTTTATAGCCCATAACTGCATCCGGCCTAATCTTTGAAGAACCAATACCTAAATCAAAAATACATGACTGCGGAACAATGGGCACAACAAGTTCACCTAGCTTATACCCCATACCCCGTTCTTCTAAAAACTGCATTGCACCTGTTGCAGCACTAAGCCCATAGGCAGAACCTCCGCTTAAAAGCAATGCTGTTACGGACTGTTCATACGACAGAGGAGAAAACAAATAACTTTCTCTGGCAGCAGGTCCTCCTCCACTGATATCTATTCCACAAATATTTTTCTTAGTAAAAACAAGTGCTGTGACTCCAGTAAATGCATTAAAATCCTGTGCATTACCTATAGAAAAACCTTCTAAGTCTGTAAATTTAATTCTTTCCAAATTCATTTTTTATCTCATCTAAAATTTTTTCTGCAACTTCATCTTTACTCATTACAGAAAATTTTTTCTGATTGTTTTTTGTAATAATTGTAACAGCGTTTGTGTCTACACCAAACCCTGCACCTTCTGTTTTTAAGCTGTTTGCAACTATCATGTCTGCGTTTTTCTTTGTAAGTTTTGCTTTTGAATTTTCTATAAGATTTTCTGTTTCCATAGAAAAACCACAAATAAACTGTCCTTTCCTTTTGTGCTCTCCAAGGTATAAAAGAATATCTTCTGTTCTCTCTAAAGAAAGAGAAAGTTCTCCGTCATGCTTTTTTATTTTATTTTCACTTACAACCTTTGGCCTGTAATCTGCGACAGCGGCAGCTTTTATAACAATGTCTCTGTCTAAGAAATTTTCTTTTACGGCTTTTGCCATTTCTGCACTGCTTTTTACATTTATAACATTTACATCTAAAGGAGCTTCTAAACTTACAGGTCCAGAAACAAGTGTTACTTCTGCACCTCTTAAACTTGCATTCTTTGCAATTGCATAACCCATTTTACCAGATGAATGATTTGTAATATAACGCACTGGATCTAAAGCTTCTTGAGTAGGACCTGCAGTTACGAGTACCTTTTTTCCAAGCAAATCTTTTTCATAAGCTATCTCTTTTTCTATATGCTTAAAAAGAGTTTCCGGTTCTGGCATTTTACCTTTTCCAACTGTACCACAAGCTAAACGACCAGAAGCACTTTCTATAATTTTCATTCCATGCTTACGACACTTTTCTATATTTTCTTGAGTTATAGAATTTTCTAGCATAGCTGTATTCATGGCAGGTGCAATAAGTTTTGGACAGGTACAAGCTAAAAATGTTGTAGTAAGCATATCGTCAGCAATTCCATTAGCAACCTTAGCAATTACGTTTGCTGTAGCTGGAGCTATAATAAACAAGCTGGCTTTCTTTGCAATAGAAATATGTTCAACCTTAAATTCAAAGTTTCTATCAAATGTATCTACTAGACAACGGTTCCCAGTAAGTTCTTCAAAAACAAGAGGAGAAATAAAATTACAGGCATTTTTTGTCATTATAACCTGAACGTTTATGCCTTTCTTTACCATAAGGCTTGCAAGATTTGCAACTTTATAAGAAGCAATACTTCCTGTAACACCTAAAACTACGGTTTTATTTTCAAACATTTTTTACTCCACAAAAAGATAGTTTATTTTACCTTACCGACATTAAAATCTCAAGACAGACTAAAGCCTTTAGTGTTATACTTAAAAAATAATGAAGAGATTTTTTTTAGCTGTAGCAATACTTTTTAGTTGCTTTTTTGCATTTTCACAGGAAACAAGAACAATTACACAATCTATATACGACATAGAAGACATAAAACTTGCCATAACAAAATCAGACTCGCAAGAATTACGCCTTGCACTTCAAGACGAATACAATTCTCTAGAAAGCACCACCTTTACAGAAAGCTCTCTAAATCAGCACATTTTTATTTCCATTGGCGAATACAACACAAAAACTCAGAGCTGGCCTATAAAGATAACATCTTTATTTTTTGGCACAGACAAACTTTTTACTTACCAAACAGAGCTTACCTACGCTCAAGTTATGTCTCGACGCTTTACAGACATTCAAAACATGACGGAAAAGCAACTTTCTGACTATGAAGAAAATGTTTCTGAATACGATGAAATTCTAAAAAAGAATCCCAACACACTTTTTGCAGAGCTTTACTTTAAAGTCTACCGTTGGGAAAATTCTTCTGAATACTGCTTTGTTCCTTTTATGCTGACAGTTGCAAACTCTAGACTAAAAAACAAAATCATTTATACAAAAGACTTTTCTTCTTTATCAAAAACATACGCTAGAACCTTTAAAACTTCTCCAGAAATAGAAGTTCGCTCAAAAGAAGAACAAAATAATGACAAAAAAAGAACTGCATACATTTTGAATTTTACTGAATCAGCAGAAAAATCAGCAGAGGACCTTTCTAAAGAATCTGAATCCAGCAAAGAAACCAAAAATAATTTTACAGTACAGCGGGCCAGACAAGGTATTTTTATTATGGCAAACCCAGAGGTTTCTACTTCTACAACTGCTAATGCTCAGGCTGATTTTTGCTTTGGCTTAGGAAAGTTTTATTTTATAGGCTTTGATGCAGGCTTAAACTGGTTTACAAACACATATTACTTTGGCGGCTTTAACGGCTTTAATGTAAGATTAGGAAAACACATTACTCCATTTGTAAAAGCATCTGTTTCTGTAAGAACAGATTCTAATTTTGACATAGCTTTAGGTGGTGGCACAGATTTAAATCTAGGTGGTCTTTCATTTACTATTGGATACAACTATACTTGGCGATACGACTTTAGTTCTATTTATGCTTCTAACTTTTCTGAACTTGTTACAAACGTAAGAGAGGCAAAACCTTATAGCGTAAACAGTTTTTACTTAGGCCTTGGTCTTAACTGGTAAAACCATGCAGGGTAACTTCGCCAGAATGAAGAATGTTTTCTTTACCATCTTGTGTTCTTACAAGCAAACCTGCATCTTGCGTAATATCTAAAACTTGTGCCATGTAGCTTTTGCTGTCTCCAATTACAGGCGTAACAGCAACCGTTTTACCTATAAGAAAAGAATTTTCTCTATATTCATCAATAAAATTTTCACCAGTAGAAAGCATAAACAAAAGATTAAACACAACATTAGCTAAAAGTTTTTCCCTGTCACCGTCTTTTACTTCTTTCTCATTTAAAATTCCACCAGCTTTTTCTTTTATTTCCAAAGGAATATCTTCTTCAATGCAAAGATTTATTCCTATTCCAATAACGCAAGATTCAACTATACCTTTACTTGCATTACTAACGCCTTCTGCAAGAATACCACAAACCTTTTTTCCATCAATATAAATGTCATTTACCCACTTAATTTTTGCGTCCTTATTAAAACATTTTTTTATTGCACGCTGAACACTAACTGCACTGCATGCCGTATAAACTGAAGCATCTTTTACACCATCTTTAGGAGTAAATGAAAGTGAAAAATAAAGACCTGTTTGTTTTGGAGAATAAAATTTTCGTCCTAGTCTACCCTTACCTGCCGTTTGTTCTTCGCTAAAAAAAAGATGACTGTCTTTTACAGTTCTATCAGCTAAAATTTCTTGTTCAATAAACAAACGAAGCTGTGTATTTGTACTATCAATTGTTTTAAAAAAATTGCAATTGTATTCTTTTAAAAGTGCGTTAGGCTTTATTTCTTTTTGAGAAGAAAGTAAATTAAATTCTTCCCAAAAAATTTCTTTATTTAACATTTTATTTTTTTCCGAGCATTGTAAAATCATCCACTGCAGAACAGAATGCTATACCGCTTCCTGGTTCACTAAGACATGGCAATGTTCTTACAGCTTCCAAAACTGCGTCTTTTTGTTCGTTTTCAACTACAATCATAAGCATTTCTTTTTCTGGAACAATATGCATACCAAAAAATTTTTCATCATCTTCCCTAGCTGTTCCGCGTGCATTAACAACAGTTCCTCCTCCAGCTCCAGCTTTACGAGCAACCGCCATTGCATCATCTGCATATCCTTTATTAAGAATTACTGTTATAAGATATCTTTCTTTTTTTTCGCTCATAGCTTTTTCTCCTTTAGAAATATTTCCTGTCTTAAGCATAGAATCAACATCAATGCTATACAAATAACCAAAATTGTTTTTTTCATCTTCTAATGCTTTTACAATTGCTTCTTGAATTTTTTCTTTTGTATTACGCTCAGTAACAATTGTAACAACATCTAAAGTTTGTCCGCCAAGACCTAGCGTTGCAATTACACTACTGGCACTAATTTTACGAGCCATAAAAACTGTTCCACCAAAACTTCCTGCTTTATTTGCGGCATCAGAAACAAGTTCTGCTTTATCATGCGGAACAACAGCAGTAAGAAGTACATACTTTGTCATTCTTTTACCTCCTTTTTCTGTGCACGATTATTTTTTATTTTAAATATTATTCCTAAAATTTGAATTGCAATAAGCGGTGTCATAGCAACCAATGCAATTACACCAAATGCATCTGTAACAGGATTTCCTCCTGCACTAATTGCAGCACCCAGCGTAAACGAAAGAATAAATGTACTTGTCATGGGGCCGGAAGCAACTCCACCAGAGTCAAAAGCAATGCCTGTAAACAAAGGTGGACAAATAAAAGTAAGCACCAATGCCAGCGCATAACCAGGAATCAAAATGTACCACAGACTAAAACCATAAAGAACACGCAGCATGCTTAAACCAATTGCAATCGCAACTCCTGCACTCAAAGCAACAAGCATAACCTTACGCTTTATTGTTCCACCGCTTACACTTTCTACCTGTTCCGTTAAAACCCAAACAGCAGGCTCTGCACAAACAACTACAGCTCCAAAAACAACTCCAACAAGCACAAGTAAAACCACCCACAAGCCCCCTTTTGTTACTGCATTGCCTCCTAAGATTTCTCCTAACATTCTTCCCGCTGGCATAAAACCACCGTTTACACCAACTAAAAAAATAACAAGACCTACAAAGCTATAAACAACACCCACAATCATACGACGGACCTGCATTGGCGGCATCTTTAAAAGAAAAATCTGAAAGACTATAAACATTATTATAAGTGGTAAAAGTGCCATACTAACTTCTTTTAGCGTAGAAGGTAAAAGTGTAACAAATATTTTTAGCCCCTCATCACTTTTTAAACTTGCACTTGCTGCTGCAACACCGGATGAAGCTTCTCCAGTAAAAGCATTACCTGTAAGTTTTAGAATAAGCCCGTAAACACAGACAGCTGCCACAGGACCAATACTTGCAATTCCTGTTAAACCAAAAGAGTCGTCACTGTCTGCTTTAGAAGTTTTACTGCCTGTAGATCTAACGGCTGCAACACCAACACCCAGTGCCATAATAAATGGAACCGTCATCGGCCCAGTTGTTGCTCCACCTGCGTCAAAGGCCACCCCCTGAAAATTTTCTGGACACAAAAAGGCAAGAATAAAAACTAAAACGTAAGAAATAATAAGAACCCACTTAAGTGGTAAAGAAAGTACTGTGCGTAAAAGACCTAACATTACAAAAAGCCCAACGCCCAAGGCTATCATAAAAATTAAAACCCATTTATTAACGGCAGGACTAACATCTTTTATTTGCCCCGCAAGAACCTGAACATCCGGTTCTGCAATTGTAACCATAATACCAATAACAAAAGCAACACTTAGCAAAAGTGGTAAGCTTTTTTTTGCAGTCAAAGCAGCACCGCTACGCTCTCCAATGGGAAGAATTCCAATATCTACACCTAAAAGGAAAATTGTAAGTCCAATAATTAAAAGAATGCCGCCTACAACAAACCTAATTAAAAGAGAAGAGCCTAGTGGTGCAACCGTAAGCGAAAGTAAAACAACAATCGCCATAATTGGCAAAACAGAAAGCAGCGTCTCCTTAAACTTTTGCAAAAGATTCATACGCTTAAAATACTACATTTTTTTTTTAAAGTCTTTAGATTTTCCTTGAATTTAACCTTTCCCTTCTTGCAAAGGTAAGAAGAGTATTTGAATCAATTCCTAAAATAGGAGCGAAAATATGAGGGGAAAAACTATTTTATGAGGAATAGCAGTTTAATTTTTTCCTCTCTAAAAGTTACTGCCGTTCCAGCCCCAGTTTTGAGTGCCAAAGTAACTTACATAAACGGCGTCTTTTGGAATGTCCAGCTCTTTATCAAGAATCTCGCAGACTTTTGCCGTCATTTTGTTACTTGCACTGGAATCAACTGAGCCTAAAACTTTTATTTCTACGTAAGCACCTTTAGAAAGCTTTTTTCCGCCAAAGTATAAGTCCTGGTTGTCAGAAAGGTTTACCATTAGATAGCTTTCTGGCTTACCCATTAGACTAATGGCTTTTCCAAATTCTGCTTTAAGAACGTCTCTCTTTTCTTCTGATAACACTCCTGTTACCTTTGCTTCAATCATTGGCATAATGCTTCTCCTTTTTAGTATTATATCACGCTATATAATTTTACTGTTGATTGATTTGTAAATTCAAGAGTTTTCCGTTTTGTTCTATTGTTATGCCGTAAACTTTTGTTTCCAGCGGAGGATTTTCTTCCCAGGGGCGTTTATATTCAAAGAGGATTTTTGTAGCTCCGCGTTTTAATGCCGTAATTTTATACGTAAAAAGGCTGGGAGCGCCTACCATTCCGTTTTTTCCAAGATACTTTTCGCTTTCCTTTATGCTGATAAGAGCTTCATCTTCTACTGTGTAAACCCACGTGTAGCCTGTTGTAGGATTTCCTTCAAGCTCAATTATCTTTTTGCTTCCTTTTGATTTTACTGAAGTGCAGGAGCATGCAAGAAGACTTGGTGAACCTACGCCCGATTGGAAGGGCGAGCGAAGCGAGTTGCGGAACGAAGTATAGCAATGGAGGCGTAAGCCGTAACCCTGGAAAGCGGGGTGGCTGAGAACCTCGTTATTTAATGCCAGGCATAAAACCTGCCCGTCAGAAAAAGTGCCGTCCAAATCACTACTTCCAAATAGATAGAAAATGCACTATAATAGCGCCCGATTAATTTTTATTCATTCGAGGCATTTTATGGTTATTCTTACATTGAACTGCGGTTCATCCAGTGCAAAGTACCAGGTTTATGACTGGGACAACAAAGAAGTTATGGCAAACGGTGTTGTAGAACGCATTGGAATTGAAGGAAGCTGCATTACTCACAAGGCTAAAGGAAAAAAGACAGAAATTGAAAGTCCTTGTCCGACTCACAAGGAAGCAATCGAGCTTATCATTAAAGAAATTACAGACCCGGAAGTTGGCGTTATAAAAAGCATGGACGAAATTGGAGCGGTAGGTCACCGCGTTTTGCATGGCGGCGAAAAATTTACAAAGAGCGTTTTGATTACTCCAGAAGTTTTAGATGGATTCCGCGAAGTTGTTGATCTTGGTCCTCTTCACATGCCTGCAAACATCATGGGTATTGAAGCTGCCCAGAAGGTTATGCCAAATGTTCCACACTCTGCAATTATGGACACAGCATGGCACCAGACAATGCCGGAAGAAACTTTCCAGTATGCAATTCCTCGGGAATGGTACGAAAAGTATGCTGCCCGCCGCTACGGTTTCCACGGAACAAGCTTCCTTTACACAGCAAAACGTGCTGCAGTATTACTCGGAAAAGACCCAAAAGATACAAACCTTATCATCTGCCACATCGGTAACGGTTCTTCCATGTGTGCTGTTAAAAACGGCGTTTGCTACGACACAACAATGGGTATTACTCCGCTTGAAGGTCTTATAATGGGAACTCGTTCAGGTGACCTGGACCCGGCTCTTCCTTTCTACATTATGAGAAAAACCGGAATGAGCGCTGATGAAATGGATAAAGCTTTAAACAAGAAGTGCGGATGCCTAGGTATTACAGGAAAATATTCTGACCGCCGCGACATTGAAATTGATGCAGCAAAGGGCGACAAGCTCTGCCAGCTTTCTATCGAAATGGAAGCTCTCCGCATTAAAAAGTACATCGGTGCATTTATGGCAGAGCTCGGCCACGTAGATGCAATCGTCTGGACAGCAGGTGTTGGAGAACGCGGACCTATCACACGCTTTAAGGCTTGTAGTGGCTTAGAAAACTACGGCATTAAGATTGATGCCGAGCGTAACGAATGGAGCTTTACAGGTAACGCTGAAACATACATCCACGCTGATGATTCTGCTACTAAGATTTTCGTTATCCCAACAGACGAAGAGCTTGTAATGACAGAAGACGCTTACGCTTTGATGAAGGGAACTTATGATGTTCACACAAACTTCAAGTATTCCTTCCAGGACCCTGCTTACGTAAACAAGGCCCGCGAAGAAGGTCTTAAGGGCGATCTTGTAAAGCGTCCTAACATTGCAAAAATCTTAGCTCGCGACATTATAGGTAAGTAAACACTAAAACTTTTTAAGTAAAAAGAAATCCCTGGGGGCTTACAGTGGAACACACTAAAAGCTTTCGGGGATTTTTTTTGACATATTGACGAAAAATGTCAAAGTCTACTAAAATACTTTTTACTATATAATACACACAAGAGGTATTTATGATTATTAAACCTATGATTCGCAGTAACATTTGCATTAATGCTCACCCAGTGGGATGTGCAAAAGATACAGAACGTCAAATTGCGTATGTTCGTTCACAAAAAGCAAAAAGGGGAACAAAGTCTTCTAAGGAAGGCGGAAATGGACCTAAAACAGTTTTAGTTTTAGGTTGTTCTACAGGTTATGGTCTTGCCAGCCGCATTAGCGCAGCTTTTGAATATGGAGCTGACACAATTGGTGTTTCTTTTGAAAAAGAGCCTACTGTAACTAAGGGCGGTACTCCTGGCTGGTATAACAATGCCGCTTTTGATAAAGCCGCAAAGGCAGAAGGTCTTAAAACTGTTACCTTTAATGCTGATGCATACAGCGATGAATGCCGCCAGACTGTAATTAACCAGTTAAAAGACTGGAGTGCAAAAGCTGATTTAGTAATTTATTCTTTAGCAAGTCCTGTTCGCACGGATCCGGACACAAAAGTTTTATATAAATCTGTAATTAAGCCAATTGGTCAGGTTTATGCAGGAGCTGCTTTAGACATGATGAGTGGAAAAATTACTCAGGCTTCTACAAATCCTGCAGAAGGTGACGACATTCCTAACACCGTAAAGGTTATGGGTGGCGAAGATTGGGAACGCTGGATGAAAATGCTTCTGGAAGCAGGCGTTCTTGCCGACGGTTGCCGCACAGTTGCTTATTCTTACATTGGGCCTTCTTTAAGTCATGCTATTTACCGCGACGGTACAATTGGTGAAGCTAAAAAAGACCTGGAAAAAAGAGCACATTCTATAGACGCTTCTTTAAAGAGTGCATTAAACGGGGCAGCCTTTGTTAGTGTAAACAAGGGGCTTGTAACCCGCAGTAGTGCTGTTATTCCTATCATTAGTCTTTACCTTGGTGTCTTATTTAAGGTAATGAAAGAAAAGGGAACTCACGAAGGCTGTATTGAACAGATGGAGCGCCTTTTTGCAGAACGTCTTTACACCGGCGAAAACTCTAGTGCTGCAAACGTTCCTGTAGATAGCGAAAATAGAATTCGTATAGACGACTGGGAGCTTGACCCAGCTGTTCAAGCAGAAATTGATCGCATAATGCCTCTTGTTACAGAAGAAAATGTAAATGAGCTTACAGACCTTGCTGGCCTTCGCCATGACTTCTTAAACATTAACGGCTTTGATGTTGCAGGCGTTGACTACGAAAAAGATATTTCTGACATGACAAAGATAGACTAATGAAAAACACACCAGACTATTCAGTAATTTATTCTGATGAAGATATTGTTGTCTTAAACAAAAGGAGCGGCCTTTTAATAGCCAGCGACAGGTATGACTTAGACGCTCCCCGTTTGGACATTCTTGCAGAAAAAGAATTTGGTAAGCTTTTTGCAGTGCACCGCATAGACAAAGACACAAGCGGTCTTGTTATTTATGCACGTACAGAAGAAGCTCATCGGGCTTTAAGCATGAGCTTTGAAAAGCGGGAAGTAAAAAAAACATATCACTGTCTGGTGCATGGCCGTCCTCTCTGGCAGACAGAACACGTAACTTTAAGTTTGCTGCCAGATGGAGATGCCAAACACAGAACTGTTGTAAATAAAAAGGCAGGAAAGCCCAGCATTACCGATTTTGAAAACATTGGTTCCTGTGGTCCATACAGTTGGTTAAAGGCTTTTCCTCACACAGGTCGCACCCATCAAATTAGAGCTCACTTGCAGGCTCTTGGTTTTAGCATTGTTTGTGACCCTCTCTACTCTGGTAATCAGCATCCAGTTTTGTTAAGTGATGTTAAACGTAAGTATAATGGCGACACTTTAGAAGAAAAACCTCTTTTAAGTCGTCTGGCACTGCATGCATATTCTCTTACTGTAAAACATCCGCGCACAGGAGAAACATTAACATTTACAGCCCCCTACCCTCGCGACATGGAAGCCGTAAGAAAACAATTTGCAAAACTTTTTAAAGTTGACCCATTAAAAGAAAATGCCGATAATATTCTTAAGGCATAAGATTAATGAAAAAAAATTTTAAAACCTCTTATTTTGTTCTCTTTTTAGCGTTCAGCTTAAAAACTGTAAGCGCAGAAGATTTTCTTTCTAAGCTAAACTTCTCGTTTTTACCATATTTAGAGTGTACTGTAGAAAAACAGACGGAAGAAGTTTACACAGAAGTAGATGGGCAGAATGAACTGTTAAGCCTTATTGAATACAACAAAACTCCTTCTTTCACAACAGGTGCAAAAGCCTCTTTAGAATTTGAAGGTCTTTTTTTAACAGCAGGCGGTTATTATACTTTGCCAGTAAAAAGCGGTTTTGTAACAGACAGTGACTGGATGAACATAACGCTTACCGGTCAAGAATACACTAATTACCAGACAAACTATTCATACCATGACAATTATATTCTAAGCGATTACTGCTTTTATGCAGAACTGGGATGGACCTTTGGAAAAAAAGAAAAAGTCTCTATAGCTCCTTTTATTGGTGCTGATTATAACTATAGCTACTATAAAGCTGATGACGGGTATTATATATATGGCTTATCAATAGGTTCTACAAAAAGAGATGGAAAACCTTACTATGCCTATGATGATGAAGACAGCTCTCACATAATGTCAGGAAAGTTTTATACGCTATCTGGTGTCCTTACTCTTGAACGCATTAGATACACTACTTGGGCAGGTTTTAAATATAACATTCAACCTGCTTATAATTTAACAATTGCAACTTCTTTTGCATTATGCCCTTACTGCTATGTGCAGTCATTAGACTCCCATCTACAAAGAACTCCTGTTGATTATTATTATGATGTTATGTCTGGATTTTTATGCGGTGTAAGAACAAATTTTAGTGCAGAACTTTTATTAGATAAGCATAATTCCCTTATTTTTAACGCAGACCTTTCTTACGTAAATGTATATGGCATATCTTATGGCGGAGAAGATACAAGTGCAGTTTATCTTTTAGATTCTACAAGCGGAGCAACTTTCTATACATTAAACATTCAATTTTTTTACAGATGGCGTTATCGCTAAATTCGTGATATAATAAATTTGTTATAAGACAGATGATTCCTATATCAACGGAGGCATAACATGAAAAAGATAGTTACAATAAGTCGTGAATATGGTAGTGGCGGACACACAATTGCAAAACTTGTTTCTGAAAAACTAAATGTTCCTTTTTATGACTCAGAAATCATAGATATGGCTGCAAAAGATTCTGGGCTTTCTCCTGACTTTATAAAAAAGAATGAACAAAACATTTCTTCCAGTTGGCTTTATTCTCTTTTGTTAGGGGCAAGCTATGCAGCACCAGGAACTACAACAATTTCTGCAGGAATAAACACACAAGCTCCAGTCTTGCCGCTTGCAGACCAGGTATTTAATGCACAGCGTAAAGTTATAACAGAACTTGCTCAGAAAGGTCCCTGTGTAATAGTTGGCCGCTGTTCGGACTTTATTTTGCGTCACTCTGATGTTGTAAAAAAAGAAGAGCTTTTAAACGTGTTTATTTATGCTCCGTTAGAAGACAAAGTAAAGCGTGCCATTGAGCAAAAGGGATTAAACCCTGCTACTGCAGAAAAAGAAGTTAAGCTTATTGATAAACGGCGTGCAAACCATTACAACACTTTTACAGAACGCACATGGGGTAACAGAACTCACTACGACATGCTCTTGAACAGTTCTACACTAGGTCTTGAAAAAACCGCAGAACTTATTGTGCAGGTTGTACAGCACTCATAAAAACTTTACACGAATACTTTGAATACGACGGGCACTCTGATCTTCTACGATAAACAGAGTGCCTTTTTCTTTATATACGGCACCAACTGTTGGAAGTTCTCCAAATTTTTCTAAAAGCCAGCCGGCTATTGTGTCAAAATTTTCGCTATCTAAATTTAATTCCAGCACATCATTAAAATCTTCCAGACGCATTTCGCCAGGAACAATAAACTCATTAATACCAACAACATCTACTTGTTTTTCTGGGCTTACATCAGCTGCACCGTATTCATCTGTCATTCGTCCAAATACTCCGCGAAGAATGTCATCCATTGTAACTATGCCGGCAACCCCACCATATTCATTTAGCACAACAGAAAAATTTATTTTTTCTTTTTTAAATCTCTGTAAAAGTTCAACAGCACTAAGTGTTCCTGGCACAAATGTTACACTTCGCATACAGATACGAACAAAATCTTTACTGTCTGTAATAGCTTTATTAGCAAACAAAACTGCTTTGTAATGTAATACGCCTACAATATTTTCTCTGTCATTTTCAAAAATCGGTAAGCGAGAATATCCAGAATCTGCAAAGGCCTGAACAACTTCATTTAAACTGCTTTTTACATCAATAAACTTTACCATGCTTCTATGACGCATAATGTCGTTTACTTTTAAATCTGAAAATTCAAAAATACGCTCCAGCATGTCACGTTCTTGCTCTTCCAATGTTCCTTCGTTTTCTCCAACATCTATAAGCGTTTTTAGTTCTTCTTCTGTAATAAGCGGAGCTTTCTTAGGGAAAATACTTTTTTCTATAAACTCTATAAACTTTGTAAAATTTCCAAAAAGCCACACAAGCGGAAAAAGAATTTTTTGTAAAACTATAAGAGGTGTAGAAAAAGCACAAGCTATTTCTTTTGATTTTACAGCTGCTAAAGTTTTAGGAATAATTTCGCTAAAAATAATGATCAGTACACTCATTACAGCTGTAACATAAGGAACATACTTTGAGCCAAAAATATTTTTTCCAAATGCTGTTGCAAGAGAGGACGCTAAAGAAACAATAAAATTTGTTCCAATTAACACAGTAGAAATTAATGTATCTAAGTTTGCTCTAAGATGTGCAACCTTATTAGCTTTAGGAATTTTATCTTTTAACATCTGACGCACTGTTATACGTGACAAACTTGTATAAGCTGTTTCACTTGAAGCAAAAAAAGCACCGCATAAAAGTAAAAGTATTTCTGCAAGCACGGGGCAAACAATAGTAAGTATTTTGTAAACCATTTACTTTGCCTCCTCATTACGCACCAAAACTTTTGCTATACGGTTTTCTTCCATGTCTGTTACCGTAAACTTATAACCTTCGCGTCTTATAGTTTCGCCTTCATGAGGAATATGCCCCAGTTCTTCCATAATGTAGCCGCCAAGAGTTTCTGACATACGGGAAGTAAGCTTTATACCAAGCTCTTCATTTATGTCTATAAGACGTGTTAAGCCATCTATAAAATTATTTTTATCATTTTTTATTTGAACACCTACTCTTGGAGCAAAGCGTTTATATTCATCTGCTATAGGCCCAAAAATTTCCCGGGCAATATCTTCACTGGTTAAGACACCGTATGTACCGGAATACTCATCTATTACAACAGCCATGCTTTGGTGATTTTCATGAAGCATCTCTTCTATGCTGGACATTTTTTTTGTTGCAAGAATAAAAAGAGGAGGCCTCATTACTTTTTCTATAGAAAAATCAGCAATATCATTTTTATAAAAAAGCAAATCTTTAATGTAAAGAATGCCCACAATATCATCTATGTCTTTTTTAAAAACTGGAAAACGTGAAACAGAACAACGCTCACTAAGTTCTACAATTTCTGAATAACTTGCATTTACTGAAATTGCTTTTATGTTTTTTCGTGGAACCATTATATCTTTTGCTTCTAAATCTGTAAATTTAAAAACACGTCGCATCATGTTTTTTTCATTATGCTCTATGACACCGGTTTCGCCACCGACATCTATTAAAGTTTTAATTTCTTCTTCTGTAAAAGAAATTGTTTTCTTTTTTGTGTCTACTCCAAAAATTTTTAAGACTACCCTAGAAAAACCCGTCAAAAAAAACACTATTGGACTAAGTAAAATTTCCAACAAAAAAATAAATCCGCTAAAGAAAAATGCTATAGATTCCGGATGATGAGTTGCAATTGTCTTTGGTGTAATTTCGCCAAAAATTAAAAGAATAAGTGTTACAATTAAAGTCGCAATACTTACGCCAGCATTGCCAAAAATTCTTAATGCAAGAATTGTAATTAAAGATGAAAGAGCTATATTTACAATATTGTTTCCAACAAGAAGAGTGTTTATTAAACGTTCTTTATTATTTAATAAGTACCAAACTCTTGCAGCTCTTTTATTTTTTTGATTTCTTAATGAACGAACTCTAAGTTTATTTATAGATAAAAAGGCACTCTCTGCCGCAGAAAACGACAGAGAGAGTAAAATTAGTACTGCTGCAATTATTAATGTTAGCGCAGTGCCCATTAGTTATTCAGCCATTTGAGAGGCCATGCTTCTTGTTGCTTCTAAAGCATTCATTAAATCTTCTGCATGTTCGCCTTCTGGGTCTATGTCATAAGCCTTTTGAAGAAACTCTTCTATTTTTTCGTAATCAGGTTCTTCTGTAAAAGTAAGAACATAGGCTGCCATATAGTAAGCATTCTGTTTTTGATCATCTGTTAAAAATTCTGATGCAGTAATATCTTCAAAACATTTGCTTGCAGCGTTTACATCATCACGAACAAGTTCTGCAGAATCAAAATATGCAGCAAAAAGTAACATATCTCCAACAACACCAGTTTCATTCTGCGGGTCTAAAGATGGAACTTCGCGAACTAAATCTACAAGAGGACCCAGGAATTCACTTGGTGTTGAATTATACAGTTCAGAAATTGCAGATGCTCTTTCAGAACCTGTAGAACTGCGGACTAAATGAATTGCATAAGAAGCTTCTGAAATGCTTTCTTTATATTCCTCTAGACCTTCAAAAAATTCTTCCACGCCAGATGCTGAGGAAAGACTGGAAACGTTTGCAAGCACATAACCTTCATAAGTTGTTATGTACAAAGAAGGATACTGCTGGATTGCATAAACCTTTGCAAGATTTTCTTTTTTTTCATACATAGCAACTATTTTTTCTGCTTCTTTCTTTTGCTTTTTAGAGGCGCTTTCATCTATGTCTGTCTTAGCATATTCAGTTTGCGAAAAATCAATATTCACAAAAACATAATCCTTAGACATTTTTTCTACAAACTCTGTTGTTTCTGTTACAGACTTTTTAAAAGCTTCGCTAGTCTGATCCCAGTCATCTCCAGAGAATACGAGGAAAATATTTTTGTCCTGCTTTTGTGCCTGCTTTTTTGCTGCATCAAAATCTGTAAGCCATACCTCTTTTTTGCAGCCTGTTAAAGCAAGAGTTACAATTGCAGTAATAGCAACACATGCTGTCCTGATAATTTTTTTTACTTTCATAATTTTCTCCACTTACTTAAAGTATCTTACGCCGGCACGGAAAATATTCTGACAAGAACTTTCAATACGGCTGTTCACAGGGAAGCCTGCAATGTTTTTAATGAGGTCCTGGCTTGAACCGTTTTCGTCAAGCCCGACAGTGCGCTCGTTGTGTCCCATCTTTCCTAAAACTCTTCCGTCTGGACTTGTCATGCCTTCTATTGCATACATACTTCCGTTAGGGTTGTGTGGTTCAACCATTGTAGGGAAAATACCTCTGTCTTCTTCATGTACCACGTACTGGCTGAAGATTTGTCCGTTTTCAAAAAGACGCTTTGCTTCGCTTTCTGAAACAATTATGCGGCCTTCACCATGACTTACAGGAATTAAGTGACACGCAGGAGTTAAAACAGTTTCATCCTGTGCCCAAGGACTTATTGCACTTACAACACGAGTTCGTACAACGCGACTTATATGGCGGCCGATTGTATTGAAGGTAAGTGTCGGTAAATCTTCACTTGCCTCTTTAATTTCTCCGTACGGAACAAGACCCGTCTTTATGAGTGCCTGGAAACCGTTACAAATTCCAAGTACCAGACCATCGCGGTTCTTTAAAAGCTCCATTATGCCGTCTGCAATGCGTGGTGTCTTAATTACGTTGGCAATAAACTTACCGCTTCCGTCCGGTTCGTCTCCGCAGGAGAATCCGCCTGCAAATGCTACGATGTTAGAAGAATCAATCTCCTTGCGGAAGTTCTCTAAGCTTTCTGCAAGATCTGCCTGAGTGCGGTTCTTTAACACTAAAATTTTTGTTTTAGCCCCTGCCAAGTTAAATGCACGAGCCATATCGTACTCACAGTTTGTTCCCGGGAACACAGGAATTATTACGCGAGGTTTTGCCTTAGATGTAGCAATGTTTACTTGTGGAGCTGATGTAATTTCAGAAATCTTTCTTCTTGTACTGGAAAGACTTTCGTGTTCATCTAATGCCCATGAAGGTAATTCTTCTTTTGCCTTATCTTCAGAAACTGCACTTACTGGAGGAAATACCGTGCTTAACTTTTCTTCCCATGCATTCTCTATTTCTGAGAGGGCAATCTTTTCTCCGTAAACAGTTATGTTTTTCTGTTCAATTGTCTTACCGACTAAAACAACTGTTCCCTTGCAGAACTTTCTGTTTTTTTCAAGTGCCTCATCAGTTTCTACAAGAATGCTTCCGTAAAGTGGAGTAAATAAATCTTCTACGCAGGCATCTTCGCCTAAGCTTAAAGAAGCCTTTGTTGCACTCGTCGGAATATTTGTAAACTCAAAGCCCACCTTGTTACCCAAAGCCATCTTACTTACGGCCTCTGCAATACCGCCGGAAGACACAGGGTACATTGCGTTTATTTTTCCCTTAGAGTTTAACTTATAAAGCTCAGAAGCATTTTTCTTAAACACATCAAATGAAGGTGCCAGGGTTTTATCGTAAGGAACAGTAACAAGGTAAACGGAGCTTCCTGCTTTCTTAAATGAACCGCTTCTTACATTCTTTACGTCTTCTGTAGTAACGGCAAAGCTTACAAGTGTGTGCGGTACGTTTAAGTTTTCAAAAGTACCGCTCATGCTGTCTTTACCGCCAATGCTTCCGCATCCTGTTTCTTTCTGGGCATCTAATGCACCAAGTAAGGCGGCGGCAGGGTATCCCCAAGTTTTTTCACTGACTGCACGACCAAAGAATTCCTGAAAGCTTAAGCGGCTGGTCTGTGCTTTTCCACCAAGAGAAGTAATCTTTGTAAGAGAAGACAAAACTGCAACCTGGCTTCCATGCCATGCGCTCCACTGGCTTATACGCGGGTCAAAGCCGTAAGTCATTAAGCTTACAGTGCTTGTTTCGCGAGGAGAAAGAACAGGAATTTTTGCTGCCATACCGGCTTCTGGTGTACACTGATCTTTTCCGCCATAAGGCATTAAAACAGAAGAAGCACCAATTGAACCGTCAAAGCGTTCTCCGAGTCCTCTCTGAGAACAGCATGCAAGATCAGAGATATTTGTAAGCCATGCATCTTTTATGTTTTTAGATTCAGCGCTAGAAGCCGCTAAAACTTTTTCTACACTATGAAGAGGCTTTACTAAAGGAGAGTCTTCTGGAGAAGAAGGGCTTTCCAGAAGTGCAACCGCTTCGTGAGGAGCTCCCGCCGTATCTATAAAGCTTCTGTCTATGTCTACAATAGTTTTTCCACGCCACTTCATTACCATGCGGTCTGTATCTGTAACGGTTGCAACAACTACTGCGTTTAAGTTTTCTGCATTTGCAGCAGCAATAAACTTTTCTACGTTTTCTTTACGTACAACAACTGCCATACGTTCCTGGCTTTCGCTAATTGCAAGTTCTGTTCCGTCAAGACCTTCATACTTTTTAGGCACTGCGTCTAAGTTTATGTCTAAGCCTGGAGCAAGTTCTCCTACTGCAACAGAAACACCACCTGCACCAAAGTCATTACAGCGGCGAATCATTAAACAGACATCTTTATTGCGGAAAAGTCTCTGTATTTTTCTCTCTTCTACAGCATTACCCTTCTGCACTTCTGCAGCTGCGGTTGTAACAGATTTTTCTGTATGAACTTTAGAAGATCCTGTTGCTCCACCAATTCCGTCACGACCTGTTCCACCGCCAAGCAAAATAATAACGTCGCCAGCTTCTGGTCTTTCACGCAAAACTAAATCAACCGGAGCAGCTGCAATAACTGCACCCAATTCCATACGCTTTGCAACATAACCCGGATGGTAAACCTCCTGAACCTGTCCTGTAGTTAAACCAATCTGGTTTCCATAAGAGCTAAAGCCCTGGGCCGCCTCACGGGTAAGCTTCATCTGAGGAAGTTTTCCCGGTAAAGTCTTATCCAGAGGAACAGTCGGGTCAGCAGCACCTGTTACACGAAGTGCCTGATAAACCCAGCTACGGGCACTTAACGGGTCGCGGATTGCTCCACCAATACAAGTTGCCGCTCCACCAAAAGGTTCAATTTCTGTAGGGTGATTATGTGTTTCGTTTTTAAACTCTAAGAGCCAGCGTTCTGTTTCTTCTTTACCGCGGGCAAGTTTTGTACCGTCTGCCTTTGTTGTATACTTTACATCAATGTAAATTGAACAGGCATTGTTTTCTTCGCTTACTTCAAGATCGTCTAACTTTCCGTGCTTACGTAAATACTTGGCACCTATGCAAGCCATATCCATTAATGTAACAGGCTTATCTTTACGCTTAGCATAAAGTTCTGTACGCATCTTTGTGTAATTTTCATAAGATGAGCGGAAAAGAGAAGCATAAGGACCGTCTTCAATCTTTATGTCTTTAAGAATTGTATTAAATGTTGTGTGGCGGCAGTGGTCGCTCCAGTAAGTGTCTAACACACGGATTTCTGTAATGGTCGGGTCACGGTGCTTAGAAACAAAGTAATCCTGCATCCACTTAACGTCTGCATCATCCATTGCAAGGCCTAACCTTGTGCGTAAGTCAGAAAGACCTGCAGCATCAAGCGTTGTAAAACCTTCAACGGTAGCAATGTCGCCAGGCTCACTAACTTTCATCTCTAAAGTTTCCGGTTTTTCGCTACCCGTTAAGCGGCTGTCTACAGGGTTAATAAGGTAATGCTGAATTTTTTCTACATCGCTTGCACTAACTTCGCCTTCAAGCAGAACAATTTTTGCACAGCGAACACGAGGAGGTTCTTTTCCAACAGCAACACTGTCTTTTAAACCTTCACGAAGCAAGGTAAGACACTGTTCTGCACTGTCTGCCCTCTGGTCATACTGCCCCGGAAGATATTCCCATGTAATGCAAGTTACATTTTGTGGAATTTCCAGAGTCTCAAATACAACGCTGTCAGATTGTGGTTCAGAAAAAATACGATTCGCACTAGCCTTAAAAATGCCTTCACTAACATTTTCTACATCGTAGCGGTTTAAGTAACGAATACCCGTAACAGAGCGAATTCCCAAGAATCCTGTGATTTCACTATAAATGCGTTTTGCCTCGTTTTCAAAACCAGGTTTACGCTCAACATAAAGACGATACATAAGGGGATTATAGTAGAAAACAGTGTCTTATGCAATGTAATGAAAGTTTTTGTTTGGACGGAAAGCACACTGTAAATTCCAAGAAACAAATAGGACACTCTGAATTCAAGACCTGTGTTAGAATG
>CALFIX010000003.1 GCA_937877515.1 uncultured Treponema sp.
ATTCGACAATCGGAAAATACAAGGTTGATGTTATGAAGGAGCGGATTTTAGACATAAATCCAAATGAAGAAGTAAACGCTTATAAATGCTTTTACCTCCCGGAAACTCGCGACCAATTTGATTTTTCAAAATACGACTATGTTGTAGACGCGGTGGACACGGTTACAGCCAAAATAAATTTAATTCTTCAGGCAAAGGAAGCAGGCACTAAAATCATTTGCAGTATGGGAGCTGGAAACAAGCTTGAGCCGACTCAGTTTAAGGTTGCAGATATTTCAGAAACTTCCGTCTGTCCCTTAGCCCGTGTAATGAGGCAGGAATGTAAAAAGCGAAAAATCAATGACGTAAAGGTTGTGTTTTCTACAGAAGAAGCCTTGGAGCCACTTGATAATGCCTATAAAGAAGAAACAGTGCCTTCAGAAACTCGCCCTGACGCAAGTGTGCGAAAAACTATCCCTGGCAGCACAGCCTTTGTTCCGTCGGTTGCAGGTCTTATTATTGCTGGCGAGGTTATAAAGGATTTAACGAAAGGGACTAGGGGGTAAAAAATGCAGGATGTATTGCAGGTGTCTAGTGCGTAAAGAAACGTATGGCACTTTTGCAATGAATAATCATAAAGTTAGTTGACACTAACTTTATTTATCAATATGGTTATCACTGATAACCATTATGGCAAAAGATAAATCTTTTACGCACCAAACGATTTTAAAGGTTGCGCGAGAACAATTTATAAAATATGGATACTCTCAAACTTCTATTCGCACGATTGCAAAACTTTCTGGCGTTACAAGTGCGGCTTTGTATAAGCATGCAGTTGATAAAGAAGATTTATTTAGTCAGATAGTTAGCCCCTTTGTTGATTCTTATAAAAAAGCGCGGAAAAGTCATATTCAAAAAAATGTAGAAGCACTTCATAAAAACACTGCAAGCCCTGTATCTAAAAGCCCTGATACCTCTAACCAAAATTTTGATAGCGGTTTTAATATTTTACAAGAAATAGTTCTGCCATACAGAGAAGAGATAAAGCTTATCTGCAACAAGGCTCAAGGCACAAAATATGAAAACTTTTTTCATGACGCAATAAATAAAGATGTGGACGACACATATAATTCTTTAATGTCGTTAAAAAAGGAGGGGAAAAAAATTAATGTTCTAACTAAAAAGGAACTGCACGTTTTAATAAGTGCGTATTACACGGCAAGCCTAGAACCAATTCTACATGATTACACCACAGAAGAAACAATGCGGTGTTTTAAGCTTACAGTAGATTCGTTTATGCCAGGCTGGCTAAAAATTATAGGATATTAAAGAGGCTCTAAAAAAGCCTCTTTTTTTATTGGTTATCAGAATTTAATTTTGATAACTTATTAAAAATATGATTAAAAACTTTAACGAGTGGGACGCAGGCAAAAATTAAGGGGGGACTCCTTAAGGGGAGTTACCTTGATTTTTGCCGTCGCTGGGACCCGCTTGTTAAAGTTTTTTAAGGGAGTTTTTCTTATGAAAGAAAAGAAAAAAAGTGTTATTAGTACATTGATGCAATATGCAGGCGCTCACCGCTTTTTAACATATTCATCATGGGTATTGGCAAGCATAAGTGCTGTTCTAGCCTTATGTCCGTTTTATTTTATTTGGCGACTTATAAAAGAAGTGCTTTTATGTAACGGTGACTTTAGCAATGCGCAAGGTCTAAAGGTCTACGGATGGTATGCAGTTCTTTCTAGTCTTGTTTCAATTTTAATCTACATTGCAGCCTTAATGTGTTCGCATTTAAGTGCATTCAGAATAAAAACAAATCTTACCATACATGTAATGAATCACATTATGACGCTTCCTTTAGGGCTTGTTCAAAAAGAAGGAAGCGGAAAAATCCGTAAAATCGTGGTTGATTCAACAGGAGCAGCAGAAAGCTTTTTGGCACATTCACTTCCTGATAAGGCTGTTTCTTACATTACGCCAATCGGCTTAATTTTTATGATGGTCTTTTTTAACTGGAAGATTGGACTTTTATGCTTGATTCCTGCCGTAATAGCCTTTTTATCAATGGGTCCTATGATGGGAGAAAAAATGAAAAAGGATATGGAACAGTATCAGATTGCCCTTGAAAGCATGAGTAACGAAGCGGTTGAATATGTTCGCGGAATTCCTGTTGTAAAAACCTTTGGTCAGAGCGTTAATTCATTTAACAGATTTAAAAAGTCAATTGACGATTATGAAAAATGGACAGTTGCTTACACTAAAAGTATGTGTCCTCCAATGATTGGCTTTATGACGGCAACTAATTCAATCTTTTTATTTATAATTTTTGCTTCATACTGGCTTGGCTCTAAAGGACTTGATTCTAGTTTAATTTTGAACATTCTCTTTTATATAATTCTCACGCCTTTACTAACAGTGACTCTTATGAAAGTTGCATACGCAGGCGAAACTCAAATGGTTGTAGAAGAGGCTCTAAATAGAATCAACTGGATTTTGGGTCTTAAACCTCTTGCAAAACCTGTAACTTGTAAAGAAGCAAAAGACGGTTCTATTAAAATAGAAAACGTAAGCTTTAAGTATGAAGAAGATAAACCTAACGCAATAGACGGCATTAGTTTACAGATTCCGGAAAGAAGCTTTGTTGCCCTGGTTGGCCCAAGCGGTTCGGGTAAGTCTACTTTATGTGAATTAATTGCACGCTTTTGGGATGTGAATGGCGGAAGCATAAAAATAGGCGGCGTTGATGTAAAAAATATTGAAGAAGAAAAACTTATGGAAACCGTTTCTTTTGTGTTTCAGGATTCAAACCTTTTAAAAACTTCTATTTTGGAAAATGTGCGACTAGGAAATCCATCTGCTACAAAAGAAGAAGTTTTACAGGCCTTAAAAGATGCACAGTGCGAAGACATTTTACAAAAGCTTCCAGACGGACTTGAAACAGTAATTGGCTCAAAAGGAACTTATGTTAGTGGTGGTGAAGCACAAAGGCTTTGTATTGCACGTGCCTTTCTTAAAAAATCTAAGATTTTAATTTTAGACGAGGCGACCGCTTTTAGTGACCCAGAAAACGAAGAAAAAGTTTTAACTTCATTCAAGAACCTTGCAAAAAATAAAACTGTAATTATGATTGCTCACCGCTTAAGTACGGTTGTAAACGCAGATAAAATTTTTGTTCTTTCTAACGGAAAAATTGCTGAAGAAGGAAATCACAAAACTCTAGTAGAAAAGGGCGGGCTATATTCGCACATGTGGGCAGAATTTAACAAAGCCACTGAATGGAGGGTAAACTAATGAAAAGTTTGTCATTAAAAGAAAAGTTAAAGCACAGATACGCACTTTCTGACTACGGTGCAAAGGGAATGTTACAGGCGTTTGTTGCGGTAACCTGCGCTAACCTCTGTTTAATGTTTAGCGTTGGGCTTTTATACAGGTTGGTTTCTGAACTTTTAGGTGGCTCTTTAAGTGTAAAAAACATTCCGCTTTATGCTGTAGCAAGCGTTATTGTTCTTGTTTTAATTGTTATAACCCAAAGATGGCAGTACAATTCCACATTCTTAACAACATATGTAGAAAGCGGAATCAGACGGCGGACTCTTGCAGAAAAGCTAAGAAAACTTCCTCTTTCATTCTTTGCTAAAAAAGATTTAACAGACCTTACAAACACAATAATGAACGACTGTGCTCGAATTGAAACTGCGTCTTCTCACTGGCTTCCGGAACTTGTAGGCTCTTTAATTTCTACAACTATTGTTTGTGCAAGTCTTTTCTTCTTTAACTGGAAGATGACTTTAAGTGCAATTTGGCCGCTCCCTGTTGCGTTTATAATTGTTTTGAGCTCTAAAAAGCTTGGAGAAACTCTCTTAAAAAAATCGATGGAATATAGCCTTCAGAATCATAATACAGTTCAGGAAGGCTTAGAAACATTACGTGACTTAAAATCCTACAATGCAACTTCTTCTTTTATGGAAACATTCAAGCAGCGTTTAGACAAAATAGAAAAGCACACAATTAAATTAGAAATATTTACTTCAAGTTTTGTTACTTCTGCCCAGATGGTTTTAAAAATTGGAATCGGAACTGTATCCCTTACGGGAAGCGTTCTTCTTGCAAGAGGTGAACTGGATGTCCTTACATTTTTTATGTATCTTTTAGTGGTTTCGCGTCTTTACGACCCACTTATGGTTTCTCTTCAAAATCTAGCTGCAATTATGAGCACTTCAATTCAATATAAACGAATGGACGAAATTTTAAGCTATAGGGAACAGACAGGGCTCAATCAGCTTTCTAATAACGGATATGACATTGAGTTTTCTAATGTGGCTTTTTCTTATGAGGACGGAAAAACTCTTTTACGCAATGTAAGTTTTACTGCAAAACAGGGCGAAGTTACCGCTTTAGTAGGTCCTAGCGGCTGCGGAAAAACAACAGTTGCGCGCCTTGCTTCACGCTTTTGGGACATAAATGGTGGAACTATAAAAGTTGGTGGAATGGATATTTCTAAAATAGACCCTGAAACGCTTTTAACACTATACTCGATTGTATTTCAGGATGTAACTCTTTTTAATAATACTATTATGGAAAATATCCGTATCGGAAAAAAATACGCAACTGACCAGGAAGTTAAGGAAGCAGCCCGCTTAGCTAACTGCACAGAATTTATAGAATCTCTTCCAGAAAAATGGAATACCGTAATTGGTGAAAACGGAAGAAACCTTTCTGGTGGCGAACGCCAGCGAATAAGCATAGCAAGAGCCTTTTTAAAGGATGCACCGATTATTCTTCTGGACGAAGCAACTGCAAGCCTTGATGTAGACAACGAAACCTTGATACAGGAATCGATTTCCCGCCTTATAAAAAATAAAACCGTAATGATAATTGCCCACCGAATGCGCACCGTAGAAAACGCAGACAAGGTTGTGCTCTTAAAAGACGGCGTAGTAGAAAAACAGGGAAAGCTTAAAGAAGTGTTATAAGGAACTTTGTCACCCAGAACGCTACGCTCCGACCGCGAGACTTAGGCGAATACGGCGTTAACGGCATGCATTTTACAATGTCAAGCCTTTCAACTTTAGAAGAAGCTTGTAAAGTTTTAGAAGGAGTTAATGCCCCTCTTCTTGCAGCCGTTATGCTTCCTGGGGCAATCGGAAGTGCGGTAATTGGGGCTGCTTTTCTTTGCGGCAATTGCTACCTGGCTATGAAATAATGGCGAAAGTCGTTTCCTCCTGAAATGGAAGCACCTGGCGACTTTAAAAGATTTTCAATATCCTGCCATTCAATATTTGACTGAACAGGATTTTTGAAAATAGCATCATATATTTTGGTACTACAGCCGAATTATATTTGTAAAACTCTTTTATTTACCACTTAAACACCGCAAGCCTGTTGTTTATGTTCTTTCCGATGATTGCAAAGAGCTTTCCGCGAAGGGAGTATTTTTTCATTTCTTCGTTGTAGCTGGTTTCTTTTACAAAGGTAAGGCGGCTTTCTAGTTCAAGGTATTCTTTTCCGCTGTTGGTGCCCCAGCCAAATGTTGCGTTTGTGTTTTTTACGGCGTCGTGGTGTTTACCGTGTTTTTCTAGGAATGGGGAATGCAATTCTGCAAGAAGATAACCGTGACTAAAACTGTCGCAAAGCATTTTAAGGCAAGTTTTTACCTGTTCTTTTGAAAAATATTCAAGAACGCCTTCCATTACAACGATGTTCATGTCATTTTTAGGAAGCTGTTTTGTCCATTCACCGTCAAGGGCACTGCCAGCCAGCATCGTGCAGCGTTCCCTGTCCTGGTAAACTTTTCTTCGTACTTCTATCTGGTCTGGTAAGTCTACATCAAACCAAGTGATTTTTCCGTTATCTACCTGAGAAAATTTGTCATCAAAACCGCAGCCTAAATTAATGCAAACTGCGTCTGGGTATTGTGCGATAAGAGCGTTTAATTCATTTTTATACATAATTGTTCGGGCAACAACGCCTTCGTGTGACATAAACGGATCGAATTTACTTACGTCCACGCCTAAAGTTTCTATGATTTCCTTTGCCTTTTCGTCTTTTATGCGTGCGTTTGGGCGGGAAGTTTCGCTAGCCTTTATTGCAAGCGGAATAAGTGCTGTTTCCTGTATATCTCCAAATTTTAATTCCATATGATTTCTCCTTTTTAGTTAGTCTAGGCTAACTAAATGTATAACATATTGTTGTTCGTGTAAATGGTGGGGTAAGGGGGGAATGTGGCGGCCTTGTGCATCGCTTTAGTAACTGTGACGAGGATTGACTGCAGCTCACGCAAAAATCTACACCAAAATCTGTAATTATCTGTGCGACTGTCTGCATTATGTGTCCTGCAAAGATATTGCCCGCCGGATGCGCACCGTAGAAAACGCAGATAAGATTGTGCTTTTAAAAGACGGTGTAGTAGAAAAGCAGGGAAATACTATATAATCAGATTTATCAAAAAAGGAACTGATATGAAAAAAGGTCTTGTAATGGAAGGCGGAATGACAGAATCAATTCCCCTTAAAACCTTTGAAGACATGGGCTACGAAAAAAATCCTGATGAACTTCAGCGGGTTTATGAGCTTGGAAGAAGCGAAATGCAAAAGAAACTAAGCGGATTAAAAGAGTTCCTAAAGTAAAAATAAAATAGGGCTGATTTTTTTAATGACGGGGAGAAAAATGACTGACATAAAAATACGGAATGTAACAAAAAAAGACGTAAAGGCACTTTTAGAAATATACTCTCCCTACGTAAAAAATACGGCGATAAGCTTTGAATATGAAGTTCCGGGAAGAAAAGAGTTTTTGAGAAGAATTAAGGGCATAACAAAAAACTATCCGTATTTATGCGTAGAAATGAACAGTGAGATTTTTGGGTACGCCTACGCTTCTGCTTTTAAAGAGCGGGATGCTTACAAATGGTCGGTTGAGCTTTCGATTTATGTAAAAGAAGGTTTTCACGGCATGGGGCTGGGGCAGGCCCTGTACGGGGCACTGGAAAAGGAGTTAAAAAAAATGGGGATTGTGAATATGTATGCCTGCATTGGAATTCCGACGGAACATGATGATGAGTATTTAACGCATAGCAGTGAAAAGTTTCATGAGCACTTAGGATTTAAAAGGGTGGGGACGTTTATAAATTGCGGTAAAAAGTTTGACCGCTGGTACAGCATGATCTGGATGGAAAAAATTATTGGAAACATTTAAATTTGAAAAGACCTTTTGGAAAACTAAAATAATTTAACCCGGTGCATCTACGCCCGATTGGAGCGGTGGCAAAGCCAGTGCGAAGCACCGAGCGAAAAGCGGAGCCGCGGAAAGCGGGGTAACGAGTTGCAAATAAAAAAACTTAAAAAGTGGGACCCATTGGGGAAGCCCTTTACTTTTTTCGTCGCTGGGACCCGCTTTTTAAGTTTTGCTGTTTATTGCAATGTATTCCCTCTTTACGAGGAAGTTCCGTCCTATGCTTCTACCCAGATTGCTGCAACAGAGTGAGAAGCAAGTTCTACCTGAACAGTGTTTTTGTCTAAAACTTTTACGGCAAGTGTTTTTTCTGTTACGGCATCGTCCCTGGTGAATGTGTTTATTGTGTCCATCTTTTCGCCTGTAACGATTGTTGCCTTTGCACTCTTTATGCTTCCTTCAAAGTTTGCAAGCGTTACGTCAACTGTCTTAGAGCTGTCGGCATCTGCATTGGCTAAAGTTACGAGGAATTTTTCCTTTCCGTCTTTTGTTTTTACAGAAGCAGAAACGTTCATTCCGGGAACAGTAATTCCCTTGTCGTAAAGACCTGCGCTTTCTGTTGCAACTGTGCTTCCTAAAAGCATTCCGCCCATGTGGTCCTTGTACTGATGCAAAACGTACCATGTAGGTGTCTTAACAATCCTGTCGCCTTCGGTAAGAACCGGAGCCTGTAAAACGTTTACTGCCTGAGCGAGGTTTGCAATGCGTACGCGGTCGCTTCTGTTGTTGAAGATATTTAAGTGAAGTCCTGCAACAACTGCATCACATACAGAGTTCTGCTGATAAAGGAATCCCGGGTTAGTGCCTGGCTCAGGAGCAAACCAGTTACCCCATTCGTCAACCACAAGTGCAATGCGTTTTTCGGGGTCATACTTGTCCATAACCTCTGAGTGGCGGCGTATAAGCTCGTCCATGCGGTAAGCATTTTTCATTATGCGGTACCAGCCTTCCTTGCTGAACCCGTAGGCAGGCTTAAAGTTACCCCAGTTGTATTCGTATGTGTAATAGTGAAGGCTTATTCCGTCCATAAGCCAGTGTGCGTTCTGAAGGACAATGTCTGTCCAGCGGTAGTCGTCTACGTTTGCACCGCCCGCAATCTTAAAGAATTTTCCGTGGCGTGTTACAAATGTCTGGAAACGGCGGTAAAGATCTGCATAGTACTCAGGCCTCATGTTTCCGCCGCAACCCCAGTTTTCGTTACCGATGCCAAAGTAATTGAGCTTCCATGGCTCGTCACGTCCGTTTGCACGGCGAAGGTTTGCCATTGGGCTTTCTCCGCTAAATGTCATGTATTCAATCCATTCGTCCATTTCCTGAGGTGTGCCGCTTCCTACGTTTCCACAGATGTAAGGCTCGCAGCCAAGCTCGTCACAAAGCCCCATAAACTCGTGGGTACCGAAAGAGTTGTCTTCTACAACGCCACCCCAGTTTGTGTTTACCATGCGCTTTCGGTTTTCTTTTGGACCAATGCCGTCTTTCCAGTGATACTCATCTGCAAAGCATCCGCCCGGCCAGCGAAGGTTTGGAATGTCTAATTCCTTAAATGCTTCAACTACAGCTTTGTTGTAGCCGTGAATGTTTGGAATGGGAGAATCTTTTCCTACCCAGAAACCGCCGTAAATACAGCGACCTAAGTGCTCAGAAAAATGTCCGTAAATGTGGCGGCTTATTTCCTGTTTTTTGTCTTTAACGTCTACAATGACTGTGTTTTTCATAGTGACCTCGCTTGACCTCTATTGTTGGAATGTGTTTATGGAACAAGTTTACCACTAAGTAATTTGATTTGCAACAGTTATTTTTGATATTTATCAGGATTTGTGGATTATTATTTTTTACGAAATCTTATACCTTGAATATGGCGGAGTCTTATTTCATTAGGTCTGCTAGAGTTACGCTATCTAAGTAGCCCTCAATAAGAGTGTCCAGCTTAGACCACATTTTTATGGTGCGGCAGACTTTTTCGCGAGGGCATTTTTTTGCATCTTTTTCCAGGCATGCAACAGGAGCCAGAGTACCTTCCGTAAGGCGAAGAATGTCGCCTACTTTATATTTGTCTGGTGAACGGTTTAACTTGTACCCGCCGCCTTTTCCGTGTACTGCATCTACAAAGCCATTTTTAGAAAGTAATGTCATAATGGATTCAATATATTTTTGAGAGATTCCTTGTCTTTCTGCAACTTCCTTTAGAGGAATGCGTTCTTCATCAGAATGTTCTGCAATGTCTACTAAAACGCGTAAAGCATAACGGCCTCTTGTAGAAACTATCATATTTATTTTCTCCTTTTATTTTAAATAGAGCGGACAATGGTTCCTGAACCGATAATTACATTATCTTTATAAAGAACAAGCGACTGTCCAGGTGTTATTGCGTACTGTTCTTCGTCAAAAGTAACTCGCCAGGCCTGACCCTTGTATTCTGTCTTGTCATCTTCTGCTGGAACGTATCTTTCTACCTTTCCAAAAGCAGTTTTACTTCTAAGACGTATTTTTGCAGATGCTTCAAAAGCTTCCGGTGGTTCAACTTCTCCAGGCCATACAAAATCATCTGCAATAAGACTTAAAGAATTAAGTTCTGACTTTTCTGCAAGTACAATTTCGTTTTTCTCTGCGTCTATTTTTTTTACATAGTATGGCACGGGTCCAGAAACGCCAAGACCTCTGCGCTGTCCTATGGTGTAATGTTCTATACCGTTGTGGCGTCCAATAACTTTTCCTTCTGTGTTTACAAAGTTGCCTGGAACAGACGGTTTGTCGCCAAAGAGTGCATCTATGTATTTTATGTCTATAAAATCCTGGCTTTCTTTGCGATTGGCAGCTTCTAAGTTTGCTTTTCGTGCAAGGTCAAAAACTTCTGCTTTTGTTATGTTAGACAGAGGAAATCTTACTTTTTCTAAAATTTCTGACGGAATCTTACACAAAAAATATGTCTGGTCCTTTGACTTGTCTGTTGCACTGGAAATCATGCAGGGCTTTTTGTCTGTTCCCCATATTCCTTCGTCAGGGCGAACTATGGAAGCGTAATGACCCGTACAAAAGTAGTCAAAGTCTATGTTCAGCTTTTTTATACCGGCCAGTAATGCACCGAATTTTATGAATCGATTACATCTTATGCAGGGGTTAGGAGTTTTTCCTGCTCTGTATTCTGATGTAAAGTAGTCTAAAACTTCTCTATTGTAGTCAGAACTTACATCTATGACGTGATACTCTATGTTATGTTCCGAACAGAATTTCTGGCATTCTTCTATGTTTTCTCCTTCATCAGGTCCATAGCAGGCTTCGTGAAAAGCTTTTTCTGCTTCTACTGCTTCAATGTGACCATCCCATAAGGACATTGTAGCTCCTATTACGCGGCAGCCGCGTTCTTTAAGTAAAAGAGCTGTTAATGTAGAATCTACGCCGCCAGACATTCCGACTATAACTGTACTGCCAGGTTCCGGGAGCGGTAATTGTGTATAAGTCATAGAGATAGAATTTATAGTATTTTACCTATTTTTTCAATGGGCAAAAGATTATAACTTTTTTTATAAAAACCTATTGACACAGTAGGTAATTAAATATATATTATACCTAGTAATTTAGTAGGAATAAAGATAAACAGGAGGCATAAAATGAAATTCTACTTTGAAAAACTTGTTCGTGAAAATTTTCGTAACGGATTAATGTGCCCCTCTTGTTGTCTTAATTAGGCTAAAAGTTCTTTAGTCAGTAGGGGGAAAGTCATCCTGAAACTTCGCACATTCGTGCTCTTTACCCCCTAAAAACCCCGTGTTATGGGAAACAAATTTTTTTAAGGAGATTACGATTATGGCAAATTATAAATTTGAAACACTACAGTTACATGTTGGACAGGAAAGTGCAGACCCGGCTACAG
>CALFIX010000004.1 GCA_937877515.1 uncultured Treponema sp.
AGAAAGAATTTGTGTCCTTGTGCACGTCAATTCCGACATAGATTATTTTTGTGTTCTCTGTTACATTGTTCATTGTAGTGCTCCTTTTTGCATGAGGTAGGTCATGCTTGTTGTTTTCTATTCCAAGTTTACGACCGAACCCTCGATTCTGCAAACCTGATGGCACTACATATTGTCTAACGTAAAGAGAAAGGTACAAAAAGTTCTAGAAAAAAAATCTAAAAGACATTTTCCATAACTTCAAGAACATTACTTACGGGTATGAATTTTATTCCGTCCTTTACATGACTAGGTATTTCGTCTAAGTCGCGCACATTTGCCTGAGGTATAAGAATTGTTTTAATTTTATTGCGTTTTGCAGCAACAGTTTTTTCTCTTAAACCGCCAATCGGTAAAACCTGCCCCGTAAGACTTAACTCTCCTGTCATGGCAAGATTCTGCTTTATTTTTTTATTTCTAAACAAAGATACAAAAGTTGTTGCCATTGTAATGCCCGCACTTGGACCATCTTTAGGAGTTGCTCCCTCAGGAATATGAAGGTGAACTGTGTTTTTTTCAAACCACTCAGAATCTTTATATCCCTTTTCTATTGCATACTGTTTGGCCCAGTTCATTGCAATCTGAGCACTTTCTTTCATTACGTCGCCCATTTGACCAGTAAGCTGCAAGCCTCCCTTGCTGGAAGCAAAACTTATGCTTTCCAGTAAAAGTGTGTCTCCGCCCATGCTTGTCCAGGCAAGACCTATAGCGGTTCCCGGTACATTGGCTTTTTTTATCTGGCTTTCGTCAAACACGGCTTTACCAAGATATTTTCTAACTTCAGGAACATCTATTTCAAATTTTTTCTTTGAAATAAAGGCATCTAACTTTTCGTTTTCCTTGTCAAATGCAACCTGCCTTTTGTCTTGTTCAGCCTGCCATTTGTTGTAAGCCTCTGTTTTTTCTTTAGGAGGGCACTTTCCAAGCTCTGGAAATTTTGAAGGAGGATTTTTTCTTTCAAATTCCGTAAGATTTTCATAAACAAGCTTTCGGTTGATTTTATCTATGCATTTTTCAAAATTGCGCACTCCGGCTTCCCTGGCGTATTCTGTTGCAATAAGAGAAAGTGCATTTTTTGTATACTTAACCTGACTCTTTTTAAACCCGTTTTTTACAAGATTCTTTGGAATAAGATACTTCTTTGCAATTTCTATTTTTTCCTGGTCTATGTAACCTGAGATTTCTATAATCTCGGCCCTGTCTAAAAGAGGACGCGGAATAGTATCTAAAGTATTGGCTGTAAGAATAAAGAACACATTGCTTACGTCAAAAGGTAAGTCTAAATATGTATCTCTAAAGTTTACATTTTGCTCCGGGTCCAGAACTTCCAGTAAAGCTGCACTAGGATCTCCTTGAGCACTTGCATTCATCTTGTCTACTTCATCAATCATAAAGACTGGTGAAGAGCTTTTGGTAATCTTTAAGCCTGTAATTATCTGCCCCGGAACAGCCCCAATATAAGTACGCCTGAAACCTTTTATTTTAGCTTCGTCATGTTCACCGCCTACGCTAAACCTGTAAAACGGCTTATGCATTGCATTTGCTATGGAACGGCCGACACTTGTTTTACCAACACCGGGAGGACCAACTAAGATTAATACGCTACCCTTTCCGTCCCCCTTAAAACGGCGCACGGAAAGATACTCTAAGATGCGTTTTTTTACATCATCTAAACCGTAGTGGTCTTTTTCTAAAACAGAGGCTGCTTCTTCTATGTTGTAATGCTCTGAAGGCTGAACATTCCATGGAAGGGAACAGACTGTATCTAAGTAGTTACGACTCTGATTGTATTCTGGGTCGTGGGGGTCTAAGAGCTGAAACTTTGCAAGCTCGTCTTCTACAGTTTCTTTTACTTCACCGGTAAAATTAAAGCTTTTTATTTTTGCAGAAAACTTCTGGTAGTCACTTGTCTTTGAGTCTCCGGCAATTCCAAGTTCTTCTTGAATGGCCTTCATTTCTTCGCGTAAAAAGTAATCACGCTGATTTTTTTCGACTTTTTCGTTCAGCTCATTTTGAATTTTTTTCTGGACACGATAAATTTCCTGTTCCTTTTTTATGTATCCTAAGACAAGCTCCATACGCTTACGTACGTTTAAGGTTTCTAAAACCTTTTGCTGTTCTTCCCTGTCTATGTTCAGGATTGAAGCTATAAAATCCGCAATCTTACCCGGATGGTCTATGTTTACCATGTTAAGGCGCATTTCTTCGCTGAACATAGGATTATTTTCGCTTATCTCCTTCATCTCGCTGACAATGGCACGAGTGTAAGCCTTTACTTCAAAAGTGTCGTCTTCCTGATCCTCAAGGTATTCGACGGCTGCAACCATGGGATTTGATGTACTAAGAATTTTACGAATTTTAAAACGCTGTATTGTAGAGACAAATACATTTACTCCGCCGTCAGGAAGATTTATCTTCTTTATGATTCTTGCAACTGTTCCTACGCTATAAAGGTCTAAAAGAGTCGGCTTCTCATCGTCAGCCTTCAGCATGACAATACCTATATAGCCATCTGTTGAATATGCTTCTTCTATAGCCTTGGAGTCCTCATTGTTATTTATCATAAGCGGCGTAAATATGCCGGGAAAGATTGGACGACCGCCAAGAGGAATAATATGCAGCTTATTTGGAAGTTCTGCCATCATTGGCAGGGTATTTTCTTGTTCTTTAGATTCTGATTGTGTTTTTTTGTCTTTCATGGATTAAATATAATACATTCTGCCATAAAAGACAAATTTTTACAGAGGTCTTTTTAACGGTGTTTTGGTCCGGTTGGAATTATCTTTAAAAGGTGCATGTCGCCTATAGCTTCAAGTGTTTCGCCAGGAGTGGCAACATAAAGTTCCCCCTCATTTACCTTTATTCCATTCATTGTGCCGCTTCCCTCCACAACATAGATAAGATTATGATCACATGGAAGCTTTTTACCGGGAGCTTTATCAAAAACTCCGCTGTACTCACCTTCTACACCTATGTCTTCAATCGTAAAGTATGGACAGGAAAAAGCTCCGGGAGCCTTTGTTACATTGCGAACCCTGTCGCTTTTTATGCAGCTGATGGCCCTTTCTACGTAACAGTCCCTTCCTCTTTCAAAATCAAACAGCCGGTAAGCTACATCGCTGGATTCACGTATTTCTAAAAGCTTCATTCCACCCGCAAAGGAATGTACGGTGCCAGAAGGAAGAAAAATAAAGTCGCCGGCTTTTACATCTACGTAACGAAGGCAGTCTTCTAATTTTTTTGATTCTACAGAATGACGAAGTTCACTTGGAGTGTAAACCCCGTTTAAGCCGTAAACAATTTTTGAATTTGGCTTAGCCTCCAGCACATACCAACACTTTGTTCCGCCAAGAGAATGTTCATAAAGCTCAGCCTTTTCATCATCTGGATGAACCTGTACCGCAAGGGAGTCTTCGGCTTCTATAATCTTTACTAAAAGAGGATATTCGCCTCCCAAAAAAGAAGCAAAATCTTTCTGGAAACCATTTGGATGGGTAGAAGAAAGCCATGTCTCTTTTCCCCAAACCTTTTTTATTTCTATAGGAGAAAATTTATTCATAATTTCCTCCTTAATTTTCCCAAAGTTTCTCTGGGTAATAGCCGGAATCAATTTTCTGAGCAATTTCTGATTTTACTATTACCCTATCTTCCGGATATGTCATTCCAAACCATTTTTCTTTTGAAGTAAAAAATTTTATGCTTCCTTCTCCGGCTTTTACAATATCACTTGCTGCAACAGGCAGGAGGGCTTCCGCCTTAGGATTATCAAGAGAAGTCTTTTTAAAGTTTTCCCAATACTCATGAAAACCTTCAAAAGCTTTCAGGCTGAAGGCAAAAAGATTCATACTGACCCATTCATTACCTGTCATGGGCACGTCTTTTCCGTCTATTTCGCTGACAATACCGTCGCCCTTATAGCTGATTTTTGTATTCTCTGTAATTGAATCTAAATATCCGTCCTTTACAGTACATACACCGCGACTTACAGAGCCACTTTTACTCATCGTGTTTCCTAAAACATAACCTACCATGGCGTGTTCCGGAGAATAAGCGTCCAGAGAGTCCAAATAGGAACCTAATGTATTAAAAGCGTCTCTTCCGTAGTAGTCATCGCTATTTATAACGGCAAAAGGTGTATTGAGGCTTTTTTCTGCGCACATTACAGCATGAATTGTTCCCCAGGGCTTTGTGCGGCTAGCAGCTTTTTTCTGTTCTTCCAAAGATAAAAGAGCTTCTGGAGTCTGAAAAACATATTCCGCATCAAAGTTTTTTGCAACGCGGTCAAAAAGACGGGTCCTAAAATCTTTTTCTATATCTTTTCTAATAATATAAATAACTTTTCCAAAACCACTAAGTTTTGCATCATAGGTAGCAAAATCTAAAAGACATTCATCATGTTTTCCAACTGCGTCAATCTGCTTAACTCCGCCATAACGGCTTCCCATTCCAGCTGCAAGAACTAATAATGCTGGCTTCATATTTTAATTTTCCCCCTTAAATTTTTTAGAAGTCATTTTTGATTATAACATAAAGCATTTGTTATGCCAATAATTTGGTTTATATTCACTTTTTTTTATAAAAAAAGTCATTTTATTCTAATTTTAGAGTACCCTTTATATAAATGACACCTTTATTCTGCTTAAGTTTCATTTTTCCTTTGTAAGTTTTATATTCCGCTTTAAAAGGAGCGCCGTCTTTTGAATCTTCTTTTGTCAAAACCTCAGCCTGCTTTTCCTGAGCCACTGGTTCTTTCTCCTTAAAAAAGGCACCATCTGCCTCAACAGACTTTTTACCCGGCTCTTCATCCATATTTTTTTCATCAGTCTGAACAGAGGGAAGCCCTGCAACATTCTGCCTTTCTGTTAAATCTAAAACACCGGACTCATCAGCATAAAGTACATATTGTACGTTCCTATGCACAAAACTAACTTTTAAAAGTCCATTTTCTTCTGCCAGTAAAAGAGAATCTTTTTTAACTGCCTCAGGTTTGGAAACTGCAAACAAAAGCAAGGATACAAAGCTTTTTGGCAAAACTACATTGCTGGAACTGTCTGAAACAAAACTATTTAATATACGCGTACTGGAACAAAGAGAGGCTCCGCTTACAGCGTCAAAAGAATCATTTATTTTATTTCCATCATAATTCAGTTTAAGATATGATGACTCTAAGGAAATCTTACAGTCAATTTTTAAAACGGACGGTAAGCTTTGAGTAGAGTCAGCAAAAATCTTAAACGGAAAAACAAAATTAAAGCATATAACAAGGAAGCCTAATGCCTTAACGTATTTTTTCATTCTGCGGTTACCGTTTCTAAGGCAAGCTCTATCATTTTTGTAAAGCTTGTCTGTCTTTCTTCTGCAGTTGTCTGGCCACCTAAAAGAATATGATCACTTACAGTAAGTATGGCAAGAGCCTTGCGGTTATACTTAGCCGCAAGAGTATAAAGTTCACTGGCCTCCATCTCTATACCCAGGGCACCGTATTCTGCCCAAAGCTTCCAGTTTTCGTTGTCATCATAAAAATTGTCGCTAGAAACACAAAGTCCGACCTTTGTATTTAAAGACATTTCGGAGGCTTTCTGATAAGCCGTATGCAGTAAGCCAAAGTCGGCAATCGGCGCAAAGTGCATACCGTTAAAGCGCTGTGTATTTAACGCACTGTCACTGCAGGCTCCCTCTGCTAAAATAACATCGCGCAAAGCAGTATCTTCTCTGACGGCTCCACAAGTACCGACACGGATGGCTTTCTGAACATTATAAAATCTAAAAAGTTCATTTACGTAAATAGACAAAGATGGTTGCCCCATACCTGTTCCCTGTACGCTAACACGCTTCCCCTTATAGGTACCAGTATAGCCGTACATACCGCGAACCTGATTGTAACAGACGGCATCTTTTAAAAAAGTTTCTGCAATAAAACGAGCCCTTAAAGGGTCTCCTGGAAGTAAAACAGATTCTGCAATAGCATCTTCTTGTGCATTTATATGTGTACTCATAAAGCTTATTATAGCATAGGCTGTAAAAATTTACAAATGCCGGCCTTAAAGACAAAGCAGAATCAGTCTAGTTCCATGCCACCTGTGTATAGCTGGTAGTAGCGTCCGCCTAGTGCTAAAAGCTCTTCATGAGTACCTCGCTCTATTATTGTGCCTTTTTCTAAAACAATAATTTCGTCAGCGTTTCGCACTGTTGAAAGGCGGTGTGCAATTACAAAAACAGTGCGTCCCCTCATAAGGCTATCCATTCCCTTTTCTATTAGGGCTTCCGTTCTTGTATCTATGGAACTTGTAGCTTCGTCTAAAATTAAAACAGGAGGATCACAAACTGCAGCACGGGCAATAGCTAAAAGCTGTCTTTGCCCCTGGCTTAGGTTTCCGCCATCACCTGTAATAATCGTGTCATAACCGTTTTCTAAGTGCCTGATAAACTGATCTGCATTTGCCAAACGAGCGGCATCTAAAATTTGAGCTTCACTTGCTTCTAAGTTTCCATATTTTATATTATCCCGTATCGTACCGGTAAAAAGATGGGTATCCTGTAAAACCATTCCAAGCGATTTACGTAAAGAATCCTTAGAAATATCCTTTAATTTTATTCCGTCATACGTAATGGAGCCCTTAGTGTCTTCTATGTCGTAAAAACGTGTTAAAAGATTTGTGATTGTTGTTTTTCCGCTTCCTGTTGAACCAACCAAAGCAATTTTCTGCCCCGGACGTGCATGTAGATTTACATGATGCAAAACTTCTTTTTCCGGAACATAGCTGAAACTTACGTCGCTAAACTTTACGTCTCCGCAAAGCTTTACCAGGTGGCAGTCTTCACTGTCTGCAAAAGATTTAGCGGATTCTTTGTTACCTGATGACAAATCACTTTCCACTTTTACATCATTTGGAACCCTCCACGCCCATTCGCCAGTAGAAGCATAAGCCTGAACAAGATGGCTCTTTCCGTCACTGCTGGAAGAGGCTAAAGTTTCGCTTGCATTTACTAAAGTAACTTTTCCGTCATCATCTTCTGCCTTTTCATCTATTACGCTAAAAATACGCTCTGCACCGGCCAAGGCATTTAACACGCTGTTTACCTGCTGACTCATCATTGTAATTGGGCGGCTGAAGCTTCTTGTATACTGCAAGAATGCTGCAATGCTTCCCAAATCCATGTGGCCGCTGATTACACGCATGGCTCCAGCTATGGCAACAACCGCATACTGCACGTGACTTAAGTTTCCCATTATGGGCATTAAAATATTTGCAAAGGTATTTGCCCTTGTTCCCGCCTCGCAAAGCTTATCATTAAGTTCATTAAAGGCTTCTATTGATTTTTCTTCGTGATTAAAAACCTTTACAACCTTTTGTCCTGTAATCATTTCTTCTACATAGCCATTTACTTTACCGATGGCAGCCTGCTGGGCTCTAAAGGAACTGGCACTTTTCTTACCGACAAAGCCTGCCAGAAGCATCATAAAGAAAATTGTTACTAAAACGACAAAAGTCAAAAGAGGACTTACGACAAGCATCATCACAAAAACTGCAGTAACGCTTATTACGCTGGAAAAAAGCTGAGGCACAGTCTGACTAAGCATATCGCGAAGAGTGTCTGTATCATTTGTAAAAAGAGACATAAGCTCTCCGTGTGTGCGGCTGTCAAACGAACGGAGGGGAAGCTTTTCCATGGCATAAAATAAGTCCGTTCGTATACGGTAAAGAGTACGCGTTGAGACATGCAGCATAAGGCGAGAATTAACCCATGAAGCAAAAGCACCAAGGGCGAATACCACTGCCATTATTAAAACCAGGCGTAAAAATGGAATAAAATCCAAAAATGTTAAAGTTTCGCCATTGGAAGCACAGTTAAAAAGAGGAATTATGTAATCATTTATTGCAGGTTTTACAAGATAGTCGCCTGCAACACTTGCCCCCGCAGAAATTATTACGGCAAAAAACACAAAAAGCAGATGTATTTTGTATTCTCCAATATATTTTACAAGCCGGGAAATTGTTTTTTTTGTATTCTTAGGTTTCTGAGTTCCCTTCATCTTTACTGGCGGCATATTTACTCTCCCATTAAAAGCACACGGACGTGTGTTGTTTGTTTAGCGTTTTCATGGCGGGTTTTCGCAACGCAGAAACCCGGGTTAAAAAAATACAAGAAGGTAATTTTTTTAACTTTCGCTCATCTGCGAATTATACACTTCGCGATAAATTTTATTTTCGGCTAAAAGCTCCTCGTGAGTTCCACTGCCATTTATATATCCGTTATCAAGCACAAAAATCTTATCTGCATCCTTTACAGAAGAAATACGCTGTGCAATTATAATTTTTGTCGTATCGGGCAAGGTATTACGTAAGGCACTACGGATTCTGGCGTCTGTAGCTGTATCTACGGCACTGGTACTATCGTCTAAAATCAAAACCTTCGGATTTTTTAAAATAGCACGGGCAATGCAGAGACGCTGCTTTTGTCCGCCGGAAAGGTTTACACCGCCCTGCCCCAAATCTGTTTCATACCCGTCAGGAAAGCCTTCTACAAATTCTGCTGCATCCGCCATTTTACAGGCTTCCCTAATTTCTTCATCAGAGGCATCCTCATTTCCCCACTTAAGATTTTCTTTTATGGTTCCACTAAAGAGGACATTCTTCTGTAAGACTACAGCAACAGAATCTCGCAAAGTTTTTAAATCATATTTTTTAACATCAATTCCACCGACACTTACAGTTCCATACAAAACATCATACAGGCGCGGAATAAGGGAAACCAAAGTTGTCTTGGAAGAACCGGTTCCGCCAATAATGCCAATCATCTGACCGCTTTCTATATGCAGGTTAATGTCATTCAGCACACAGTTATTTCTATCCCTGTGATAGCTGAAGCTTACGTTCTTAAAATCAATGGAGCCATTAGGAACTTTCTTAATGACAGAAGAAATTTTATCTCCATTTTCCAATGCCAGAGTCTTGTCTTCCGGATTCTTTATTTCCGGCTCTTCGTCTAAGACCTCTACAATGCGTGCAATGCTGGCTCTGGATAAAACCAAAGTTATAAACACCATGGAAAGCATCATTAAAGACATCAAAATCTGCGTTATGTAAGTAATAAAGCTTATAAGCTCTCCTGTCTGCATGCTGCCGGCAACAATCATATTACCGCCAAACCAAAGGGCTGCTATAATACAGGCATAAATTGCAAGCATCATAAAAGGAAGTGCTAAAATAACTATGCGTTCAGCCTTTACCTGTGCATTTTTTACAGCTTCCGCGGCATCGGTAAACTTTTTATTTTCAAAATCAGTGCGTACAAAGCTTTTTACAACGCGAATCGCATTTAAATTTTCCTGTACAGTGTTATTCATGCTATCATACTTATCAAGCATGGCTCTAAAACGGGGAAAAGACGTTACACCTATAAAAACCAAAACAACGACCAGTATTGGTATTGCTATAAAAAACACTGTAGAAAGACGAAAGTTTATAAGGCACGCCATAATGGTTCCCGCAATAAGCATGAACGGAGCACGTATGCACATGCGTATTATCATCTGATAGGTATTCTGAATATTTGTAACATCTGTTGTTAAACGTGTTACCAGCGAAGACGAAGAAAATTTGTCTACATTACTGAAAGAAAAATCTTGCACTTTCTTAAAAAGATTACGGCGCACATTACGGGAAAAGCCTAAGGCTGCCACTGCGGCAAAACGGCCGCCGAAGCCACCGCATGCAAGAGAAACAACAGCCATTATAACCATAAGCCCGCCAATTTTAAGCACGTAAGACAGATCCCTATTTGCAATTCCAACATCAATTATCTTTGCCATTAAAAACGGAATTGCAGTTTCCATTACAACTTCGCCTGCCATAGTTAGAGGGCTTAAAAGAGAATAAACCTTGTACTTAGCTTCAAGACCATTTAAAAGTTTAGATACACTAGTCATGCTTTAAATATAATAAACAGTCAATTTCAATGCAATTAATATGTTGTTATTTTATACTCAGAATGATATTCTTAAATTTATGAAGTCTACGATAATTCTAAAGACTACAGATTCACATAAGAAAGCCTCTCACGATATAATAAATGGTACTATATGGAAGTCTTTACTTTCTTTTTTCTTTCCCATCCTCTTAGGAACGCTCTTTCAGCAATTATATAATACGGTAGATGCGTTTGTTGTCGGTCAGTTTGTAGGCACTAAAGCGCTTGCAGCAGTTGGAGGAACCACCGCCGTATATGTAAACTTACTTATAGGCTTTTTTATAGGACTTTCCAGTGGAGCAGGAGTTTTAATTTCACAGTTTTATGGAAATCAAAATAAAAGAGCCATCAGCCAGTCTGTACACACAGCCATGGCTCTTTGCATTGCCGGGGGCATAATCGTAACAGCTTTAGGAATACTCTGCACCTCTCCCATGCTTTACATAACGCATACTCCGGAAGAAATAATTCCACTTTCCCGTCTTTACCTTACCGTATATTTTTGCGGAACAGTTCCGATGTTCGTCTACAACATGGGAAGCGGTATCTTGCGTGCTGTAGGAAACTCAAAGACACCTTTTATAATCTTAGTAATTGGCTACATAACAAACATAGCTTTAGACCTTATTTTTGTAGTTATATTTAAAATGGGAGTTCTAGGAGTAGCTTTTGCAACAGCCTTATGCCAGATAGAAAGTGCCGTAATAGTTATGGTGCTTCTTACAAAAACAAAAGATGTATATAAATTTTCAATAAAGGAATTACGCTTCACGCCTCACATTTTAAAGCAGACTTTGCGAATAGGTTTTCCTGCAGGAGTTCAGTCATCACTCTACACAATAAGCAACCTGATCATACAAACAAATTTTAACATTCTCGGGACTGAAACAGTAGCCGCATGGGCTGCATTTGGAAAAATAGATGCAGTCTTCTGGATGACAGTAAACGCTTTTGGAATAGCCGTAACAACATTCTCCGGACAGAACTTTGGAGCTGACCGGCTGGACAGAGTAAAAAAAGGAATGTGGCAAACCTTAGACATGACAGCAGGAACAACTATACTGTACACGGCTTTCTTTTGGCTCTTTGGAAAATATTTTTACAGGCTGTTTACAAAAGATCAGGAAGTAATACTCATCGGCATGAACATATTGCATTTTATGGTTCCATGGTGGATAAGCTATATTTCAATAGAAATCTTAAGCGGTACGGTACGCGGAACAGGAAAAAGCTTTGTACCCATGCTCATAACGGTTTTTGGGGTCTGTCTTTTAAGAATTGTTTGGATTTTTACGGCAGTTCCAAGACATAATACACTGAACATGGTTCTTACCTGTTATCCTTTAACATGGTGCGCAACCAGCTTAGCTTTCTGGGCGTATTACTTTATTGTTATGAAAAAATTTTCTAAAGGAAAATCAGTATAAAAAAGACTCAAGCTTTAATCAGACAAACACGTTTTCCAGTCGGTTAACAATTTCTGTTATGCGCTCTTTCTTTATGCCGCTATAATTTACTACAAACGTGCTTAGGAATTTTTCAGGAACTTTTCCATAAAAATATTCAGATAAAAGAGAAATATTTATATTCTGATTTTCTAAAAGCTCCTGTTTAATTTCCAAAGCATTTCTTTTTTTTGTCTCCCTGCATGTTAATAAAAAGTGGAGTCCTGCATCTTCTTCAAAAACAGAACAGCACTCCTTTATTTTGCTTTTGTAAAGCTCTCCTATAAAAGCATTTCTTAAATTCCTATACCAGTTACGCATACGTATAATGTGAGAGCTATAATAACCTTGGTAAATAAAACGTGCTAAAGTGTATTGTTCAAAAATGCTAACGGAACAAGAATAAAAACTAAATTTCTTTTCAAATTCATTCATAAGCTTTGGAGGTAAAACCATAAAACCAATTCTAAAAGATGGTGAAAGTGTCTTGGAAAACGTATTGACATAAATTACGCTATCATTTACATCCATACTGAAAAGAGTTTCCAAAGGCTTACCGTTAAACCTAAACTCACTGTCAAAATCATCTTCTATGATGTACCGGCTTACATTTTTTCTGCATTTTTCTTTAGCACTAGCCCAGCTTAAAAGTTCCTGTCTTTTTTTTACAGGCATAACTATACCTGTCGGAAAGTGATGGTTTGGAGAAACATGAACGACATTTGCATTACTCTTTTCTAATCGGGAAACATTTATTCCGTGTTCATCTATTGAAACAGGAATGCAGGAAGCTCCATTAAGTTCTAAAAGAGAATATATTTTTTTATATCCAGGATTTTCTACGGCATAAAGACGATTTTGTCCTAAAAGCTCAACTAAAAGCGCATAAAGATTTTCCGTACCGCTTCCAATTACAATCTGTTCTGGTAAAACATTCATTCCCCTGAACTCTCTTATGTAAGAGGAAATTGCTTTTCTAAGCTCAAAAACACCTTTACAATCAGACCTCATTAAAAGCTGTTCATTTCTAGAACTTAAAACAGACCTCATTACCCTGGACCACTGATTAAACGGAAACTTTTCATAGCTAACTGCATTACTTTTAAAATCTGCAAAATATTCAGTTTTTCTTTTTTCATGAAGAGTATTAGAGCTTTCTTTTAATGTAACCTCGCGAGGCTTTAACGGAAGAAGATTCATAACAAAAAAACCTTTTTTTTCTTCTGAATAAATATATCCCTCACTTATAAGACGGCTGTATGCATTTTGTACTGTAATGACGCTTATACCTAAATTCTGGCTGAGTGCCCTTTTTGAGGGAAGCTTTTCGTCAGCTTTTAGCGTTTTATTTAAGATCTGATTTTTAATTTCTCCGTATAAAAAATCACACAAACCTGTTTTTCCACGGTTTTCAAAAGATACTGTAAGCATTTTACCCCCTATCTGGTATTATAAATATTTACTATTTTTGAGTATATACATAATATCAGATTTTATATAAATTAAGCCACAGATATATAAACTCTGAGGTGTATGTATGGACAAAAGACTCTTAACAATTCAGGATATTTCTTGCGTAGGACAATGCTCTTTAACCGTAGCTCTTCCTATAATAAGTGCATGTGGTATAGAAACAGCAATTTTACCAGGCTCAGTACTTTCTAACCACACAGCACCAGGGTTCAGTGCATGGACATTCCACGACTTAACAGATGAAATGCCAAAAATCTTAAGCCAATGGAAAAAAGAGGACATTACATTTGACGCATTTTACACAGGCTATGTAAGCAAGGGACAGGTAAAATACATTCAGGACATAATGGAACAGACTGCAAGAGAAAACGCTCTTCGCATAGTTGACCCTGCTATGGCAGACAACGGAAAGCTTTACGCAGGTTTTGACGCAGACTTCCCTAAAGAGATGGCCCGTCTTTGCCAGGGAGCAGATTTTATTCTTCCAAACCTCACAGAAGCTTCTTACCTGTTGGACATTCCCTACAAAGGAGAGGACTACACACAGAACTATATAGAAAATGTATGTAAAGACCTTTACAAACTGGGAGCTAAAAATGTAATTCTTACAGGCGTCAGCTTTGAGAAGGGTAAGCTTGGAGTTGCAGTTTATAATGGAGCAACATTTGACTACTATTTTACAGAACGACTGAATGCGAGCTTACACGGAACAGGAGACATTTATTCTTCTGCTTTTGCAGGAGCTTTGCTAAACGGAAAAAGCCCTATTATTGCAGCTAGTATTGCAGCAGACTTTGTTGTTGAGTCTATAAAACATACCTTAAGCGACAAAGACCACTGGTATGGAGCAAAATTTGAAAAAGCTATTCCATACCTTATAAGCAAGTTAAACTAATTTTCCGCAAAAATCCCAACGTGATGGCTTAAGGAGTGCTCAAAACACTTCTTTTCCATCACTTTTCTGAAAAAACACCCCTATTCATCATAAAAACAACTGAAAAGGTTCACTTATTTTAATTCTTTTTTTACAAATCAAAAATTCCATGTTATAATCTACTATACATATATGTAAAACTTCTTTAAAACAAAAGGAGATTATAAATGGATAAAAAGAAAAAACGTTTTTCACTAAGTTTTAAGCAGGTTCTTATTATTGTAATACCACTTGCGATTGTTGCCCTATATGTATGCTTTTCCACAATGTATATCATAAACCATTTACTGAATCAAAACGTGTTTGGTAGAGCCAACTGGACAAATGAAAAGGTAGAATACGAAACCCGTCTTGCACTTGAAACTCCCATATATGCTCTAGACCCCCTAGCTGATGCAGTAAGAGAAGAAAAAGATTCTTCTGGCATCTCTCGTTTAGTTCAGGTTTTTGCAAAACAGTATCCTCAGTGTCTAGACTACTACTATGCCAGTGCAGAAAGCAGAAACAGAGGCGGATATTTTGTAAGTAGCAATAAAAGCCGAGAGCGAGAAGTAACAAACCATACAGAAGAAAGCTGGTTCAAAGGTGCAGTAGCTGCCAAAGGTGCATACCATGCAGACCGTCCATTCATTATTCAACCAGGAAATACCATGTGTATTCCCTACTCCAAAGCCATTTATGACACAAACGGAAAGTTAAAAGGTGTTTTAGGCGTAAACTTAGTTCTTACAAAACTTACAGAAGCAGTAAAAAATGTAGAAATCTCCCCTAATTCCCATGTTTATGCAATTACAGGAGATGGACTTTTTGTTACCAACGAAAACCCAGAATACATACTTAAGAAAAACTTCTTTGAAACAAGCAGTTTGAATACAAACAAATATCCTGTTTCAGAATTCTTAGACGGAGAAACAAAATCCTTTATACAAGGGAAAAACTTTTACTCAGTACGCAGACTTGGACAGACATCTTGGTTCATCGTATTAGAAGGTCCAATGAGTGACTACAATGGAAGCATTTCAAGATGGATAAACATCATATTTGCAGTAGTGGTTCTTCTCATTATTGGATGCGTTCTCTTCAATGGTTCTGTAATGGGAAAAACAAACAAGAAAGAGCATGAAATAAGCGATCGCCTTATTTCAGAAACACAAAACCTCACAGTATCTTCAAAAGAGACAGCAGCTACGGCACAGGACCAAAGTGCAGCAGTAAAAGAAATTGTTACCACAATGGAAGATAACACGGCACTAAGTGAAGATATATCTCAAAAAATAAAAGATGTTTCCGGCGTTGCGGCAAAAACAAACAGCGATGTTACAGAAGGAGAATCTTTTGTAGAAGAAAACGTACGTCAACTTCAAGAAATTGCAGATACAAATCTTAACACAATAAACGGAATAAAAGAGCTTGGTGATAAAATCGAAAACATTTGGGACATAGTTTCCCTTATAAATTCTGTTGCAGACCAGGCAAAGATTATAGCATTTAACGCAGAACTAGAAGCTTCTAGTGCGGGAGAAGCAGGCAAAAACTTCCACATTGTTGCAACCGAAATTCGCCGTCTTGCAGATGGTATTATAGATGGCACTAAAGAAATTAAGGGTAAAATTACAGAAATTCAGGAATCTTCTGACGCACTTATTCTTGCAAGTGAAAACGGAACAGAAAAAATTCAGTCTGGCGTAGATAGTGCAAAACGTCTGGAAGAACGCTTTACAAGCATAAAAGATGCTTCAGAAATTACTGCAGAAAGTGCAGAAAAAATAACAACAATTATTCAGCAACAGGCTCTTGCAAGTGAACAAATTCTTGTAACACTTAAGCAAATCGCTTCTGGTGTAGAAAACTTTACTGCCGCTACAGAACACATTTCTAAGACTTCTCAAACATTAAAGTCCATAGCAATAGAACTTGGTTCTAAAAAGCAGGAGAACAACAAAGATGCATGAAGAAGTTGTAGAACAAATTGAAGAACAATGTGAAGAGCGAGCAGAAATTGTAGAAGAAAAAAAGCTTACAACATGGCTTATTTTTTCTATTGCAGAAAAAAAATATGCAATGCGTTCTGCAGACGTATTAGAAATTATTAGAGATGTAGCTGTTTACAAATTGCCATTTATGCCGTCTTACATAGAAGGTGTTTTAAACAGACGAGGAGATCCTTTTACAGTTATAAACCCAAGATCTTTAATTGGTGACGAAGAAACTTCAAGTCCTGAAGAACCTCTTTTTATGATTCTAAAAAGAGATGATGATCAGATTTCTATTCATATTTCTGACATCTTATTTTTTACAGACATAGAAGATGGAGACCTAAATATAATTCCGGGCACAAACGAAGAAGGTTTCTTTCTTGGAACACTTGCTTATGGTGGAGAAGAAATTCCTGCCTTAAACCCTGCGGCATTTGAACTACTTATAAGGAAAGACCTTGGAAGCGCATAATCACTTTACTTGCATTGCTTACGACTCAATTGATTTTCTCATTCAAAGCCAGTATGTAATCTTTGGCATTTATCTTGATGTAGATAATAACGAAAGAAACATTATATTCAACCGAGAAACCTTACCCCACATTCACATAGGACCAGTTTTAGAAAAAACATTTTCATGTAAGTCTGTAGAAGAATGTAATGTAGTACTTGTAATGAAAAAACAAAATTTTGACGCAGATGTACAAAGCCTTATTGTAGATTATACAGACACAGCATTCCCTGCTAGCGGGAACTTGGCTCTCTCTGTAAACAGCTCAATTTCTAGTAAAATTATAGATATTTCTTCTTTGCGTCCAATTCCGCAAAGCATACGTCTAAAACAAAGAGAATGTGGAATCTGTGCCATAGGTTTTCAAAAGGATGAGAAAAATCAATTCAATGAGCGAAAACAAATTTTAATTTCACCAGACAATCTATTAAGAAAATTCTTTTCTTCGCGTCTGATGTGTGATTAGGAGTATATAAAAAATGAGAATCATAATTGCAGACAGTTCTGCCGTAGTAAGAGCAATCCTAGACCAGCACTTATCAGATTATGATGATATAGAAATTCTTGCATCTGTTTCAAACGCTTCAAAGGCTGCATCTTATGCAAAAACAGACCGACCTGACATTGTAATTGTTGGAAATGATATAAACGAAAAAACTGAACAAGACTCATTAAAAGCTTTATTAAACGAAATGAAGCTTTCTGTTATAGTTCTTACAGACAAACCTCTTCCAACTTTAACTTTTCAAAAAAAAATAAAAGTCTTAGATAAACCAAATTTAAAATCTTATTCTGAAGATTTTTTTACTACTCTCATCGCTACATTAAGAGAGCTTACAAACAAAAATGATTCAAAACAATCTAACGAAGAAAATGCAAAAAAAGGTTCATTTAAAATTTTATGTATTGGTGCTTCTACAGGGGGTCCAACCGCAGTTGCAGAAGTTTTACAGGGTCTAGGTAAAAACTTTCCATATCCGGTTTTATATGCACAGCACATAGAAGTTGGAGCAGATAAAAATTTAGCTTCATGGCTTTCTGAAACATGCACTAATATACGAATTAAACTTGCAGAAAATGGAGAAGAAGCTGTTCCAGGAACCGTTTACATGGCCCCTGCAGATAAACATTTGATTATAAGCTACGTAAAATCAAACTCACATCCTGTTTTAGAACTTTCAAATGAAGAGCCAGAGCATTTTTTACGTCCTGCAGTAAATAAACTTTTTAGAAGTGCAGCCGAAAGTTATAAAAGTAGCTGCCTCGCCATTTTACTTACAGGAATGGGGGCCGACGGAGCTGAAGGGTGTAAAAGAATTTGCGAGAGAGGCGGATGGACAATTGTAGAGGACAAATCAACCTGTGCAGTTTTTGGCATGCCAGCTGCTGCAATAGAGCTTGGTGGAGCAAAAGAAATTCTGGCACGCCCGGATATTTCAAAACGTATTCTAAGTTTGGTGCAAGTATATGATGCAGAATATTAACACAAAACTTACAGACGAAGAACTCAACTCTTTCATCCAGCTTCTGACAGACAGAACTGGAATAATTCCTCATGCCACTCACAAAGAAGGAATAAAAAATTACATAGAAGCAAGCCTTTTAGAAAAGAACATAAATGCAGAAGAATATAAAAATCTAATAATTTCTAACCCGCAGAATTTTTCTGAATTTATAAATGAAAGTACAGTAAATGAGACTTACTTTTTTAGAGAAGAAAAACAATTCATTCTTCTTCGCGATAAAATTTTTAAAACCTATAAAAACAAATCAAGCGGAAAAAGCATTAACATGTGGAGTGCAGCATGTTCTTACGGAGAAGAAGCTTATTCTCTTGCACTTTTAGCCCTTTCCTGCGGCATCACTCCGAACGTAATTGCAAGCGATATAAACTCAGAAGTTTTAGAACACTGTGCAAATGGAGTTTTTCTTGGCACATCTCTTAGACCAATGGATGGAAACTCATTCCATAACTTAGTTCTTCCTTACAAAAGAGAAGATAGAAAAATAGAGTTTAATTCAGAAATAAAAGAGCACATAAAAACAATTTTCGTAAACCTTTCTGAATTAGATAGTCCTTCTTATAAACAAAATCTTCCTAAAAATCAGGACATAATTTTTTTAAGAAATGTATTTATATATTTTAATCAAGAACTAAGATCACGAATTTTAAAAACCATAGCAGAAGAATGTCTTTCGGACGACGGATATCTTTTTGTTTCTATTAGCGAAGTTGCACAACTAGACTATTCTGTTATTCCATCTTCATTAGAAAAAATTTCAGATGGAAATATTTTCTATTTCCATAAAAAAGGAGGTAAAGCCAATGGCTAAAATCTCAAACGATATTACAGAAAGCTATATTTCGGAAGTAAAAGAACTTTTAGAGTCTTCAAGAAAAGATATAATGACTCTAAAAAATACCCAAAATGACAATGAAACTCTTACAAGACTTCTAAGAAGCCTGCATACTATAAAAGGAAACTCTCGCATGCTTGGTTTTTCTACAATAGAAAAACTCTCTCATGCTGTAGAAGATATTTATAAAAGCGTAAAGGATGAAAAAATTAAAAACTCAGAACGCCTTGTAAAACTAGTTTATGCTGTTGCAGATAAAATAGAAAGTTGCATTACTCAAATAACCAAAAAAGGCTCTGATGACCAAGATATAAAGATATATCTACAATACTGTGACAAGCTTGCAGCTGGAGAACTTATTGATGTAGATGCCTTTATTTCAGAAATAAACAAAATAAATGGAAAATTAGAAGAAGATGATGATGAAGATGATTTTTCAGAAAATATCGGAGACATTCAGTCCATACGCATAAAACTTTCCAGAGTAAACGAAATTATTACAGCTTTTGACACAATGATTACGCGGGAATTTCATTTAAAACATCAGTTAGATGAACTTCACAAATTTGAAGAAAAAACAGGAAGTCATGAGCTTTCAAAAATAAGAAAACAATTTGAAAATGATATTTACGCACTAGAAACTTCTATTTTTAATGTTCAAGAGCAAGCTTTTAACCTACGAATGCTTCCTATAAGCATAGTATTGCGCCCGCTAGAAAATACAATTGCGTTAGAAGCAATGAACCTAAAGAAAAAAGTTAATGTTAATATTCCAGAAACAGATATTGCAATTGACAAGGTAATTCTAGAAGAACTTGGCGACATTCTTATGCACTTAGTAAGAAATGCACTTGACCACGGAATTGAGTCTCCAAAAGACAGAAAAGCCCTCGGTAAAAACGAAGAAGGCACTATAAGCATTACTTGTTTACGAGAAGCAAAATACATTGAGCTAAAAATCAGTGATGACGGACGAGGACTTGATTATGCAAAAATCAGAGAGAAAGCCTTAAAACTTTATCCTGAACGCACTGACGAAATAAAAAACATGGCAGAAAAAGAGCTTTCGCAATTTCTTTTTCAGTCCGGGTTTTCTACAAAAGAAGAAGTTACAGAGCTTTCGGGTCGTGGCGTAGGTCTTGATGTAGTTTGGTCAAACATGGAAAAAATAAAGGGGCGCATAAAAATAGAAAGCACTCCTGGAGAAGGAACATCTTTTATACTGCACTTTCCACTTTCTCTTTCTACACTGCAAGGCCTCTTTATTTATTCAAACAAAGAAAAATATCTCATTCCGTCTCAGCACATTGTAGACATTCTGTACAGAAAAAAGAGTGACTACATTACATTGCAAAACCAAAATTACATTCGCATAGACGGGCAGCTTATTCCATGCTACCCGCTTTCTTCTCTTTTTGAAAACCACAAATCAGGAATTATTTTGGAAGAAGAGCCAATTTTGATTGCTGAATACATGGAACAGAGAATCGGAATAATTGTAGAACAAGTTCAACAATTCGTTTCTTTAGTTGTAAAGCCTCTTCCAAAAGGTTTACAAAATTTTTCAATTTTGCAGGGAATTGTTTTTGACGAGCATTATGACATTGTACCTATCTTGCACGTTCCAGACATCTTAAAGAAATTTAAGTCTTTACGCGGATACGATATTAAAAAATTTGAAGCTGCAACTCAAAAGAAAACAAACCGTATTCTTGTTGTTGATGACTCAGGCACTACACGCCAAATAGAAAAGGCAATCTTAGAAAACGCAGGGTTCTTAGTAGACGAAGCCTTTGACGGTGTAGACGGAATTGAAAAGGCAAAAGCTAAACAATACGACCTTATTCTTACAGACAAAGACATGCCACGCATGACAGGAACTGTTCTTTTGGACAATCTTCGCAGAATGGAACAATACAAAGACATACCTATTGTTGTAGTTTCTGCCGACCAAAGTGAAAAAACTCTCAAAGAGTTTACCCAACTTGGAGCAAATGCTGTAATTTACAAGGGCGACTTTAAACGAGGTAACCTTATAAACATTATAAAAGAACTTGTAGGAGATGAATGATGACAAAGAAAATACTTATTCTTGAAACCTCCGTTACAATACAAAAGCTTTTTACAACTACACTAGACGGAGATGAATATTCTCTTCATTTTGTGAACAATGGAAAAGATGCAATATATACTCTCTTTGACTTTCAACCAGAACTGTTTCTTGTAAACTGTGACATTCAAGAGCCTCAAAGCTTTGAAGTTGTGAGCATTGTTCGTTCAATGAAGTGTTTTAAAGATTTGACAATAGGAATGTATTCTAACACTCCTACCCCACTAGATGAACTTTTTGCAAAAAACAGTGGTGCAAATTCTTTTATACGATTAGATCCCAAAACACTCATTTTAAACATAGATGAACTTGCAGAAATTCAGACTAACAAGATAGATAAGACGGAACTTTTACAAATAAAAAAATCTCTTGATGACACAACGCTTTTTACTTCTACCACAAAAGTTCTTAGCAGAAGCTCTTATAAAAATGCAATCTTTTCAAAAATACTGGACATGGTTAATACAATTGAAAACCTCGAAGAGATTATAAGGCAATACCTTCTTCTTATTTCTGAAATTTGCGAAATACCTCTTGCATCCATTTACATTATAGAAAATGACGGACCTCACGGTTACTATGTAGCTGCTAGCACCATAGAAGAAAAAGACATTTCTGACTTCTTAAATGTATGTGCAGCAGACTTTGAAAAAGAACTAACAGACTTCAATGTTTCAAAAGTTGTTCCTAAAAAATTAGATTCAGAAGGAATTTTAGACAGATTCTACAGCACACAGATTCACTTCTCCAGCTATGAAGGACAGACTCTAAAAACAAAAGAACAATCTAGTGTATTTGGAACAGTTCACATTGTTACAGAGGGAAACATTTCTAATGACAAGCACGACTACTTTAGCTTCTGTGTTCAAAATGCAAGCGTTGTTTTTGAAAAAGCACTGATTGTGAAAAAGAAAATATTCTTTGAAAAACGAATCCGCCGTGCATTCAGTCGCTTTGTTCCAGAACAGATTATAGATAGCCTTGTAATGCAGGTTGACGACACTGATGAAAAAGTTGGAGTTGGAGAAACCCGTTCTGTTGCAATTTTATTTAGCGACATTAGATCTTTTACAAATATTAGTGAAAAAAATAAACCTGATGTTCTTGTTGCCTTTTTAAATAGATACTTTTCTACAATGGTAGAAATTATAAAGAAAAATGGAGGAACCATAGATAAATTTATTGGAGACGCAATCATGGCAGAATTTGGTACTCCAGTAAGTTACAAAGACAACTGTGCTAGAGCTGTAAAAGCAGCTTATGAAATGAGAGAAGCTCTTACAACTATAGAAATGGGAGACCTTGTTCTACCAGAAGGAATGACTTTTAACATAGGAATTGGTATTCACTATGGAGATGTAATTGTAGGTTCTATTGGTTCTAAAGATAAAACTGACTATTCAGTAATTGGTGACAATGTAAACCTTGCATCGCGTCTTGAAGGACTTACAAAAACTTATGGAACTCAAATTCTTGTAAGCGGAAGTGTAAAAGATGATGCAGGAGACGATAAATTCTTCTTCCGTCACCTAGATAACGTTCGCGTAAAAGGAAAGAAAAATGCTGTTCCTATTTATGCTGTAGACCGCTCAGAAGAAGAATTTTCTGCAGAGTACAAAGATGCTTACACAAAAGGTATGGAACTTTATACACAAGGAATATGGAATCTCGCAGAAGAGTATTTTGTAAAAGCACTTACCATTGTAGAAAATGACAAAGCTGCAAAACTTATGAAAGATCGCTGCGAAGAATTTAAGAAAAACCCTCCCGAAAATTGGGACGGAGCAATCGCATTTATGACAAAATAGCTTAAACAAAGGTTTTAGGAGGACAACATGAAAACATTTAAACGCTATCTAACAACTATATGTACAACAACTTACATTGGTGTATTTACTTTAAGAATCTTTCACTATGGATTCATTTATGAACAACCAGCAAAGATTATTCTAGGGTGTCTACCGACAGTGTTAATAACTCTTGGTTTAATTATTATCTGCTCTCTAGTGCAATTTCCAATTCTTACAAAATTTGACAAGGCAATTGAGAAAGGACAAAAAGACCCTTCTAGTATTTCAGAAAAAGATATAGAAATATGCATGAAAAGTTACAAGTACTATGACATTGTAATTATAGTTGCAGAGGCTGTGGGTTTTTTAATTGGAGCAGGCTCTACTGCAATCATTGAAGCAATAAAAGACATATCACATTTTTCACCTATAACATTTACCCTTATTGAACTACAGTCTGTAGGTATAGGCTTTATGTGCTATACAATAAACAATGTTCTTGTAAAAAGACTTTGGATGACACAGCAGATGCGTTCTATTGGTATAAAATTAAGTGATAATCTTGCACGCGTACAAAACATTGCAGTTGCATCTTGTATTTATGTTTCTGTAATGAATATGGTAACTGTACCTTTTAATTTATTAAATGTTCCTAGAGAAAACGGTTTTAACACATTCTTTCTATACGCAGTTATAGGAGGCCTCTTAAATTTTGCAGTCTGTGCAGCAACCTACTCTATAATTGCAAAACGTATACAAAAGGTTGAAAAGAATATAAGCATAAATCTGTTTGCAGAAACAAAGAATCTTGCAGAAGCTACAAAACAGAGTGCAGAAAACAGCCAGAACCAGAATGCTGCCGTTAAAGAAATTGTTGCAACAATGCATGACTCAACAGAACTTGCAAACAACATTGGAGACAAGGTAAAGCAAGTAACTGCTCTCGCAGAAAAATCCAGAGATGCAGTTGTTTCCGGAAATGAAGCTTTAGAGAAGAATTTAAACGAACTTATTGCAATAAAGAATACAAACGTTCTTACGATAGACGGCATAAAAGCATTAAATACAAAAATAAACGGCATCTGGGACATTGTAAGCATAATCAACAACGTTGCAGACCAGACAAAAATTATTGCTTTTAATGCAGAACTTGAGGCTTCAAGCGCAGGAGAAGCAGGAAAGAACTTTCATATTGTTGCAACCGAAGTCAGACGTCTTTCTGACAACATCATAGATAGCATTAAGGAAATTAGAGAGATTATTACAGAAATCCAAAAGGCATCTGACACTCTTATCCTGGACAGTGAAAAGGGAACAAAACAAATAGATAACGGATGCGAAAGTGCACGGTCTCTGGAAAGTGGTTTTGAAAGTATTCTTCAGTCTGCAAAAGACACAGCTGACAGCTCTCATGAAATTTTAGAGAATGTAGGACAACTTACAAGTGCAAGCGAGCAGATTTTTATAGCATTAAAGCAAATAGCACAAGGCATAGAAACATTCTCGCAGAGCACGGCAAGTATTTCTGCAACATCAGAAAACGTAAAAAAAATCGCAGGGCTATTATAAAAATCCGCAATGTGCTATAGTACGGTGATTTTTATAAAAAAAATTGCGAGGTAAAATAAATGTCAAACTATGACTTTAAAAACATCGAGCCCAAATGGCAAAAATATTGGGACGAACACAAGACTTTTAAGGTAGCAGAGGACGAAAAGTTTCCTAAAGAAAAAAGACGCTACGTTCTTGATATGTTCCCATATCCTTCTGGAGCAGGCTTACACGTAGGACACCCGGAAGGATACACTGCAACAGACATCTGGTGCCGATACCTTCGCATGAACGGTTTTAACGTTTTGCACCCAATGGGGTACGATGCATTCGGTCTTCCAGCTGAAAACTATGCCATAAAAACCGGTACTCACCCTGCAACAACAACTTTTCAGAACATAGACCACTTTACTCAGCAGATAAAAGCACTCGGTTTTTCTTATGACTGGGACAGAGAAGTACGCACATGTACTCCCGACTACTACAAGTGGACTCAGTGGATTTTCTTACAGCTTTACAAAAAAGGTCTGGCTTACGAAGCAGAAACTCCTATTAACTGGTGTCCAAGCTGCAAGACAGGACTTGCTAACGAAGAAGTAAAGGAAGGTCACTGCGACCGCTGCGGTGCTGAAGTTACGCACAAAGTTATCCGTCAGTGGATTTTAAAAATCACTTCTTATGCAGAACGCTTGCTTGAAGACTTAGATACACTTGACTGGCCGGAAAGCGTAAAGCTTATGCAGAAAAACTGGATTGGAAAGTCAGTTGGTGCAGAGGTAAACTTTACAGTTGCAGACAAGGACGGAAAAGCAACAGATGAAACTTTAACAGTTTACACAACGCGATGCGACACACTCTTTGGTGCAACATACATGGTTGTGAGCCCTGAGCATCGCCTTGTAGAAAAGCTTACAACTCCAGAACAAAAAGAAGCCGTAAAGGCATACGTTGAGCAGGCTGCAAAAAAGAGCGACCTTGAACGCACAGATTTAGCAAAAGACAAAACAGGTGTTTTCTCTGGAAGTTATGCAATTAACCCGGTAAACGGAAAGCTTATTCCAATCTGGATTGCAGACTACGTTTTAATTTCTTACGGAACAGGTGCTATTATGGCAGTTCCCGCTCACGACACCCGCGACTGGGAATTTGCAAAAAAGTTTAACCTTCCAATTATAGAAGTATTAAAGAGCGAAGTTGATGTTCAGGAAAAAGCATGGACAGAAGACGGAGTTCACGTTAACTCTGAATTCTTAGACGGATTAAACAAAAAAGATGCTATAGAAAAAATGCTTTCCTGGTTAAGCGAAAAAGGCGTTGGTAAAAAGGCAGTAAATTATAAGCTTCGCGACTGGGTATTCAGCCGTCAAAGGTACTGGGGAGAACCGATTCCGCTTGTACATTGCCCTACCTGCGGTACAGTTCCTGTTCCTGAAGAAGAGCTTCCTCTTGAACTTCCAAATGTAAAAACATACCAGCCAACAGGAACGGGAGAAAGCCCGTTAGCCGGAATTGACGACTGGGTAAACTGTACTTGTCCAAAGTGCGGTGGAAAGGCAAAGAGAGAAACAAACACAATGCCTCAGTGGGCAGGCAGCTGCTGGTACTATCTTCGCTATCTTGACCCCAAAAATAACAATGAATTTGTTTCTAAAAAAGCAGAAAACTACTGGATGCCGGTTGACCTTTACGTTGGTGGAGCTGAGCACGCAGTATTGCACCTTTTATACGCACGCTTCTGGCACAAGGTTTTATACGACATTGGAGCCGTTAGCACAAAGGAACCTTTCCAGCGCCTCATAAACCAGGGAATGATTACTTCTTTTGCATTCCAAAGAAAAAGTAAGTCATTAGTTGCCGTAGATGCCGTAGAAGAAAAAGACGGAAAGTATTTTGCAAAAGATGACGGAGAAGAACTTGAACGCGTTATTGCAAAGATGAGTAAGTCTTTAAAGAATGTTGTAAACCCGGATGAAATGATTTCCAACTACGGAGCAGATTCTGTTCGTATGTACGAAATGTTTATGGGACCTCTTACAGTTTCTAAACCTTGGAACACACAGGGCTTAATCGGAGTAAACCGCTTCCTGGAAAAAGTATGGGCTATTGGAGAAAAACCATTAAGCAACGTAGATATCACAGGTAAAATCGAAGACAAAAAGCTTTCTGACCTTAGAAAGACTTACGCTAAGACAGTAAAGAAAGTTACAGATGATACCCGCGACTTAAACTTTAACACAGCCATCAGCCAGATGATGATTTTTATAAACGAAGCCGGTAAAATAGAAGAAATGCCTCGTGCAATGTGGGAAGGCTTTGTAAAAATGCTTGCCTGTTACGCCCCTCACTTAGGAGAAGAGCTTTGGGAGAAGCTTGGCCACACAGAGACTGTTTCTTACGAAAACTGGCCAACCTTTAGCGACGAATACTTAAAGGAAGACACAAAAGAGTATCCCGTTATGATAAATGGAAAACTCCGAGACAAATTTTCCGCCCCAAGTGATGCAGACAATGCAGCACTCGAGAGTCTTGCCCGCGAAACCGAAGGCTTTAAGAAGTTTACCGATGGAAAGACAGTTGCAAAGATTGTCGTAGTTCCAGGAAAGCTGGTGAATGTTGTAGTTAAGTAGATTACAACTTTGTAGTAAAAAAAAGGCCCGTTTTAGAGTTGTGCTTTGAAGTGCACCTCGAAAGCGGGCTTTTTATATGAGAATATATAAAAATAAAATAATTACGGCAAGTAGTTACTCAAGCTGCAATAGTAAATACCTTCTATAGAGGCACCTTCTTTTCCAAGCTCAGTTTCCATTTTTGCGTGTATTTTGCACCAATTATATTACAATTATCAGCTATAGGGGGAACAGATTCTGTTATTTCTTTCCAATCTTATACTTCTTAACTCCATTCACGCCCCAGCAAAAAAGATACCACGCACTAGAAATCACATTCATCTTTAGAACTTTGCGGTAGATATTCCACTGAGGCTTTATCATCTTTGTTTTGCTTGCAGTCATGCTATCATCTCTCATACGATAATCTACAAGAATGTCGCTATAGCCAAATGCTGTAAGTCCGTTTTTCATAATTTCAAGCCAGTAAGCATAGTCGTCGCGGAGGGCTTTCAAAGCTTCATTGAACAGTATTTTGTTAGAAAGTTTTGCAGTATCAACGATTGCAGCTGACGGAAAAATCGGGCAATGGCGTAAAAGCTGTTTATATGTTCTTTTGCCTGTAAAAATATACGGAGCAAGTAACTCCGCATCGCACTTGCTATTCATTCTGCGGTAACTTGCAAAGAAAATCGCAACAGAATCATCTTTATTTTCATCGATATGCTTTTTCATTGCCGCAAGATATTCTGGATGCCAGATGTCATCGCTGTCTAAAAAAGCGAAATAGCGACCTTTTGCAACTTCCATAGCCTGATTTCTAGCTCCGCTAGAGCCGCGGTTCACCGTTGCACGAATCAGCTTAATGCGGCTA
>CALFIX010000005.1 GCA_937877515.1 uncultured Treponema sp.
ATTCTAACACAGGTCTTGAATTCAGAGTGTCCTATTTGTTTCTTGGAATTTACAGGCTATTGCTGTAAGTATTTTTGTTTTGTATAATGATTTCTATGAATAGAAGCAGTCCTCTCTCTTTGATGGAAGCCTTTAATAAATTTGATAAAACTTTTTCACGCTATGAAGCTTCAGAAAGTCAGACAGAATTTAAGGCAGAACCTTCGCTTAATACAGTGATTGAGCGTAACATTAAAAGCGAACAGAAAGCTTGGGAGCATTCTGTTTGCATAACCTATCAAAATTTTCTTACCCCTAAAGACTCTGAAACTTCTTTAGATGAAGAGGCACTTTTAAAATCCTATAAATTATTTAAGGCTCTTACTTCTGTTTGTGAGGAATATTCTGATTCTGATGTTTTTGTTCAAGAATTAAAGATAGCTTCCCCGGTTTCTTTAAGAGAAAGGTACCTGAATGGAAATGCTTTTGTTTATTTAAGGTACTGGTTTTTTAGGGAAGCAAAAATAGAAGACTATGTACCTGTAATATTGCTGGATAAAAATAAAAAAAATTATCTTGATTTTGTTTCAAGAGAAAGTTATAAAGAATCTGCCATAGAAAAATCTATAAAGCAAGTGATTGAAAAACATTTTTACGGAGAGCAAAAATGAGCACATTTAATGTTGGTCTAAAAAAAGTTGTTGATGACAGTTATGATATAGAAATTGGATATTCACTTTTTGAGAGTTTACGTTCCGATTTAAAAAATGGTTTAATGGGAAAGCTAAAAAAAATCGCCCTTATAACTGACAGTACGGTTCTTCCTTTGTATGCTTTGCCGCTTTCAGAGCTTTTAAGAGAAGACGGCTATACTGTTGAAGTTTTAAGTTTTCCTAGTGGTGAAGAAAGTAAGACTCGCGAAGTAAAAGCTATGCTGGAGGACAAAATGCTCTCTTTAGGTTTTAGGCGTGACTGTTTTGTTCTTGCTGTTGGAGGGGGAGTTGTTACAGATTTAGCTGGATTTTTAGCTGGAACTTATGGTAGAGGAGTTCCTTTTATAAATTATGCGACTACATTGCTGTCTGCAGCTGACGCTTCAATTGGCGGAAAAACTGCTGTTGATACACCTCTTGCTACAAATTTAATCGGTATTTTTAATCAGCCAAAAAAAGTTTACATTGATATTGCCTGCTGGAATACTTTGCCCAAAAGAGAAATAGTAAGTGGGCTTGCAGAAACTATAAAGCACGCATGTCTTGCAAGTTATGATTTTTTTACATATTTGGAAGAGCATATAGAAGAAGTACTTTCCTTAAAAGAGGACGTCTGTATTCATGTTTCAGAAGAAAACTGCAGAATAAAATACAATGTTGTTATGAAAGATGAAAAAGAAAGCGGCTTAAGGGAAGTTCTAAACTTAGGTCACACAGTTGGACGAGCAATAGAAACTTGCAGTGACTATAGGCTTTTACACGGAGAAGCTGTTTCTATTGGTATGGCTGCTCAGCTGATTCTTGCACAGAAATTGGGCTATGTTACGGAAGAAGAAAAGGGGAGAGTTGTAAAACTTTTAAGCAGAGCCGGTCTTCCTGTTCAAATTCCTGAATATATAGACAGAGAGAAGTTAGTTAAAAAACTTTATACAGATAAAAAAACTCGCAATGGAACTCTTAGATTTGTAATTCAAAAAGGAATTGGAAGTATTGTAGAGTTTTCTCCGAATGTCTTTGCAACTCCAATAGAAGAGTCTGTTGCTAGAGAAATAATTTTTAATATGTAAGTTAGATACCCTATATATACGTCTTAGATGGTTGGTTTTAAATTTTCTATTGTTTTTACTAAAATTTGACGATTGAAATATATTTTCTTATATTTTAAATAGATAGTGTTGGATGATTTTAGATGTATCTCTAAAGTCTCGCCCCTGCTGCCGAATGTGACGGCAAGAGATGTAATAAATGAAAAAAGAATTAGTTGAATCTTTTTTGGAAGTATGTGATAAGGCTAAAAAAATTGCTGACTCTCCAAAGCTTTCAGAAGAACAGTATGACAAGGTTTTTTATCATATGAGTAATGTAGACATGGAAACGACAATACGCACTGTTAATTATGCTTATCGTTTGCTTCAATACGAACTATCTAAGTAGTTTTAGTTAGAAAAGATTGAATTCCATTCGTCTTCTAAAGAGTCAAATACATAATCTCTAAGGTCTATAATCATAGAAACTTTTTCTGCCATACCTTCCTGGCAGCAGATGCATTTTATTTCTTCCATTTTGCGGTCTCTTAAATATGCAATGCAATATTCCAGGGCCGTCATGAAATCTTTATGGTCTACGTTTCTTTTGTTGCTGGAGAGAATTATGCTGTTCCAGATAAAATCTGCATTTTTTGAAAAGTCTGCATATTCCGGTGTAAGAAAGTCTTTTGATTCTGCCATAATTCCTCCTTATAAGATTTATTTTCTTCTACCAAAAAGTCGCAGTAGAGAAAGAAAAATATTTATAAAGTCTAAATATAATTCCAATGCGCCGTAAACAGCAAGCTTTTGGTATGCCTCAGAGCTGTCTGCCCTTTGAGCCGTTCTTAAAATTTTTTGTGTATCGTAGGCGGTTAAAGCAGTAAAAATAACAACTGTCGCAATGGATATAAGAATATCTAACATTGTAAGGGGCTGCTTTGTAACCATAGACATTATTCCGTTCAACACGGAAACAACTATAATGCCGATTAGTGCCATTACTAAGTAATGCCCCCAGCTGGCCAGACTCTTTTTTGTGGTTAAACCGTAAATGCTCATGGAACCAAACATTATTGCTGAACCTAAAAAAGCATAAGAAATAGACTGAATGTTATAAATTATAAAGATTGAAGAAAGTGTTATGCCGTTTAGAATTGCATAAAGAATATAAAAGGCAATCATTGTGCCCAAAGAAAGCTTTCTTATCAGGAGAGAAATTGACCACACTAGAACAATTTCGGCAATGGCAAGGGCAAAAAATCCCCAACCGCCATTACCCCAAATAAGCCCTAGAATATATTTATTACTTGCAGAAAAAAATGCACAGACCGCACTTATAATCATTGCAAGTGCCATCCATCCATAAGTTTTTCCTAAGAAAATGTTTTTTTCTGATTCTGTAGGATTATATAATCTCTGGTACTGAGCGCTTTCTTCCATTATTTACTCCTGATCGTTTGTAACGCCCTCTTTGAATAAGAAAATATCCTGAATGTTCAGACTGTATGTTGAATTAAGCTCACGTCTGTCTATTTTTTCACTTGTCAGGGGAACATCAAAAGAGAAAGTAACGTCCTGGTACCCTTCACAGGTTATTTCCAAACTAAAATTGAATGATTTAATTTCTTTTTCTTTTTCAGAGACAATTGGAGTGCACCAGAAAGTGTAGCTTCCTTGTGTTGCAGGGTATGTTTGACATGGGTTTGGCCAGGTTACATCCATCATTTCTGCAAGCTTACCATTCATTTTTAATTCTATTTTTGCACCGGAAAGGGGTTCGAAAGTCTGACCGTCAAATACGTTACCAATAAATGTAGGAAAGTTAAACATAGGGCAGTCTACTTCAAATGGGGCAGAAACTTTTCCCATTGTGTGATACGGTCGTTTTGCAGAACTTACAAGGCGCATCCCTTCAATTCCTAGCTTATCTATGTCTGCACCAATCTGGCTGTTTGATAAATCTTTTGTATTGTGAGTTACACCTCTTCCACTTACAACATATCGAGGTGTTATGCGATTTAAAACATAGCTTACTGTATCTAATCTGCAATTGTCACAGTCACATGTAAGCCACGGAGAACCTTTTTCCTTAACCTGGTCATACAATTCATTTACGCGTGTTACAACCTGCTCTTCCATTATGTTGTGGATGTTCACTATCATTCTCCCTTTCCCTTTTTCGTATAAAAATAGAGTGCATAAATTTTTTAAGATTTAATACACTCTATAATTATAAGACTAAAATATTCAAAATGCAAACAGTTTGCTTAATTTTTCTAAATATTTCTTTAAGATAAGGAAAGAAATCAATAAAACCGCTTATTGACCGCCATTACGCGTGTAAACAGCAAGTCCTCCTTCCAGGAGAATTTTTCTGCTTCTTTCTGCAAGGTCATTTACACCTTCTATTTCTGCGTCTCCATTTTTACCATGCACGGTAAGCTTGAAGGCTGTTCCGTTTGTAAGGCTTTCTTTTATGCCTGTAAGTTCAATGGTGTCGCCTTCTTCAATCTTGTCGTAATCATCCGGATTAGCAAAAGTGATTGGTATGATGCCATAGTTAATAAGATTTGCTTTGTGAATGCGGGCAAAGCTTTTTACAATTACAGCTCTGACACCTAAGTACATAGGTCCTAATGCAGCATGTTCACGGCTTGAACCCTGCCCAAAGTTTTCTGCTCCAACAACAAAACATCCGCTAAAGTTTATAGCTTCGGCTTTTTTGTAGAAGCCGGCGTCAAGACGTTCGTATGTAAACTTTGAGATTTCCGGAATATTGCTTCTGAAAGGTAAAACCTTTGTTCCTGCCGGCATAATGTCGTCTGTAGAAACATTGTTTCCTGCCTTTAAGAGAACCGGCAATTTTAAGCTTTCGGCACATGGCTTACAAGGTGGACATGGCTTAATGTTTGGACCGCGTAAAATTTCCACGTCTTTTGTGTATTTTTCTGCAAGTGGTGGAATTAACATGCCTTCATCTGTTGCATCGTCCAGGACATCGTTTGAACTTAGTCGGCTGTCCGTTCCGTCCAGTAAGCTTATGCGTCCGTTTTCTGTGTAGGTTTTATCTTCGTACTTTAAGGTTGTTGCATCTGTAATCTCGCCGGTAATGGCACTTGCAGCTGCCGTTTCTGGGCTTACAAGATAAATGCCTGCGTCTGCTGTTCCGCTTCGACCCTTAAAGTTTCTGTTAAATGTGCGTAAGGAAACACCTTCTGAGTTAGGTGCAAATCCCATTCCAATACATGGACCGCATGCACTTTCCAGGATACGGAATCCTGCTCTGATTAAATCTCCTAGTATGCCGGCTTTTTCTGCCATTAAGAGGGTAGTGCGGCTTCCTGGAGCAATACCTGCTTCTACGCCTGGAGCAATGTGCTTACCTTTTACAATTGCAGCAACACTGGCCAAATCGTCCAAAGAAGAGTTTGTGCAGCTACCGATTGCAACTTGAGTAACTTTTGTGCCTTTTAATTCAGAAACAGTCTTTACATTATCCGGAGAGTGAGGACATGCCGTAAGCGGTTTTAATTCATTTAAATTGATTTCTATAACCTTATCGTAAACGGCACCTTCGTCAGCCTTTAATTCCTGCCAATCTGAACCGCGCCCCATGCTTTCTAAGAAGCGTTTTGTTGTTTCGTCAGATGGAAATACACTTGTTGTGGCACCCAGCTCAGCACCCATGTTTGTGATAGTGGCCCTCTGAGGAACTGTAAGGCTTTTTACTCCTTCGCCGAAATATTCGTAAACTGCTCCAACGCCACCTTTAACGGTCTCTTTTCTTAAGACTTCAAGGATTATGTCTTTTGCACTTACGCCTTTTTGTAATCTTCCAGAAAGCTTAACTCCATAAACCTTTGGCATTGCAAGGTGAAAAGCTCCTCCACCCATAGCAACCGCAACATCTATTCCACCGGCTCCAATTGCAATCATTCCAATTCCACCACCGGTAGGTGTATGGCTGTCGCTGCCGAGAAGAGTTTTTCCAGGTTTTCCAAAGTGTTCTATGTGAACTTGATGACAAACACCGTTTCCCGGGCGAGAAAAATAAAGTCCGTATTTTGCAGCTATGCTCTGTAAATAGCGGTGGTCATCATGATTTTTAAAGTCAGTTTGAAGAGTATTGTGGTCAACGTAAGAAACTGAAAGTTCTGTTTTTACACGAGGCACTCCGATTGTTTCAAACTGAAGGTATGCCATTGTACCTGTTGCATCTTGTGTAAGTGTCTGATCAATTTTTACAGCTATGTCGATGCCACGTTCAATAGGTGTTCCAGGTGTAAATTTTAAGGTATCCGGAACAATGTGATTTTGAATGATTTTTTCTGCAAGTGTTAGTGCCATTTGGTATTCTTCCTTGTTTAAAAATTTTAAAACAACTTCAGCCATAGTACAGTTTTATATGTTTTTTTACAAGTAAGTTAAAGTAGAAAAGTTTGTTTTTCCCTTGTGCAGTAAGCTTAAAATATGCTATATTTTTATAAATGAATAATTTTTTTTGCGTGCAGAAATTTTTTGTTTTTGCAGTATTGTTTTTATCAATATTATTTTATTCCTGCTCTAATTCTTCTTCCAATTTGCAGGATGAATATATAACTTTACAAAGTACAGCTGAAAATTTTTTAGAAAGCACAGATTGGACTGACGAAATAGAAGGTAATATTTTAACCCAAGTTGTAGAAAATAAATTTAATTACGAAAAAACTATAAAAGTTAGTCCGGAAGTAATTTCTGTCTGCATGGAAGATAATAAACCTCTTTATCCATCTGTAAATGATTTTTCTTCTCTGGATTTGTCTTTATTTACTTTGCAGCAAAAAAATACCGTGGAAGAATTCTGTCAGTGCATTGTTGATGGAAAAGCTGCTGAAAATTTTATGGCGAATTCTCATGTATATGCTTTAACTTTGTTTTTATATGATGTTCAAGACATTACCGGTATGAATTATTTTGCAAGTGAAGATGAAGAGAAAATTTTTACTGGATTTATTATTGGCGAGCCTTTTGTAAATGAAAATTTAGTTGAATGTCCTGTAAGGTTCTTTTACACAAATGGTTACGAAGAAGATAATTATTCTTCTCCATCTTTGGATGTGCTTTTATTTCTTTCTAAGAATTCTAGTGAATGGAAAATTCTGCAGTTTGAATTTTTATAGGAGCATACAGTGGAAGAAAAAAAAGAACTTACAGGAATAGAAAGAGAACTTGTTCTTCAGTATCTTAGAGATGATAATGTACCTGTTACTGTAACTTTAGAAGATAAACCTGTTGCACGGGAAACTGATTTAGAAGAGGAATCTGATTCTCCGTCTGCAGAAGAACGTCTTCCTGCAAGTGCAATTTTTCCTGTTGCCCTTCCTTCTGAGCAGCTTACTGTTTTAGACCAGGGAATAATTCTTTTAAAAAATAATGCTCAAACTCGCCTGGTAAAGGATTTTTTAGGTAAGACTGTAAGAGTTCAGTTTTATTTTAATAAAGTCGGTCTTTATTTTATTACAGAAATGAAAGATTATTCTAAAGGTCTTGCTTTAGTTGTTCCTAAAAGCATTTATCGCATGGAAGATAATGTTCGTGAAATTGACTGGGATTTTAATGCCTTTCTTTCATATAAAGATGTAAACGGTAAGAATGTAAGTATTGAATGTGAGCCTTTACCTGACTATAAGCTTTTTGTTCAGCCTTTGTGGAATGAAATTGAACTCGATGTTCAGAAAGAAGCTAAAACAGCATTGGAAAGTTATGTTTTAGAATCGAGGGAAGAGGGTGGAGTTTCCATAGGAAACGGACTTCATCTTTTAAGGGTGTGTCGCTATTTAACTCAAAAAGAATTGTATGAATCTGCTGCCGTAGAAGGAAGGGCACATCCTTTAAGAGTTCTTTATGTAGATGATAAAAGACTTGTTTTAGGAAAGATAAAAGATTCAGTAGAGCTTTCTCTGGAAGAAAGCTTTTGTGTAACTCTTTCTGTTTCCTTACCGGCACATAAGAGTTTAAAAAGAGTTATAAAATCTTCCTGTATTGTAGAAAATATTTATTCATTAGATGATTCTGAAAAAAAATGCTTTGTCCTTCGCTTTAACGATATGAAATTGGAAGATGTAAGGTATCTTTCTGAAAAAATGCAGATGAGGCACTAACTTTTAAATTCTCTTTATTTCTTTTTGTGAGAGTTACCTAAAAGAATTGCGATTGGATTTAATAGTTCTATATTTTCACAGAAGATTTTTATTATTACCATCATAGGAACCGCAAGAATCATTCCTACAAATCCCCACATCCAGCCCCATATACTTAAAGAAACAAGAATTACAAATGGAGAAAGTCCTAAGTCGCTTCCTTCCCATCTGGGTTCTACAAAGTTTCCGAGTATCATGTTTATTGCAAGAATAAGAATTGCTATGTAAAAGATTTTCCACCATTCAGGGTAAAACTCTAAAACTGCAAAAAGTGTGGTTAACAGCCACGAAATTATTGAACCAAAGTTTGGTATAAAGTTTAGAATAAAGGCTAAAAATCCCCAGACTATTGCAAAATCCATTTTAATTAAAAATGTGGCAAGAAAAACCAGAAAGCCTGTCATCAGCGAAATTAAAAATTTTATGGAAATATAATGAGTTACCTGATAAATTGTTTTTCGAGTTATAATTTTAATTTTTCTTTTTAATGAATCATTTGTAAAGGCTTCATCGATTTTTACTTTAAAAGTTTTCATTTCTATTAAGAGAAATATTACTAAGAGTGTAATTACAGTTATGGTTTTGGCACCGCTTACAAAAAAGTTGCTTACACTTACAGCTGCATTTTGAACTGCTGTTCTTACACCTAAAGAATTCCAGAGGTTTGTTATGAGAGATGATTCTTCATCAAAATTGATTTTAAATGTTGTCGCAAAAAGCTTATAAAGCGATGTAAATCTTGACTCGTATCTTGGGTATGCACTTATTACCGTGCTTAAGCTTTGCACCAAAAGATTTCCAATTACAACAAATAAGATGAGCGTAACCAGAACGACAATAATTATTCCCAAAACCCACGGAATGTGTGCTTTTTTATTCATTTGCTTTATGAAAGGGTAGAAGACAAAGCTCAACAGGACTGCTACAACAATTGGAACTATGAAAGACTGTGTAAGTTTTAAAATTGCTGTAACTGCAATAAATGCAAAGAAAAGGAGAATATAAAAGATAGAACGTGTGTAGTTTTTTTCCAAAATATTCTCCTTTCCAGTAATAAAAATTAGTTTTTCTTTTTGTTTGAAACGTAAACAGGACTCTCGTTTGAAGCCTTCGGTCCAATCTTATCAAAGCCGCAGAATGGAACAAGAACTTCAGGAACGGTAATGCTTCCGTCTGCATTCTGATAATTTTCAAATATTGCAAGCATTGCTCTTCCTACGGCAATTGCAGTTCCGTTCAACATGTGAACGTATTTGTTTTTGCCGTCGTCATCGTGGTACTTTACGTTTAAGCGACGGGCCTGAAAGTCTGTACAGTTAGAAGTTGATGTAACTTCTCCCCAGTCACCTTCCGGGTGCTCGTCATCCGCACGTCCAGGCATCCATGCTTCAAGGTCCCACTTTCTGTAAGCCGGAGCACCCAAGTCGCCGGTACAAGTGTCTACTACGCGGAACGGAATGCCAAGCCCTGTAAAGATTTCTTCTTCAATAAGGCGAAGCTTTTCGTGAATTTCATCTGACTGTTCAGGAAGAGAGTAGACAAACATCTCCACCTTATCAAACTGGTGAACGCGGTAAAGTCCTTTGCTGAAATGACCTGCTGCCCCTGCCTCTCGCCTGAAGCAGTGAGAAAGACCGCAGTAGAAAAGGGGAAGCTTGGATTTGTCTAGGATTTCCCCGGAGTGGTATCCGCCCAGAGTAATTTCTGCGGTTGCAACAAGACAAGTGCCTTCTTCTTCTATTGCATAAACATTGCTTTCGTTTCCACGGGGATTAAAACCAATTCCTTTTAAAATTTCTTCTCGAGCAACGTCTGGTGTTATGAAGGTTGTAAAGCCGTGCTTTCGTAAAATGTTTAATGCATACATTATAAGGGCCTGTTCCAGGAAAACAGCCTCGTTTTTCAGGTAGTAGAACTTTGGACCTGAAACCTTTGTTCCGCGGTCAAAATCTATGAGGTTTAGGGATTCTCCAAGTTCAACGTGGTCTTTTGGCTTAAACTCAAATTTTCTCGGTGTTCCAACTCTCTTTACTTCCAGGTTTTCTGAGTCAAGCTTTCCAATAGGTGTGTCAGGGTGAGCCATGTTTGGAATTTGACGGGCAGCTTCTTCCATCTGCTCTAAGGTTGTGTTAAGCTTTTTCTCAACTTCACTAATTTTGTCTTTTATGGCTTTTCCTTCGTCGATGTATTTTTGTCTTGTTTCCGCGTCCAGCTTCTGCTTCATGCTGGCAGCGTTTTCGTTACGCTTCTGCTGTAAGTTCTGAAGTTCTGTTGTTAAGGCAGTGCGTTCGTCAAATAGCTTTACAACTAAATCTGCATCTGCTTCCATGTTGCGGTTTTTGATGTTTTCTTTTACTGCATCAAGATTTTCTTTGATAAATCTGTAATCAAGCATTTTATTTTTCCTCTTTGGTTAGCTAAATATATAATAAATTAATTTTTACTGCAATTCATAAGTTGCTTTTACTGTAACACTTACTGTAGTTTTTCCGGCAGATGTTGGAGTTTCTGCCCTGGAAAGTTCCTTAGCGTTTGAAGCAGCATTGGACATGTAAAGCTGGGGAGCTGAATAATTTGAATATTCCTCTTCTATGCTTAGAACTCTTCCGAGTGCCGATGCACTTGATGTGGCAAGTGTGTTGGCGTTTTTTTCTGCCTGCTTTACGGCTAATATTCTGGCTTGTTTTACAGCTGCTTCTGTGTTTGAAACTGAGTAATTAAGACTTGAAAGCTGATTTGCTCCGGCTCTTACGGCTATGTCAATTATTTTGCCTGCTTTTGACACATCTTTTATAATTATATTTATGTTGTTTGTTACGTTATATTGACCGGAAACTGTTCTTCCGTTTTGATAGCTTGTTTCCTGATAGATAGAAAATCCGGATGTGCTTAGATAGTCGCTGGTAACGCCTTCCTTTAAGAGTGCCGTTTGAACTTGCGACATAAGACGTGCGTTTTCTTCTGTAGCTTTTATAACGTCCCAGTTTCTTGTGTTTACGGAAAGACTCAGCCTGGCTTCATCATTTTCCAGTTCGACAAGTCCTGTACCTGTAACTGTTACAGTTCTTTTTTCCTGGGGAACCTGTTTTATTGTACAGGATGTAAGACCGAAAGAAACTAATATAAGTAAGCTGATAGGCTTTAAAAAGTTTTTTTTCATTTTTATTTTTTTATTCTCCTTAAAAATTATCTTATGTTAAAGTAAAAACGTTTAAGATATGTTACTCTTTCTTTTGCTTTGCTCCAGTTTATGCTCTGCGGATAATCATTTACTATTGTTTCGTATGTTTCTAAAGCCTTTTTTATGTTTCTTACGCTGGAGTTTGTTTCCAGAGTCTGAGCTTTTAAATAAAGACCTTCGTCCATTTTTGTGGCTGTCTTTTCAAAAAATGCATCCAGGTATGCAAGGCAGTCCTCGTATTTTGCTTTTTTATAGCATTCTTCTGCAAGTGTAAGTATTTCATCGGAAGAAAGGTCTGCTGTGTCTTTTTGAGAAACGTTTGTTTTCTGAGAGGAATTTGCCTGAGTGTTTGACTCTGTTTTTTTTGCAGTTTTTTCTGCTGCAGATGAGTTTTGAATTATTGTGCTGCCGCCTGACTGCTTAGAAGTTGCAGAACTTGAATTACTGTCTTCTGATACCTTAGAAACTTTTTTTTCTGATTTCTTCGAAGATGAGGAATTCTCGTCTGTGTCAGAAATTTCCCTGTCTTTTGAGTTTTGATTTATTTTTGAAGTAGATTCTCTTTTTACCTGAGGAGGAACAACTTCGCTGTAAGACGGAGCTAATATTCTGGTTGAATCTGTTGCTTTTCCCTTTATGATTACGCTCAGATAGTCATCAATGTATTCTCCTGTTAATGCGTCTGTCTTGTAAAAGTGTAAGATTGTATTTCCTTCTTCTCTGGAGCGTAAAGAAAAAGAGGTGTCAGAGTTTCCCAGTTTTCTTCCAAAGTATCTTATTTTAGAACCGCCGTCAGTTTCTCCAAGATAAACCCAACCGGAACCCGGATAAACAACATCCAAATACTGATTGTTTTTTAGTGTTACTTCTCTAGAAGGTATTATTTCTTTTTGCTCCGTAACTTCTTCATTTATTCCGCTGTCAGAGGCCTCCGTTCCTTCCAGTTCGTTTACAGAAGATGTTTCTTCGTTCACAGAAATTGTAATTTCTTCTGTTGAAGCTTTTTCTTTTGCTTCTTTTTGAGGTACTGCTTTTTTTTCTGTACTGTTTGCGTTATTTACACCGGGTGTTATGGAAGTTTCTTTTATTTTCTCTTCTTTTTGGGAATCTGTTTCCTTTATTGATTTATCTGTTTGAGCTTCTGCTTTACTTCTGTCTGATTTTTCGTCTTCGACTTGAACAATTAAAGGAACTTCTTCTATCTCTAATTCAGGGAGCTCATCTTTTTGCTCATTTTCGTTAGAAAATGTTTCTTCGCTTATAAAAATTCCTTCTTCATTTTCCACAGGTTCAAAAACTGTTTCGTCAGCTTCTTCTGATGGATTGTTTTCATCGTCTGCAGAAATTATAGTTTCTTCTTGTTGAGAGTTTTCTTCGTTTTCAAAAATTGTAGGTTCTTCTAAAGGCGTAATTTCTTCAGTGTTTAATGACTCTTTTGGAGCTGAAGCACATGAGAAAAGTGACAGAAGTAAAATTAAAGTCAGTATAGAATATAAACCTTTTTTCATGGAGCTGCCTCTATTATGCTTTCAACTAGTAAATCATTTGCAGAAGAAAGCTGAGTAATTGTTTCTTCACTTGGAGAAGTAAAAAAATCTTCAAAGTGATTGTCATCCAGATTAAGAGAAAAGTAATAAGACTCTACAAGGGCATCTTGTTCTATAGGAAAAAAACTGTCTGTAGGCGCAAAGAATTCCTCTTTTGTTACAAAAGTTTTTTTTGTTTTTGGAGTCTGCTTTGAAACTTGAGAAAGAAGAACTATTAGACCACTTGTAAATAAAAAAACAAGAATTGCAATTACTGTTACTGCAAGTTTTGTGTTTGAGTGAAAGAAGTCTAAAATGTTTTCTTTTAGATTTTCAAAGAATTCCATTTATGTTTTTATCCTTCTACGTTCTCTTCCTTAGGTTCTGTAGCAGGCTCCCTTGTGCTTGAAGATTCATTTAAAGCTGTTTCTTCGTTAGAGTCATCTTTTTTTTCTGCAATCTTTAATGAACCGTCGGGATTGTGCTCGCGACGAGGTGGCCTTGGTGGAATAACAATGCCTTCTTCTGGTCCTACATCTTCTTCAACAAAGTTTTCATCAGTGCCAAAAGTTATGCGTGCGTTTAGAGTGTCCTCATCCTTACGAATCTGGACGACTTTTGTAATTCCGCTTTCCTGCATGGTAATGCCAAGCAAGGTACTTGCACAGACAACAGTTTTTCGGTTGTGCGTAATAACGATATACTGGCTTACTCCAGCAAATGCTCCGAGTGCATTTACGAAGCTAGAAACGTTTTTGTCGTCTAAAGCTGCATCAATCTCGTCTAATAAGCAGAATGGGCTAGGGCGAACCTGATATGTTGCAAATAACAGTGCTATGGCCGTCATTGTTTTTTCTCCACCGGAAAGAAGAGAAATGTTTTCCAGTTTTTTTCCTGGCGGCTGGGCATAAATTTCTATACCAGATGTCAGAACGTTTGCAGGATCTGCCAAGCGTAATTCTGCACGTCCTCCATTAAAGAGACGTCGGAACATATTGTGAAAGTTTCTGCGTATTTTGTTATATGTATCAAGGAACATCTCTGAACTTTTTGTACGTATTTCTTCACTTACGCGTACAAGATTTTCAAGTGATTTCTGCGTATCGTTGTAGCTTTCCTGCTGTCTTTCGTAGCGTTCTTTTTCTTCTGCAAATTGTTCAACTGCAGAAAAGTTAACGTTTCCAAGCTCTTCCATTTTTTGCTTGATTGTTGCAAGCTGTTCCTTAAGCTGTGTCGCACTTTCTGTAATGGTGTACATGCGTTCTTCAAATTCCATAAGGTCTCTGCCATGTACATCCTGGAAGTTTTGCTTGACGTTCCTAATTTCTGTGTCGCCCTGAGCAAGCTCTACGCTAAGCCTTTCTAATTGTGCCTGGTACTTATTTTTTTCTTCCTGTTTCTTTTGAAGGGCATTTTGCTTGCCGCTTACTTTACTGTTGCACTCTGCAATCTGTTTGTCCAGGCTGTTCAGCTCGTCTGTAACAGCTTCTCCTCTCTGCTGCAGCTCTGCAATAGCTTCTTCACATTCCTGAATCTGTTCGTCAAGATCTTCTTTTCTATGATTTTCCTGATAAAGTTCATCTTGAATTTCTCTAAGGCTGCTTTCTTCAGAAGCTAAAGTTCTTCTGATGTTAGAAATTTGCTGCTCAGTAAAATGAATTTGCTGAATCATCTCTGCCTGGTTTACATGAAGCTTATTGAGAGTCTCCCTGTAAGTGTTAATCTTTTTATTTAATTCTTCGTTTAAGAGAGTGAGCTCATCGCTTTCTTTTTGAATGTTTTCTATTTGACCACGATTGTCTAAGATTGCCCTGTCTATATCTCTTTTTTTAGTTATTATACCTTCCGGAGAAAGAAAGTCATCAATAAATTGAGGTGTTGTTTCTGTATATTTTTTTATGGCTCCGGAAAGCTCATCTAACATTTTATAAAGATTTTCAAAGGCTGTAACTGCATCCTGACTAAATTTTGCGGAATCCTTTTCGTTGTGAGAAGGAAGAGAAGCAAAGTCTTTAAAAATATTTGCTCTGCCAGTTGCAAAAATCTTTATGTTTTCTAAAAGTGTAGAAAGCTCTTCTTTTGCCTTTTTATTTGCACTAGAGGAGTATCCTGCATCTTTAAGTTTTGCATCAAGTTCGGTAACAATGTCTTCTGTAATTGCTTCAAGCTGCTTTTGAAGATTTGCTCTTTCTACATCCAAATTATGAATTTTACCTGCATTTGCTGCAATCTGATTCTGATTGTCAGAAATTTGGGTTGAACACTGAGATATATTCTGAACAAAGCCTTCTATGTTTTTATTTATATCTTCCAGCTTTTTCTTTTTGTCATAAAGCTCTGCATTTTGACTGTCAATTTCTTCATTATATTCTTCAATGCGTTCCTTTATGTTTTTTATGCGGTTTTCAAGCTGACCGATTTTTTCGCGAATAGTGCTTTGCTGGTCATGCAATTGCTTTGCCATTGCTTTTTTACCGCTCTGTTCTGCAGAAATTTTTATAACTTCCTGCTGTTTAATGTTTACCTGTTCCTGCAGGTTTTTTATGCGGTCCGTATTTTCATTTAGAGTATCATAAATTTCTTCTATCTCTGCCTGAATTGCGTCTCGCTTTTCTTCTGCTTCTTTTCGTTTTGATTCATGCTGAGCTTTTTTTTGCGTAAAATCTTTTAATCGTAAAAGCTGAATATCTCTCTCATGATCAAAGCGGTCGTCTTTTAGCTTTCTGTATTTTGCAGTTTTGTCAGCCTGAACCTTTAATGTTTCATAGCTTCGCTTTGTTTCTGCAAGTCCAATGTCAATTTGTGCAAGGTTTGCTCTTGTTCTTTCAAGTTCGCGCTCTGCTTCTTGAACTTCAGATTTTGAACGGCTTATACCTGCTGCTTCTTCAAAAAGGTAACGTCTGTCTTCCGGCTTGCTGGAAAGAATCTGGTCAATCTTACCCTGTTCCATAACAGAGTAGGCTGCTTTTCCAACACCTGTGTCCATAAAAAGTTTTTTGATTGCTGTTGGTCCAACTTCTTTGTTATTTATAAAGTATTGATTTTCTCCAGAACGATAAATTCTACGTTTAATTGCAATCTCTGTGTCTTCCATTGGTAACAGAGAATTTTCATTTGCAATTGTAAGCGTAACTTCTGCAAGACTTAACGGAGGCCTTGATTCTGTTCCATTGAATATAACATCTTCCATTGATGTCGCACGAAGGTTCTTAGACTTGTTTTCCGCAAGTACCCATTTTATGGCATCAACAACATTGCTCTTTCCACAACCATTTGGTCCGAGTAACGCAGTTATTCCGTCTGCAAAATTTATGTGAGTTCTGTCTGCAAAAGATTTAAAACCGTATATTTCTAGGCTTTTTAAAAACACAAAAGTCCCCTTTATTTAAATTCGCTTCATTATAGTGAAAGTTTGTTCCTTTAACAATAGGGGGCATTTTCTTGTGGAGAAATTACTTTTCCTTTGTAAAGTTGTTTTGGGTAAACAGTGAGCTTCAGACGCTTTTCCAGTTTAGCGTAAGCTTCCATTTCTTTTGCATCTCCTATGACGCAGTTTATGCCCGTACTTCCGGCTCTTGCGGTTCTTCCTGCCCGGTGAATAAAGAAATCATCTGTTTCCGGTAAATCCAGCTGAACAACATGTGTGATTCCGGGAATGTCTAAACCTCTTGAAGCTAAATCTGTCGTAACAAGAATTTTTAGCTTTCCGGACTTAAAGCGATCAATGTAGGCTTTCCTTTTCTGTTTGTCCGTTCCTGCACTAAGCCCCTCACATTCAATCTTTTTATATTGAAGTTTAGAGACAATGTTGTCTATCTGGTCTCTTCTGCTTGTAAAAATAATAAGCTTTTCTGGTTTTTCTGCGTTAATAAAGCTTCTTAAAGTGTCTATTTTTTCTCTGCGTTCAGAGAAAATTGCCCAGTGAGTAATCCGTTTGCGAAGTATGTCTTCCTGAGGAAGCGTAACAAGGATTACAGGTGAATTTTCATTTATAGAGACTCTGCCGTCTGTTTCATTTTCGTTTATAAGGCTTCTTGCCTTTTCTAAGGCGATTTTTGTTGCATTGCTGACTGTTGCACTGTTTCCGATTAGTTGAACATTCTTTGGAAGCCGTGCCATAAGTTTTTCTGTTTCTTCTCTAAGTTCTTTGCTTAAAAGTCTGTCAGCTTCATCTAAAACAAGTGCCTTTACTTTGTCTGCTTTTAATTTTTTTAGGTGTATAAGCTCTAAAAGGCGTCCTGAGCTTCCTATTACAATTGAAGGATGTGTTTTTAGCATTTCTATTTGTCTGGAAATTGGTGCTCCTCCAATGCAAAGGGAACATCCTAAAGTGCATATTTTTTGAACCTGCAGTTTTATCTGGCTTGCAAGTTCGTAAGTCGGAGAAGCTATTAAAAGCTTTACTTCGTGATGTAAATTTTCTTCTTCTAAAAGTTTTTGGATTAATGGTAGAAGATACGCAAAAGTTTTTCCCGTTCCAGTTTCGCTTTGGAACATTACATTTTGCCCTTCTTGAATTAGCGGAATTATCTTTTGCTGAACTTTTGTTGGTTCGACTATGCTCTGGTCACTTAATTTTTTTATGAGTTCATCAGAAATTTTAATGTCTTTAAAGCTTTTTTTTTCGTCCATTTGCATAGTATAGCATTTTTCATCTTAAACATGCTATACTTTGTTCTATGAAAATTGGAATAGATACCTTTGGCTGTGATCACGGACGTAGCGGGTTAGGTTCTTATCTGCTTTCTATAGTTCCATGTCTTCCCAAAATTCAGGATGTAGAATATAATCTGTTCGGTTCAGAGATGGATCGATATACATATACTTCAAATTCAGAATGTAATTTTGAAAGTGTTTCCGTACCCGATAGTTTAACGGCAGAACGCTGGTGGCACTATCTTAATGTAAACAGTTTTGCCCGTAAAAAGAATTATGATGTTGTTCTTTATGTTGCAGGCTCAAGAATGTTACCCAAGAAGTTTAAGGTGCCGGGAGTTGCTGTTGTAAATGATGTTTTAAGCAGTTTATATTTTTCTCACAGGGAAGACTCTCTGTTTAAGTATAGAATTTTAAAAAGCTTATCCGAAGCTTCCTGTATTATTGCTTCAAGTCAGTTTATAAAAAAAGATTTAGAAAAAAATGGTTTAAAGGCAAAACGAATAGAAGTTATTCCAAACGGAATAGACCATAGCATGTTCTTTCCTGAACAAAGTATAACCACTTCTGATTTTGTTGATATAAAGCCTTTTGCAATAAAGAAGCCTTACATTATCTATGCAAGTAAAATGCAGAACTCAGAAAAACGTCATGTAGAGCTTATAAAGGCATTTACTTTATTTAAGGAAAAAACTCATCTTCCTCACAGGCTTGTTATTGCAGGAAGTGAAGGTTCTTATGCTGACGAAGTACATAAGGCAGCATTTGCTTCTAGCAGTGCAAGCGATATTTTTATTACAGGATATTTTCCGCATGAAAACTTTCCTGAGCTTTACAGGGGAAGTGAAGCCTGTATTTGCCCGTCTGTAAATGAGGGAGTAGGGCTTTCTGTTTTGGAAGCCATGGCAACGGGAGTTCCTGTTGCCTGTTCAAAGAGCGGGGCTTTACCAGATGCTGTTGGTAAACATGCAATTTTCTTTGAAAGTGATAGCGTAGAAGATATTGCTTTAGCTATAGAAAAAATCGTTACAGAGCAAAAACTCAGAGAAGAACTCATTTCTGGCGGTTTAGAGTGGACAAGCCGTTTTTCTTGGGATAAGACAGCTCTTTCTACAGTTGAACTTTTACTTGATGTTGTTAAAGCTTCTAAATAAAAAAAAGCCCTTTAACTTTTTTAGTGTCTTGCACTTTATAAGTTAAAGGGCTTTATGTTTTTAAGCACTCTTATCTTCGATGAGAAGAGTTTCTACTGAAGGAATCTTTTTGGTTTCTACAATATTTTTGTCAATTGTAAGCTTCTTCTTACCTTTAACACTTGGTATTTCAAACATTATGTCCAGAAGAACATTTTCTACAATTGCTCTAAGTCCGCGGGCACCTGTTTTGTTTTTTATTGCAATGTCTGCAATGGCATCTATGGCTTCTTCATTAAAGTCCAAATCTACATCATCAATTGCAAAGCTTGCTTGAAACTGCTTTGTTATTGCATTCTTAGGTTCCGTAAGAATGTGGCGAAGATCGTCGCGAGTAAGCTCTTTTAACGCACATGTTATTGGAAGGCGTCCTATAAGTTCTGGAATAATTCCAAACTTTACAAGGTCATCGCTTGTTACTTGATTTAAAAGCTCCATGCGTTCTTCTTCTGTTCTTCTGGTTCCTTTTGCACCAAATCCTATTGAAGAAGATGATAGACGTTGTTCAATAATTTTATCTAGACCAACAAAGGCCCCACCGCAAATAAACAAAATGTTTGTTGTGTCTATATCTATCATTTCCTGATTTGGATGTTTTCTACCGCCCTGAGGAGGTACGGATGCGTGAGTACCCTCTAATATTTTTAGAAGTGCCTGCTGAACACCTTCTCCAGAAACGTCACGGGTTATAGATGTGTTTTCACTTTTTCGGGTGATTTTGTCTATTTCGTCAATAAAGATTATTCCGCGTTCTGCTGCCGCAACATCACCGTCAGCAGCATTTATAAGTTTTAAAAGTACGTTTTCCACGTCTTCACCAACATAACCTGCTTCTGTAAGAGTTGTGGCATCTGCAATAGCAAATGGAACGTTTAATTTTTGAGCCAATGTTTTTGCAAGAAGTGTTTTTCCACTGCCGGTAGGTCCTAAAAGCAGTACATTTGATTTTTCAATCTTTATATCGCTAAGAGCCTGCTGTTCTCTGCTAATAGAAAGCTGTTTGTAGTGATTGTAGACTGCAACGCTTAAAACTTTTTTTGCAAGATCCTGACCGATAACATATTGATCCAAGTATTCCTTAAATTCTTTTGGAGAAGGAACTTCTGTCATATCAATTGGCTTTACAGAATGTTTTTCGTCATTTAAAACTGTTTGACATGCAGAAACACAGTGTTCACAAATAAAAACATCTGCACTGGGAGCTTTTACAACGCGACGGTTTTCATCACTGGGTCTTCCACAGAATGCACAGTATTGAGTTTCTGTTTTTCCAAAACGCATTATTTTCCTCCCTTTGAATTAGTCATAATATGGTCAATAATTCCATATTCCTTTGCTTCTTCTGCACTCATATAGAAATCTCTTTCCATATCGCGAGCAATATCTTCTACTTTTTTGCTGGTTTGCTTTGCCAAGTATTCTATGCTAAGCTTTTTTAAGCGAATTATTTCTTTTGCAATGATTGCAATGTCGCTTTCCTGTCCTTCTGCTCCTCCACGGGGTTGATGAATCATGACACGACTTGAAGGAAGTGCATAACGCTTTCCAACAGTTCCGCCGGCAAGTAAAATTGCACCCATACTGGCTGCCTGGCCTATGCAAATTGTCTGAATGTCGCATTTTACGTATTGCATCGTGTCATAAATTGCAAGCCCGGCTGTTACAACTCCTCCAGGGCTGTTAATATACATATTGATGTCTTTTTCCGGATTTTCGCTTTCCAAGTAAAGAAGCTGGGCTACTATAAGGTCTGCTGTTTCGTCTCTTATTTCTCCATCAACAAAAATAATGCGGTCTCTTAAAAGACGAGAGTAAAGGTCGTAAGCTCTTTCTCCGTTTCCGCTACGTTCTATAACTGTAGGGACTAGTGTGTTCATGTATTCGTTCATACACTTTTCTCCAGGTATTGCTTAAATAAATTTTTATCTTCATAAATATATCGAAAAACAAAGGATACGGCAACAAGAATTACATAAAAAAAGCGCGAGATAGTGCTCCAGCTATAGGCAAATCCCGCGCTCTTGTTTAGAATTTAACTGTTGTAAAACTTAGTTTGCCGGCTTAAAAAGATCTGCAAATGCAATCTTGTCACCTTTTTCTACCTTTACCTGCTTATAAAGCTCTTCGTAAAGCTTGTTTTCTTTTACATCGTCAATAAGATATTCTTTTGCTTTAAGGTCTTTGTAGTGTTCTTTTACTTCATCTACAGTAAGGCCTTGTTCTTTTGCAATCTTTTCGTATTCAGCGTCAATTTCTTCTGGAGTTACGCTGATATTTCTTTCTCTAAGAAGAGTGTCAACAATGATGCGGCTCTTCAACATCTTTTCTGAATCGCCTGTCCACTGCTTGAGCATGTCTTCTTTTGTCTGACCGCTGGAAGCTACCATCTGTGCAAGCTGTTCCGGAGTTGTCTGGAACTGCTGTGCCATCATGTTCCAGCGGCTTTCCTGTTCAGCCTGAATCATTGAAACAGGAAGTTCAAACTGGTTCTTTTCGATAAGCTGGTCTAAAAGACTCTGACTCTTTAATTCACTAAGCTTTCTTGTTCTTGCAGTTTCCATGTTAAGCTTAATGTTTGCTTTTAAGTCGTCAAGTGTCTTGTACTTTTCGTTTACATCCTGTGCCAAATCGTCATCTAATGCAGGAAGCTCGCGAATCTTTATTGCAGTAACTGTTACGCTGATTTTCTTTGTTTTTCCAGCAAGTTCAGGATCACTGTCTTTTTTGTCGTACTTCTTTGTGATTTCTTTTGTTTCGTCTTTCTTCATTCCAAGAATTTCATCATCAATCTTGTAAATGTTTTCACCTGTACCTACTGTAAATACAAAATCTTCTCTTTCGCTGCCTTCTACTGTAGCTCCGTTGTCGTCAAGCTCTTTGTAGTTGATTGTAACAATGTTGTCTTTCTCAACACCTTCGCCGTCTTTTTTGTCTAAAACAGATGCATTGCGTTCCTGAATTGCCTTAAGTTCTTCCTGAAGTTCTTCGTCTCCAATCTGAACCTGAGGCTCCTTTATTACAATGCCGCTAAAATTCTTAACTTCTACAGATGGGAAAACATCATAGATTACTGTAAATGTAAAATCCTTTGATGTGTCGAGCTCCGGAAGCTTGTCACCATCTAAGCGTGGCTGTGCGTATGGAAGAGGGCGGTAGTCCTTAGCTTCGTCAGACTGAAGAATTTCGTTTAACGCGTTGTCAATGATGTCGCCAGTGATTTCTGATTTAAGGGCTTCTCCGTATTTTTGTTCAAGCACGTTCTGTGGAACATGACCTTTGCGGAATCCAGGAATCTGAATGTTTTTAGCATATTTTGCCATGCTGTTTTTGTAGCTTGAAGCTACATCTGCCTGTGCTACAGTAGCTGTAAGTTTAACAGCTGATTTTTCAAGTTTTGAGATTTCCTTGGTTACTTGCACTTGATTTTCCTCTTGCAAAAAAAAATATTAAAAAAAAAGCGATTCAGAACATTGTCCAAATCGCCTTAAGCTAGAGCGGAAAACGGGAGTCGGACCCGCGACATCCACCTTGGCAAGGTGGCGCTC
>CALFIX010000006.1 GCA_937877515.1 uncultured Treponema sp.
GTGAGTTTTCTTGGCGATGTCAATTCCAACAATGTACATAAATCTTAATTCCTTTAGGGATGAGTGGATTTGTGAAATATGAACTATCTTATCTCTGGTGGCTCACATCCTCGTTGGAGATTCGGGGAAGACCCCATCCTGCTAATCTGTGTACTGCCAGCCAGAGCAAGAAACCCAGTCTTAGTTACGGGGAAAGCCCCAAGGAGAAAACGGGTTATCGGGTCATATGTCACGGGTATACTATCCCAAATCGAATAAGATAATTCAATAACATTAATATACGAGGAGAAAAAGTATGATTAAAAATGTTGTTAAAAAAGCTAGTCTTGTAGCCTTAGCCACAGTCTTTGCATTCACAGCATGTAATTCAAATGTGGCAGATGAAGTTTCTGAAAACACAGATTCAAGTGCAGAAGAAGTAGCAGACGAAATAACACTAGATTCAGTTTCGACAGTAAACGCAAGCACATGGTCAATAAGTGGTAGCACATTTACTCATGATCCTTCAATCATTTATGCAGACGGACTTTACTGGATGTTCTACACTGCAGATGGAATTGGTGTAAGTTATTCCAGTGACGGTAAAACATGGTATTCAGGAACACAGATTTTTGCTTCAACACCTTCATGGTGGTCAACCTATGTTCCAGGCAAAACAGACTTTAATGTATGGGCTCCGGATATTTCTTACTACAACGGTTATTACAACCTTTACTATTCTGTTTCTACTTTTGGAAGCAACGTTTCATGCATCGGTCTTGTTCGCTGTACAAGCATTCTTTCCGGTGACTGGGAAGACTGCGGACTTGTAATCCGTTCAACTTCTTCAAGCGCATATAACTGCATTGACCCGTCATTTGTATACAACGGAACACCATATCTTACATTCGGTTCATGGTACGATGGCATTTGGATTGTTCGTCTTTCTTCCGGCACAATGAAACCTAACCAGAGCCCAATTCAAATTGCAGACAGAGACCTTTCTTCTAACGCAATTGAGGGTGCATGCATTTGGAACCGCGGAAACGGCTACTACTACCTTTTTGCATCTTTTGATGTCTGTTGTGCAGGAACAAGTTCTACATACAACATCCGCTACGGTCGCTCAACCAGCATTACCGGTCCGTACTATGACAAAAACGGAAACTCCATGTTAGACGGAGGCGGAACAGTTCTTGCCTCTTCCAGCGGTCGTTACATTGGTCCTGGTGGACAGAGCATTTTCTCTACAGCTTCAGGAAGCACAGCAATGGCATACCACTACTACGACAGCTACAACAGTGGAACAGCAACACTTATGATAAAAGACATTAAAACCGTAAGTGGCTGGCCTACATTCTAAAAATTTAAAACGTTAACAACTTGCTGCTATCCACAGTGCATAGAAACTTAGAGAGGAGGACTATGTATCTGTGGATTTTTTTTTACCTGTGCGATATATTGTCTTCAAAATGAATTTTACAGAAGATGTCTTACAAGAATTAGACTATTACCGCATCAGAGAAAGCATTGCTTCGCTTTGTGTAACAGAAGAAGCTGCTGCAGAACTAAACAAAAGACTTCCGTCCAGTCAAAAAGATGAGATAAATTATTTTAAAATTCTCGGGCGCGAATGTTTTACATACCTTAATTCAAATAATGAAAAAGCCCTTTATGATTTTCCTCCAGTAAGGGAATATTTTTTACCGCTCGGAATAGAAGGAACTTTTTTAACTCAGGACAAACTTTTTGCACTCGGACTTTTCACAAGAGCAGTCTTAATTTTTATCTCTCATATTGTTTCTGCAAGCGAAAGTTTAAACATTGAACATCTAAAAAAAGAAGCATTGGAAATTCCAGATATAAAACCCGTAAACGAAAAAATATTTTCTATTCTTACAAAAGAAGGAGAACTAAAAGACCTTCCTGAACTTAGAGAAATAAAAAATGAAATATTTAAGACAAAAAAAGAAATAGAGAATGCAATAAAAAAATACACGACAAACTCTTCCTACACAGATGCATTACAGTCAACAGTCCCGGCATTCAGGGCAGACAGAGAACTTTTAGCAGTAAGGGCAGACCACAGTTCTTTCATAAAAGGAATCGTTCACGAAGTCAGCTCATCAGGTCTTACCTTATACATTGAGCCAGAAGAAATTATCCGTTTAAACAATGACCTCATTCAAAAAGAAGCAAAATTAGAGTCTGAACTAAAAAAGATTTTTACAGAACTAACAGAAGACTTAGGTAAATACAAAGAAAATCTTTTGGAAGCTCATAAAAAAATATTATTACTGGATCAATGTTTTGCAGCAGCTTCATGGCAAAAGAAAGTAAATGGAATTTTTGCAGAAGACTGTGACACAAAAGAAGAACCGCCCCTACTTTTGCAGGCAAGACATCCTTTGCTGGAAGAAAAAGCCGTTCCAATAGACATACGATTTATGCACGGCAAAAACGTACTTATCATTACAGGGCCAAACACAGGCGGAAAAACTGTTACATTAAAGACAATTGCACTTTTTACACTCCTTAACCAGGCAGGTTTTCCTGTTCCTGCAAGTGATGGAACCAGACTTCCGATTTTTAGCTCAGTATTTGCAGATATAGGAGACGAACAGTCTATTGATCAGTCATTAAGCACTTTCTCATCCCACATGAAAAAAACAGCAAACATGATTTTAAATGCAGACAGCGAAAGCCTTATTTTATTAGACGAATTAGGTAGCGGAACAGATCCTCAAGAAGGCAGTGCTATTGCAATGGCAACTTTAGACACCCTTATAGAAAAACATTCATTTGTAATCGTAACAACCCATCACGGAGTTCTAAAAAATTATGGCTATACAAATAAAAACTGCATAAATGCCTCTGTAGAATTTGATAACGAAAAACTTTCTCCAACTTACAAACTGTTAATGGGTGTTCCAGGCGAAAGTCACGCCTTAGAAATTGCAGAACATTCAGGCTTACCCCATGACGTCATAAAAAAGGCTAGAAGCTATATAACAAATCAGCAAGCAGATGTAAGCTCCCTAATAAAAGGACTTACTCAAAAACATGAAGAGTTGGACGAAACTCTAAAAGAGCAAAAAGAAAAACAAGAAAAATTAGAGCAAAAAGAATTACGCCTAAAAGAAAGAGAATTAAAACTTCAAGAAGAACAAATAGCCTTAAAAGAAAAACAAAGCTCAAAAGAAAATGAATTTTTACGTGAAACAAGAAGCTTACTGGAAAACCTTGTTAGGGAATTAAGAGAAGGCGAAATAACCAGAGAAAAAACATTAAAGGTAAGAAGCTTTATAAATGAACTGACAGAAAATGTTTCTCTTCACGAAGAAAAACTGGAAGAAGAAAAATCAATCTTAGACAGAGAAAAAGAAATTTTTCTAGCAAACGGCATGAGAATTCTTAGTGCAAAAGAAAGAAAGGCTTCAAACAAAAAAAAGAATAAAGCCAGACTTTCCAACAAAGAAGCCTTTTTAAAAGCCAGCATAACAGAGGCCAGTCTTGAAAAGAAAAAAAATGATTCAAATAAAAAGCAAACAATCATTCTTTTCTCTCCAGGTCAGGAAGTTTTAGCAGGAAGAGAAAAGAGGAAAGGCATACTCATTCAAAAAACAAAAAAATCTTCTTGGGTAGTTCAGTTTGGAGCATTAAAAATGACGGTTCCAGAAACTCAGCTCATGCCAGTTAACACTACTCAAAACAAGTCTACAAGCTCTGTAGAACATCTTGGTGAAAATGGTATAAGCTTCACTACAGATGAAAAACCGAAATTTGAACTAAAGCTTCTCGGCATGAGATACGAAGAAGCCATGAAAGCCATAGAAAAACAACTTGACTTATGCGTAATACATAACTTTAAAGACTTCAGCATAATTCACGGCAAGGGGAATGGCATTTTACAGCAGGCAGTATATGACTATCTTTCGCATTATCCTGGAGTAAAAGAATTTCATTTTGCTTCCCCAGAAGACGGCGGCAGCGGAAAGACTTACGTTTCACTTGTATAAATATACATTTTTTTGTATAATCTTGCATCATGAAAGAACGACTTACAAGACTTAAAACAGTCCGAAAACTTATAAAAAATAATCGCATCGAAAGCCAAGAAGAACTTTTAGGTCTCTTACAGAGTGAAGGATTTGATGTAACACAGGCAACTTTAAGCCGCGACCTGAAGCTTTTAAAAGTTGGAAAAATAAGCGACGGTCACGCCGGTTACATGTACACATTGCCCGATGATGACGAAAGAAGAGAAAGTGAAGAAATTTACATACAAGACTTTTTACGCGGCTATGTAAGCATAGACTTCAGCGGAAACATTGTTGTAATAAAAACTTTTGGCGGTCATGCTGATTCTGTGTCAAACGCAATAGATGCCCTTAACATGGAAGAAATTTTAGGAACTGTTGCCGGAGAAAACTGTATATTCGCCTGCCTTAAAGAAGGAGTAACCGGAGATCAGTTTATGAAGGTTCTAAAAGCCCGCATTCCAGATTTAGAAGATGAATAATAAGCATACAACTCCATCTAGAACAAACAAATAAACTTTGCTATATTGAATGCGTCACTTTTAGGTGGCGCATTTTTTCTTGGCAGAGGCATAAAATGGCATCTTTAATTTCATGGACAAATTTAAACAAATTGGAAAGCTTTAAAGAGCTAAAAACTCTTAAAGAAGGCATTTCATTAAAAAAGGCATTAAAGGGAGCTGGTGGAGCAAAGAGAGTTGCAGAATGCAACATTGCTATGGGAGGCGCACTAACTTATAATTATGCAGCAAAACAGGTAGATAAAAAAACAATTGCAGTTTTTAAGAAGATTGTAAAAGAACAACAGCTTTTAGAAAAATTTGCTTCCCTTTATAATGGTGAAGTTGTAAACACCGGTGAGAAACGCATGGTTCTTCACCACCTTACACGAGGACAGTTAGGCAACAAGGTTACTGCAGACGGAACAGATAAAAGAGAATTTTACGTTGCACAGCAAAAAGCCATTGCAGAATTTGCTTCTGAGGTTCACTCAGGAAAACTCACAAACGAAAAAGGTGAAAAATACACAACTGTCTGTCAGATAGGAATTGGAGGAAGTGACTTAGGTCCTCGTGCAATGTACCTTGCTTTAGAAAATTGGGCAAAGGCAAACAACACATTCAAAATGGAAGCTCACTTCATTTCAAATGTAGACCCGGACGATGCATCCAGCGTTTTAGCTTCCATTGATATTTCCAAGACAATCTTTATCTTAGTTTCAAAAAGCGGAACAACTCTCGAAACACTAACAAACGAAAGTTTTGTTAAAGATGCAATTAAAAAAGCAGGACTCACAGTAGGAAAGCACATGATTGCAGTTACAAGCGAAACAAGCCCGTTAGCATCTAACCCAGACTACATGAAAGCTTTCTTTATGGATGACTATATTGGAGGACGTTACTCTTCTACAAGTGCTGTAGGAGGAGCAGTACTTTCTCTTGCATTCGGTGCAGATGTATTTGCAAGATTCTTAAAAGGTGCCGCAGAAGAAGACCGCCTTGCTTTAGAAAAAGATGTTACAAAAAACCCTTCCCTAATGGACGCACTTATCGGAGTTTATGAAAGAAACATTTTAGGGTATCCAAGCACAGCAATTCTTCCATATTCACAAGCATTAAGTCGCTTTCCTGCACATCTTCAGCAGCTTGACATGGAGTCCAACGGTAAAAGCGTAAACCGCTTTGGTAAGAAGGTTAATTACGTAACAGGTCCTGTTATCTTTGGTGAACCTGGAACAAACGGTCAGCACTCTTTCTACCAGCTTTTACACCAGGGAACAAATGTAATTCCTTTACAGTTTATTGCATTCCAAAAAAATCAGTGTGGAAAAGACGTAACAATTCAAGGGTCAACAAGTCAGAAAAAACTTTCTGCGAACGTTGTAGCACAGATTGTAGCTTTTGCATGTGGTAAAGATGATGAGAATCCAAATAAATTCTTTGAAGGAGAACGACCTTCCAGCTTAATCTACGGTAAACAACTTACACCGGAAAGTCTAGGTGCACTTCTTGCACACTATGAGAACAAAGTAATGTTTCAGGGATTTATATGGAATGTAAACAGCTTTGACCAGGAAGGAGTTCAGCTTGGAAAAGTACTTGCAAAGACAGTTCTTTCCGGCAACATGGATGGAGCTCTTAAAGCATTTTCAGACTTACTTATAAAATAAAAAAAATGGGGACATTTCAAAACGAAGTGTCCCCTTTATTATTGCAGTTTATTTATAACTTAAAAAGTTTTTCACAATTCTTTTCAACAATTCTATTCAACTGCTGCATGGTAATATTACGCTTTGCAGAAATAAATTCATAAATATAACGAATGTTAAGAGGTGTATTTACGCTTCCACGTAAAGGAACCGGAGCTAAATATGGAGAATCTGTTTCTAAAAGTAAAGCATCATCAGGAACATAACGTAAGAGTTCTTCCATTTCTTCCATCTTACTTTTCTTTGTATATGTAACAGCCCCGCCAAATGCCAAATGCCATCCTCTGTCAATAAATTTTTTAGCTTCATTAATTCCGTAAGAATAGCAATGAATTATTCCACAGTCATAACCAACTTCTTTTATGCAGTCAAAAGTGTCATCAAAAGCATCTCTTGAATGAACTATTACAGGAAGCTGCATTTTTTTTGCAAGCTGAAGCTGCATAATAAAAAGCTCTCTCTCTCCTTCATAAACAGAAGCATCAAAATCATCTTCCGAACGTCCATCCGGATTAGAAGGATTCCAATGGTGGTCTATACCGCACTCTCCTATTGCACAAAGTTTTTTTGCAAAACGCTCTCCATCTTCTGTAGAATCTTCTATCTGTTCTACTAAAGTTTCCATGCAGTTTTCCCTGTCTTTTATTTCATCAACATCCGGCCAAATTCCTGCACTAAAACGAATCATACGTTCTGCCCTGGCTCTCTTTTCAGGGTTAGAAATATTGTCTATGCTGTCTGCCATGTGAGCTTGTCTGGACAGAAGGTCATCACATCGAACGCCAATATCCAAAGCTAAAACCGGCTTATCTGCAGCCATTGTCTCTAAAATTTCAGCACCTTTTTCTGCGTCATCGTCTGTTAGGTTTTGAAAATGAAAATGTGTATCGCTGTACATTGGAATTTTCCCGGCTAAACGCCATAAAAGATAAAAAAGAAAACAAAAAAAAATGCCGAGCACCGGAATCGAACCGGCACAGCTATTACTAGCCGAGGGATTTTAAGTCCCTTGTGTCTACCAATTCCACCAGCTCGGCAAAAGTGATTTGATGATACAGTATTTAGTAAAAGATTTCAAGTCTTATAAACAAATTTTGAACAAAATTCATTTAAAAAAATTAGGATAAAGCTCTACTTAACGTGGCTGTAAAGTTCAGCCAGAGTATCTCTCCAATGAGGCTTTTTATCTTTCTCTTCCCACTCAATAATCTTCTTTATAGTAAAATGCTTTAAGTCTTGAGGAACCGGATAACTTATAATTCCAAATCTGCCTTGACCAATATAAGCAATTTTATCTCCGGGAGCTAAAGTTTCTTCTTCAGAAAGAATTTCTAAAGCACAGTCAAAATGTAATGGTTCTCCACCGCCCTTAGATGTAACTGCAGAAGACAAATCTGTTATAGTTTTACCACACCTTGGACATGTTAACTGATTTTCATTTTTAAAGACTCTTATGGCTTCTTCATCTTTACGAATTTGTTCCTGGGTTACAGTTTGTGTCGGACGAAAAAGACTTCTCTTAGGTAAAAATGAATATGAAAAATCATCTCTACGAGGTTCATTATTATATCTATTTTCATTTCTACGATTATCGTTTCGCTTACCGCCATTACCATGATGACGATTATGTCTGTCTCTTGAACTCATGAAATCATTGTACAAAAAAAATACTTTTTATTCTAGCTTAAACAATTATTGCATAAGAAAATCTTGAGAATTACAGGATTGATTATGACTATCAACAATATGACGACTCATAATCACAGCAATTCTGTCTATTGCATTATTAATATAAGAATCATCATGAATTTTTTGCTGCAGTTCCTGTAACCTGGGAGAGAGATTTGAAGAAGAATTAATTGTCTTTGCTTGAGGCATTTTTTACTCCGAAAAAGCATTTACAATATGATGAACCGACTCCAGCCCCGGAACATCAATAGCTAACACATCAAATCTGATGTAGCAGTCACTATATTGTCGATATTTTTGGAGGTAACATTTAGCAGTTTTAATAATCTTTTGTTGTTTTATAGAATTAAGTTCATGTTCTAAGAGTTCCAGACTGCCATGAGGTAAGCTTTTTACTTCTACAAAAACAATTGTGTCTCTTTCTCTTTTTGTTTTTCCTAATGCAATTATGTCTATTTCACCTGTTCTTACTCTAAAATTACGTGCAACGATAACGTATCCTGAATTTTCTAAAAAAAGAGCAGCTTTATTTTCGCCAGAGAGACCTGTTTGACGTGTAGATAATTTATTTTCAGCCAAGAAAAGCTCTTAAACTATGCACCAGGCATATAGTCTTCTATAATTCGACCGTCTGTAAGTAAAAAAGGAATATTCCATCTTTTTAGAGCAGCAACATGATACTGTTTAGCCGAATGACCTTCTGCTAAAAACATGTTCACTCCATCATCAAAATAAACCGGTGCTGTAAAACGAACTCCAATTGTAATTTTAGAACAATCAATTTTTTCTGCCATGCCTAAGCCTCACTTTTTTCCATACTGGCTATAAAAGCAAAAACTTTCGCTACAGACTCCCACGTTTGCTCGTTAATGCAATCCCCTACATCCTGAATAGAAAGCACATTTGCCAAGATTTCGTCATGCACTACAGGAATTTTGTTTTCCTCTGCAATCTGAACCATTTTTAAAGCTACTTCTCCTTTAGCCTTAAAAGCTATGAGGGGAGCTTCCACATTGTCCGGGTATTTTAAAGCTACTGATGAATAAGTTTCTGCGGTACTAAACACTTTTTTCAAATACTACGGGCTCTTCATTTAGCACACAAAGACCGTCTATAAAAGCACAAGGGGAATAGGTTACTGGCACAGACTTTCTTTCATTCATGCCGGAAGAAAGAAAATCTCCAAGCCGCTTTTCCTCAAATAAAATTTCAGAGGTCAAAAGTGGCGGTAATGTACAGAACCGAATTTCCTTTACCTTGTTCTCTAAGAAGTATAACACAAAATCATAAGATTTCAAGTCACTTTTACAGTTTATTTCCACTTTTTCTGTAATTTTTGTATCTAAATTTAATAAAAATCGTATGATTCCCTTAAATTTAATCTTTTTAAAACTCCATTCATAAGGTAAAAAAATCCAGTGTTTATTTTTAGGTGCAATCTGGTTTATAAAAGTTAGGAGGCCCGGCTTTTCAGAAACAGAAGAATCATACAGCTTATTAAGAAAATTTTCTGAGCTATCCTTATTGTTCGCTCTAGATTTCTGATGCTCATTTTTTGAATCCCCCTGGCCATTTTCTGAATAATTTTCAAAAAGCTCTATAAGATTTTCTATGGCTTCTTTTGTAGGCTCTACCCCTTTTTCTAAAAGTAAAGATGCAATTTCTGAAGCAATTTTTTCTTTACCAGGAAAAAGTAATGCGGCTTTCTTAGCTTTTTCTATAATTGATTTTTCTATTTTTAAGCCAGTCTGCTCTAAAAACTGCAAAACGCGCACAGTATTTTCATCTGGCGTAAACCCCTGTGTTAAAAGTGAAGTATAGAGATTTATAATTTGGGCATTTTGATTAAAACTTTCTTCTGGGACTAAATTTATTCTTCCATTTTCTCCAATATTTATAACTGCACTAAAAGACTTTCCAACTTCTAAGGTCTTATTACTTTGGACATTAATGCGGCTTCCATTTAGCGAAACCGTATAAAAACCATTCTGATTTTTAGAGATAACTCTTATAAACACCGATTGTCCGTCTTTTAAAGTTTCTGTTTGAGGAGAAGTTAAAAGTAAATTATTTGTTTTTATAAATTGAACAGAAGCTTCCATAACAAATAAAAGCTTACTTTTTAAAACAAAAAATGGCAACTATAAAGTTTCATCTTTACAACTGCCATTTTATATGTGCTAAGAAAAATTATTTTGCTTCTTCTGCACTACCACTAGAAGCAACGCGAGCCTGTGCTGCTTCGTTAGCTGCTGCGTTAGCTGCTGCAACTTCTGCTGCAACTTTTGAACCAACAAGAGTCTTAATCTTAGCAGCCTTTCCAACCTTACCACGTACGTAGTAAATCTTTGAGCGGCGTACTTTACCAGGACGTACAATCTCTACTTTTACAATGCGAGGGCTGTTTACTGGGAAAACGCGTTCTACGCCAACACCATAACTAACCTTACGAACTGTAAATGTCTTTCTAACACCTGTATTCTTAAAGCAAAGAACAAGTCCTTCAAAAACCTGAACACGTTTTGTTTTACCTTCGATAATTTCAAAGTATACTTTTACAGTATCTCCTACTTTAAAATTCTCTGCAGCAGGTTTCTTCTGGCGTTCTTCAATAGTCTTAATAAGATCCATTTTATTTCTCCATTTGTGAACGCTTAGCTCTTAAGGCTTTGCGCATTTTGCGGTCATTTTTATAATCTACATGTTCCGCAATACACTCGATCATCTTTTCGGCTTCGTCTGTAAGAGTACCCGTAAGTCTCGCATTAGAAATAAGGTCCGGCCTATTCATAAGCGTCTTTTCAAGGCTCTTCTTAAGCCTCCACTTTCGAATTTCTTCATGGTTGCCACCTGTTAAAACAGCAGGAACTTCCATGCCCTTATACACATTTGGCCTTGTGTACTGAGGGTATTCCAAAAGCCCGCTAGAAAAACTTTCTTCTTCTAAAGATTCCTGTGTTATAACATCTTCAACAAGACGATAAACACTGTCGATTATGACTGTAGCAGCCACTTCACCACTGGACATAACATAGTCTCCAATAGAGAGCTCTTCGTCCACATAGAAATCTATTATTCTCTGGTCTATACCTTCGTAGCGACCACAGATAAAGACTACTTCGTCTTTCTTGCTTAATTGCAGTGCTTTTTTTTGAGTAAAAGGCTTACCGCTTGGTGTTACATAAACAACATGCTTTTTGTAAGCTTCTACAGAATCCAATGCCCTGCCTAGAGGTTCAGGCAATAAAAGCTGCCCGGCTCCCCCGCCATAAGGTGCGTCGTCACATGTCTTGTGTTTATCAAAGGCAAAATCCCTGATATTCACTAAATCGTAAGCAATAATTCCCCGTTCTACCGCTTTTTTCATAATCGAGCTAGAAAAAAAAGCCTGTGGAATTTCGGGAAACAAGGTCAGCACAGTAAATTTCATAGGAGTTACTCCAGAATCCAGAGGTGCATCAGCTGCATTGTCTTTTGCTCCACGTTCACTTTACCAATAAACATGTCCTTAAAGGGCACATAAACTGTTTTAGGTGAGCCGTTTTTAGTAAGTTTTACTTCTTTTGCAACAAGATTACAGCTCTCGGACAGCAAAATCTCAACGAGATAACCTGATCCGCCTTCCAATACGTTTGTGACAGTCCCAACGGTGTTTTCTTTAAAAACATCACTTGAATCGCTACCATACCACACCGAACATCCCTTCAGATCTTCGATGTACCACTCACCCTCCTGCAAAGGATGTGCGTATTTTCTGGGAACTACGATTTCCCACCTGTTATACTCTGCAGCTTCCTCAGGTGAAGATATTCCCACAAGTTTCATGTAAAGTGTATTACCACCAGTCTTTACGTATTCTACTTTAAAGACTTTCTGTCTTTCACCATTACATAAAGTCACTTCTTCCATACGTTCAAAATGTTCGTACTCGCCGGAAATGCTTTCTACTTTGAACTCGCCCGTAACACCATGTGTTCCACGGACAATGCCAACTGTAAACTGCTCTGTCATACTGCCGTTTAGTCCATTATCTCCAGGCTGTAACGCTTTCCATCCTTGCTGGAACTTGCACTAAGCACTGTTCTTAAAGCTTTTGCAATACGACCATACTTGCCAATAACCTTTCCAATGTCGCCCTGAGCAACGCTAAGCTGTAAAACAGGACCTCGTTCGCCTTCGGTTTCGACTACGGAGACAGCACTCGGATCATCGACCAGTGATTTTGCAATGTATTCAATCAGGTCTTTTTCCATTGTTTGCTCCCTTCTAGTTATTTAGCAATAGTTGAACCGTCTTGTGCCAAGCCTTTTACGTTGAAAAGCTTCTTTACAACAGGTGTTGGCTGTGCACCTACGCTAAGCCAGTACTTTGCACGGTCTTCCTTAAAGGAAATCTGCTTGTCTTCAGCTTCGATTGGGTGATAGTAACCGAGTTCTTCGATTGTTTCACCATCGCGGGGCTTACGAGAGTCCTGTACTACGATACGGTAGTAAGGGCGCTTTTTGGCACCAAACTTCTTAAGTCTGATTTTTACCACTTGGTTTTCCTCCATAGGTCTCTCACGAACGGGGTCAAGACCTAATATACAATAATCCACACTATACAGTGTGAGCCAATATCTTAATGAAATTAAGATTCTTAGTCAATTCAAAAAATTGCAAAACACTTGAATTTTATGCGGTTATTTGCGGTTTTTAGCACAAAATTTCTTCAATATCTTTAACTGTGCAGCCGTACTCTGAGAGCTTGGAGCACCTGTTGTTTTTCTATTTTCTACACAGGCTTCCGGCGACAAAAGAGTAAAAATATCATCTTCAATAAGGGGAGAACATTGCTTTAACTCTTCCGTACTCAAATCTTCTATTCTGGTAAGACCTGCATCAAGTGCCATACGGACGGCTTTAGCGGCAACACCATGAGATGTACGGAAGGGAAGACCTTTTCTAACTAAATATTCAGCTACATCAGTTGCATTTGCAAATCCGCCTTCACAGCTTAAAGCCATGCGTTCCTTATTCCACTTGGCAGAAGAAATCATCGCAGTAAAAACCGTAAGATTCCTAGAAACCGTATCCAAAGCATCAAACAGAGGCTCCTTATCTTCCTGCATGTCACGGTCATAAGCTAAAGGAAGAGCCTTTACCATAGTTAGAAGATTTATTAAATCTCCGTAAACCTTACCGGTACGGCCTCTTATAAGTTCTGCAAAATCAGGATTCTTCTTTTGTGGCATAATAGAACTACCTGTAGACCACTTTTCACTCATTTCTACAAAACCAAATTCTGTAGTACTCCACAAAACAAGTTCTTCGCACATACGGCTTAAATGACTCTGCAAAACGGCAAAACAGGAAGTAAACTCTATACAATAATCTCTGTCGCTAACTGTATCCAAAGAATTTTCTGTAACACCTGTAAAGCCCAATTTTTCTGCAACAAGCTCACGATTTAATGGCAAGGTACTACCCTGTAAAGCTCCACTTCCTAAAGGACTTTTTTGTATACGTTTAAGGGCATCTTCTAAACGCTCCCAGTCACGCACAAGCATAAAACTCCATGCATTAAGGTGTTCAGAAAGAGTACCAGGCTGAGCATGCTGCATGTGAGTATAACCGGTTAAAAGTGTTGTCTTGTTCTTTTCAGAAATGGAAGACAAGGCCTCTACAAGAGTAATAATTTGATTTTGTAATTCCGGAATAACACGTCTAAGATAAAGACGTTCATCCAATGCAATCTGGTCGTTTCGGCTTCTTCCCGTATGAAGTTTTTTGCCGGCCTCACCAATTCGATCAGTAAGCGTTGCCTCCACAAACGAGTGTATATCTTCTGCACTGTAATCTATTGAAAGTGAACCGGAAATCAAATCTTTTTCTATTGATTTTAAGCCGTTAACAATCTGAGTACTTTCTTTTTTAGAAATAATACCAACTTCTCCAAGCATGCCTGCATGGGCTATAGAACCATGAATGTCATCCAAAGCCATGCGTTCATCAACGTATATGGAAGTTTCAAACTCTACTGCGGCGGCGTCAGGGCCTTCCTTAAAGCGGCCACTCCACAAAGCCTTGTGATTATCATCAGTATGTGTTCCATGTGCTTTTTCTGCTTTTTCTTGTGCCATATTCGTCTCCTTACTTTTCAGAAAATCTCTTTAAAAACTGTTTAGTTCTCTCTTCCTGAGGATTATTTATTACATCATTAGGGCTTCCTTGTTCAACAATAAAGCCTCCATCCATAAAAATTATATGATCACTTGTATCTCGTGCAAAAGACATTTCGTGCGTTACAACAACCATAGTCATTTTTTCTTCAGAAAGCTCTCTAATTACACTTAAAATTTCTCCAGTAAGCTCCGGGTCTAAAGCACTTGTCGGTTCGTCAAAGCATAACACTTCTGGCTTTAAAGCTAAAGCTCGAGCAATACTTACGCGCTGCTGCTGACCACCGCTTAACTGGCAGGGATAAGAAGAAGCTTTCTGTTCCAGTCCCATCTTACGTAAAAGAGAAAATGCCACCTCTTCTGCTTCTTCCCTGCTTTTTCCAAGTACAATTCTTTGAGCCTCCGTAATATTTCTCAGAACAGAAAAATGCGGGAAAAGATTAAAATTCTGAAACACTAACCCAACATTTAAGGCAATATTCCTTAGCTCTGTCTTAGAAGCATAAACACCATCTTTTACTAAAGGTAAGCCGCATATACTTATTGAGCCACTTGTAACATCTGTAAGCTGACAGACACATCTCAATAAAGTTGATTTACCGCTGCCACTGGGACCTATAATACCTAAAACGTCTCCTCTATGCACAGTAAACGAAATATCTTTCAATACTTCAACACCATCAGAGAAAACTTTATTTAAATGTTCAACTTTTATAATCTCATTTGTAGTAGTCAAGCTTTTTCTCCACAACATCAAATGTTTTAGATACAACCCAGTTCATAATAAAATAGAACACTCCGGCTATAAAAAGAGGCATTACGCTTACTAAGCGGCCGCTCTGAGTCTGCGCAACATGAAAAAGTTCTGCAACACCTAAAACCTGCACTAAAGCAGTGTCTTTTACAAGAGTAATAACCTCATTACCCATTGCAGGAATTATTCTTTTTACAACCTGAGGTACAACAATTCTAAAGAATGTTTGACTTTTTGTAAAACCTAAAACCTTACTGGCCTCATACTGCCCCACAGCAATTGACTGAATTCCCCCGCGATAAATTTCTGCAAAATAGCAGGCATAATTTATTACCATTGCAACAATAGCTGCAGTAAAACGACTTAAACCGTGCCCAAAAATATATGGAGGTGCAAAATAAACAAAAATCAGCTGGAGCATTAAAGGAGTTCCTCTAATGATAAGCATAAAAACATTTGTAACCCAAGAAAGAATTTTTAAGCGGCTCATTCTTCCACAAGCTATAATCAATGCAAGCGGAAGTGAAAGAAGTAAGGTTAAAAAGAAAACTTCTAAGCTAACACCAGTACTTTTTAACATGGTCAAAAGAAGTTTACCCATTTGAATTTTTGAAAAATAAGAAATCATATTTTACTAATAAAAATATTTTATAAATTAAAAGACACCTGCAGTAAAACTACAGGCATCTTTTATATTTTGCTAAAAAGTATTTTACTTTCCGATTACGGATTTATTTTCGCCAAACCACTTTTCACTTATAGAAGCAGCAGTTCCGTCTGCCTCCATTTCCAGTAAAGAGGTCCAAACCAAGTCACGAAGTTCTGTATTACTCTTTTTAAAGGCAATGCCATATTCCTCCGGAGCTAAACTTTCAGAAAGAATTACAAAATCGCGGCCGCTTTGAGCAATGTTATATGATGCAACAACTTCGTCCATGACAACTGCATCTAAATTACCAATCTGTAAATCGTTAAGAGCCGTAATGTTTTCGCTAAACTCAACAATCTCTTTAAGGCTATCCTTAAATTCTACAGCTGCATCTACAGCCTCCTGTGCAGAAGAGCCTGCCTGAATACCTACAACACAACCTGCAATGTCAGAAAGTTTAGAAAAGCCGCTGTCACCCCGAACGACAACAACCTGAGCATTATCAAGATAGGCAGGAGTACAAGCCATAGCTTCTTTACGTTCATCAGTCATTGTAAAGCCGTTCCAGATGCAGTCAATTTTACCGGTGTTAAGCTCCTGTTCTTTTGCACTCCAGTCAATAGGCTGACATTTTAAAGTCTTTCCTAAGCGAGAACAGACTTCCCGTGCAAGATCTATATCATAACCAACTATTACGTTATCTGCATCTCTAAAACCTAACGGAGGAAAAGAGTCATCCAAACCTAAAACAAATTCATTTGAATTCTTTTTAGAACAACCTGCAAGTGCAACCACACTTAATAAAGCCAAAGCAATTTTAAAAATCTTTTTCATTTTACTTACCCCGTTTAAGAATTTTCTTTCATCCAGCGCTCAATACCACGCTTTATATCATCATCAATATCATGCTCAATTTTACAAGCATTTTCTTCTGCCTGTTCCTCAGGAACACCAGTAATTTTTTGTAGAAATGCAGTCAGAAGAACATGACGACTATAAACTTCTTCGGCACGTGCCAAACCTTTTTCTGTTAGTTCAAGAGAACCAATATTTCCAACTTCAACATAACCATTTTCTTCCAAGATGCTCATAGCACGACTTACACTTGGTTTAGAAACATTCAGTTTTTTTGCAACATCAACAGAACGAGCAACTCCATTTTCATTTTTTAGTCTGAGAATTGCTTCCAGGTAGTCTTCTCCTGATTCATGAATTTCTGACATTTTTTCTTTCCTTTGAACGGCAATTTTTATATTTTGAATTGTTTTTTACAACAAAACAAAAATCCACAGCTTAATCCGGCTTTGCGGGGTTTCATTCCTTCGGAACGCGGCTTAACGCCACGCCCCTACAATCCGGCCTCATGCACCTCACATCAGTCTTCACGCATGTTGATAATCTGATTGTATATTGGCTTTCCACCGGGAACCCACGACAGTAGCAAGTGCGTACTGTCGTGCAAAGCTTTTACCATCATACCCTATTCTTCACGCATGTTGATAATCTGATTGTATATTGGCTTTCCACCGGGAACCATAGGCAATACCAGCTCATCAATATCAACTTTTGCATCAATAACGCAAGGTTTATGACTTTCAAAAGCCGTCTTAAACACTTTCTTAAACTCATCAATATTTTGAGCGCGATAACCATCAAGTCCGTAAGCTTCAGCAAGCTTAACCCAATCAGGACCAAAGTCTAAAGTTGTTGCACTGTATCGCTTTCCATAGAAAAGTTTTTGCCATAAGCGAACATTTCCTAAAGTTCCATTGTTAACAACAACAATTACCAGCGGAAGGTTATAGTGCTGAATAGTTGCAAGTTCATTACAGTTCATTCTAAAAGAACCATCTCCTGCAATATGAACAACACGAGCTTCAGGCAGTGCAAACTGTGCCCCCATTGCAGCCCCTGTTCCAAAGCCCATGGTACCAAGACCGCCACTTGTCAGGAAAGTACGTTTCTTTTCAAATGGATAATGCTGAGCCGTCCACATCTGATGTTCGCCAACTTCAGTGGTAATAATTGCATCATCACCTGCAATATCATGAATTGCTTCACACAAAGCCTTTGGATTTATAGAATCCTTCGGTTCAACTGAATAAATACGCGGAACATCTTTTTTCCATTCATTTATGCTTTCAAACCATTCTGCATGTTTTCGTTCGTCAACAAGAGGAAGAAGACGAGTAAGAATTGCTTTAACGTCTCCAATAAGGCTTCCTGCAACAGGAATATTTTTGTTTATTTCTGCAGGGTCAATATCAATATGGAACACCTTACTGTTCTGGGCAAAACGGCTTGCGTCAGAAATTACACGGTCAGAAAAGCGAGCACCTAAGGCGATAAGCAGGTCACTTTCTGTAACTGCCATATTACTTGCTTTTGTTCCGTGCATACCAACCATACCAAGACAAAGAGGACTAGAAGACGGGAACGAGGCACGTGCCATAAGGCTTTCTGTTACAGGAATATCTGCTTTTGTTGCAAAAGTTAAAAGTTCTTCTTCTGCACCGCTTATTGTAATACCTCCGCCCACGTAAAGCACAGGACGTTCTGCTTCGTTAATAAGACGGGCTGCTTCTTTTATTTCTTCGTCCGTTGGAACAGATGCATTTAAAACACGCTTCATGTTTACACGCTCTGCACTTTCAAAACGCAAAGCAAGCTGTTCTTTTGTAAGAGGCTCAAAATCTACTTCTGCTGCAGTAACTTCTTTTGGAATATCTATTAAAACTGGTCCCGGACGACCGCTCTTTGCAATTGCAAAAGCTTCACGAATAACATCTGCAAGCTCAGAAACATTACGAACCATAAAATTATGCTTTGTAATAGGCATTGTAACGCCGGTAATATCTATTTCCTGAAAGCTGTCTTTTCCAAGTAAAGGTGTTGCTACGTTGCATGTAATTGCAACTATTGGGCTTGAATCCATGTATGCTGTTGCAATACCAGTAACAAGGTTTGTAGCACCCGGGCCACTTGTTGCAAACACAACGCCAACTTTTCCTGTAGCACGTGCATAACCGTCTGCTGCGTGGCTTGCACCCTGTTCGTGTGCCGTTAAAATATGACGAATTCTATCTTGATTTTTATAAAGTTCATCGTAAATGTTTAAGATTGCTCCACCAGGGTATCCAAAAATTGTGTCTACGCCCTGCTCTACAAGACATTCAATTACAACTCTAGAGCCGTTGATTCTCATAATTCTTTCCTTTTTTTGATTAGTTAGTTTTATGCAACTTCTGTTAGTTTACTGTTTTTATAATAAGTTTACAAGGTAAAACAGCCCCGCACAAAGCAAGGCTGTTCTCTTATATATTAATTACTGTAAGATGGCGCCTTTGTCAGCAGAACTTACCAACTTAGCATAGCGGGCAAGGTAACCTTTCTTTACCTTTGGTTCTGGAGCAACCCACTTTGCTTTGCGCTTAGCAAGTTCTTCATCACTTACTTCAAGAGTAATCTTGTAGTTATTGATGTCGAGGGTAATCTTGTCGCCTTCTTCTACAAGTGCAATAGGTCCGCCATCAGCTGCCTCTGGAGAACAGTGGCCTAAAGAAGCCCCACGGGTAGCACCACTAAAGCGTCCGTCAGTAATTAAAGCAACCTGCTTATCCAGGCCCTGTCCTGCAAGAGCTGCTGTTACAGCAAGCATTTCCCTCATACCAGGTCCTCCCTTAGGTCCTTCGTATCGAATAACTACAACGTCACCAGGGTTAATCTTACGGTTTTGAACAGCTTTCATTGCTTCACTTTCGTCATTAAAAACTCTGGCAGGTCCTGTATGCTTCATAAGTTCCGGGGCACAGGCACTGCGCTTTACAACAGTTCCGTTTGGAGCAAGGTTTCCAAAAAGAACTGCAATTCCGCCAGTCTGGCTAAACGGATTTTCTATTGGGCGTAAAATTTCTGGGTTTCTGTTTTTTGCACCTTTTATGTTTTCTGCAATAGTTTTACCTGTTGCAGTAATTAAATCTGTTTTTATAAGATTTTTCTTTGCAAGTTCTGCAAGAACAGCCTGAACACCACCTGCATCATTTAATTCACAGATAAAGGTGTGTCCTGCAGGGGCTAAGTGGCAGAGGTTAGGAGTGCGCTCAGAAATTTCATTTACTTCATGAAGGTCAAGAGAAAGACCTGCTTCGTGCATAATTGCCGGAACGTGAAGCATTGTGTTACTTGAGCAGCCTAATGCCATATCTGCGGCAAGTGCGTTTTTAAAGCTGTCTGCTGTCATCATCTGGCGGGCGGTAATTCCCTTGTTGTAGAGGTTCATTACTGCCATGCCAGCGTGCTTTGCAAGTGCCAAACGAGCACCTGTTGTAGCCGGAATTGTTCCGTTACCAGGAAGACCTAAACCTAAAACTTCTGTTAAACAGTTCATAGAGTTTGCAGTAAACATACCAGAACATGAACCGCAACCCGGGCATGCAACTTTTTCCATTTCACAAAGCTGAGCCTCAGAAATTTTTCCGGAAGCAACTGCACCAACTCCTTCAAACATATCTGTTAAAGAAAGATTTTTATCGCTATAAGGGTTACCTTCTTCGTGGCTTGGTAAGTGGCCAGGCATCATTGCTCCACCAGAAACAAACACTGTAGGCAAGTCTAAGCGAGCAGCTGCCATAAGCATACCTGGAACAATTTTGTCGCAGTTAGGAATCATAACAAGAGCGTCAAACTGATGTGCAGTTGCAACACATTCTACGCTGTCTGCAATAAGTTCGCGGGTAACAAGAGAATACTTCATTCCCTCGTGGCCCATTGCAATACCATCACATACACCAATTGCAGGAAATTCAATAGGAGTTCCGCCTGCCATACGGATTCCAGCTTTTACAGCATCCGCAATTTTATCTAGTTCAAAATGACCTGGAATAATTTCATTCTTTGCACAGCAGACACCTACTAAAGGGAGGGCAAGTTCTTCGTCAGTATAGCCCATCGCATAAAAAAGAGAGCGGTGGGGAGCTCTTGCAATACCTTTTGTTGCATTATCACTTCGTTTTGCCATAAAAAACACCTCAATTTATAGAAACATTTCGTGCATTTTATCACTTACGCACTCTTAAGTCTATGAAGTTTTTAAATATAATAAAGAATCTTTAGGCAAATTGAATGTTTAAATACAAAAAAAATGCATATTGATTGACCCTTAAAGAAAAAGAAATTAATATAACACTATGGCACGAATTTCTAAAGAAATTGAAAAACAGTTTACACTAATTTTAATAGGGGTTGCATTATTTGCAGTTTTTACAAAGGTGCAAATTCCAATAGACTTTGTTCCATCTGTTTATATTGAATTTAGAACTGCCATTCTTGCTTTCATGTCAGCTCTTGCAGGTCCACTCCCCGGCACAATAATAGGCATTGCGGGACACCTTATCTCTGACACAATTTTTCTGCAAAAAACTTCATGGGGATGGGTTATAGGGGAAGGATTTTTTGGACTTTTTGTAGGCTTTTTTTATAAGGCTTATAGAGTTTGGGAAGGAGACTTTACAATAATTCGCTTTGTAGTTTTTAACGCAGTACAGATTGTTGCAAATGCAGTTTCATGGCTTTTAATAGCCCCTCTAATAAGTATTTATTTTTTTAACGACACTTTAAACGAAGCATTCGTCGAAGGCTGCACAGCCTGCATTGCAAACACTGTAACAGTTACATTTGTTTCAAGTCTTTTATGCTTAATAGTCTCCTTAGTTAGAAAAAGAATGATTTATAGAGAATCAGAATCCCCAACAGAAGAAAACTTCTAAAATATTTTTGAATTTATTAAAAACTTCTATTGACAAATTTTATAATTTTTTATAATATCACGTTACATTTTGAGCACTGCTCTTAATGCTCCCTTAGCTCAGTCGGTAGAGCAACGGACTGTTAATCCGTGTGTCGCTGGTTCAAACCCAGCAGGGGGCGACTAAAAGGTTCTCTTTGACTAGAGAACCTTTTTTTGTTTTAAACTGAGTTTACTATTTAACATAATTATACAAGCTGGGTTTGAAGCCGCAGTGAGCGCCGACCAAGCGGGAGGAACAAGCGAACGAAGGCAGGCCCTCAGGGCAAACCCAGCAGGGGGCGACTAAAAGGTTCTCTTTAATTAGAGAACCTTTTTTATTTTAAACAAAAGACAATATTTAACTTAAACATACAGCTGGGTTTGAAGCCGCAGTGAGCGCCGACCAGGCGGGACGAACAAGCGAACGAAGGCAGGCCTGAAAGGCAAACCCTGCAGGGGGGGGTACATTCAATTACAGAAAAAATCCAAGACCAATTTTTGGAACGCAGGTAAAATCATGAGATACATCAGAATTTGTATCTCCTGAAGTTATAACCTTACATATAAAATCGTATGTCAACTCAAGTCCAATATCCACATATACTCTTTCATTTATTTTCATATTATTCTGAAAGTTAACACCTGTTCCAAACATATATACGGCTGATGCCCCTCCATCTCCCTTCATAGAAACAAGGTTATAGTGTATTCCCGGAGAAATAGTAAATATATGTCCCTCGCCTCTTG
>CALFIX010000007.1 GCA_937877515.1 uncultured Treponema sp.
GTTATTGTAAAGTGTAAAAGTATTTTTTTTGCTTTCATTTTTCCTCTCCGTAGAAAGTTAAAGTATAATCTATTTTGCTTTCTTCAAAGCCCTCTGGCTTTACAATGTAAAAGCCTCCGCCAGCTTTGCTGTTCTTAATTTGAATGTTGTCATAATTAACAAAGCCTGTGTACATTCCAGATATGACAACTTTTCCGTTCATTGTGCCGTTACCCTGCATGTTTGCTTTTGTGTTCATGCTGCCATGAAGAATAAATATACCGTCATCTGAATATGATTTATAAGGCATGCTTACAACACCGCTTAGCGACTGAAGCTTTACAGAAGTCTTATAGCCTAAAGTTCCGCTTATCATTCCGATTATTTCTTCTTTACCAAGCTTGTCAAAATTGCTTTCTTTATTTATTAAATTTAAGCGCGAGTGAGAAAGTTTTACGGCTTTGTCATATTCTACAAAAAACAGGGCAGGGCTTAAGCAGGGCCAGCCTTCCTGAACGGATGAGCTTTCTAAGAGGTTCCCGTTTGTAGAGTAAAGCTCTGCCTTAAAATAATATTTCTGACGTGGAACAAATTCATTTTCATCTTCTGAACCGTAAAAAAAATCTAGATTTGTTTCATCAGATTGTTTTATCAGTGTAAATTTTTCGTCCCTTTCTGGTGCGCAGTAAATTTTTAATGTGCCATTGGCGGCATCTGTTTTTACAGAAATCTTTATGGGCATGAAGTAAAGCTCATCATTAAACCTGTCGTATTCCGGAAAGTATTCTGCCTGACTTGCATTTAAAAATATTTCTGCATAAGTAAGGGAGGTAATGAATAATAATATAAAACCTAATGTTAGCTTTTTCATTCTTCACCTACCGTCCAGTCAACTTCGCCTTCTTTCAAGACGACGTTGCCGTCTTTGTCTTTTGTGCATACAGTATAGCTTCCACCACCTGCAGCTCCTGACTTAATGACAAGATTGTCGTAAACTGCATATCCCGGGTACATTCCGTCTGTTGAAGCAGTGTTTGTTCCATCCATGTTTCCGTTTGCACTCATGTTTGCAGAAGTATTTGTGTTCCCATTTAAGAGAAAGTAGACTCCTAAAGAAGAATCATCCCCAACGTAGTAATCTGCATAATTTGTATAGAGCATTGTAATGTATGCTCCAATCCCACTCATTGCAGCATTGTAGTAAAGGGTTCCGCTTATGTCTCCGCTTGCGGTTTCTGTTCCCAAGGCACTTGTTCCGTCTTTGTACATTAAAGTCATCTTTGTCTGACTTTGCTTAATTGTATTGTTGTATTCCCTAAACCACTGGTCCCGCGTTAATGCACCCCAGCCCCGGCAGGAATTACTTGTGTCTGTAGAAGGATCATTACTTTTTGAGCCCTGTCCTAAACTGTTTACAGATACCACTTTGTAGTAGTAATAGGTACCGGCTTTTGCACTCGTATTTTCGTCAATATAATAAAGCTCTGTGGTTGGAGCTGAATTTAATTTTCTAAAACTTGAAGTGCGGCTTGTAGAACGATAAACATAATAACCGTAAGGCTCGTCGTCAGAAGGTTTTGACCATGTTATTTTTACGGGGAATACACCTAAAGAGTTTGTGTTTTCATTTTCGTCCATGTAACCGTCAACGTAAGCTGTTTTACTTGCCGTTACAGATGTTGGAGCAGAAGGTAAGGGGGCTGCAGCACTACTTAAAGAGCTTTCTAAGCCGCTTGAGTTTACGGTAGAAATTTTATAAAAACTCTTTTTGGTAACTTCATACACAAGGTAGCCGCTTGAGTTTTCTGTTCCTGTTACACCGTACAAAAGAGGCTCGTAGTCTGAAGAGGCACTGTCTGAGTAGTAAATATTGTATGTGTAGGAAATGCCAAGTTCTGCTCCTAATGCCGGATACCATGTTAAGTTTATTGTGCTGTCTGTATCGCCGTCTTCTGCACTTAAAGAATCTGTCGGACTTAAAATAAAGCCAATTGCCGGAGAGTCAGAGTCTGATCCACTGTCTGAAAATGCACCTTTTAAGACAGATGTTGAGTCAGAGTCATCTGTAGAAACTGATTGAACGTAGTAATAGTAGTAGACTCCGGTTTTTAGGGAAGATGAATCTGTATAGCTTGTAGAGCTAAGTCCTGTTTTAAGACATGTGTAAGTGCTGTCGCTGGAGCTTGTGCGGTAAACAGAGTAGGTTAGAGTATATCCGTCTGCAACAGAAACATCGTCCCAGCTTACGGTAAGGCTTTCTTTACTTGTTCCAAGTCCGTCTACAACTTTTACATTGTCTGGGGCAGAAGGAGCTCCGTCTAGCAATGTGTAGCCCATTGCAATTGCTGAATATGTGCTTGATTCTCCTGTAGATGTTATGGCACAAACTTTGTAATAAAATTCCGTTCCCTGTTCTGAGGTTAAAATGGAATTTGAATAGCTTGTTTCATTACCGCGTACGCTGTCTATATATTCCATTCCGTTGCCGTTTTCTTTTTCGCCACGGTAGATGTAATAATAGCTTGCCCCGTCTACTTCTGACCAGCTTATCTGTATTTCTGATGTAGATTTTCCTTTCCAGGCTTCGACGTTGGAAGGAGGAGGTAAAAGCCAGCCTGTGCCGTCTGTTAAGTCTTCTGTAGGGTCTGTGTAGTCACTTGATTCAAGCCCCTTTCCAACATTTTCTGCACAGATGCGGTAGTAGTAAATGTATGTGTATTCGCTATCTGAATATGAAGGAGAAGAAAGAATTGTATCTCTGTAAACGGTGTCGTATACGTATTCTTTTATAACGGAGTAATCTCCTTCGTCGGGTACTGTATAGGTTCCGTCTGAATTTGGAACGCTTACGGCACGCTCTACACGATAACTTTTTGCATAGTCTACAGATGACCAGGTAATTGCTATTTTGTCTTTATAAAGTCCCTGACTTACTATTACTTGTTCTGGAGTAGAAAGTTTTGTAACTTCTTTATCTTCTGCCATAAGTGTAGAAAGCGTTACACTTTCTGTGTCGTCATTATAGGTAACTTTGTCTTCAAACCAGGCATAGCAGGATGAGAGTATTGCTGTTACTGAAAAAATTATTGCAGGCGGCAAGATGCGTGCTTTTGAGGCACATAATTTGTTTAAAGTTTTCATTTTTTTTTGTACCTCCTATTCCTTTGGCCACCAGCCGTAGTAGCTGTTTGTTATTACGTATTTTGTGTCGCTGTGAATCTGCATAGGGAACCAGTTTTTGCGGATTGTGTTGTCGTTTGTGTCGCAAAGAGTTGTTGTTGTGCTGTTTCGCGTAATCTTTAACGTTAAGTCGTCCTGGTTTTCAGAAATAAAACTGATTGTTGCACTGTAGTCTAACGGGTTGTCGTCGTCTGCCGTGGCAATGTCGATGTAGTCTGTATCTGCAAATCTGTAAAGATAATAATCTGAAAGACCCTTTATTCTAAAGCATCCTGTAAATTTAGAACCTGCAGTTAACCCCACACACGTTGCAGAAACACCCCCTGGCGTTAACTGGCTTGGAGCATAGTTATTTGTAAGTGAATACCAGGCTTTGTATTTTCCGACATTCCAAGACTGTCCGTCAGTAAAACTCATTGTTCCGCCATTTGTGCTAGAAAGACTTCCAGAATTAGAATACTTAAACTGGCTATCTACATTTGAGTAACTTGCAAGGCCTCCGTCGTGCAGGTAAAATCCGTACGCCAAAGCAAGAAGTGCACAGCGGGCAAGTTCTGCATCACTTATTTGTCGATATGCATAAACAGAACCATCACTTCCTAAGGTTACACTAACAGAGCCTCGCTCTAATGTTAAAGAGTAGTAATGTTTTGCATCGCGTAATACCATTAAGGGACCTGTCGCATTTAAGAGCGAAGATGAATTTACAGTGTCAGCCGTTGGCACTGCTGTAGGACAGGCATACAAAGTTACATATCCACTGTTCCATAAAGTTGTGTTGTCTACAGTTTCAGAACTTTCATAGTGTAAGTCGCTATCTAAGCTTGCAAGTTTAGTCCAGCCGCTATTTAAGTTATAGTTTCGGATTGAAATATATGCACTGTCAGGTCCAATAGAACGTTCATCATAGTCCCATTCATCCCAGTTTACCATTTCTGAATAATATTTTTCATCGCTTGCATAAGTTCCGTCAGAGTTCTGTGTTCCGCCGTAAGAAGCTGAATAGCTTACTGCCAGGAGGTAGCCCTTGTTTAGTTTTTCTATTGTTCTGCCAGAGTAGTCATAATTTTCGCCGTCAGTTTCTAATGTGGAAAGTCCTGAATTACTTGTTGTGCCGTTTACAAAAGATTCCGGCAGCGTAAGGGTAGAAGAGGTTTTTGCATAGGCTATTGCGTATTCATAGGCATCCGTTGTGCTTAGCGGAGTAAAACTTAACGAAGTTGCACCGCTAGAAACGCTTGTGCTAAGTTTTGTCCAGCTGTTTGTGCTGCTCCCTGCTTCTCTGTAATAAAGAGACGGCGTACTGGTTGAGTAGTATGGAGTTTCCCATTCTATTGTTTGGGTCGTAGAACTTTCAGATTTGTACGCCCTTAAATTTAACCCATATCCGTAAGTTGCATTTTTTGTGTCGCTGATATTGGAATACTGCACTTTTGATGAAGAAGAAAGCTCTAAAAGTGAAGATGAGTCAAATACAAAATCAGAAGAAGAGCCTCCGTCTATTACAGGAAGAACTATGTAACCATAGGGTAAGCCCCAGCTTATCATGCTCTGGTTTAATTCGTAAGAACTTGTTGTGTCATCTTGTTCTGCATAAATATCTGTAAGTGTGAAAGTTGCTCCACTTAATGTTACGTATGCTCTTGAAGAATCTGATGCGTCTCCCCCAATAGTCAAAGTTTCTTCGTCTGCGTCATAATAATAGGTGTCAGTCTGTTCTGCTAGACTTGAAGCTTCTCCGTCTGTATAGCGTACGCGATAAATTATATAGCTGGAAGCACCACTTACTTCGCTCCATGAAATTTTTATGTTTTCAGACATTGTGCTTCCTTTACTTGTAGAAAGAAGGGCAGGTCCTACAGTGCATACGCTTTGCTTACCGCAAGTGGTTTCGCCCTCCTGAACGCTGGAAGCTGCCGTTATTTTTAGCGTAATTGGTTTACCGCTTATTGTTGCGTCATTGTAACCAGTCGGTTTTGTTATGGTGCACCTGTAGCCTGTTATAGCTGTTTCATCCGTGTTGTAAACGGCAGTAATTTCTGTGTAACCTTCACTGTCTGAATCGCTGGTTTGTATAAGCTCTGTTTCAGTGTCATCGTCGTAAACTGCACTTACAGTGTAGTCGCTTACAGAAGTTTTTGCCCTCTGTACTGCGTCCCAGGTTACAGTGATTGAGTCATAGTCATAGGTTTTAAAGCTTACGTCTGGAGTTCCAAGCGTACAGGAAACGCTTTCGTATGTAGAACTTGTTTTTAATCCATTGTCTGCTATGAGTGTGTAAAGCCTGCAGTCTCCTGATGAGGCACTGTGCGAGTAAGATGCTTTTCCGTCAGAAATTGTTAAGTCGCTTTTTTCTAGTGAAAGAGTTTCTTCAGTTTCGTCTGTGCAGGTGTCTTCGTCATCATAATTTTTCCAGCTTAGAGTGTATGAACAGTTTTCATCATAATCCCAGCTTAGAATAAACTTAGTGGAGTAACCGTCCTGTACGCTGAAGTTTGAAATTTCCGGCATTAAAGACGGGTTGTTTGTTATGGTTATAGAATTTGGGGAAGCCAGATAAGTGTAGTATTCATCTTCGGAAGAAGGAAGTTCCGTTGCACTTTGAGAGAGTATATAAAGCTTATATTTGTAGTATCCCTGAGTTTCGCTTATGTTATTGTCACTGAGCATTGTGCTTGTAAAAGTATAGGCGTATGAATTAACAGCGTCTAAAGATTCAAAAGATTTTAAAAGAACCTCGCTGTCAGAAACGGCATTTTCTTCAAAGCCTGTTTTTATGTATGAAAGCATATATTTATATGAAACATCATAATCTTCAAAATCAAGCGTATAAGATACCTTTATGCTTGTATATGCTTTTTCATCTTCTGAAAGTGTGTAATCGCCAACAGTTTTAAAACTTGCCGTAGAAATAAGCCATCCGTCTGCTTCTGAATAGCTTTCATCAGAGCTTACCGTTGAAGAAGAGTCGTCTGTGTAACTTTGTACGCGGTAAGTGTATTGTTTTCCGCGAACGGCAGATGTGTCGCTCCAGGTAACTGTGCTTCCCGGAATGTATGCGGTGTATGTGTCGCTAGTGCTTTCCGGGCTTGTACATGGCGTTACAGTTAAATTTTCTGAACTTGTTGTAGAGTCTTTACAGCTAAAATACATCTTTGTGTCTGTCGTTGTATCTGTGTCTTCTGTAACAGTTCCAAGGTATGTAACTAAAGTTACGTAGGTATCATCATCGGAGCCTAAAAGTTTACGCTGAATTGTAAAATAAAGCGGGTGGCTTACATAGGTAGAAGATCTTTCAGCGTAATCTACAAAGTCGGGGAGGGTAAAGCTAACTTCAACTCCGCTAGAGCTTGTTCCTTGAGCCAAGCTTAAATCTTCCGGAGCATCAGGAATTAAGCGGTGTGCCGTTTCTTCGTCCAGCATGCTGGATTTTTCTACGTTACTCTGGTTTAAAGTTGTAAATGCTTCTACCTGATAATAATAATTTGTGTTTGGACTAAGGCCTGTAAATGTTACAGAGTTTGTACTTCCCGAGGCATTTAGCGTTGAAACGACAGTACTTTTGTCTTCTGCATAACAGTTTATTTCGTACTGCACGCTAGAAAGATATGTACTTGAAGAGCAGTTTGACATCCACCAGTTTACTGTGCTGGTCTTTCCGTCTGAGCCACTTGAAATTGAAGTTATTACGGGAGCTGCAAGCGTTGAGCCGGAAACAATTATGCTTCTAGATGATTCTGTTGAACTTTTGTTTACTGTTGTAATTGCGTAATAAGCTGTTACTCCTGCTTCTTCCGTTATGCTGATCGAATTTACTGCACCTTTTGTTTCTGCAACCTGCGTAAATGTGTCAAACGGGGTTTCTGCCTGATAGATGTAATACTGAACGGCATCGTCCGCACTGTCCCAGGTTAATGTTACATTTCTGTAGCCACCTTGAGTTGCGCTTATGTTGCCTGGAGACTCAAGGACGCTTGTAGAATTTGAATTGGAGCCTGCTATCTGTGATATTGAAGGCTCAGAAATTAAATCCCATGAGCAGGAACTTATTATTAAAACAAAAAATAATGCATTTAAAATATAAATTGATTTTTTTAACATTTTTTTATCCACTCGCCATTACTCTCTGACACAGTAAATTTAATAAAGTTTCATTTTTGTATCAACTAAATGATTATATTACGAAAACTTGAAATTTAGCTTAAGAAGATTTAGTTTGAGCCAACGGCGAAAGAAGCGTCTGAATAGCAGTGAAATATTTAAAATAAAAAAGACTCTCTGTTTTTCCAGAAAGTCTTTACTTAAGCGGCAGAAGGGAGTCGAACCCTCGTCTCCAGCTTGGAAGGCTGGGGTAATGAGCCGTTATACGACTGCCGCAAGTGATGATGTGAATATACTGCTATGAAAAAAAAATGTCAATAGCTTTTAAATATTTTTTTGTTACGTTTCAATAAGCCTACGCCAAATTGTAGCCGGTGCGGAGCACGCACGAAGTGCCAAAGCGGCGAAAAGTTGGGCGGCTTGTGACATGTTTTTTTTTAATGAATTAATTTTCTCTGCCTTGTCTTTATAAGTGCCGTCCAAAATACTGACAAAACTATACCTTAATGTTATACTCAAAGCCGAAAATTTTTTGAATCGTTGGAGGATTCTATGGAAAAGCTTTTTAAGCTTAACGAACGTGGTACCACAGTAGGACGCGAAATTGTTGGTGGTATTACAACATTTCTTGCAATGGCCTACATTCTGGCTGTAAACCCGAATATTCTTTCTGCCAGCGGAATGGGTTGGGGCTCCGTTTTTACAGCAACTGCCGTGTCTGCTGCGATTGCAACTTTAGTAATGGCATTTATGGCAAATCTTCCTGTTGCATTGGCTCCAGGACTTGGCCTTAACGCTTTCTTTACTTACACAGTTGTCTTAGGTATGGGCTGCACCTGGCAGCTGGCTTTAACTGCCGTACTGCTTGAAGGTATTTTGTTTATTGTGCTTTCTCTGTGCGGCGTACGCGAAGCAATCATTAGGTCCATCCCGGAAAGCCTGAAAAAAGCCGTTGCAGTTGGTATCGGTCTTTTTATTGCAATAATCGGTCTTGCTAACGCAGGTGTTGTTTCTACAGAAACAGGTACTTTAATAGGCTTTGTAAACTTTAACATGGAAAATAGAGCTGCCATTGTTGCAGTAATCGGTCTTGTTATTACAATAGTTCTCTACACACTTAACGTTCCAGGTTCAATTTTAATCGGCATTGCCGTTACAACAATTATTGGCATTCCTTTTGGCGTAACAGCCGTTCCTGAAAACTGGAAACCTTTCTCTGTTCCAGAAGCTCCTCACTTTTTTGCTTTTGATTTTAAGGGAATTGTAGCTGACCCTGTAACCGGAGGGTTTTCCATTGCGGTTTTAGGAAAGTTTATTGTAATCTTCTTTACATTCCTCTTTACAGATTTGTTTGATACAATTGGAACATTGCTTGGTGTTGCTGAGCAGGGAAATTTAAAAGACGAAAACGGTGAAGTTCAAAATGTTAAGGGTGCTTTGATGGCAGATGCTATTGGAACAGTTTGCGGTGCCTGTCTTGGTACTTCTACAGTTACAAGCTTTGTGGAAAGTTCCAGCGGTGTTGCAGCCGGTGCCCGTACGGGTCTTGCCAGCGTTACAACTGCTGTCTTATTCTTGCTTTCTCTCTTCTTAAGCCCGTTATTCGGCTTAATTCCAAGTGCAGCAACAGCTCCTGCGTTAATTTTTGTTGGCTACCTTATGATGAAGAGTGTGGTTGACATTAATTTTGCAGACCCGACAGAAGGTATACCTGCCTTTATTACAATTATGGTTATGCCGTTTGCCTACAGCATCAGCAAGGGTATTGCATGGGGAATTATTGCTTACGTTATTGCAAAATGTGCAGGAAAGAAAATTAAAGAAATTCCTGTTGTAACATGGGTTTTGGCAGTTATATTCCTTGCAGACATAATCTTTGAGGCAGTAAAATAACTAACGTTCGTTAGGGTAACTAATGAACGTTAGGTAAAAAAAAAAAGCCCCTTTCTAACACCAGCAGTGCTAAAAAGGGGCTTTTTAACGAACGTTAGTTTTGCAAACTATCAATCGTTAGTTAGTTTAAAGGTTTGAACAAAGCCATTCCTTAAAGCTTTCATAGTCTTTTTCCATCTTCTGAGCACGGTCAGGAAGAGAAAGTACTTTTTCCAGTCTGTCCGGCATGCTTGGCTCTCTTCCAATTGCAGCTGTAACTGTAGAGCCAAATTTTGCAGGGTGAGCTGTTTCTAAGATAATACCGACTGCATTTTTTGAAGCAATGTGTTCTGCCCATGAAGGAATGTTTGCAGTAAGACCTGGAACATTTATGTCTGTGTTACCTTCTCCCTTCATAAGTTTTTCCATTTCTCCATTTTTAATGTCGTCCCAGGCTTTCCATGCAACAGCTCCATGAGGGTCGATTATGTAGCCGGTTTTTTCATAACATTTTTCAATGCCTTCCTTTGTGCCTTTGTCATCTGTCCAATAGCTTGCAAAAATGCTTCTGACTTCTTCCAAAGTATACATATATGAAATGCGCTCATAGTTGGAAGGGGCTCCCACATCCATTGCATTGCTTAAAGTTGCAATTGAAGGGCGGGCATTATAGTCGCCGGTTGCAATCCAGTCTGGAACTGTATGATTTGCATTTGTAGCTGCAACAAAGCCTGCTATTGGAGCTCCCATTTCTCGCGCAATAAGACCACTTGTAAGGTTACCAAAGTTACCGCTTGGAACTATGCAGATTATGGCCGGATTTTCTATTTTTGAATCATGAGGAATTCTGTTTTTTACAACAAGAGAAGAATACATGTAGTAGAATGCCTGAGGCAAAAGACGGCTTATGTTTATGGAGTTTGCAGAAGAAAGACGGAATTTTTCGCGTAAGTCCTTATCTGTAAAGGCTGTTTTTACAAGCTTCTGGCAGTCGTCAAAGGTTCCGTTTACTTTCAGGGCCCTTACGTTTCCTTCAAAAGTAGAGAGCTGCTTTTCCTGTAAAGGAGAGATTTTTCCTTCCGGATAAAGAATTGTAACATCAATGCCAGGAACATTATGGAATGCACTTCCTACAGCACTTCCTGTGTCTCCTGATGTTGCAACAAGAATGTGAAGATTGTCATTTTCAGAGCGATTAAAATATGACATTGTCCGTGCCATAAAGCGGGCACCGAAGTCTTTAAAAGCACATGTAGGACCGTGAAAAAGCTCTAGAACATAAGAAATCTTATCAATGGGAACCACCTGAGCTGTAAACGGATATGCATCCTGTATGATTGCCTGTAAATCAGCATCTGGAATTTCGTCTTTAACATAAGGTTTGGCCATTTCATAAGCAACTTCTCTGAAAGATGGTTCTGGAGTGCGGCTTAAAAATGCACTGTCTAATTTTGGAAATTCTACAGGAACGTAAAGTCCTCCTGTTTTTACACTCATTCCGCTCATCACGGCAGTTTTAAAATCAACTTTGACTGATTTGTCCCTTGTATCTGTGTAAACCATAATTCATCCTCTTGTCTTTTTGGGTTGCGCCATGATAACAGAATAATGCTTAGTTTGCAAGGAGTAACGAGGTAAAAAGGAATAGTATTGCGTTATATATAAAATGACTTAATGTTCCTGTGTATACGTATTTTGTTTTAAGTTTGCAGATTCTGAGAATGACAGCAGCTCCCAAAGCATTTACTACCCCCAATAGTCCTAAATAGCGGTGTGCAAATGCAAAAAGCAAAATACATAAAGCTTCCGCTAATATGTTTGTCCATTTGTTTTGAGGCAGCATAAAAATAAGTGCATCGGGTAAGAATTCCCTAAAAATGACTTCCTCATAAAAGGCTGTAAAAAGCAGAACTGGAAGTGAAAGTATGTATTTTCTTACGGTTGATGCAGAATTTGAAGAAGTTGCATGAAAAAAAGGCGTGTCCGGTAAAACAAGACTAAGGGTATTTACCAATGCATTTAGCAAAAAAAGAGAGCCCAGTGAAAGTAAAAAATATGACGAAAAAGCTATAATTGAGCTGAATTTATGTTTTTTGGGAGGGGCTGCAGAAAGGAATTTTACACATTCAAAATCCAGGGCTGCTGCAATAGCCGTCTGAACAAAAAAAAGCCAGGAATAACGTGGATCTACAGAAACAGGTCCTTCTTTAGGCCCTATAAGCAGCGAAGGAAATACTAAAAAGAGAAAAACTATGATAAATTCAGCCAAAACGTATTTTTTTTTCATAGAAAATATGCTACACTTTATACGAAATAAAAAGTGAGGTCAATTTGCATATTGCTTTGCCAATTCTTATAACAATTGTTTGCATTCTTATTGTTGCAAGAATTTTAGTAATTTATAAGTCTAAGATTGATTTTTACTCAAAAGGGTTGGATAAGGGATTTCTTGCAAAAGAAATTTCTGCTCTCTGGAAGCTTTCCAGGCAATGTCACCTGGAAAATCCAGAAGCCTTATATGTTTCTGTTCCTGCATTAAATGACTGTATAAATTCAATCATTTCAAAAAGTAAGGCAGACGGAACAGACCAGACAAAAAGCGTTCAGGATTTTCTTTCAAAGCTTTACCAGTATCGCACTCGTATTGCATTGGAATCAGAAAAAAAGAAAGGCTTGGAAAGTACCCGTTATCTTTCTGAAGGTCAGAAGGTTCGTATAATTTTACGTGGCAAAGGTGTTTTTGTTTCCAGAATTGTAAACACTGGTAGGGAACTTACAGTAAGCCTTCCGATTCAGTATAGCGAAAAAGCCCATAGAAACTTTATTTTAAGCGGTTCAGAGTGGGAAGGAAAAAATGTTTCAGTTTATTTATGGCGAAAAGGTGACGCGAGTTATGCCTTTGATACAGTTGTCGTAAAGTCTGGAACGTTTAAGAATGAAGGCGTCTTATTTTTACGCCATACAGAAAAGCTGGATAGAGCTCAAAAAAGGCAGTCCATTCGTGCTGCCTGTGAAATTTATGCACAGATGTACATGATAAAAAGCAATGTAATTAGCTATGAAAGTGTAAATACCGAAGCCGGTTACAGGTGCCTTTTGGAAGACATAAGCGAAGATGGGGCTATGATCAGGATAGGCGGTAAGGGACGAAATAACGTAAAAATAAAGCTTCAGTTTACGGTAAACAATAGTTTCATAATGATGTACGGGGTTATTAGAGCCGTTGAATATAATGCATCATTAGACCAAAGCCGCTTACACTTTGAATGCACTCATATTGCTCCTTCCATGAAAAATGCAATTCTTAGTTTTGTGTATAATGTAATTCCTCCTGAAGAACAGGAAATAAATGAGGCCATCATGCAGCTCGAAGAAGATGCAGATGAAGTATCTGGCTCTCAAAATGATGATTCGGTTTCTGTCGAAGAAGAAAGCGAAGAAAGCGAAGACGAAGGGCAGTTAAAGAATTATACAGAATTCAAGAGTGAAGAAGATGCAGAAAAATCTGATGTAATTACAATATAGTGTTTGGAGAGAGGTTTTATGAAAATTTATAAATATGTTCTGATTTTTATTTTTTCGCTTTTCAGTCTCTGTTATGCTTTAGATAAAAATTTGCAGATTGAATATATAAAGGGCAGTGTAGAAGATAAAACTTTAGCCGTAAAAAAAGCTGGTGAAAATGGAGATGTAACTTTAGCATTGACTTCTATTGATTTTGCCCTGGAAAATTATGAGCTAACCGGAGAAGATAAAGAGCTTATTAATCTTTTAAGGACATCTGTTGAAGTTCTTACTAAGAATAAAGGTTTAAATGAAAGTCAGATTTCTTCTAAATTGGGAAAGATTTTTACAACCTATAAAGATTCTTCACTCCGTATTGCAACTTTAGAAGCTCTTTCTGAATATCCTTCTAGTAACAGTGTTTCCATTTTGAATGCTTTTGTTTCTGAAAAAATTCAAAAAAATGAACCTATGGATGAGGTCTTAGAAAATGCAATAAAATGCTTAAGTTACGTAGGAAACAAGACTTCGTTTAATCTTTTATTCCTGGCAGATATTTTAGAAATTTGGCAGGGAAGTTCTGAGCTTTTAGAATCTGCCTTCGGTCCGTTGGCTTCTTCCAGTGAAAATGAAATTTTAAATATCCTAAGCAAGGTTACAGTTGACCTGAAGCTGAAGGTTTTAGAAATTGTTACAAAAAATAAACAGATTTCTGAAAATGTTAAGGGAGAAGTTGCCCAAAATGCATTATCAGATGCAATTTATAGTATAGGCAACTCAGCGGAATATTCTGAACAGGATGTAAAATTACAGTTGGCAGCTTTAGAGGTTGTGGCTAAGACAAAGTGGACCAGAGCCTCTAATCTTGCAACTGAATATTTTTCCATAGCTGCAAATGAATATGCTCACGATGTAATTACAACTGAAGAGTTTACAAAGGTTATTCAGAATGTTGCCAGTGTTGCAACTTCTGATACAGGAAGAAAGCTTTCGTCATACCTGGAAGAATTAAATAAGCGTATGGAAGCAGGGAATCCTCCGGAAGATGCCGTTGTTCTTGCCGTAATAAATGCATTAGGAGGATTGGGCGATAAAGCGGCATTTGACTATCTTTTGTATGTAACTTACTTAGATTATCCTCAGACGATAACAACTGCTGCAAGAAATGCCCTTGCAAAACTTAAGTGGTAGAAACTGTAAAAAAGTACTTACTTAGTCCCGTTGTGCTTTCTGCATTTTTTGTTTTTTTAGCAATATATGCTTTAAAAATTCCTCTCAGAAAAGATGCGGAATTCTCTTCGGTCGCAAAAAAAGAGTCCCTTATTTCTATATCCGGTGTAATAACCAGTAATCCTGTAAAAAACTTAAAGATTCAAAGCTATTCCGTAAATATTTTAGTAAAGGATGCTGTAAGTTCTGACGGTATTATTAAAGTTCACTCTGAGGCAGATGGAGTTGTTTTAGCAAAGCTTCCGGCTTATTGCGTAGAAGCTCTGTACCCTGGAAAGCTTTATTCTGAATATTCAACTAAGGCTTCAGACTTTCCAATCATAGAAAAAGGTGAAAGCGTAATTCTGGAGGGAACCTGGTCTAAAACTTTGAATGCCTTTTGTGTAGAAAATGTAAAATCGTCCGAGTATTTTGGAAAAAACTTATTCTTACAAAAATTATGGCATTTGAGAAGTTTATCCAGGCTTTACTTAAAACGCCTGCTTTATTCATGGGGGAATGCAGGTGCTTTAATACTTTCTTTACTTTCCGGTTCAAGAGAATATCTTTTGCAGGATGTTGCAGAAAAGTTTAAATTAGCAGGCCTTTCCCACATTCTGGCACTGAGCGGAATGCATTTATCTTTTTTTTCAGGACTTTTCAGTTTTGTAGGAAATAAAATATTTGGTAAAAAAGTAAAGAGCCTTTTCAGTCTTGCAGGGGTCATGTTTTTTTCATGGTTTGCAGGTCTTTCTCCGTCGCTTTTAAGAGCCCTTCTTTGTTCTTTGTTTGTTCTTTTTGAATCATTATTCTTTATTCGAGGAAATTTTATAAAAACTCTTTGTCTTGCTTTTTTAGTTCATGTTTGTATTTTTCCCTTAGATTCACTTTCAGTTGCATTCATGCTCTCTTATGCTGCAATTTTTGGAATCCTGATGTTTTCTAAAGGTTTTGAACACTTCTTTTCGTTATTCACCCCTAAAAGTTTAAGTTCTTCCTTATCTGCTTCCTGCTCTGCCGTTTTATTTACAAGTCCAATCAGTATAAAAATTTTTGGTATGTTTATGCCCATTGGAATAATCAGTTCGACCATTGTAAGCCCTCTTATAAATTGCTTTTTAGCATTGTCTCTCTTTGGTATTGTTTTTTCGCTTTGTATACCTTTTCTTTCTCCGCTGTTTGGCTGTATACTAGAGGTGATTTATAAAGTAATAGTGTTCTTTGTAAATTTTTTTGCTTTGGTTCCTCCTGTAAAGTTTTAATTTATTTGGTCAGGAACATTTGGAGATAAAATGAATAAACCTGATTATAATTCTGCTTCCAGCTTAAAGGCATTTTTAGAAGAAAATGGAATGGCAATGCAAAAAAAATTCGGTCAGAATTTTATGCTTAATGCAGATGCCAGAAGTCATATTGTTGATACCCTTAACATAAAGCCCGGTGACTTTGTATGGGAAATTGGCCCCGGTCTTGGCTGCATGACGGAAGAAATTTTAAAACGAGGTGCAAACCTCACAGTATTTGAGATAGACCGGAAATTTATTTTGTTTTTGCATGAGTTTTTTAAGGAGTATGAAGAAAAAGGTGTTTTTAAAATTGTTGAAGGTGATGTACTGAAAAATTGGAAAAAAGAACTTGAAAGCTCTGGAAGAAAAGCATCTGAAATAAAACTCTTTGGAAATCTGCCGTATAATATTGCAGCAACTTTTGTAGCAGATACAATTACAGAAAATAAAGTTTTCTCACTTTGTACTTTTACAGTTCAAAAAGAAGTTGCAGAAAGAATGGCTAGTGAAAATAAGAGTGAAAATTATTCTGCTTTTAGCGTATTATGTCATAGCGTGTATAATGTGAAGCTTGATATGGTTTTAGCCGCAGGTAACTTCTGGCCTCGTCCGAATGTTGCTTCTCAAGTAGTATTGTTTATTCCTGTTGAGTTAAAAAGAAATCTTTCTAACTATAAAGACTTTGTAAAATTAGTTCATGCTTTATTTTCCAGCAGACGGAAAACTATTTTTAATAATATAAAATCTGTTTTACCGAAGAATATTAGTCCGGAAGAGTTTTTTGTTTTAGCAAACGTTGATGGTAAAAAGAGGGCAGAAGATTTAACAGTGGAAGATTTTTTTGTGTTGAGTGACTGTCTTACTTCTGCTATACTTAAGAAGGTGTAATTATGGCAGATTCTTTAATTAAGGAAAATATTTTAAAAATAAAAGATTCAATTTTGGAAGCGGAAAAAAAATCATGCAGAAATGAAAACTCTGTTAAGCTTTGTGCTGTAAGCAAGTTTCATCCTAAAGAAGACGTTCTGGAAGCCCTGGCTGCGGAACAATTTATCTTTGGAGAAAACAGGGTTCAGGAAGCCTATGAAAAATTTAATTCTGAAGATATAAAGAAATTAAAGCCATCTCTTCACATAATTGGAAGCTTACAAACAAACAAAGTAAAGAAAGCTGTAGAAATTGCAGAGTGCATTCAATCTGTAGATAGAGAAGAATTATTACGCGAAATAGAAAAAAGAGCCTCAAATATTGACAGGCAGATTGATGTACTTTTTGAGCTTCATACGGGTGAAGAAAGTAAGGCAGGTTTCTTATCGGAAGATGAAGCTTTTTATTCTCTGGAAAATATTTGTAAAGGTTTGTATCCTCATGTTCATGTAAAAGGTTTTATGACTATGGCGCCATTTACAGAAGATGAAAAAGCTGTAAGAGCTTCGTTTATAAAGTTAAGAAATGTATTGGAAAAATCTAACGTTAGGTTTCCTGAGTTAAATCTGACAGAATTAAGTATGGGAATGAGTGGTGACTATAAAATTGCAATAGAGGAAGGCAGTACGATGGTTCGCATTGGTACTGCAATTTTTGGTGAAAGAAAATGAAAAAGGCTTTTCTGATTTCTGCATTAGTTTTTTCTCTTGTGTTACCTGTTTTTGCTGCAACAACCACTTCTTCCTCAACGACTCCGGAAGAATATCAGCCTCATGAATTTCCTCAGTGGGCACATGATTTACGTAGAACGGAAATCATTGCATTTGGTTCTCTGCCTTTTGTCACAATAGGTGTAAGTTTACTTTACAGTACGTATCTTTTTTATACAGGTGAAGAATCCTCGTTCTTGAATCCTTTAACAATTGCAGATTCTTTTTCATCAGATCAGCAGATAAATATTTTAAAGATATCTGTTGGTGTAAGTGCTGTTTTGGGGCTTGTAGATTTGGGAATAACAGTCTTACGACGGAGTAGTATAAACTATAGTTTAATGAAAAAACAAAAGAATGTTAGTCATCCTTCCGTTTCTCCAATTGCACCAGGTGAACTAATTCCATACCCGGGTGATGAATCTTTAAATGAAGAAAAAGAAAGCCCTGAATTTACGGAAACTAATTCTGGTAATGATGATGTTTTTGAAATAGAAGCTGAATATGAGACTGAAGTTGTGGAAGAATAGTTATGCCAATAATTAATTTAGAGGTTCCTTCTGAATATTCAGGCTCTGAAAGACTAGATAAATACATAGCTCAGTCTGATTCTTTTATGAATCGAAGCCGCTTAAAGACTTGTGCAAAAAAAATTCTTGTAAATGATAAAGAAGTAAAAGTTTCTTATAAAGTAAAGGCCTGTGATAAAATTTTTATTGAATGGGAAGAAAATGTTCCCTCTGATATTAAGGCTGAAAATATTCCTCTTGATATAATTTATGAAGATGAAGATGTCTGCGTTATAAATAAAAAACAGGGAATGGTTACTCATCCAGCCTTAGGAAACTGGAATGGAACTCTGGTTAATGCCTTATTATGGCATAGAGGTGAAGAGCTTACTTCTAAAGAAAATCTAAGGCCAGGTATTGTTCACCGTCTGGACAAAGATACAAGCGGCCTGATTATTACTGCAAAAAACAGATATGCTGAGGAATGGCTTTCACATCAGTTTAAAAATCATCGTAGCATAAAAAAAGAGTATATTTGTATTTGTTTGGGCAGACCTTCTCATCAACATGGAACAATCCGTACTCAGATTATTAGAGATCCGCGAAATAGAAAGTTATTTAAGGCTGTTACGGGTACAGATGAAGGGAAAAAGGCTGTAACCAAATATAGCTGTATTGCCTGTTATGGAGAATATTCGCTTTTCAGGGTACAGATTTTAACTGGAAGAACTCATCAAATCAGGGTACACATGAAATATCTGAATTGCCCCATACTTGGAGACAGCCTTTATTCAAAACAGGATAAAAAATTTTCTAAGGCAACGCTTATGCTTCATGCAAGAAGATTAGAAATAATCCTTCCAGATAAAAGCGAAAAATCGATTTTTACAACTTCAACACCGGAACGTTTTTTAGAAGTTCAAAAAGTCTTAAAGAGAGACTATAAAAAAACAATCTTAGACAGGGGAAAGTAGCTATGGAAAAAAGTAAAACGATTTCTATCGTGCATGAGGCTACAGATTTTGAACCCTTTGTCATTCTTGATAAGCCACGGGGGCTACCTTCTGCACCCCTTGTATCCGGCGAAGACAGTGCTTTAACTCAATGTGCAAGACTTTATCCTGATGTAAAACGTGTTTTTGGAAAAAAAGAAATAGAATACGGGCTTCTGCACAGAATAGATACAGAAACGGAGGGGCTTTTATTAATCTGTTTGACGCAAGAATTTTATGACAAGATGCTGTGCGTACAGAATTGTGACGGTTTTAAAAAAGAGTACACAGCAGTCTGTAAAAAAAATTTAGAATGTAAACAAGAAGGTTTTCCTCCTTTTAATGCTGATTTTTCTGCAGAAAATACATGCTCTCTTAATGCAGTTATTTCATCTAAGTTCAGGGCTTTTGGTAAAAAAGGAGCTTTAGTTAGACCTGTAAGTTCTGATAGTGGTAAAGCTGCTTTAAAAGCTGCAACAAACAGAGAATATAAAACAAACGTTTCTATAGAATTATTAGAAAAAAATATGCTAAAAGCTTCCTGTTCTCTAACCAGGGGGTTTAGGCATCAGGTTAGGTGTCATTTAGCATGGGCATCCATGCCAATTGTTGGTGATAGACTTTATAATCCTAAATTTAAGGAATCTGATTATTTTTGCTTTTGGGCTACAGGCTTAAGTTTTATAAATCCTATAACAGATAAACTTTTTAAAATCAGCAAACATGTTGCATATTGACAGATTAAGCTCATTTTTTTATACTGAACCTGCATTTGCCCAAATGGTGAAACTGGTAGACACGCTAGGTTCAGGTCCTAGAGCCCGCAAGGGTGTGCAAGTTCGAGTCTTGTTTTGGGCAGTATTTTATTGACAGCGGTAAAATGTTAAGACAATCAATCCTATTAAAACAACAACGCACGCTATGAAAAGCCATGCAGGTGTTCCATCACCTGCATATTGTTTTTTTACGTTCTTTTCATGCTGCTTAAATGCATTTTTTATCTTTAATTTAGAGAGAAAAGAGAGTTTGTGCTTTCTTCCGTCTAAGGTTTCTTCTTCATCATCTGAGGAACCGTAAATTTCTTCATGAGTCATTGCATAGTGGCAGCCGGGACAACCGGTCTTAAAGTCATTTACTGTTCCCATTCTGCCACATTTAGGACAACGGACACTGGAAAAAAATCTGCCGCATTTAGGGCAGAATTTTGCTTTTGCAGCAACTTCAGAGCCACAGTTTTCACAAAAATATTTAGCTTTGGTTTTGTTTTGAGCCATTATTCGGTTCCTAAATTATCAACTGTGTAATCATATATCTGCCAAATTCCGTCTCTTTGTCTCATGTGATACGTATATCTTTTCTTTTCCAGGAATTTGTCATTTTTAAACCATTCCAAAACTTTTACGGAGCCTTCGTTCTGAGAATAAGTTGTTGTTTCTATTTCAAATTTATGCGGAATAGCAACAATGTCCGTATCAATCCTTTGCTGCATCAAGTCTGCCTTAAAGCTTCTGATCATTTCTGCTCTTTCGTCTGCACTTACACTATTATATCTTCTGCTTCTAGTAGGATCCCGTTTTAGCATTTCTTCAATGTCCATGTACAAAAAGAACTGGTCCCAGAGACTTTTCTGACGTGCGACAATTGTCTGTTCTACAACCTTATCAGGACTGATTTCTTCTGGAGAAAGAATAGCTGCAGACTCAGCTTTTACAGAAACCATGGAAGAGCTTGCAGCTTGAGGAGTAGGCCTGATTTCTAAACTTAATCTATTAGATTCAAGTTGAACAAGTTTATTGCGGTATAGTTCCGGATAGAACGTAAGTTTTACGTAATAAATTGAAGGTGTGTTAATCTCAAGATAATTTTTTAGATTCTCAATAAAAGAATACTGTTCACCAGGCTCTAAGGAAATTTCCCTGAAGTATACGGTCTGGTTTGTTGTTCTCTTTCTTATAAGATTTTGATTCTGCTCCAACTGCGCGTTTTTTACCGTGAATGCTGTAAAATCAATGGAAAACATTCTGTCATCTGCCAATTTAAAACGCAATGTGTCAGAACCGGTATTGCTTACAGTAATATGTACGTAAACAGGATTTGAATCAGCTTCTCCCGGATAATACATTGTTCTGTCATAAAATTTTATGGAAACTTCAGCATTTTTAGAAAAATCTTCTGCATAAGTCCACTGTGCAAACAGCATAAAAAATAATATAATGGCGAGTGGGGTACGTTTCACTTTTAGACTCCTTATTACTTATATATCGGCAATTATGAAAAATTTATTATCTACAAATTCATTAGTTTCTCTGTTAAAGTCTTATAATCAGATGTCTGACGCCATTTTACAAGTGTCAGATCTGGAAAACTCCAACATTACGGGCCTGAAGGGTAGTTTAAAATCTTTTTTTATCGCCCAATATATTGAACATTCAAGATTGGAAAGAATTCATAAGGGGCAGTACGAGGGGAAGGCTCCCTTGCCTCAGGACTTTTTGATTGTAGTTTCTACGGCAAAAGAGGCTGATGAAATTGAAAGTGACTTACAAACGATTATTCAGGAAAAAGTCCAGATTTTTAAGCTTTCATGGTGGCAAACGCTGCCGTATAGAAGTGTTGCAAAATCGTCAGTTATTTTTGGAGAGAGGGCAAGTTTTCTTTCTAAATTGGCAGATAAATCTTTATCTCCGAATGCAAAAGACAGAGTGTTTATTGTAAGTGAAAGATCTTTTTTAAGTCCTCTTCCTCCTTCAAAATATGTACGAAATCTTTCTCTTAAGCTGAAGGCTGGAATGTCATTGGACATAATGCAGCTTTCGTCCCGTCTTACGGAGCTGGGTTTTTTAAGGGTGCCTCGAGTTTCTGTTCATGGTGAGTATGCTTTACGGGGTGAAGTTATAGACGTCTTTATGCCGGGTGAAAAAAATGCTTTCAGGCTTCTTTTTGACTTTGACACTTTAGATCAGATAAAAACGTTTGACATAGAAACTCAATCATCAAAAGAAAAGGTGGATGAAATTTTAATTTACCCTATGAAGGAAGTTTTATGGACGGAGGAGCTTGTAGAAAAGCTTGAGTCGTATTTTTCCTTTGTGGATAAAAATGGAATCGAAAACGATTATGCCTCTTATGACAGTTTAAGACATAATGTGACAAAAGATACAGATCTGAAACCTAAAATAATGCCAGAATGTCTAAAAAATGATACATCTTTAGAAGGTACTTTAAGCAAAGATGAGCTTTTTGAATCAAAAAATATATATTTAAAATTTACAAGAGAGGCTAAAGAAAAAGAGGAAAATTTACTAATGGAACTTTCCTTAAATAAAGAAAGTGAAGGTGAAGAATTTTTTTATGGACAGTTATGGGGGGCAAAATGTTCTCTTTTAGATTATGTTCAGGAGGACACTCCTGTTTTTTATGTTGATTTTGACCGCATGGTAAATGCTGAAAAATCTATACAGAATGAATATGAAATCTCATACCGTTCGGCACGCTTAAATTTTCCTGTTCCTCCACCTTCAGAGCTCTTACTAAATTTCTCTGAACTTATAGAAAGTCATAAAAAAAACATTCAATTCAGATCTCTGGATAACATAGAAATAAAAGATTCATTAAATATTCAATCAGAGGTAAGTAGAAGTTTTTTTGGAAATATAAATTATCTAAAGGAAGAATTAACAAATCTTCAGAATTCGCTATGGCATATTTATGTTTTTGCAGATAATCCAAATCAAAGTTTGCGCATAAAAGAAATTTTAAAAGACTTTATTGAGCCCGAAATTTTAAAGGAAAAGAGTAGTGCACTTGGACAGATTCTTTTCCCGTTACAAATTTTACCACTTTCCTTGAGCGAAGGTTTTTCGGTTACAGAAGAAAAAATTCTTGTAATTCAAGAAAATGAAATATTTGGACGTAAAAAAAATACACCTGTTTCTACAAGAAAAGTTTCAAGCAAAGCTTTAGACAGCTTTATAGAACTAAATCCCGGAGACTATGTGGTTCATGTAAATTATGGAATTGGTCTTTTTAAGGGAATTGAACGGGTAAAAACAAGTGGATATTCCCATGGTGAAAAAACAGAAATTACAGAGCGTGATTATATAAAACTTGAATATGCAGATGAAGAATATGCTTTTGTTCCAATTGAACAAGTCAATATGGTCCAGCGATACATTGGTAACGAAAACGAAAAGCCAAGGCTAGATCGTATTGGAAGTAAAAGCTGGACTGCAAGAAAAGCAAAAGTTCAGGCAAAAGTTGAAGAAATTGCAAATAAACTTATTGATTTGTATTCAAAAAGGCAGGCTTCAAGAGGTTTTCCGTTCCCAAAAGACACTGAATGGCAAGCTGCGTTTGAAGCTGCTTTTCCGTATGAAGATACTCCAGACCAGGCCTTAGCTACGGAAGACATAAAAAAAGACATGGAAAGCTCTGTTCCGATGGATCGCCTGGTTTGTGGTGATGTTGGCTATGGCAAAACGGAAATAGCTATGAGGGCCGCTTTTAAGGCTGTTATGGGAGGAAAGCAGGTTGCATTTTTAGCTCCAACTACAATTTTAGCTGAACAGCATTACGAAAACTGTTTGGAGAGGTTTAAAAATTTTCCTGTATCCATTGCACAGATGAGCAGATTTGTAAGTACTTCAGAACAAAGGAAAATACTTGAAAAGCTAAAAAAAGGAGAAGTTGATATTTTAATCGGAACTCACCGGATAATTCAAAAAGATGTTATTTTTAAAGATTTAGGTCTGATGATTATAGATGAAGAGCAAAGATTTGGTGTAAAAGATAAAGAAAAGCTAAAAGTCTTAAAAAATAATATAGACAGCTTAGCCATGAGCGCAACTCCTATTCCAAGAACGCTTCACATGAGTCTTTTAAAAATAAGAGATATGTCTCTTTTAACAACTCCACCTCAAAATAGACAAAGCATAGAAACTTCAATTGAATCTTATGATGATGAAAAAATAGCCAGGGCTATAAGACGCGAAGTTGAGCGGGGAGGGCAAGTATTTTATCTTCATAACAGGGTAGAAACATTGGAAGAGACTAGAATAAAGCTAGAGCATTTACTTCCGGAAATGTTAATAGATACAGCCCATGGACAAATGAGTGCAGAAGAATTAGATGACATTTTCAGGCGATTTAAAATGGGTGGATTTAATGTGCTTGTTGCTACAACAATAATTGAAAACGGTATAGATATTCCGAATGTAAATACAATAATCATAGATAGAGCCGATATGTATGGTGTAAGTCAGCTGTATCAGCTTAGAGGACGTGTCGGCAGAAGCGACCGAAAGGCTTATGCATATTTGTTTTATCCGGAAAACAAGGCTTTGTCAGAAGTTGCAATGAAACGACTTCAAGTGATTTCTGATTTTACAGAACTAGGTTCAGGCTTTAAAATTGCCATGAAGGATATGGAAATTCGTGGAGCTGGAAACCTGTTAGGACGCGACCAAAGCGGCGAAGTTTATGCAGTAGGCTTTGAAATGTACCTGAATTTATTGAATCAGGCCATTGAACGACTTACGACGAGCGGCTGGCATGCCCAGGATGAAGTTTTACTAGAATTGGAATATTCAGGTTTTATTCCCGACACTTATATAAAAGATGCGCAAACTAAAATGGAACTTTACAAGAAAATTGCTTCAATTAGCTCTGAGGACGAACTTACAAATGTTTATGGAGAATTCTTTGACAGATTTGGTCCTGTGCCAGATGAAGTAAATAGTCTTTTAAGTCTTGCAAAAATAAGAATTATCAGTAACAGGCTCGGAATAAAGAGTCTTAAAGAAAAACAAGGCGTCCTGAATGTAGAATTTAATTCAGTTAATTCTGTAAACATAGATAAGGTTTTACGCCTTATAAAAACTTCTGGTGGAAGAGTTCGCTTAAATCCTCAAAATCCTAATTTATTAATTCTTCAAACAGGAAGTATTGATTTATCTAGTAAAGCAGATTTTATAAAAGAAAAGTTGGAAGCCCTTGCATAAAAAGGGAGCTATAGATGCAATTGCTTCTTCTTATAGAGAATGTTGGAACTTTTGGCTAAAAAATAACTTCTTATAATGTATATTCTGTCTACTAGTATATATAAAATCACTTTTTTTTGTAAAAGCACGGTAAGCGTCAATTTACCGCCCTTTCAGGCTATTGAGACCGCTGAAACATCTGATCTTTTAATCAATTTAATGTTCCAGGGAAAAAGTTCTGACCAGTTTGAATCAGTCCAGCCGGTTGTGTCTGCGGCTAATTCAAAAATTGAAGAAAGATATTCTTCAGGATTGATATTGTTTATTTTAGCACATTCTATCAAAGAAAACAACAGGCATGTTGACCGGGCGCCATCTTCTGAGGCTGAAAATAAGAAGTTTTTTCTGGATAAAACATACGGTCTTATTGACCGTTCGCTGATTGAATTGTCTAAATAAATCTCAGGACAATCAAGATAATTCATCAGTTGAGGCCATGCTGTTATTGCATATTTAAGTGCCTGCCCGAACTTAAAAGATTCCGAGACTGTATGTCTGGTTTCAATCATCCAGTTATAGAACTCATCCATAATCGGCTTAATGATTTCCCGGCGTTTGGCAAGAAACTCTGCATCAGGAAGGTTATTCTCTCTCAGACGGTTTTCTGCATAATACATCTGCTGGATATATTTTATAGCTTTTGCTGCCCCTTTTGATTTCCCGTTGAGTAATGCATCATAGAACTTGCGGCGTATATGGGCAGCGCAGGCTACATGAATAATCTTAGCTTTTGGATGGAGTAGATTATATTCTTTTAAGGCTGATTCATAACCGCCATATTCATCCGTCTGAAGCCAGCCCTTGAAGCCCTTAATAAATGGCTTTATGTATTTCGAACTCCGGCTTTCAAAATACCTGTATAGTACAAGTTTCCTGTCTTTTGGTCCGCCATGAGCAAGCCAGATGTAGGATTTCTTGCGTTCCTTGTTTCCGTTTTCGTAATTCAAAATCCGGCATGTGGTTTCATCCATGTTTAAGACTCTGCCGGTTTTGATATGCTTCATAAGCACATTTTCCAGAGGTTTTAACTTTTTATAAACCTCAAGCTGCCATTTATCCATCGTTGCGCGGGAAAGGTCAAAGCCTTTTCTTTCAAAATTCTCTGACTGCCTGTAATACGGCATGTGATTGCAGTATTTGTTGGTAAAAATGTAACTCAGAAGGCCTGGTGTTGCTATTGATTTTGGAATGATATTTTTTGCAGCAGGAGCCTGACGGAATACAGAATGTTCTTCGTCTCCACTCCCCTCACATTTTCTGCAGGCATAGACCGGATAGATATGTTCTTCAATATAAAGCTTTTCGGGAATGATGTTGTATCGTTCTGTTTTTTTATCACATATTTTTACAAGTTTTGCTCCGCAGCCACAGACTTTTTCAGATTCTGGAATATCGTGATAGATCTTTACCCTTTCAATGTTGGCATCCAGCTTTTTACGGCCGCATTTGCGTCTTTTATATGCTTTTACGAGTATATTTTCTTCTTTTAATTCTTCGAGTTCTTCATTTGTGAGAAGTTCATTTTCAGGGAAATCATCAAGTTCATCAAATAACGGCAGCCACTGTTCGAAGGACTTTTCAGAATGACAGCCGAAACGGTATGATATTTGAGTTCTCAGTCGTTCTTCAAGCCCGAGAATTTTTAAATCTTTTGAATTATTGTCAGATTTGAGGTTCTTTATTTCTTCATCTTTTTGTTTCAGCTCTTCTTTCTGCTGATTAATCGTAAATAACTGCAGATTAATTTTTTCTTCTTTTGAGGAAAGCAACTTGTCCTTTAAAACAAGCTGCTGCTGCATTGATTCAATCTCAATCTTTGCAG
>CALFIX010000008.1 GCA_937877515.1 uncultured Treponema sp.
TCAAATTCTCTTAACGATGGCACAGTTGAACAGGTTGCATTTTACAAGGAACAGCTTTTTGCCATGATTCCTAAAAAACACGCGCTTGCAAAAAAAACAGAAGGCATTTATTTTTCTGACATAGACGGAGAAGCAATTATTCCTTTTCCATTAAAAGGTTACTGGAACGACTTACTAGAAAAAAGTTTACCTCATTCTCAATTTTTATATCAGAAAACTCTCGAGACCTTCGACAAAATTGTTAACGCAACAAACCTTATAAGTTTTTCATCTGACGCAATTCCAATGAACGTAAAAAATCACGTTGCCATTCCAGTCTTAGATGCTTCTGCAACAATAACGTATAACTGTGCTTGCCTAAAAAGCTCAAAGAAACAGTTTTCCCCGGTACTAAGAAAGCTTAAGGGGTAGATTTCTTAAAGCTAAAGTCACAGCTTCTAAAACAGGTCAAGCATGGAATCCAGATACACGGCCTCGCGTACTTCAAGCTGATGCTCCGGCTTTGTAAGGTAATAAAGCAGGAACTCTAAAACCATTGCACTTCCAAGACCACGGCCTTCAATTTTAAAGTTAGAAAACCCCATTGGAAGATAAGTTTTTTTTATGTCGCCTGCACCTATAAAGCCGGGGTTTTTCATTGCAAGTGAGAATTTGTATCCATCTTGAGCATATTTAGAGAAACATTTGTGGTCAGAAACATCTTCGCCAAGATTTTTTCTGCTCACGTTTTCATAGCAGAGACGCCGCGAAGTACAGGAAAAATCACAGCATTCGTTACACAAAAACTCCACTTTATCTTTCTGGTTCTGTGAAAGTTTTTTAAAAAGGTCAAAAGCTTTGTTCAGCCTGAAGTCAGGGACGACGTACTTAAAATCTTCTCGGTTTAGCTCTGACCTAAAATCTGAAAAATCAGTCAGTACTTTTGTAGTTGAAGAAACAAGATAAAGGCGGGGGTAATTTTTTTTAAGATGCTCAGAAAGTAAATCTGAATATACAATAACTCCACTTTGAACTTTTGATTTTTCAAACAACGTACAGATTCGGTTGCACCTTTTGTCTAAAAGATGGTCTTCTTTAAGTAAAGAATTACTGAATGTAAGACGTGGAGAAATGCCGTATTCATTCATCAAGGAGAGAACGTCTTTTTCCCGCGCAGTGCCATTTTCTGTTCTGCCTCCATTCCAGATGCAGCCTTCCGGAGAACCGTAAACGGACGAAATGCAGCTCCAGGAGTAAAACCACTTACGGTGAGTAAAGTAGAGCGGAAGAAAAATTTTATAGAACTCATAAAACTCAAAGAGTCCCGGAAGATGAAAATGTGCTATTGGATTTTCAGTGTTCATTTTTTACTTAGTTTAGCGTATCAGAATGTTTTGATTTTTTGAAGTACTCACGCTTTAATGAAAAAAAAATTACCGCCGCCTAAAAAATAAATTCACCTACGCCCGATTGGAACGGCGCGAAGCGTTCGCACCCGGTGCGAATGAAACCGTGGAAAGAGGGGCGGCCTTTAAGCGGACGGTTTAACGCAAAAATAAAGACCGCCTGCCTTAAAAAGTGTCGTCCAAATTTCTATTGCACAATAAATTATAACTTGCTATAAACTGTTTATGACGAAAAATAAAATCTTCGGCACATGGCCGTTTTATAAACGTGCGCTTTCGATTGCACTTCCCGTAATGGCTCAGCAGTTTATTCAGACGCTTGTCTCGCTTATCGATAATTTTATGGTTTCCGGTCTTGGTGACATTAAGATGAGCGGTGTAAATGTTGCCGGGCAGATTTTCTTTATCTTTTTTGTTCTCATTACAACTCTCTGCTCTTCCGGCGGAATTTTTATGAGTCAGTTTAAAGGTGCCGGCGACAGAAACGGAATGCAGCAGGTGTTCCGTTTTAAGATTATCGTTGCAGGCACATGCGGCATTCTGTTTACGGTTCTGTGTTTTCTTGCTCCGAGGAAACTTTTTTACCTTATGGTAACAAAGAATATTGACGCAGAAGCAATTTTAGACCAGACGCAAATGTACTCGCGGGCGGTTTCTCTTTCTTTTCTGTTTGCAGTTTTTTCTCAGAGCATTGCATCCAGTCTTAGAGAAATTGCAATTGTCCGTCCGCCTTTGGTAATTTCTGTTCTGGCTACCCTCGTAAACACATTCTTCAACTGGATTTTAATTTACGGTCATCTTGGAGCTCCTCGTCTGGAAGTCGCGGGGGCCGGATACGCTACTGTAATTGCCCGTGCGTTTGAGCTTTTAATGTTTTTAGTTTACGTCATTTTAAAAAGACCTGAGTTTATCTTTAACCCGCTTAAGCTTTTCTTTGTGAACTTAAAGCTTTTCGGAAAGATACTCATTAAGTCTCTGATGATTTTATACTCCGAACTTTTCTGGGCTTTAAGCGAAACCGTTTCAAATGCACTCTACAACACTCGCGGAGGTGCAGATGTTGTAAGCGGAATGGCGGCAGGCTTTGCCGTTGCAAACCTCATCTTTATAAGCATGGGCGGAATCATGACGAGTACGGGAGTTGTAATGGGAACTGAGCTCGGAGCGGGAAACCTGAACGAATGTAAGAAATATAAGGCATGGATCTTAAGCGGCTCTACAGTTTTCGGTGCATGCTTTACACTTTTGGGATTTCTGGCAACGCTTTTAATTCCTGTAGTTTTCGGAAACCTTTCTTCACAGGCGCGAAGGTACGCATTTTATCTTTTAATTACCGCGTCCGTTTATCTTCCGCTGTGGGGATTTTTAAATGCCCAGTATGCAATAAGCCGGGCCGGAGGAGACACAAAGATGGGCGTTGTCTGTGATACTGTCGGTAACGTTCTTTTTTTGCTCGGAATGTTTTTACTCACCTTCTTTACAGGCCTTGGTCCTGTTGTGATGTATGCAATCGTAAAGCTAAGCGACATACCCAAAAGTGTTATCGCTCACTTTTGGCTGAAAAAAGAAAAATGGCTGGTAAACCTTACAAAGGAAGAATGAAATTACGGCAGAAAAGAAGTACATTCTTACGACATTCTATAGAAACAAATCTGCTTTTCTGATATAATCCTGCTACTTTTCAGATAACAAGTATTCCGTTAAACAGTGCACGCCTTAAGTGCACACTTTTTGGAGGTATAAATATGGCGATAGATAAATGGGAAATTGTAATAGGCTGCGAAATTCATACACAGCTTTTAACAAAGACTAAGGCTTTCTGTGCCTGCGAAAACCGCTATGGAGGAATGCCAAACACCCGCGTCTGCCCAGTTTGCTTAGGACTCCCCGGAGCAATGCCTCGCATTTCTAAAGGTTACGTAGAACTTGGAGCCGTTGCAGGACAGGCGTTAAACTGCCACATTGCACGCTTTACAAAGTTTGACCGTAAACACTATTTTTACCCTGACTTAACAAAAGGCTATCAGATAACTCAGTACGACATTCCTCTCTGCGACAACGGATATGTTGACTTACCGATGGCAAAGTATCCTAAGGAACAGCAGAAGGGTGGCGAAAAATGCCGTGAAAAAAACTTTATCGGAGAAGACTGTATCTCTAGTGACGGACGCTACAGACGTGTTCGCGTAGAGCGCATTCACCTGGAAGAGGACGTAGGAAAATCCTTACACTTACCAGGAAGTCACTCTTACATTGACTACAACCGCTCAGGAACTCCTCTTATAGAAATTGTTACAAAGCCGGACATGACAAGCCCTGAAGAAGCCGCTCTCTTTATGGAAACCGTACAGGAAATTTTACGTTACGTTAAAGTTACAAACGGAAACCTCGAAGAAGGAAACATGAGATGCGACGCAAACATAAACCTTAACGTATGGGAAGACGGAAAGCTTTACCACACACCGATTTCTGAAATTAAAAACTTAAACAGCTTCAAGGCAATCCGAGAAGCATGCACGTACGAAGCACAGAGACAGTTAAAGGAATTTCAGGAAGACAGACAGGAATTTAACCCGGGCTTTAAGGTTACAATGGGCTGGGACGAAGCAAAAGGCGTTACTACAGTTCAGCGTACAAAGAACAGCTTTGTTGACTACCGCTTTGTAGTTGAGCCGGACATTAAGCCGTTCAGCGTAAGCGAGGAACTCATTGCACGTGCCGGTGGAAAAGTTGGGGAACTCCCCGAGGCAAAGAGAAACCGCTTGAAGAAGGAATATGGCTTGAGCGACTTTGACGTAGAAACACTTACCTCAACCCGCGAGTTAAGCCTCTGGTTTGAGGAAGCCGCAAAGGATGCAAAGAACGTTAAAAAGGTTGCCAACTGGATTTTAGCGGAGCTTCTGGCAGTCTTAAACGAAAAGAACGAAACCATTAACGACGTAAAGATTACTCCAAAGCACATTACAGCCCTTGTTAACGCAATTGACGAAGGAAAGATTAGCGGTGCTCAGGGAAAAACCGTTTTTGCAAAAATGCTTGAAACAAACAAAATGCCGGAAGAAATCATTAAGGAAGAAGGCATGGAGGTTGTAAGCGACACTGGTGCAATCGACGCCATTGTGGACAAGGTGATTGAGGCAAATTCAAAAGCGGTGGATGACTTTAAGAGCGGAAAAACAAACGTTGTGGGCTGGCTGACCGGACAAGTTATGAAAGAAAGCCGTGGTAAGGCAAACCCAAAAATGGCAAGCGAGCTTGTAAACAAAAAACTTGCAGCACTGTAGTTTATGTCAGAAGAATTAGAGTTTTTAAAAAAAGAAATTTTTTCTCGTTACGGTTCAATAAAAAGAGCTAGAGGACATTTTTTATACACTCAAAAAGGTATACGCCTTACAGATTTGTATCTGGAAAATGGACGGGCCATACTGGGATGGGGCGGTTCTTCCAGCTTTACTGAATTAAAAAATGTTTTAAGCAGAGGCATTACCGGAAGTTTTATTACAGATGTAGACTTTCGTCTAGAAAAAGCTGTTTCTGCCTTAATCGGAGACAAAAGGAAGCTTTTTGTTTTTTCTAAAATGCAGGAAGCAATGGAAGCAGCTTTAAACATTGCACCAGATAGCACTTTCGTTTATAAGCCCTGGGCTCCATTCGGGCTAAACTGGAAAGACTCAAAAGCTTTAATAATTGTGCCTCCTCTTGCCTGGACACCAGATATTTTTATTCTTGCCGTAAAAGAAGAAACTCAGATAAACAACGTAATCTTAGAAAACACAGACAAAAAATGTATTAAACTTTCTTCTCCCATTGCGCAGGGTGTATGCAGGTCGTTTTACAATCTTATAAAAGCCATTCAGGAACAGAGCGAAAAAGACTGGTTTATTTGGGATAAAAAAATCTGTAAATACTGGGAAAGAAGGGGACCATACCTATACATAAAAAAAGATATCATAAAGGAAAAAAATTACAAAGACTTTGTTTTGCATTGCCTTAACAATGGGGTTATAATAAATCCTATGTACAACGGAGAAAGCATTGTTCCCGTTGGGGCAGATTCTGGAGTTATTAAAATTTAAAGCATGACAATGTATGTATTAAGGCTTAGCCTTGGCGGAATAATTTCTTTTCTCTCAATTATGGTTTGGAATAAAACCAGAGACACAGCTTGGATGCTTATTGCCATAAGCTCCATTTTACAATATACGAGCACAATCTCTCAGATACTTTCAAGTCTAGGAATTATATTTGGAAAACCAAAGATGATTGCAGGAGTTCCTGTATTCCCGCTTGTTCTTTCATTTTTGCCACAGGCACTAACAGCAACAGCCTTGATATGGTTTTTAGTAAGAAGTAAAAAACGTTAATACTAGCCAAAGGAGGAAATATATGGCTTCATCTAACAAAAGCATTTCTGGTATTGTAATCCAGATTGCATTGGCTCTTTACTTTTTTGTAACGGGGCTTTGTCTTTTAGGAGTAGGCGGTTCCACTTCTTCTAACGAAATTATTGATGCCCTTAGCTTTCTGCATTTGAATACTCAGCTAATGAGAATTATTCTTGGGGTAGTAGTTCTCCTAAGCGGCATACTTTTGGTAATAAGATTTTTTACAAGTCTTAAAACTCTAGACACAATCTTTTTAATGATTACACTTATTCTTTGGATTGTAGTAACAGTACTGATGACTCTGTTCTACATTTCTAAAGGCTACTCTTTAATGTTCATATTGATGGATATTGCCAAAAACTGCCTTGTAATCGGAGCACTTCTTTCTCTCAGCCTGTAAAAGGCTTTATTGACCCGCCATGGATTTTTTCTAAGGCGGGTTTTAATTCTTCCACCCAATATTTATCTGAAATTTTTTTATCCCCAGCTGTATGCCCTATATGTCTGTCACTTCTGACTTTTTCACCATGAAAATCACTGCCAGCGGTTGCTATAACGCCAAGCTTATGACTAAGCTCTTCCAGACGTTCTGCTTCGCTTACTCTAACCCCAGGGTGCCAGGCTTCCAACCCCATAACACCAGCATTTATAATTGTTTTCATAGTTTCTTCCATCTTGCCCCAGGAAACATAAATAGAAAGTGGATGAGCCTGTACCGGAATACCACCGCTTTCTTCTATTGCTAAAACGGCTTCAGAAAGAGGTGCACACTTGCGTTCTACATAACAGGGTCTTCCTTTGGCAAAGTAATTATTAAAAGCAAGCTGTCTGTTTTTTATAAGCTTCTTTTCTACCATCAAAGCCGCAAAGTGAGGACGACCAATATTTTTTGTATTGAACCTTTCTTTTAATTCTTCATAACTTATGTCTATGCCGGCTTCATTTAATTTTTGAATCATCTTAAGGTTACGGTTTATTCTTTCTTCTTCAAGATTGTCAATTATAGTTTTTAAAGAAGAAGAACATCTTTGTAATCCTAAACCTAAAAGATGGAATTCCCCGGTTGGCCAGTCAATACTTATTTCTATGCCGGGAACAAATGTTATTCCCAGTTCCTGTGCGGCTTTTTGTGCTTCCAAAAGTCCGTTTGTTGTATCATGATCAGTCAGGGCAAGTGCTGTAACACCTTTATTTGCTGCATAATTAACCAATTCCGATGGTGAATAAGTTCCGTCCGATGCTGTAGAATGAGTGTGTAAATCTATCATATTTCGCTAATATAATAGCATGTTTATCTTTTTTGTGATATAATAAAATGTATATTTTTTGGAGAGAAACATCATGCCAAAGGTTGTACCATACAAAAGAGGGTCAATTATTTTCTTTGAGGGTGACAAAGATGACCGTATTTTTATTTTACAAACAGGTTCCGTCTCCCTTACAACAAAAGACCTTATTACATCTGCTGAACAGGTTGAGCAGCTGCAGGTAGGAGAATTTTTTGGCGTAAAAAGTGCAATTGCTCACAAACCCCGAATGGAAACGGCTACGGTTCTTGCTGATTCAAATGTAGTTCAGCTTACAGTACAGGAATTTGATAAAATATTTGGCAAGAACATTAACGTAGTTGGTAAAATGCTGCATGTTTTTAGTAAAAACTTAAGAGACCTACACAAACAAGCTCTAACTCTTTTAAAGACAGAAGAAGCTACACTTGATCCAGAAGAAGGGCTTTTAAAAGTTATAGAATCATTTGCAAGCATAGAAGAATATCATTCTGCAAGTTCTGTATGCAGTATATTCTTAAAAAGATTTCCTAACTCTTCCAAAAGTGCAGAAGTTACTGCGTTAGAAGAAAAGTATAAAAAAAGTGCAGAAAATGAAGTTCCTTACACACCTCCTTCACTAACAGAAAGCGATGAAAAAAAACAGATTGTTTCCGAGGCAACATTAAAACATTTCTCTCTTCCTGTTTTTGACAGATTTACAAAAACTTTTGAATCTGGAGAAGTTATTATAAGTGAATACGAACCAGGTGACAATTTTTATCTTATAAAAAGCGGTGATGTTCAAATTGTAAAATGTGCAAACGGAAAAAAGAAAAATCTAGATATCTTACACCAGGGTGAATTTTTTGGAGAAATGGCAATTCTGGATGATTCTCCGCGAAGTGCAACATGTTTAGCCAGAGGTCAAGTTCAGTGCTTGGAATTTAACAAAGAAAATTTTCAGGCACTTGTTTTAGGAAACTCCATTATTGTAATGAATCTTCTTCGCCTTTTCTGTAAAAGGATTTATGACCAGCAGCGCGGTATTCACATCTTAACAATAAGCGACATTCAGGCAAGACTTGCAGACATATTTCTTATGTATGCAGAATCTTCTCCTGCTAACGAAGCCTCAGACAACGACCCGTACAATTCAAAAAGAAAATTTAATCTTACTGTTTCTGATATTGCTCAGTGGGCAGGCATTTCTGCAGATACAGCAAGAGATGAATTAAATAAATTTGTTAGCAAAAGCAAGCTTGAAATTTACGATAATTACATGGTCGTCATAAACATAAACGATATGAAGCGTACAGTTGACCAGTACTTCTCTAACCTAGAAAATGCAGCTCTAAAACCAAAGCCTATTGTTAGACAGGGGCTACAGAACCAGCAGCAGACTTCTAATGCAAATGCAGAAAAATCTGAAAATGCACCTAAGGAAGAGGTTCCAAAAGAAGATAATAAAGATGGCTCTCCAGCTCAAGAAAATGCTCCGAAAAAAGAAGCCTCTTCTGACACAGAAAATTCTTAAGGTTGACGAGAGAGCTCTTATCTGCTAATATTCAAGCCATCCGCCGACTTAGCTCATCCGGTAGAGCAGCGCCCTCGTAACGCGCAGGTGGTTGGTTCAAGTCCGACAGTCGGCT
>CALFIX010000009.1 GCA_937877515.1 uncultured Treponema sp.
TGGTTGAAAAAGAAGGTATCATCCGCGAATACAAAAAGCGCGAATACTACGAAAAGCCTTCAACAATTCTTAACCGCAAGAACAAGACTCTCGCCCGCAAGCTTATGAAAAAAAATCATAGCCGCGGTCACGACTCAAAGTCCTACTAATTTTTAGAGTCTAAAGCAAAGCCTCCGTTTTTTCGGGGGCTTTTTTATTTTATAAGTTTTTTTTCGGACGGTTCTTTACTGTGAGACATCTGCCTACTGAAAAAGCAAAAAAAATCCTCCGTCACGGGCTTTCCGCCCTCCGCTCCCGCTTCAGGCTGCAATCCCGCGTAGGTGTAACTATCATCCTACTTTCATTATTAACATTTAGCTGTATTTCTACAGTTCATCTTCCTGAAGAAAATTTCATAAAAAATGCTTTATGGAAAACTGTCTGCACCGGTATAGATTACGCCCTGCTGGAAGATTTATCCTTACCATTAAGATGCCATCTTTTACGAATAGACTTATCTAAAACAGAAGCCTCTCTTTTTGCAGTTCCCGGCGAAGAAGATACGTATTCAAATTGTGTATTGGTAAACACAACTCCCTTTACAAAAGAAAAAAATCCACTTGGCATTCATAAGCTAAACGGCACAACATACTCTTCTCCCAGAGAAAAATATGCGTCCCTTGCCTTTTACACAAGCGAAAACAAAATAAAGGCAAAAATACTGAATTCACAGGATGTTTTTCTTACGGAAGAAGGAGACAAATACTCAAGTGCTTTCGGAGGCTACTACGTCATACTTCAAAACAGAATCGTAAAAGACAGCTTCATAGAGCACGGCGACAGCCGCACTGCAGCAGGACTTTCAGAAGACTCTTCCACACTATATCTTTTATGTGCAGAAGGCGAAGAACTTGCTTTTAGTGCCGGTCTTTCCTACAGTCAATGTGCAAGACTATTTAAGGCCCTGGGCTGCTCGGATGCCTTGGAATTTGACGGAGGTTCTTCTTCAAGAATGTATGTAAACGGCTCTAATGTTTTAAGCTACAGCTCACCAGTAAACGTTCCATGCATGTTCGGTTTTAAGTGGTAAGCCTTTACCTTGTCCAAACTCTTACAAAAGCTTACACTAAAAACATGAAAATGATTCTGACAGGAACCGGAACAAGTCACGGAGTTCCAGTTATAGGCTGTAAATGTGCCGTATGTACTTCCAAAAATCCAAAAAACAAGCGCTTCCGCTGCTCTGCATACATCACAAGCGGCAGGACAAATATTGTCATAGACACAGGCCCGGAGTTCAGGCTGCAGGCATTAAAATACAACATTACAAAACTCGATGCCGTTTTAATAACTCACAGCCACGCAGACCACTTGAACGGCTTAGATGACGTTCGAATTTTCAGTCACACAAAAGCCATAGACCCAAGTAATCCCATAAAAGCAAAACAGGAAACTTGTGGCACGGGTCTTCCCATTTACACAAACGCAGTATCCATAAAAGACATAAAAAATCGTTTTGACTATGTATTCATGCCGGTAAAGGAAGGCGGCGGAAAACCAAAGATAAACCTCATAGACTGCAGTGAATTTAACTTACAGAACCCCATAAGAATAAACGACATAGAAGTCATACCGGTACCGCTTTTGCATGGTTCCTTAAACGACACCGGCTGGCTTTTAACATGCACTCATAAAGATTCTACAAGGCACAGCATAGCTTACCTTACAGACACAAATTTTGTACCAGAAGAATCTATAAATCTCATAAAAAACTCAAACAGCACATTAGAACATCTTGTAATAGACGGATTAAGAAAAGAAAAACATTCGACTCATTTTAGTTTTAGAGAAGCTCTTGGCATTGCAGAAATTTTAAAACCTAAAAACACTTACCTGACCCACATTACACACAACATGAGCCACAAAGAAATAGAAAAATACGTTTTAAAACTGGTAAAAAGCGACTTTCCGGAACTAGAAAAAATTCATAATGACGGAGGCATAATCAGCCCTGCATACGACGGACTTATCTTAAAAGCATAAAAAAACCCGCTCCAATAAAGGGCGGGTCTTCTTAGGTAAAAGCTGAATTTATTTTGCTTCTACAGCTGGGCGTGGAACACGAACCTTCTTCTGGATGTACTCATAGCCTTCTTTGTTTGTAATTGTGCGCAAGCACTGAGTACAGATGCAAAGAGTACGTGTTGTACCATCAATAGTGATACGAGTTTTATGAAGATTTGGTCTCCAAGTGCGGCGTGTATGATTGTAAGAATTGCTTACCTTGTTTCCAGTAGCAGTGTGCTTTCCGCACATATCGCATGATCTAGACATAATATACCTACCTCAAAGAATTTAAAACTTAAGTTTGAGCATTGTACAGAATTGAGTGCATCATGTCAATTCTTAGAAACGCATTTTACAGTAAATTAAATACTTTTTGCAAGATAAAAGTAACCAAGCAATAAAAAAAATGTTCTATTTTTGGAGGTTGTATTACTGTCCTAAAAAGTGATACATTAGCGACATGAAAAATACAAATACACTTATTAAATTCTTTATAGCTTTAAGCGTTTTTTTTAGCTCAACATTACTATTTAGCTGCTTATCCTCTTCTGTAGAAATTCCTTATGAATCTACAGACCGCGAAATCATACAACTGGCACAAACAGAATATGACGCTGGCCACACAGAAAGGGCTTTATACTGCTACAACACTCTTTTAAAACGCTACGGAAACGACACAGCTATCTATGTAGAAGGCCGCTACGAGATAGGTCATCTTTATTTAAAAGAAAAAAACTATTCAATGGCAGAGGAAATATTTGAAGAAATAATTTCCATCTATGACGGAAGTGCTCCAGGAACTTTACCAGGTGCATTTAAAAAGCTTACAGAATTAGATTTAGAAAAAATTCCAGAAAGCAAGAGAACTACTAAGGTATCTACCGCCGAAGCCATAAACTAAAGGCTTTTTATTTATCATCGGGGATAATTATGCATGTTACGTTTATCCCCTTTTCTTTTGAAAGAGCCATCACATAGTCACGGCTAAACTTTTTTGAACCTCTGGGCTTAGGATGAGGCTCTGCGTCACCTATTAAAATAATCTTTTTCTCCGCATCCTTTCTCCACAAATAATACGTTGAGGCTGCATAAATAGCTTCATAAACAGCTTCAGGAACGTCTCCTCCTTCGTTTCCATGTATAACTGCAGTATCTAAATATTTTGAAATTTGAGATGCATAACGAGTAAATTCAAAAAATTTTACAGGTAAGCCCTTAAAACTATAAGAATCTGTATAATCTCTGTAAAATATAACTCCCATTCTAACGTCATTAAAACTTTCAAGTTGTTTTGCAAGGCGGGGAATCCATTCATTTTTTAAGGTATCCATATCATCCTTCATGCTGCCTGTTGTATCTATGCAGAAAACAACATCTACCTTTTCTTTATCTTTTGCAGTCTCTAAGGCATTAAAAACATCAGAGGCAAGAGTTTTAGGACCTGAAGAATAAATCATTTCGCCATCAGAATCTTCTGCAATCTTAGAAAAACTTTCTGCCGCAATGGAATTATAAATATCAGTTAAAATAACAGGAGCCGGCTCCGGGGGGTCTTTTTTAGGCACGGCAACAAAATCAAACATAAAGGGATTATCCTGATACTCTCCGGTGTAGTCACCATATTTTGCAGTAAAAGTTCTTATGTTTATAAAGGTTCCCTTTCCGAGACTGACAGAACCATTCCTGCTCCAGGGGTACCCATACACAATTGTCTTTGGTATAAAAATATGAAAGCAAGAACCTAGTTTTTCATGGCGAGTAACTGTAGAAGAAATCAAACTAAACTTTGCATATTCAGAAGTCAATCTTTCTCCGTTCAGATAGCGAACTTCATCTCCATTATCTTTATTATATTCAGTGGCACGGTAAGCATAATTATCTTCTTTACCGCTAGGGTCTTTTGTAGTTTCTACAAGCATTACGCTATTTATTGCATTTTTCTTTCTGACATATAAGTCAACACCAATCATTATGCCATCAGAGTCAATTCTCTCTTCTACAACAAGATCTTCCGCCTTTACTTTAAGAGCCTCGTTTACATCAGGAACAATAACCTGCTGCGAAAAGACAGGCACAAAAAGAGTAAAATTCAATAAAAATACGAAAAAAATCACTTTTTTAAAGGAAAAATACAATTTCATACTGTCTATATCGGCTAGCTAAGCTGTTGAATTTAAGTTATTCTGTGGTATAATGGCATGCCACTTGCAAAACAAGGACAGAACTGAATGGAAGACAAAGAAGATATTAAGCAGGATACTTCTCAATTTGAATTTACCTCTGTAAGCATAGACACTTTTTTTGATGAGGAAGAAATAAAAAAAGATGCCGTAGAGACAGGCATTATTGTTCTTACAACACATCAGGAAGAGCTTGTTTATAAACTTTTGGAAGCACTAAAAAAGCATGCACCGGACAGAATAGAACGCATACAAGGCCGCCTGGACGACATAGCAAATCTTGCAAAAGCCATAGCAAGATTCCCTTCACTTTTGGAAAGAACAAATCTTACAAGTACGGTTCGTACGCCGGAAGCCCTCGTAGAAAGTATTATTTCTTACCAGAAAGACGGAGACACAACAATGCACATGCCTTCCAAGGCAACACTTGGCAGAGGTTTTTTAGTTGCAAAAATCCATACATTCTATTCCATGATGCGTCTTGCAAAAGATTTCGCATGTATGAGTGAAGCAGAAGTAAAAGAGTATTCTGACGAAACTGTTTCTATGATGTTTACACTAATGGCAGAAGACGTTTACTTAAACCTCATCAAAGACCAAACTCTTTCTATGGACTTAAGAAGACAGCTTGCTAATGCGCTCATAATTCTTTGGGAACACAGAAGCGACCAAAACATAAGCGACATTGCTCCTGTTTTACAGTCAGTATGGTCGGCACGTCGTAAACTTGCTCCTGCATTTGGTACAATGATGGGTACTAGCGAACTTTTACTTGTAAGCATTCAAATGGACACTCAATGGACTCAATTTATAAAAGCACGATTAGGAGACCAGGATGTTTCGCACGCAATGGAAGAGTTTTTATTTGGACTCTCTTATGAACAAATACAGCATTTACGCGAAATCTTAAAGCAGCAACAAGTAAAGGCTATTGGACGTGATGAAATAAAAACATATCTTGGCGACGGTGTAAAAACAGACATAAGTCAGGACTATAGAGACTTCTACATGCTTTACACTATAAGACGCGACAATGCACGTGCAAGGCAAAGATTACACCTTGAGGGCCCTAAACAAACACTAGAAGACTACTTCATACGTTTTGTTTTAGAGCAAAATAAAGAAAAGCAAAAGAATGACACCTTTGCAAAGTAAGGCAATTTTATGGTAGAAGAAAAATCAGAAAAAAAAACATATCACTTTGGCGAAAAAATTAGAGCCGTCAGAGAAAGAAAGCACATGACCCTTAAACAGGTTGCAAAAGAAGCCGGTGTTTCAGAAAGCCTTGTATCTCAAATAGAAAGAAACAAAGTTTCACCTGCAATAGACACGCTCTTTGCGCTTGCAGACGTTTTAGACATTAACCTTGAATACTTATTTGAAGAATACCGCAGGACACGTCCCGTAACCATAATCCGTGCAGAAGAAAGAAGGACCATGCAGGACGAAGAAATTCTTTACGAAGAAATTGCCTGTCCCCAGAATGAAGAAGAAAACCATTCTGTAGAAAGCTATATTGTAACACTCCCTGCTGGAACCCACACACACCGAGGAAGCTACGGTCACATAGGACGCGAAATTGGCATTATCTTGGAAGGAAAAGCTCGCTTACACTATGCTTCATGCACTTACGACTTAGACACTGGCGACAGTGTAAACTTTAGAGCAGGAGAACCTCACACCTTAGAAAACACAGGTAAATGCCCTCTAAAAGCTGTATGGTTTGTAACACCAGCACAGCGTTTTGTTGAATAAATTTGGGCATCTCTAGAAATCCACTAATGTGTATTTCTAGAGAATGCCGACGAGTTTTAAGTCGTTGTAATGTCACGACTTAAAACATCGCTCTTTCAGAGTTATCTCTAAAAATTGCAATTTTTAGAGATTCCCATTTAAAATCATTTATATTGACTAAACCGACAAAAACCTTTAAAACGTCATTTTAGTTAGCTTATGCTAACTTATTTCTTTTAGAGGTTACTTTCATGAAAAAAGTATTGGTCTGTAAGGAAAAAGACGAGCGCGAAACCCGCGTGGCTCTTGTTCCTGATGACATTAAAAAATTGACCGGAATGGGCTTTGAAATCAAAGTAGTTTCTGGTGCTGGTGTAAAAAGTGGTTTTTCTGACGAAGCCTACAAAACGGTGGGTGCTGCAATTGTCGCAAAAGAAGAAGATGCTTACTCGGATAGCGAAATCGTTGTCCGCATCATGAAGCCTGAATCAATTGACGGCATAAAAGAAGGCACATTGCATTTAAGCTACATGGATCCGTTCAACAACAAGGATTTGCTCGACAGTTTTGCAAAAAAAGGCATTCAGGCAGTTTCTTTGGAAATGATTCCTCGTAGCACTCTTGCTCAGAAAATGGACGTACAGTCTAGCCAGACTTCGCTTGCAGGCTATGTGGCTGTTTTGAACGCTGCGGCAAAACTTCCCAAAATCCTTCCGATGATGGTTACTCCTGCCGGTACGATTAATCCTGCCCGCGTTTTCATTATTGGCGTTGGTGTTGCAGGTCTTCAGGCAATCGCTACGGCAAAACGCCTGGGTGCCCGCGTTGACGCCTTTGATACCCGCCCTGTTGTAGAGGACCAGGTTAAGTCTCTGGGCGCAAACTTTGTTAAAATCGACCTTGGCGAAATGGGTCAGACTGCTCAAGGGTATGCAAAAGAGCTTACTCCTGAGCAGATTGCAAAGCAGAAGGAAGCACAGGCTAAAGTTTGCGAAAAAGCAAATATCGTAATTACAACGGCAAAAGTTTTTGGCAGAAAGGCTCCCCGCCTTATCGAAAAGAACGTTCTTGACCGCATGATGCCGGGCTCAATCGTCGTTGATATGGCCTGCTCTACTGGCGGAAACGTTGAGGGCTCTAAGCTCTTCGAAAACGTTGTCACTGAGAATGGCGTTACAATCATGAGCGGCGACCTGCTTGAGCGTCAGGTTCCTTATGACGCTTCAAAAATGTTCTCTGGAAACATTACGGCTTTCCTTACCCACGCAGGTTTCTACGACAAGGAAGCAAAAGAGTTCAAGGTGAACATGGAAGACGACATCATGAAGGGCTGCCTTCTCACACAGGGCGGTCAGATTATTCATGAGAGGTTCAAGGCGTAAACGGATTTGAGTAGGGGTTAAAAGGCGAAAGGAAGAAAGAGATGGCTATAATGAAAAATGAAATTCCGATTTTGGAATTTGACACAAATCCTGATTCTGTTCTCATGCCAAACCACGAGGAGCTGGAAATCGAGCTTCCTAAAAAGGCTGTGTTTGCTTTTTTGGGCGATGAAATAGACCGATACGCTGCTTCTCATGGCGCAAAAATTGTTTCGCATTTTGTTTCCACTACGAAAGATTATCCTGTTTACATTGTAAAAAAAGGAAATGAAAAAATCGCACTTGTGCAAGCTCCTTGTGGGGCTGGTGCTGCGGTTCAGATTTTGGACTGGCTTATTTCTTATGGCTCGCATGAAATCATAAGTGCAGGCTCGTGCGGTGTGCTTTCGCCAATGGAAGAAAATGTTTTTCTTGTTCCAAACAAGGCTCTTCGTGATGAAGGCACGTCTTATCATTATTTGCCGCCGTCGCGTTTTGTTGAGATTTCAAAAAATGCACGGAAGGCAATAGAAAAGGCTTTGCAAAATCGAAATCTTTCCTATACGGAAGTCGCTACATGGTCTACGGATGGATTTTTCAGGGAGACGAAGGAGAAAGTTGAATACAGAAAATCGGAAGGCTGTTCCGTTGTTGAGATGGAATGTTCCGCTCTTGCTGCCTGTGCGCAAATGCGTGGTGCGGTTTGGGGTGAAATTCTTTTTACGGCAGATACACTTTCTGACACCGAATGTTACGATGAGCGTGACTGGGGTAAAAAGTCTGTTTCGCTTGCTCTCGAGCTCTGTATGGAATCTGTTCTGAATCTGTGAGATTTTCGGGAATTGCTTGAAAAGGCAGAGCGTTAGGGATTGTAGCACCTGCGAAGCAGTACCAGAGCAAGCAAAGCTTGCGGCGGTATGAAGCGAAAGCGGAAGTGCGAAAAGCCCGACCGTGCGAGTTTTGGAACAAAACTCGTGAAGCAACCTCTGGTTGCGACGAACGCCCTTCTGTGCAAAGGACAGAAGAAGTAAATGCATGTGAAAATGGATTGTGGGACGCAGGCAAAAATTAAGGAGGGCTCCCGTGAGGGAAGATTCCTTGATTTTTGCCGTCGCTGGGCCCCGCAAGACAGTTTCACAAGGAGTTAATTTTTATGGATATAATGTTAATTTTCGTTTTTGTAATCGCGGCTTTTTTAGGCTTGGAGCTGATTGCAAAGGTTCCTTCACAGCTGCACACGCCGCTTATGTCAGGAACAAACGCTATTTCTGGTATCACTATTGTAGGTGCCATTTCTATCACTGCCGCTGCCGTTAAGATTGGCGGAAAAGTTGGAGCTGTTTTGGGCTTTCTTGCTATTGTTTTTGCGACTATCAATGTTATTGGCGGTTACATGGTTACTGACAGAATGCTTGGTATGTTCAAGAAAAAGGATTCTAAAAAGTAGGAGATATGAGAGATGAACGACACATTGATTAAAATTCTTTACATGATTTCTTGTATCTTCTTTATCCGCGGCATTAAATTGCTCGGAAAGACTGATACGGCCAGAAAGGGAAATTTGCTTTCTGCAGTCGGTATGCTCATTGCAGTTATTACCGTTTTAATTCAAAAAGATGTTATGAGTGCTTTCTCTACGGATGCGGCGGCTTGGGGCGGAAATCCTCTCCTTTCTAATGGTTACTGCTGGATTATCGCGGCTGTTCTTATCGGTACGGTTATCGGTGCAATCTGGTCAAAGAAAGTTCAGATGACTGGAATGCCTGAACTGGTTGCTTTGTTCAACGGTTTCGGTGGTCTTTCTTCACTTCTCGTTGCCTTGACACAGTACATCGCTTCTCCTAAAGGTGACTACTTCACAGCTGTTTCTCTCGGCCTTACAATCGCAATCGGTGCGGTGGCTTTTACAGGCTCACTCGTTGCCTGGGGCAAATTGAGCGGAAAAATGACTTTCAAGGGCTGGGTAATTCCTGCAAAGAATGCGGTAAACGCTGTTCTCTGCGTGCTCGGCTTGGTCTCAATCATCGCTTACTCATTCTTCACTTCTGAAAATCCGTTTGGATTCGCAGAAATCGAAAAATGCGGCGTAATCGCTTGTACGGCAATCTTCCTCCTTTTGGGCTTCACAATGGTTATCCCAATCGGTGGCGGTGACATGCCGGTTATCATCTCAT
>CALFIX010000010.1 GCA_937877515.1 uncultured Treponema sp.
CCATTATAACAGATGGTTGGAAACCTTTTTTAGTGGGGAATTATATTTTACTGCTCACCATAGAAATGAATAAAAAATAAAATACTTGACAACGGCAATATTTTCATTCAGAATTTAGGCGGTATATGCAGGGACTTATTTTAAATGGCAGTAAAAATGTTTTTGAAGTTGAATGTGATGATAAAGCCATAAGGTTTTGTTCACTGAAGGGAAAAATTTTAAAAGCCAGCGAGGGATATTATAATCCGCTTGCCCCCGGTGACAGAGTTGTCTTAGACGAAAGCACTTTAGAGGATAAAAAAGGTTTAATTACAGATTTAGTTCCGCGTAAGAATGAATTTGTAAGATGGAACGTTAAGAAAAGAGAACCTCAGCTTTTAGCCGCAAATCTTGACTATTTAATGATAGTAACGACACCAGACACTCCCCCATTCAGGCCTCGCTTTATAGACAGAGCCCTTGCACAGGCTGAGTACGAGGGCATTACGCCTGTTATTATCTGCAATAAGTACGATGTTCCTCAAAGCAGGGACGAAGCATTTATGGAGAGGCTCAGCACCTGGGAAGAAATAGGTTACAATGTTTTACGCGTAAGCGCAAAAAGCGGCGAAGGTATGGAAGAGCTTGCCTTACTGCTGGAAAATAAACTTACAGCCCTGGTTGGTCAAAGCGGAGTCGGAAAAAGTTCCCTGATAAACGTACTGGATAACAGTGTTGTCTTAAAGACAGGAAGCCTTTCACAGAAATACGGCAGGGGAACCCATACAACAACAAAAGGTAGCTTAATGCATATTCAGCTAAAAGAAAGCCTTGTCGGAGGACTGAAAGGTTTAACCGCAGACATTATTGACACTCCGGGAGTCCGCAGGTTTTTACTTAACGGAATTGAAGCTAAAGACCTTGCCCTTTACTACAGAGATTTTTCGCCTTATGTCGGAAAATGCAGTTTTGGCATGAGCTGTTCACACACGGGCGAAAAAGGCTGTGCAATTCTTTCTGCCGTTAATTCCGGAACAATAAATAAGGATCGCTATGAAAGCTGGGCCAGGACGATTGACGAAATGAAAACCGGAAGATGGGAAGAATAGCCTTTAAATTAATATAATCTTAACCGGCTTTATAAATGCTAAAAAAATAACAATTTTTTTTAAGATTGCTCTTTTCTTAAAAATATTTAATTTTTTTTTCTGACTTTATTATTTTTATTTATTTTTATGCAGTTAAACTTTTAAGTTTTGTATAAAAATACAACTATTCTTTAAATGTATCTTTATTCTTCAATTAAATTAAAACCATACTTAAACACAACTTAATTACAAAATATGTTAACATAACGTAACAAATGCGAAATATTATTTAATTTTCTTTTAAAAATTAAAGTATAATCCATCAAACTTTGAAAAAAAAAGGAAAATTTAAAAACATGAAAAACAAACAACAATCCATTCGCTTATTAATGTGCACCATGGCACTAAGCGGTCTTTTGTTATTTGAACCTTCCAAAACATTTGCAGAACCAGACAACGGAAAATTCTTTTCTTCTGCACTTGACCTAAGAGCAACAAATTTTTTTGTTGAGGCCGCGGGCGGAATTGCTTTTCCGTTATTTTTTACAAGTCAGGATTTTCTTCCGATGACAAGCTATGGCGGAGATTTTTCTTTTGGACTTGGATACAACTTTGGTGGTTGGCTTATAGGCTTTGACTACAATCGTTCCGTGTATGGAGAAGGAAGAGCAAGCGGTGCTCCTATGGAAAACTTTGTAAATAATTTGTTTTCTTTTAAATTACAACGCGTAATCTCTAACACTTCATGGACTTGGCTTCCGGCATGGTTTGAAATTGTGCCCGGCATTACCTTTGGCGTAGATTTTATTACGACAGACTATTACGCTTCTACACGTGCAAAAGATGAGGGACGTCTTACAAGCATTCAGTTTGGTCAGGACGGAGCAAGATGCTTTTTTGGTAAGCTTACATACGAAAACGCATTTTACTTTGGAACAGATTTATTTATTCCCTACATAGAAGGCGACTATAACGTTTTTTATGACACCAGCATTGGGGGCGGATTTGCAATGTTCTTTACGGCAAATTTAGGCGTAAGGTCCTACCCTCGTGGTCTATTCCATAAGAATAAAATTAAAGAAGCTCTAAAATTAAAGAAAAAGGAAAAGCTGGAAAAACTTTTGGAAAAAGTAGAAGAACAGAAAACGGCTCCTTTAGTCTTAATTGCAGAAGATGATCCGACTCCTATAAGCGCAGGCATTATTTCCAGTATACATAAAAATTTTACTCCAGATAATGATGGAGTAAATGACACGGCAAGGCTTTCTTTGACTGTAGAAAACATTAGCGTTATTCCGCAGAGTTGGAAAATAGAAATTTTAGACCCGAAGGGTGCCTTATTCCGCAGTTACGAAGGAAAAGGAATGGTTCCTTCTTACGTAGACTGGGACGGAAAGAGCTTTAATGGTGAAGAAGTATTCTCAATGAACCGCTATGGAGTTCGCCTGACAGTCATTCCTTCTGAAGAAGACCAGAAACGTACAGGTCAAAAGAAAGTTACTGCAGAAGATTCTATTGTTACAGGCATTCAGATGCAGGTTGTTATTCCAGACAAGCAATGGAAAATTATTGTTAATACAATTCACTTTGACCCTGACAGAGCAACATTTGAAAAAAATTCTGAAAGTCAGAGAAAAGAAAACCTGGAGACTTTAGACAGCCTTACAGAACAGATAAATGCTCACCCGAATTGTTTAATTACAATTGAGGGATATGCTAACAATGTTACAAACACAGAACGCGAAGACAGAGAAGAATTAATTCCACTTTCCAACGAAAGAGCAAAGGCAATTTTAGAGCTTTTGGTTGAGCACGGATTAGAAAGAAAAATTTTAACGGCAAGCGGTAAAGGTGGAGCAACTCCTCTGGCAGCCTGGGAAGACAGAGCTTCCTGGTGGAAAAACCGCCGCGTAGAATTTATTGTAACAAAAGTAGAATAAGGGGAAGGTTATGAAAAACATTAAATATTGTGCATTTATATTGGCATTTATTTTTATACAGACTTCATGTTCAAATCTTTTTGAAAGCTTCTTAAACAGCGACGGAAGCTTAAAGTCAGGCGATACAAGAGTAACAGAAGCTAGCACAGGCAGTACAACCTCTAGTACATCAGATTCAAGCGGCACAACAGATAACGTTGTGGCAAATGAATCTCCGGAAGCCTATTACAGCAATGAAGATGAAAACGAAAGTACAAACACAGAAGTTAGTGCTGGCATAGTTGTAATAAAATCTTCAAAACCTTCTTACAATCAGATATACTACACTTCTACCGTACATGATTACGAAATCGGTTATTCTTCTGCAGACGGATACTCAAGCATTGAATACGCTTCTGACGGCACTACACTTAAAGAAGTAAATTATGCTTTTTTAGATTCTCAAAAAAATGCAAGAGAATATTCAAGCAGCGTTTATTTAAATGGAGAAGACGATCCCGTTACAATTAAAGTTTTTAAGAATGATTCCAACGCTACTGTAAAATACGAAGCAATTCAGACTCGTACTACAAACATTGCAAACGGCTCTCTAAGCACAACTTTCCTGGAGGAAGGAACAGAAGTCTTTATTGATTTAGATGAACAGGATCAGCCTGACGTAAGTTTTACACACGACTCTGAGTCTGATGGAAACCCGCTGGTATTTACTTCGCTTCCTTATGGAACTACCCGCGTCAACATTACAATTGTTGCAGATGATGATTATTACACAGACACTTACAGCATACTGCTGAATAAAAGGCACATTCTTACTTCATTGATGGAAGCAGAAGAAAACAGCGAGACAAAAACTACTCTTACAACAGGATTTGTAGTTTTAAAGGAAAGTGACGGATATAATACAAACCAGATTACATATACAGAAGGACAAACAGACTATTTTGTAGGTTCTGTTGGAGACAGTGATAATGCTAATTGCATTACTACTTCTTCAACTCCAGCTTTGCCGGAAGGACTAGAAGCCCTATCCAGCTATACGTTGAACGGAAGCTATGTCTTACTTACATCAGACGATGAAACAACATACGTAAAGGCAATTCCTGATGACAAGGACGCAACAGTTACCTGGACTGCTGTACAAATTGCAGAACCTGTTTACACTTATGAATATTATAAGACTGTAACAACAACAATTGTAAAAGTTGACGCTAACGGAACGTTACTGGACGGATACCCCTCTGTTTTCAGCGAGACAACAGAAGTTTCTTCTGTCGAAGAGGAAACTTGTATAACAACAGAAGAAACAGATTCCAGCGGAAACACTGTAACAACTACAGTAACCGCGACAACACGAAAAAAACATTACAGGTCTCAATTACATGACCTCGCTAAGTAAAAGCGTCGACATTTCCGACACTCTGCTTTCCGTAGAAAATTTAGACACAGACAGGGTCCGCACCATAGAGCTTCCTTATGGTATAACGACAATTACGGCAACGGTTACAAGCTATGACAGCGATGAACCGACAGAACAAAGCTACACTGTAAGCATAGCAAAAGTTCAATTTAGTGCAAGCTCATCTTCTGGTTCTGACACTACTGTAGAGGATGACACTTCAAAGCTTGAAGATCTTACTGTGACGATAACAGAAACAGTAGATGACGATGGTAACGAAGTAAATGAAGAAACTACGGCAACCAGAACCTTTACCTATGACAAGAATGTAACGGTTTATACCATAGTCGTAGACGAAGACACTGATGAAATTACAATAAACCCAACGTTGGCAGAAAACGAAACGATGACATATCCTGTTTCAAAAACAAAATATTCATCTCTAGAAACAAACAGATACTCTGTAACCTTACAGGGAGGGCTGCAGGTAATTACATTTACAGTAACAGAAGAAGGCTGCGAAGCAAGAACATACACGCTTTATGTTTACAAGGCTACAGGAAACACTATCTTAAGTTCTATATGTTATGCAAGCTATGATTGCGTAAGTGAAGCATATACTCAGCAGACCATTTCCAAAACAAACTATTCATCCGGAGTAAGTGCATTATCTCCATCTGCCGTTTACAGTACAAACGGAAATTCTCTCTCAAGCTCTGCCCTTACATATACATTATATGTTAGAGGTGACAATGCTTCTGACGTTTCAAAAATGGCATTTACAGTTACACCTTATGACAGCCACACTCACATTTATTATTACGAAGGGGACACCTGTCCTGACGAAGACAGTGACGACTGGGGAGAAGGATATTTAGCCTCTACAGAAAGTGCTCTTACAGATAAGGCAGAAAGCGCGGACTCAATAAGTTCCTTTGATTATTACAGATTCCCTCTTACCTTAAACAATACAGGAAGCACAGCAGAAACAACGCTATGGTTAAAAACTGTCAGCCGCTCTTACGTTCATTCAAGCGACATTACAAGCAGCACTGATTACTCTTCCATAAGTTCAAGAAGCGACATTACATACCACAAAATTGTAATTTATAAGCCAGGAACAGCAAATTCTTTAATGAAAGAAATACTTATAAAAACAACCAGCGAAACCTCTAAAGAAGCAACTCTCTACAAGGATTTTGATTCAGAAGATTTCAGTGGAATTACTCACACCGCAGGAACAACGCTATCTAAAAATATTACAACCGACATAGATGTTGCAAAAATTTATTTTAGACTGGCCGATCAAAGTTCAAGCGAAGATGAAAAAACAATTTCTTACACAGTTTCAAATACTCGCTCATCATCCACAAATACAACAGCAAACACAAGCTTTACCATGTTGCCTGCAAAAGACACAGAATATACAGATGACGGAACGACAAATACTTTTACAACAGAAACGGTAAGTGGCAAAACATACTACGTCTTAACTCTTGGCGAGATTGAAAGCGACGGTGACGATGCAGATGCTTCTGAAGAGACAACAAAAGACATTCCTATGGGAACAACAACAATAACAATTTCTGTAAATGGTTCGGTTTCCAATGCAATAAGCTTTGTAAAGCCTGATGTAGACACATACACTCTTACTGCAAAACCTGCAATAGGAGACGGTTCTTACGGAGTTTACACAACAAGCTTTTATGACACAACTTATTATTTAAATAATGATGTTACCAGTGTTGTACTTACAATGACTACAACTCAAAAAAATGAAAAAATAAAAGTTGAAAGCTATGCTAAAACAGCGGGAGAAAACGGTACAGAATCTACCGAAGAATACGATGCAACGTCCCCAGATATTATAAGCATAGAACAGTCTGAAAAAGCTCCTTATACAACATGGACAAGCACTATAAACAAAATTCCTGTTGGAACTTCTCAGGTTGTCTATACTGTAACAAGTGCAGATGAAAGCGGAAACACTGAATGCTATGTAACGTTTGTTCGTGCAGAAGACTCAGAAACACGCCTGCGCTCCTACAGCGTAACAGGGCCAAACAGCGAAGCAATTTCCGATTTTAGCTGGAGTAGTACTGGAACAGAAACGGAAGAAAACACTTACGTAAATAATTTTACTCTTACAGACGGAACTGGAACATATAAAGTTGTTGCAAAGCCGATTAATGACAATGAAACCATAAGCATTCAAGTTTACGGAACAAACGAAGAAGTTACGGCTCTAAGCGATGAAGCGTATGACACCTCCAGCGATGAAAGTGTCTGGACGGGCAATATCCTGCAAAATTTAAGCAGCTCTAAGGGTGACCAGACATTAACTTTTACAGCCGACACAACTTTACAATACATTCTCGTTCATGTAACAGTAACTAACGGAGAAGAAACAACTTACACTCATATTTATGACACGCTAATTACAGTTGACTTGGAGGCAACTACAGAAATTACTGCAACCGGCAAACAGTATTATTCAAGTGATGAAGACGAATCCGACTCATTAAACTTTACAAGCACGGAAAGCACGGTAACTTCTACAGGAAGTTCTTCTTCTGCAACACGCAAGACATATACATATTCTTCAGCAGGTACAAACATAAACAGCAATGGTTCCATTCATATTGATGTTTCTAAGTCTGATAAAGCAACCTGGTACGAAGGCTACCCTGTCATAACGGTTGGAGGAGATGAAGATTCAGGAGAAGACATTACAAGCAGCGTTACTGTAGACAGCGACAGCCTGGATGTAACCATCCCATATTCCATTTACAGTGAATATGCAGGTAAAACAATTTATGTAACTTATATGGCAACTGCAGAACTGTCCAGTGTAGAAGAAAAATTTATCTTCCCGATTGAAATTTCTTCCCTTGAAGAAGTTTCTGACTACACAACATGGCAAAGAACCTCTGACTACTCTTATGTAATTCCATCTACGACAGAACAGAATCAACTGGCATTCCGTTTTGGAGCAAACATTAATGATGAAAACACAAACTGGATTTACACGGCAACAGACAGCGGAGCAAATACAAGCGGAATAGATATTGTAGGAAGTCTTGACACAGGAAACTCATGGGGAGCAACAAGTTACAACTTTAGCGGAATGCATTATCTGGTTAAAGTTGGAAGTGACATGTATCTTGCAAAATTAGAAGAAGATACCGGTTCTGAAAACAGTGCAAGCGTAAATTCTTTCTACAGGCTAGACACAAGTGCCATGTCTGCAACAGAAGTAAGTTCTTCATCACTGGGTGTAGAGCTAACAGTAACTGCAAGCATTAGCTACAGCTCAGACGTTCCGTATCTTATTCTAGAACATAACCTTACAAACTCAAGCGGTAAATCTGTAAGCTTAGGCTGCATAATGGATACTCTTGTTGCTTCTGTCGACAATGCAACAGACGCAGATGCGGACAGCGTAGAAATAACAGAGACAAACAATGGCTTCAGCATGCAGGGAAGCGGTTATACATTCAGCGTTTTCCTAAAGAATGCCCTAAACGTAGATGATGTTACAAGACTCTGGTACGGTCCTTACTGTGGAACAAGCGGAGAATTAAACTATCTGGAAACAGTATTTACCCAGACTTCTTCAAGTCTTTCCAGAGGAGAAGACTCAGCAATATCCTTTAGCTGGGACTTAGGAAGCAGTACAAGTTATTCAAAGACCATACGCTTTACAATTGAATAAAAAATCATAAAGAAAAGCCTAAAGGTAATGGAGCTTTTACATCTATTTTTTCTTTGGTAAGTGGATGTAAAAGCTCTAAGCTTTGGGCATGAAGCATAATGCGTTCGGCTTCTTTTCCGCCATACAAAGTATCTCCAAGTAAAGGAAGTCCTACGCTAGAAAGATGAACCCTTATCTGATGGGTACGTCCTGTCTCTAAAAAACAATCAACGTAGCAAAGAGAATTTTCTTCATCGACGATTGTAAAATTAGTTTTAGAAAAAAGTCCGCCGTTTTTTACAAGCCCCATTTTGCAGGCACTTGATTTGGGGCTAATCCGGTTCATATTTCCTTCCACATAAAACGATGAGCCTTTGTAAAATTTACACTCACTATTTTTAGAACAGACAGCTCTGTAAGTTTTTTTTATGCTGTGACCTTCAAAAGCATTATGAATACATGAGTTCACCGTTCTGCTTTTTGTAAAAAGAAGGGTTCCGCTTGTTTCTCTGTCTAAACGATGCATAATTCCGACATAAGGTGCATTTCGCAAAGCAGGCTCTTTCCTCCACAGGTACTCAACAACACATTGGTGCATGTTTATTCTATCTTCAACAATCGTTTTTTCTGTAGGAACAAAGGCGGGCTTGTTTACAATAATTAAGACATCGTCTTCATACAGCACATCTTTTAGGGTAAGCTCATATTCTATATCATTGGGTTTCTTTTCAAAGAAGAATTTCTCTTCGTCAATATTACAAATTACAGAACTGTCTTCATAAAGAATAAACGATGGTCTTTTACATATTTTTCCATCAACAAGAACCGAGCCGGAAATAATAAGCCGTCTTATTTTGCTATTTGAAACTTGCAAGGAATTTACATTCTGCATTTTTTGAGGAAGAAATTTCTGAAGAAATGAGTCCAGCCTCTCAGATTTTTCAACCTTCAACCTTATCTTTTTCATGTGACGATTTTACAGAAAATATATGTCAAAGACAACACTCCTCATGACCTTGTAAAAAGCATACGGCCATGAGAAGCAAAAAAAATTAAGTATTCTCTTTTCCTAACACTTTCTTTTCGTTGTAGAACATTAAAATAATTCCACCCAATGCACAGAGCACCGCCGCTGCCATTGCCGCAACTCTGTACCCTGAACCCGAGTTTACAATTCTTTCAACTCCGTCAGAGCCTATAACGGCATGACGTCCGACTGTAGCAAGGCTTGTAAAGATAACCATCGCTAAAGCCTGTCCCATCTTCATGCAGAAAGTGCGGGCTGCAAAGAACATGCCCTGCCTGCTTTCGCCGGTTTCGCGGCTGTCATATTCTGCACAGTCTGCAACCATTGCCTGAGGTAAAATTCCAAAGATTGCCATAGGTAAAGAGCCGCAGACAATCATTATCAGGCCCTGAACAAGCTGTCCCAAGGTTGCTTCTCCAAACGGAGTGCTTAAAAGCCTTGCGTTTTCTGCAGAGCCATGTGTAAAAGCTGTAAATGCAAAGACTGCGGTAAAGAGTGCAAATGCAAAAATCACCATTTTCTTTTTACCGACTTTTGCAGTTACAAGGTTGATTGGCACGTAGAAAACTAAAGAAAGAGCTGTCATCAGAACCAGGAACATGCTTTGGAATGCTTCCGGCAGTTTAAGAAGAGAAGAGACAAAGTAAGGAATTCCTGTCTGGAACATTGTAAGACCTATCCAGTAAAAAACGTCACTTCCAACAAAAATGCGGAAGGATTTATTTTTAAATGTTTTACCCAGTGACTCAAACATGTTAGCCTGGGCAGGCTGAGTCGTAACGTAGTCACTTTCTTTTATTGCAAAAACAGGCACGTACATACAGACTAAGGCAATAAGCGCAAAAATTCCAAACGTAAGGCGGATAGCTGTAACGCGGCTTCCGACAACAGGTGTTAAAGCACCCCAAACTATTGGTCCCAGATAACCCATTGCAAAGCCGACGATAAATGTAAGGGAAATCGCACTGGACGCCAGCATTCTTTCGCTTTCAGTGTGCGTAATTTCTGAATAAAGTGCTGTGTAGGGAGTGCAGTAAAGCGTAATGCAGAAGTAATACGCTAAAACCATTATGCAGAGCCAGACGGAGTTTAATACTAAACCGCTTCCCTCAGGACTAAACGGAGCGCAGAATACTAAGAGAGTTGTAATTGCAAAAGGAACGGCACTCCATGCCAAAAACGGAATACGGCGTCCTCTTTTACTTTTGCAGTTGTCGCTCAGGCTTGCAACGAGAGGGTCTGTTACTGCGTCAAAAATACGTCCCAAAGCGGTAATACCGCCTATTACAGTAAGAACGCCAAAAAGAACACGTCCCTGAGGAATCAAAACAGGCTGTCCTGCTTGAATTGCTTCATCACTCGGCTCGTAAAAGCTTACAAGCCAGCTTCCGATAAGACCGGACATCAAAGCCCAGCCAAACTGTCCTATGGCAAACAGCCAAATTTTTGCTTTTGATAATTGTTTCATAATCTAAATGATACCATTGCTTTTTAAATTTTTCAAAAAAATACCGCCTGCAAAAACGCAAGCGGCATTTATTTTAATCTGTAAAAATTTTTTAGTTTTCAGAAGGAGCTTCTGATGAAGACTTTCTGGCTTTTACTTCCTGAGCAATTTCTTCAACTTTCTGGTCTGTAAGAATATATCTTTTCTTGAACCATAAAAGTGCAAATATAAGGCCTGCGATAGGAATCAGAGTCATTACCATGCGGAGTCCCATCTTGCTTCCTGCACTTACTCCGAGAGAGAAGTCAATTGCTTCGCTGACGGCACTGCCTGCTTCATCTGCTTCTTCTGCTACATTCTTAAGGTTTAAGAACTGGAGGGCCAAAGATGCAATGAATGCAGAAATACCTGAAGCAAGCTTTACGACAAATGTCTGCATGCTGAAGATAACACTTTCGTCGCGTCGGTTATTCTTAAGCTCACCGTAGTCAACAGTGTTTGCAAGGAAAACCGTAATGATGACGTTATTCATACCGGCACTTGCCATAACTAAAACGCCGGGAATAAGGAATGGAACAATGTTATTGATTCCTGCCATAGACATTACCAAAATTCCAATGTATCCGATGATGCTCATCCAGACACTGACGTAGAAGATCTTTATGTTATTAAGCTTACAAAGATTTCTGAGCAAAGGATACAAAAGCATCATTGCTAGAATCTGAGTTCCGCCACCGACAGTGTTAAAGAGGGCGTAATCTCCGTTCCAGTTTAGTCCACCCAAGTCGTACTTAACAAAGTAAATCATAAGATTAGAAGTAATGTAGAGAGCAACGTTAATTACAACAATTGTCACGACAACGGTCATGGCCTGATCGTTTTGAACAAGAGCTTTAAACATATCTCCAATGGAAGCAGTCTTCATATCTACGTTAGACTTTTCTTTAACACCAATACATGTAAGGATTGTGAAAACAATAAACAGTATTGCAACAATCAGAGTAAAGATTCTAAAACCATTAAATTCAATCCACTGCTGTCCAGGGTAGCGAGAAACCAAAGCCTCCGGTACAACCCCGCCAAACTTTTTACCAAGGAATGGAACAACAACCATCGTAAGGATAGAAATGATTGCAGAACCAACTCCCGCACAGCTGCGGGCTAAAGTCGTCAGGTTTTCGCGTTCCTTACCGCCGTTTGTAAATGCAGGAATCATTGACCAATAAGGAATGTCCATCATTGTATATGTAACACCCCACATGATGTATGTAACTGCTGCATAAGCTACAAGACCTGCTCCGTCTAAACTTGGAGGAGCTGCAAACATAAGATAAAGGAATACAGCATTTGTAAGAGTACCAATTAAAAGCCATGGGCGAAACTTTCCCCAGCGGGTCTTTGTCTTGGCAACGACAACACCCATAATCGGGTCATTGAATGCATCAAAAATACGTGCAACCAAAAGAATTACACCCATTGCAGCAGCACTAACTCCAAGAATATCCTGGAAGTAGTACAAAACATAACTGGCAGAGAGCATGTAAACCATGTCTTTACCGACAGCACCAAGTCCGTAAGAGATTTTTCCTCCTACGCCAAGCTTGCTTTGTGTTTCCATAATTTCCTCCTTAGGAAACTAAAAAATCTTTTCTATGCAAATTCAACGCAAAGCATTTAAGCCTGCAAAGAATTTAAAACAATGTTAATTAAAAGCTCAACCTGTTTTTCAGGTGGAACAGCCTTATCCATGTAAAGCATTTCCCCAGAAAGCGAAAGCTTTTGTGCCAGGGCAAAAAGCGAATGCATGATTGTAAAATACATTTCATCCTTGGTTGCATTTGCTATTGCACTGTTGGAAAGTTTACTGTAGCTTATGGAACCGTCAGCCTTACCTTTATCCAAAGCCTTCATAACTATAGACTTTAATGCATCAATAGTTATCTCATACTTGTTTAATCTTTCCGGTGAAAGGCTTTGCTTTTTAACAAAAGAATCAAAATAATACACAAAACGGAAGAAGTTTCCTTGTGTAGTCATAACGCGAGGAAAAATGCTAAGCAAAATTTTTATCTGTTCATAACCAGACAAATCTTCATAATCAGGACTGGAAAAGATGTCACTGAAAATTTCTTCCTCCATCTTCCATGCGTAGATTGCACATTCGATTGCAAGGTCTTCTTTTGTAACAAAATATCTGTATAGGGAAGCAACTCCAATTTCTGCCTCACTGGCAATCTCATTCATTGTAATGCTTTCAATTCCCTTTTCTGCAAAGAGATTGAAAGTGCACTCAATAATGTGCTGAATGCGTGAAGCCTTTAAGTTTTCCTGTTCTTGTCTACGTTTTTCAGCGGCCGGCATAAGCGTACTTAGATCCTTCTCCGTCAAGACCTGTTAAACCTGTTGCAAGTTCAACTGCATGATATGCTCCGTTATAAATACCCGCTTTTTTTGCAGCAACAATAGCGCGGTTCATATTTATAAGTAAATCTGGACTGGAAATAAACTGTTTAATCATTGCCTCTGCATACGCAAGGTTTGGACACTCTGGAGTTCCGTCCCCCACTTCTGCACTGCGGATTGCACCCCACTTTTCATGACCTCCAACGTGCTGAATCATCAGCTTCGGAACTGGATAGAATGCAAGTTCAGAAGGCTTAGTCATTATGACGTCACAGGCACGCATCAAAAGGTTTGTTGCATAAACTGCAGCAAAAATGTCCTTGTGCCAGAAAACGTGAATGCCCCTGCTCTCATTTCCTGTACATTCCCTGTCATTCAAGGCATTTTCTGCAAAAGCCTTCGTGTCGCTCCATGAGTCAAAGTGAAGTGATGAAAGCTCTTCCATCTCGGGAACCTTGCTCTTAAATAAATTCCAAAGTCCCTTATAGTCACCAATGTTTAAGTAGAGAGTAGCCTTACCTTCTTTTACATAAGGCACTAAAGTACGAATAAGACCTGCAAAGTAGTCGCCCTGGCTTCCTGCTCCGCCTATGCTTAAAAGATAGCGGACGGGCTTTCCTGTTTTTAAGCGGTTGATGCGGCTTTCGCAGTCTGCCTCAATATTTTGCACAAACTCATCGTCTAAGTAATGACCAATGTAAACAATATCATCTTTACCCATTGGATTTAAAACTTTTTCCCCGTCAAAGCCGCTTAAAGTTCTGTAACCAAAATATGCGTTAGGAGTCTGAACAGTGTGCAGCGCGCCCTCGCTCAAGTGAAGAGCCATGGGCCAGTTATCCGGAATTGCATTTACAACGTGAGTCATTCCTGCATGAACAGCTGCCTGACTTGGCCATACGTGGGTTGCAATGTAAGGAGTATCTTTCGGAATGTCGCGGAAAAGCGGAACCATAAGCTCTGCATTTTTCTGGTCACCGGTATTGTATGTAATCTGCTTAAATCCGGTGTAGTTTAAAGGTTCCCAAACAAGCTTATTAAAAAGCTTACTCTTCTGAGAAATTCGGCTTGCCATGGAATACATGTCGTTTTGTCCGCCGATAATCTTTGTACAGGTTGTTTCCGGGAAAGAGTTTAAGTCAAGCCAGAGTGGAGTGTATCCCATTGCATGGGCAGCACTTGCCATGGCCATAGAAATGCGGTAGTGACCGAATCCCATGCGAATGTTTCCTATAATAATTGGATTGGGAGGAAGAGAGCCCATTGGTTCCTTAGAAAGTTTTAAAACTTTAACTCCCATTGCAGGCGTTAAAACTTCGTTATCAACTGCAACAAGATGATACTCAGTATTTCTGTCGTCACCATACTTACGCAAAAACTTTTTCTGAGCCTTTGCTGCTTTTCTAATAAACTTTGCGGGAATCTTATTTCCAAAGATTACACTGCTTTTGTCTTCCATTTTTTCACACTCCTTATTTGACGGCAACTTTAACACTTAAATTCTTTAGCTTCCGTTAAAGATTTAACTTTTTTTTATTACGGCGTTCCGGGACTTACTGTCCGCGCGGTGCTACGCACTGGCTTCGCCATCCCTCCATGCCGACCTCATTTTTTATTCAACTTCAAAAATAGAAATTGAATGTTTTTCTTCACTCAAAGAAGTTTTGGTTTCGCTTACATGAGAAACAACAGCTTTAAGTTTTCTCTCTTCGCCCAAGCTTGATGTCTTAAGTAAATCTTTTTTCTCTACGAATAATGACTTCTCGCCAAGATTTATAAGGCCCACATACTTTCTGCTCCTTGTAAAAATCATGTAACCTGTGCGACCAACATTTACCAAGCCCCATTCTTCGCCCGTAAACTTTTCATAAAGGTCTGTAACGTGCTTTGTAAGAACGCCGTCTTTTGCATCATCAAAATCTACAGGATCATCAGAGTGCATAAGCTGGCTTGCAAACATATAGTCAACGAGGGCTATAAGTTCTTTTTCAGTATCAGTTAAAGTAATATTTTTATAGCGTAAGAAAATTACATCCGGGTCGTTTATAAAAACACTCTGGTCAAAGAAAGCGTGTCCTAAAGTGCTCTCCATGTTTGGGAGGGCTCCCGGGCGGCCTTCCCAGCGGACTTTTGCCAGAATGTCAAAGTCCCATGCTTCCTTTGTGTCCGGTCCTATGCGGCTTAAAGGCAAAGCATTAAAACTTGCTTCCAGAGGACAGCCACAGCCTAAGTATGCAACGCTTTCGCCCTTATTGTTTACCTTTCGCCTTGTAATTAAATTAATGGCTTTTTCGTAATGCTCATAACCTGAGCCGCCGTTCTTGTAGGCACCAAAAATCATTCCCGCAAAAAGGAAGTCTAACTTAATGTACCTAAAGCCCCACACGTTTATTATTTTGTCCATAAGGCCGTCCAGGTATTCAAGAACTTCTTCGTTACTTAAATCAAAACAAAAGTATGAGTGCTTGCCTGCCGGCTGCTCAGGACCATTTTTTGCACCCCACAAATCTGAGTAACCTGCAGCAATTGGTTTTCCGTCTTTGTCGCGTAAAATCCAGTCACGATGAGCTTTTGCAACAGGAGTTCTCCAGTCAATAATAAAAGGAGCAACCCATAAACCTGGAATATAGCCTTTTTGAGCAATGCTAGAAGCTAAAGCAGTCATACCCTCTGGAAAACGTTCTTCCCAAACATTCCAGTCACCTAAAGCCTTTTCCCAACCATCATCAACCTGGAAAACAGTAGGCTTTCCTTTATCAAGGCAGTATGTCTTTATGATGTTGTTTGTTTTACCAAGACTCTCCAGATCTTCATCAATAAGCTTCTGGTTTATGTACGAATAGTGATTGTACCAGCTTTCCCATCCGCAGGTTTTTATGCTGTCTTTTTCGCTGGAAAGAAATTTTAAACTTTCAAAGCGTTCTCTTTCAGTTCCGCCAAAAATTGCCTTTACAGAGTCTTTCAAGTTAAAAAATCCAGAGCACGCAAAAACTGTAAGTTCTGAAATTTTTTCACCATCTTCCCATTTTTTCCCATCAGAATAAACTGTAACTAAAACCTTACGGCTTTTTCTGTCTGCATAAAAACGAACAGGTGGTAAAACTTCTCCATATGCTCTTCCAGAAGAACAAAGAGCAAGGTAAGTGTTTCCCCATCTAAAATAAGAAATAAACTCACCTTTTAAAACTTTTTTATCGGTAGATTTTTTCCCAAAAACCTTAGAAGGATTTTTCCCCGGAAAATTTGTATACTGAAGCCACTGAGGAATTAAAGCAATGTATGGCTTCCTGTATGAACCGGGTTCAAGCTCTCCACCAAAGCCCCAGCTCTGCCAGCCTCCGCCATAAAAGTAAAAGTCAGATGAGAGACATTCGTTTTTTGCTTCATCCGGAACAAATTCATTTATAAGCGAATCAATATCAAATTCCTGAATAACTTTGTTTTCTAAATCTACTGTAGATGTACCTGAATATGAATAGACTAAACGTTTAGAATTAAACGTACTCTTTTTTAAAGACTCTAATGACTCTGAGGTAACACTGACGCCAAGAATAGCCATAATTTTCTCCTTAAGTTGTGTAGCAGCATATCACGGCTGACAAAGCTTTATCAACTTGATAGTTTTACTATCACCGTGATAAAATCAGTATCTCATAAGGCTAATTCATTGTCAAGAGATTTTTTTTATTTTTTGGTTAATGTTAAGCATAGAATAGTCAAAATCATTGCGAATATAAAAAAAGTGAGCTATACTTTAAGTAGTATGGAAATTCAAAAAGAAAATTTAACCACGTGGCTTGTGTTTTTAGCAGGAAATCAAAATTATGCAATCGATTCTTCTCTTGTAAAAGAAATCTTAAGAAATAATGCCGTATACCCTCTTCCCTTTGCACCATCTTACATAGATGGAGTTTTAAACAGTTATGGGCTTCCTTATGCAGTACTCGATATTGCAGAGTTTATGGAAGAAGAAAGTTCTGAAGGTAAGATGTTTTTAATTTTAAACAATGATGAACATCTTGCATTAAAAATTAATGACATACAAGAATTTCATACAGATGCAGAAGTAACACAGCAATCTTTAGTTTCTGGAGCAGAAAGTCCTTTTTTTAACGGTGCTATTCAATACAAAAACATAACAGCACCTATTTTAAATCTTAATGGAATTTTAGAACGCATACATTTAGATTTGGATAAATAAAATGTGGTTTGCTTGTTTAGATTATGGGAATATAGAGTTTTTGATTCCTCATGATAAAATTCAAGAAAGTTCTTACTCATCACAAAAAGACGAAAAGGATTTTTTATTTTCTGAGTGTGTAAAAAAAATTATTGCTCCCTCTCTTATTCAAACAGAAACCTCAAATTTTTTTACAAGATTTACACTCAACTCAAAAAACTCCAATTCACTCTGCACAGATGTAGTACCACGACTAGAGGAAATAAATAAAAATGATTTTCACCCCTTAAACAAAATCCTTGCAGACTCTCTGAATAAAAAGGGAATAATCTCTTTACGTTTTACAGAAACCAAAATTCAGTACCTTCTTGACATAGAACTTTTGGAGGAAGCATGGAAGAAAATAAAATAAAAGTGCTTATAGTAGACGACTCTGCAATTGTTAGAGCAATGATAAAAGAAATAATGGAGAGTGACATAAGATTTACCGTTGTTGGCATTGCAGAAAATGGCGAAAAGGCCATCAGTCAAAACGAAGTCCTTTCTCCAGACCTCATTGTAATGGACATAAACATGCCTATTATGGACGGAATTGAAGCCACAAAAGAAATTTTAAAAACTTCTTCACCAGCAATTGTTGCTTTTACAACAGAAGACACTGTAAGAATTGGTTATACCTGCATAGAAGCAGGTGCCTTAGAAATAATTCAAAAACCAAATTTTTCTACAATGACTACAGAAGTTTTACAGGAATTCTGCGAAAAGCTTGCCTTAATTTCTGAAAATCACAAAAAAAATTCTCCCACACCTTTAAAATCAATCGAACATGAAAATTTAAATATTGAGAAGTCAAATAATATAAAACAAAACTCTCAAAGTTCTTACACTTATGACATTTTACTCATAGGAGCTTCAACAGGAGGACCTGCAGCTATACAAACTGTATTAGACGGATTAGGAGAAAATTTTCCTCTTCCAATTCTTATTACTCAACACATCGATGCTATTTTCGATGAGCAGTTTACAAAGTGGCTTAACGACACAACTAAAGTAAATGTAACCCTTGCAAAAGATGGTATTACACCAGAAGCTGGTAAAGCTTATGTTGCACCTGCAAACACGCACTTAGTTTTAAAACCTGGACTAAAAAAAGGTGAATGTATAATTTCTTTAAGCGACGAGCCTCCCTTACACTTTTTAAAACCTGCTGTAGACAAACTATTTTTTAGTGCAGCAGAAATTTTTAATGAAAAAGCAATAGCAGTTTTACTTACAGGAATGGGTAAAGATGGAGCTGAAGGACTAAAAGCAATTTTTGATCATGGTGGATATACAATTTGCGAAGACGAATCATCCTGTGTTGTTTTTGGAATGCCTCGTGCAGCAATAGAAGCTGGGGCTGCAAAGGCTGTAAAAAATCTTTCAGAAATTGCAAACTTTATAAAGGCTAGACTCTAGATGCAAAATTTTGAAGAGGAAAAACTTTTAAAAATCATAGAATCTCACTCAGGTCTTTCTATAAGTGAAGCACATAAGAATTTTATGAATATATACGTTAACAGACGTATTGAAGAGCTAGCCATTACTTTGGACGAATTTTGTTCACTGATTTTAAATAATCCTACAGAATTAGAAAATCTTATAAACGAAGCTGCCATAAACGAAACCTATTTTTTTAGAGAAGAACAACAATTTGATTTTTTAAAAGAAAAATATTTACCTTCGCTTTTAAAAACCACAGTAAAAATTTGGAGTGCAGCGTGTTCAACAGGAGAAGAGGCTTTTTCACTTTACGCTTTATGCCTATCATTAGGCTTAAAACCAGATATCTATGCAACAGATATTGATACTGCTGCTATGAGTATTTTAAAAAGAGGAATGTACTCAAATAACTCTTTTAGATCAGATGGGAAAAAATACCATGCACTTTTAAAGAAAATTGGTCAGCATAAAGATTTTATGTTTAATATTTCTGACGATATCAAAAAAGACATTCACTTAGAACGATTCAATTTAAGCGACTGCAAAAATCTTCCTGTAGAAAAAGAAAGTGTTGATATCATTTTTATAAGAAATGTTTTTATATATTTTTCTCAAGAATTAAGAAACAAAATAATAATGAACCTTTCTAGTGCACTAAAAGAAGGAGGCATATTACTTCTTTCCATAAATGAAATTGCAAGCATAGAATGTTTAAATGAATTTCCACTTACAAAAGAACATTTTGGTTCTGTTTACTATTTTAGAAAAACTACTAACAAAAATAAAACTACTTTAGAAAAAAAAGTTTATACGCCACCTCCTCTTCCCAAAACTTCAGAAATAAAAACAGAATATAAAAAAGTTTTAAAAATTACAAATAATTTAAAATCACAAACAAGTAGCCTAAAACAAATTACATCTCAAAAAGAGCTTGAAGCTCTTTACAAAGATATTCAAAAAGCACTAGAAAAAAAAGATACAATCCTTGCAGAAAATCTATTGAACTCTTACACTTTTAGAGCAGAACAAAAAGAATTTAATCATTACTTTAGAGCTTTAATCTATAAAGAAAAATCTCAAGTAGACAAAGCCTTAAAAGAATTTTCAAAAGCAGGATTTTCAAGCATAGACTTTTGGATAGCACATTTTGAAAGTGCAATACTTTACAAACAAATAGGAAAAATAGAAGAATCTAAAAAAGAATTTTTAAAATGCATAAATAAACTTAAGATATATGAAAAAAATAAAAAACTATGCTATAATTTTCTTATAGAACAATTTAGTACAGAATATTTTTTAACACTATGTGAAAATATTCTTAAGGACCTTTAATGGCATTTAAAAAAGAAGAATTTATACAAGGCTTTGTTTCTGAAACAGAAGAACACCTTAATAGCATAAATGACGGAATTATAAAATTAAAAGATTCTCCTGAAGATAAAGAAACTCTAGCCTTAGTTTTGAGAGAACTTCACACAATCAAAGGATCTTCTCGCATGCTAGGATTTTCTAGCATAGAAAAAATTTCTCATGGACTAGAAGATGTATTTAAAGGCCTTAGAGAAGGACACTACGAACTTACAGATTTAATTATAAAACTCACATTTATTACATCAGACTGCATTAAACGAATGCTTTTAAAAATTCAAAAAGAAAGGAATGACAAAATAAACACCGAGCCTTTTGAAGAAGCTTATGAAAAAGCATGTTCGGGTCTCTTTTTTTCTACAGAAAATCTAGAGCTAGAAAACTTAGAAAAAAAATCTACAGATAATGAAAACTCTCTTTCTTTAGATGAAAATGAAAACTTAGAAAACATAACTTCAATTAGAATAAACATAGAAAGAATAAACGAAATTATACGTTCATTTGATAATTTGATTATAAGGCAATTTAGATTTAAGCATCAGTTTGAAGCTTTTGAAAAAAAGATTCACGAGGTACCAAAGCAACTGAAAGAAGATATAGCTCTAACAGAAAATGCAATATTTGATATTCAACATCAAATCCTAAATTTAAGAATGCTTCCATTAGATATTGTACTAACTCCAATACGAAAAGAAATTCAAGAAGAAGCTCTTCGAATGCAAAAAGATATTCATCTAAACATACCTCAAACAGATTTTATGTTGGACAAGGTTATTTTAGAGCAGTTAAAAGACATTCTTTTACACTTGGTAAGAAACGCAATCGACCACGGAATAGAAAGCCAAGAACAAAGAAAGCTTCTTAAAAAAGATCCCAAAGGAAACATTTCTATAAAAGCAGTTCAAACTTCAAATTACATAAAAATTTCAGTATCAGACGACGGCTCTGGAATAAATTATGAAAAAGTCCGCGAAAAAGCAATAACAAAATTTCCTTCCAACAAAAAAGAAATCTTAGAAATGAGCGAAAAAGAATTACAGCAGTATCTTTTTATTTCAGGTTTTACAACAAAAGATAAAGCAACAGAGATTTCTGGTCGTGGAGTAGGATTAGACGTTGTAAGAGATTCAATGGAAAAAATCAAAGGTAAAATTCATCTCTTTTCACAAAAAGATCAAGGAACAACTTTTGAACTTACAATTCCTCTTTCTTTAGCAACCCAGCAAGGGCTATTTATAACTGCAGGTGGCATAAAATTTATGATTCCATCTCATTACGTAAAAGAAATTATGGATGCAGAATCTTGTGCTATGACAAGTATGCAAGGACAACTTTTTGTAAGTTTACATAATCAACTTATTCCAGCATATTATCTTTCTTCAATCCTAGGAAACAACCAGATAGAAAGAGATTCTTCTAAGACAACAGTTATTATTGTTGAATACCTGGAGTCCCTTTTAGCAATCATCGTTGATTCAATTGAAAAATACGAAAACGTTGTAGTTAATTCACTTCCTCCTGTTCTAAAAAAATTAGACTCCGTTCAAGGTGTTGTTTATGATGAAAACTACGACATAATTCCAATTCTAAATATTCCAGACACCATGCAAAGACTAAAGAGTCTTTTAGCATACGAAATTAAAAAATATAAAACCAAAAATGAAAAAAGAACTTTTTCTATACTTATTGTTGACGACTCTGTTACAACACGGCAAATTGAACAGACTATTTTTGAAACTGCAGGATATCATGTAGAGTCTGCAATTGACGGAATTGAAGCATTAGAAAAATTAAAAGAAATCCACATAGACGCAATAATTACAGATATAAGTATGCCTAGAATGGACGGTCTTACACTTTTAAGTAACATTCGCCATTTAGATGAATACTCAAAAACTCCTGTAATAATCGTTTCAGGAGCATATGACCCAGAAGCTAAATCCATGTTCTTAGAGGCTGGAGCACAAGCTTTTATTGTAAAATCGGAATTCCAACGAGGAAATCTCTTGCAGGCCGTAAAGGAGTTTTTAGGTGAATAACAATAAAGTTTTAGTTTCTTTTGACTCTAACACAATGAGACTCATGGTTGGCACTAAAATCCAAGACAGAGGCTACGAAATTTTATATGCATCTGATGGATTAGAAGCATTACGAATAATTTATGAAGAAAGACCTTTAGCATTAGTAGCTTACTACGATTTACCTACAATTTCAGGCTTTAGTCTTTCCAGAATTATAAAAAACTCTCAAAGTATTAAAGACACATCGGTAATTGTATGTACAACAGAAACATCTAGCGTTTTAGACTTTTGGGCTCACAACAGTCACAGTGATGTAGTTTTTATGCTAGACGAACACAATGGAGATGAACTAGCCTTAAAAACAGATGAAGAATGTAAAAAAGTTTTAGAAATATATTCTAAAAAAGATTTCACATTTCCAAATGAAAAAGATGTTTTAAAATCCATTGTAGAAGCTTATGAACAAGAATTATTTAGGCTTTGTATTATTCAGGATGCTTTTTATACAAGTGGTGAAACTTTAGATTTAAATAAAATAATTGAATCTATGATAGTTCAAATTGCAAGTGTGTATAATTATGATGCACTTGGAATAATTGTAAACGATGAAAAAATAAAAGAATTTTATTCACACACACCTGACATTTCAGAAAAAGACATTGATGACTTTATACAAATTTGTCATTCTGATTTTATATCAAATATAAAACGTAAAGAATATAATTGGCAAAATGCAATTACATCCATAAAAGGAAAAAGGCAAAAGTTGTCGACTGAAAAAATTAGAAGCTATGAATGTTTTCCTCGAGACAAGACAAAAGTCTTTCCTTTTACAATTCATGTTGCAACACACAAGCAAGAAGCTTTTTACACGCGTACAATAAACCGCATAGATTTTTTTGCAGAAGTATATTCTATTTTGATAGAAAAAGCATTGCAATTTAACCAAACTATTAGCAAAGAAAAAAAGATAAGAAACGCTTTTGAACGCTTTGTACCAGAAAAAATCATAGATAATATTTTACAAGGAGACAATGGGCTTTCAGCATCTATTGGAGAAAAGCGTATGGTTGCAATTTTAATAGCAGACATCAGAAGCTTTACGACCATAAGCGAAATCAATCAACCAGAAGACATTGTTGAATTTTTAAATTATTACTTTACAATAATGGGTGCCATTATAAAGAAGCATGGAGGAACCATAGATAAATTTATGGGTGATGCAATTATGGCACTCTTTGGAGCACCAGAAAGCTATGAAGATAACGGAAACAGAGCAGCAAAAGCCGCAATGGAAATGATGAATGCTCTTAGCTCAATAGATATTTCAAAACTAAAAATGCCAAAAAATTACAATTTTGGCATCGGTATTGGAGTGCATTATGGTCAACCTATCGTAGGCTCAATCGGAAGTCAAGAAAAAAAAGAATATACAGTTATTGGCGATGATGTAAATATTACAAGCCGATTAGAGGGGCTAACAAAACTTTACGGTTCCCCCATCATAATTTCTGGTTCAGTAAAAAAAGACATAGAAAACTTCAGTGCAACACATGTGAACTTAGACAATTATTTTTTAAGGCACCTTGACAATGTAAAAGTAAAAGGTAAATCTAAACCTGTAGCAATTTATGAACTTTCTAGTGAAATAAATAAATTTTCAGAAAATTTTCTTGAAAACTACAAAAAAGCATTAAATCAATATAGCATAGGTAATTTTTCAAATGCCTTAGAATATTTTACAAAAGCAAATAATGAATATCCAAAAGACAAAGCATCTAAACTTTTAAAAGAAAGATGTAAAGAGTTTTTATTAAACAAACCTCAAGACTGGGATGGAGCAGTAACATTAAACACAAAATAGGAAAAAATGATGAAAGAAAAAAGTGAAAAAAGTTTTGAAAGTAAAATGATGGATATTGGCCGCATTCCAAATCTCACCGCTGCCGCAATAACATCATTATACCTTTTCTATTTTGCAGACTTGCACCTTTTAAGTTTAGGGCATCCTAAATTTGAAATTCTCATTTCTATTATACTTTTACTTGTAATAATTGCACAATTTGGAATCGCTCCTAGAACAAACCACTTAATTACAAAAACTCTTTCTGAAAACCTAAGAGAAGAAAATCTCTTACAAACAGACAATAAAGAAAGAACCATTTTAGTAAAGCTTTTAATGAAGTGCCCAATAAAAATAAGCATACAAGTGTTTTTAGTTTTTTTAGCAATTGCAGTACTTATTCTAGTTATAATGAGAGTTATATTTAAATTTAATTCTCTTTCACTTTTATTTTTCTTTGCAGGTTCTTGCTACGCAGCTTATGGTGCATGTATTTTAGCATTTTCATACGCAGAAAGACTTTGTTCTACAAATGCTATAAAAATTGCAGCAATGGGTCTTGATAATTCTCTTGTAAAAAAAGATAAATTTTATGGTCTTAGTATAAAGCAAAGAGCAATTATTTTTATAATTCTCCCTGTTATCTTAGGAAATCTTGTTCAATTATTTTTCTTATTTAAGGGATATGTTTTGGAAACAGAAAGTTCAAAGCTTTTAATAAATATGATTTTAATTATTGTACTAAACAGCATAGTTACTATAGCTTTATCTATATTTTTCTATTTAAATGTAATTCTTCCAAACGTTAGAATAAACAAAACCCTAGAAACTCTCATAGAAGGAAAGATCTCTAAACATATTGATATTTCAACAGACTTATCAAATGAAATTTCTTATAATCTTTACGAAGTAAATCAAATTATAAATTACTTACAGTACATAACAGATTCAGCAAAAAAATCTGGTTCTGCAATCATAGACTCAACGAATAATCTAGAAATAATTTCGCTAAAAAGTGCTCAAACTTCTATAGAACAAGCTGCAAGCATAAAAGAATGCTTGAGCACTATGGAAACCATAAAATCTAAATTGGAACAAATTGTAAAAAGCACTCAAAGCGTAAGCTCAAATGCAGAGATTACCACAAAAAGCATATCTAACGCAGTCTCTCTTCTAAATCAAAACATATTAAAAATATCAGAAATAAACGATGCAAATATAGATACAATTGCAGGAATAAAAAATCTAAGCGAAATGATAGAACACATTTATGAAAGCATAGATACAATTGAATCTATAACTGAAAAAACGAGAATTATTGCCTTTAACGCAGAATTAGAAGCAACAACAGCTGGCAACAAAGGTGAAAACTTTCATATTGTAGCAAACGAAATCAGAAGACTTACAGCAACTGTTACAGAATCTGTTACAGAAATCAAGGAAGGAATAAAGGAAATTCAAGAATCCAGTGATAATCTTATAGTTTCTAGCGAAGGTGGTACTCAAAAAATTAGAGAAGGCTCAGAGTTATTTACATCTTTAGAAGAGAATTTTAATGAATTAAAAATCACTAGTGATATTACATCTGAAAGTTCATTACAAATTTACAACATCTCAAAAACCCAGGAAGATTCGTTTAATGAAATTAACTCAACATTGCGTCAAATAAGCATAGGCTTTGACCAATTTTCACAATCCTCACAGTTAATAAAAAAATCATCAGAAAAATTAAGTTATATTTCTAAAGAACTACAAGCAGAGCTTTCTGACAAAATAGAAACTTCGGAGGGCGAAAAGTGAATTTAGACTTTATAAATAAAAAGAAAAAAACAGAAAACTTTAGTAGCTTTGTTTTCAAAATAGGTATATTCCCAAATCTTTTAGCAGCAGCATTAGTATTTATATATTCTATAGGATTTATCACTCTTCCATTAGATGCTGTACTTCCTTCAGTTGAAGTTCTCTCTGTTATTGTCTTTATTGCTCAAGCAATTTTTGCTCCTGTAACACACAGATTAATTACAAAAAATTTATCTAATAAAATTGACTATTGGCAAACCTCAGGTCTTGATATAGACGGAAGAACTAAGCTTTTAAAAGAACTTCTATCTTACCCTATAAAAAAAAGCATAGAAACATACATACACTTCTTCTTATGTTCTATTGCAGTAACAATTTGTCTTTATTACCTCTTACACATAGACCCATACATAATGGGAATATTTTTTATAGCTTGTATAATCGCATCCTATATTTCAATGATTGCAGCTCTTTATAACACAGAAACAATTTGTGCTTCAATTTCAAAAAAGCTAGTTGAAGAAGGTATAAATGAAACTTCTGCAAATACCCAAAAAAAGAAATTTTACGGCATTCCCCTATACATTTCATTTATTCTTTACATTATAATTCCTGTATTACTTTCTGGAATTTTTACAGTATTGGTTACACATTTAGGACATAATCCAGTTATAATTCATGAAAATAATAAAATTGCAACTCTCGTTTTATCAGCAAGAGAAGCTAATGGATATTATGTAAGAGGAACTCCTAGTAAAAATACTCAACTTTTTAGAATGGCGTATGTTTGTTTTTCAAACATTTTACTCGTTATAACTTTGTGCATTTTATTTTTTAAGAAATTAACAAATTATGCAAGACAAATGCAAAATGCCTTTACCGTTATCAATTCTCTAAACTTAAAAGACGCACCTCTACTACCAGAAGATCTATCAAATGAATTTTCATATACAATTCATTTAGCAAATAAAACAATTTTATATTTTAAGAAAATACTTCAAACAACATCTGTAATAAACAATCAAATTATTCAATCTACAGCAGATCTTTCTTCCGTTTCAAAAGAAACAGAAAGTACTTCAATTACTCAATCAACAAGTGTAGAAAAAATTCTTGCAACAATGGTAAATACTTCTAATCTTGCAAAATCTATAACACTAAAGATTGAAGAAGTAATAAATGTTGCAAATAAAACAGTAAATGATGTAAATAAAAACTTCGAAAGTATTAACGAAAACCTAGAAAAAATGAAAGAAATAACAGAATCAAATTCCAAAACAATTACAAATATCCAAATTTTATGTAATAAAATAAAAGTCGTAAAAGAAATTGTAAGACTTATAAGTAGCATTACAGAACAAACAAAAATAATTGCTTTTAACGCAGAATTAGAAGCAAGTAGCTTAGATGAAGAAAATTTAAATTTTCACAATGTAGCAGAAGAAATTAGAACACTTGCAGATAAAACAATACTTTTAACAAACGATGTTTCATCTCAAATAAACTCTATTCAAAAATCAAGTGAATTGCTTATACAAGCAAGCCTTAATTGTATGAAAAAAATAGAAGAAGGCAATAATCTTACAAACAGCCTTCAAAATGAATTTTATGGAATTAGATTTTCTGCAATAAGCACAATGAATGATGCAGAAAAGATAAAACAATATTCAGAGGAACAAAATATATCTTTCGCAGAAATTGTAAATGCACTTTCTCAAATAAACACTAGCGTTAAAGATTTTAGCGAAAACACAAAATTAATTACATTTACCGTAGAAACATTAAAAAAGGGATCTGAAACATTAGAAAAAACAAATTTAGATTTTAACAAAATAAAAACGTCAACTATTACAGAAAACAGTTTTAATAACAAAGGAGAAATCTTATGAATTTAGAAAAACAAATTATATTAAAAAGCTTATTACCAGATATAATTTCTTCAATTTTAATATTCACATACACTTTTGTTTCTACACAAATTGATTTATTATCTTTTTTGAATGCATGCAAACTCGTTATTGTTTTAGTTTTAGTTGGTCAATTTATAATAGCACCGGTTTTAGACCATTTTCTCTACAAAAATATTTCAAACCGTGTTAAAGAATTTTATGAAAAAGATTTTTCAGAAGCAGATAATACAGAGCTCCTAGAAAAACTAATGCAATATCCATTTATATGTGCTGTCTATACTTCAACATATTTTATTTTAGGATCCATAATACTTTTTCTAACCTACTATTTTGACAAAACCTACAACATTCAACATTCTGTCAGTTACTTAACTTTAGTAGAATGTCTATTTGGAGCGTACTTTGCTGCACTCTATGCATACACTTACTGCAATAAAATATGTTCAGAGCATGCATACAAAATTGTAGAAAAAGGTGTAAATCAAACATATGTATTAAAGAAAAAATTCTTCGGGCTCCGCTTTAAAGAAAAAATATTTATATATGTTGTTATTCCCCTGATTGTTGGAACAATTATTAATATCTTAGTTTTAATCATAGGCTTTATTCCAGATTCAAATGGAATTAGACCTGATAAAATTATTCAAATCTCAAGAATATCTTTTACAGCATTATTAAACTTTGCTGTTCAACTTTTCTTAGGAACAATGTTTTTTATGAGCATTGCAAAAAGTAACAGTAGAATGAAGAACACTTTATTAAAAATGAACTCTGATGATATAACTCAAACAGAGCTTTTAAAAACAGATTTAAGCGACGAGATAGCTTATAATTATTATCTTACAAATAAAATGCTAGTCTTATTTAGAGATATTCTTTTTAAAGCAGAAGCGATTGGTAAAGAAATAAAACAATCCTCGCAAAACCTTATAAAAGTTTCTAATGACACAGAATCTACGGCGGTAGAACAATCTACAGGAACAAGCGAAATCGTTTCTACCATGGAAAATGCAAGCAAAATGGCACAAGAAATTGAAGAACACATAAATCTTGTAGCAGACTTAGCTCTAAAAACTGTAAATGATGTTTCTATAGGTTCTGAAAACTTAAAGAACAATATAAACACAATGGAACAAATAGAGGACTCAAACAGGCAAACAATTTTAGGTATAAAAGAGTTAAATGAAAAAATTGGAACGATTTGGGACGTTGTTACAATAATCAACTCTATAGCTGACCAAACAAAAATCATTGCGTTTAATGCAGAATTAGAAGCTACCGGTGTACAAGAAGTAGGTAAAAACTTTAGAAATGTTGCAAATGAAATAAGAAGCCTTGCAAATAGCACTATGGATAGCACAAATGAGATAAAAGAACGTATTTCAGAAATTCAAAGTACAACAGAAAGCTTAATAAAGTCGTCACAAGAAAGTACAGCTCAAATTACTAATGGAACAGAAATTGCAAACAAACTAAACACACTCTTTACAAACATAAAAAAATCTTCAGAAAACAATGCAAACGCAGCTTCAGAAATAAGAACACTTGTAAAACAGCAAAGTGCTGCATTTGAACAAATTGTAAAAACCTTGCAACAAATAAGCATTGGTATTCAAAGCTTTTCTATTTCAACACGAACAATTATAGAAACATCTAACACACTTGAAAACAGTGCAAACGAACTAGAAAATGTTAGCCTAAAAGAAACATCGGAGGCAAAAAATGAGTAAGAAAAATGACAAAACTTTTAAGCAAAAATTTATCATGGGAGCAATCCATATAAATTCAATTTCTGCATTACTCATACTTTTTTTCTGTTCTTTTTTTATTTCCTTAAAACTAAACCAATTAATATGGGCAATAATTATAGCTATACTTATTATTTTATTTGATGAATTTACAATTTTTTATTTTACAAATAAATTATATGTAACTAACATTTCTAAAGCGTTAGAAGAATGGAAAAACGGAGCTTATAACACTATTGAAGAAAGAACTGCATTATTAGAAAAAGTTCAAAGGTTTCCACTAATTGAAGCTCTAGAAACATTCATTACATTTTCTATAAGTGCAATTATTTACTGTTTATGCCATCATTTTATTCCACAAATTGGAATTGATTGGAAAAATGTATTTATAGCGCTATGTGCAACATTATACGGAAGCTACTATGCAGGTCTATTAGAATTAACCTTTACAGAATTATTATGTAATCCTTATGCAGAAGAAATAGTAAGCCAAAAAGTTGATTCAAAAGTAATACACACAAAGAAAATATTTGGTCTTAACATGAATGTTAGAGCTGTTCTCTATTTTGGAGGACCAATGTTCTTTACAAATCTACTTATGGTTTTAGTTTTAGTACAGGGGTATTTAAACAATTCTAGCGAAAAAGAACAAATAATACGAATGTCAATTATTGCATTCATAAACTTAACAATTTCGTTTACACTTGCACTTCTTTACTACAGAAATATAAAACGAGCTACAAAAAAATTGGGAGATACCTTAACAAATATAATTTCTTCAGAAAACAAAAAAGAAGTTACTTTTGCTCAAACAAATGTTTCTGATCAAATGCAATATAGCGTTTATATTTTAAATGAAACCGTAGAAAAATTTAATTCTTTAATACAGAAAGCTTCAAAAATAGGCAAGGCTGTATTAAATACAACAGAAAATCTTTCTGTAATTTCTAAAGAATTATCAAGCACTTCATTAGAACAGAGTGCAGATGTAAAAGAAATTCTTACAACAATGGAAGACACAAATGCGTTTTCAAAAAACATTGCAGGAAAGATTTCTGCAGTATCATTAGGTTCAGAAAGTACCAAAACAAACGTCAACGATGGATTCGAAATAATAAGGCAAAACACTCAGCAAATGCAGGAAATAAATTCATCAAACAAAATTATCACAGAGGGCATAAAACGTCTTGGAGAACAAATAAATAATATAGGCGACATAGTTACAATAATAAATGAAATTGCTGACCAGACTAGAATCATTGCTTTTAATGCAGAATTAGAAGCAGTAAGTGCAGGTTCAAAAGGACACAACTTTCATATTGTTGCTACAGAAATCAGACGCCTTGCAAATAGCACTGTAGAATCAGTTCATGAAATTCAAAAATACATAGAAAATATTCAGACATCTTCTAAAAAGCTCATTACATCTTCTGAATACGGAACATCATTAGTTGAACAAGAGCTCAAAATTGCAGAAACCATAGAATCTAACTTTAATTCTATACAGGACTCTTCTGTAGAGACTTCAAACAAAGCTTCTGAAATAGCAAATATTGTTGAACAGCAAACCACATCATTTAATCAAATTGTTATAACTTTACGTCAAATAAGCTCTGGAATAGAGGGATTTGCAAGTTCTACAAAAACTATTTCTGACACAGCAGGAGAGATGCAAGCAGTGGCTTCTAAGCTAGAAAACATTTACTAGCTTTATGCTAGAGTTTTTATTTCTGCAAGAGTTGAAAGAATATTATTCATAACCTCAAAACTTCGCTCCGTTAAAGAAGCTTCGTTGTCGTTTTGGCTATGAAAAAGTCTCCATGTCTTTGGCATACGATCTTTATAGCCATAGTCAGGAATATGGTCAGCTATTCGGGTTTTCTTTCCACTGTCACGGTTTAAAACGCTAGCCTCAAGTCCCTTATCTTTTAGTAACTCTCTTGCATATAAGGAAGCTTCGTCTGCAGGCAGCATAGTAATTGCCATTGCAGGAATTCCGCAGGCTATAAAGGAAGCATTGTCACTATAAGGAACAGGTAAGCACATCCAACGACCAGGACTTGCTCTACGTAATAAATCTTCTGTACGCTCTTCTAAATCTCTAAACTGCTTTAAAAAATTTTTTGGAGTTTCTGGAGGAAGATTCATTTTAGATAAAATAGGAATTTCTCCCCTACCACAAGCGTCAAAAACAAAAATATCATCATTTGTAAGATTAAGTCTCTTAAAAACAGAAGCTAAACCAAAGGCACCCTGCTCGCTAACCCCTGTATTCCAGCCCAGTTCTTCTCCGTCCGTAAAAAATATTCTAACATTATGAAAGCCTATATAATTCTTTAGTGTTACAGCCCAATTCATCAAAAGCCAATCCGCGGCACTATTATCATTTGCTCCGGGACTGCCTTCTACTCTATCATAATGAGCAATAACAGTTTTTATCTTAAACTGGGGATTATAAAAAGATTTATCAAACTGAACCAGAATGTGATTTTTTCCGTCAATCACAACCTTGTTTGATGTAACACCATGTTCATAAAGAAAATTCTGTATAAACTCTGCTCTGTCTGTATTTGGGGCTATATATTCTGAAAATTCTTTTGGTAAAAAACTCATAATCAAATTATATAGCCTAAATGTTTAAATCTCAAACAAAACTTATTAAAATAATCTATATCTTTTATATAAAATATATGATATAATCTTAAATATGAATAAGAAAGATTTTTACAGCCTGTTAAAATATGTTCCAAAAGCAGAACTTCATTTACACGGAGAAGCTGTAATATCAAAAGAATCATTAAAAGAGCTTTACAAAAAAAACACCGGGTTAACCCTTTCTGATGCAAACATAAGACAAATTTTTTCTTACGCAGATTTAGTAGGTTTTCTTGACGCATTTATTATGGTTCAGTCATGCATAAACTCAGAAGAAGATTTTTCTTACTTAATGAAGGATTTCTATACGTACCTGGAAGACAACAATATAGTTTACTGCGAAACCTTTTTCAGTCCTACTTCTCACATCAGAAAAGGACTTGACTTTCATTCAATTACAAAAGAAATAAACGCCAGCATTAAAAAGGCAAAAACATGTGGAAGAGAAGTAAAAGTCATTATTGATGTAAGTCGCTCTTTTGGAGTAGAAAACGCAAAAGCAAATTTAGACTATGTGTTAAATGAAAAAAAATTAGACATAATAGGAATTGGTCTTGGCGGAGACGAAAAGCGAGGAAAGGCAAAAGACTTTAAGACTGTATTTGACAAAGCAAAGAAAAACGGACTTCATTGTGTTTCGCATGCAGGAGAAATCTGTCCTTCGAGCTCCATAAAAGATTCTCTAACATATTTACACTCAGAACGCATTGGTCACGGAACAAGCCTTATAAAAGATAAAAAGCTTTTAGCTGAATTTGTAAAAAAGCAAATTCCTTTAGAAATATGTCCTACAAGCAACGTATTTATCGGCACTTATGTTCATGACATAAAAGAGCATCCTATTAGAGAGATGTACGATAAGGGAATAATGGTCACGCTGAATACAGATGACCCGACATTCTTCAAGGTTTCTCTCTTAGATGAATATTGGAATCTTTATTCAAAACTAAACTTTAATCTTAAAGAAATTCACGAAATAATTTTAAATGGATTTAAGGCATCTTTCTTACCTGAAACAAAGAAAAAATCATACATAAAAAAAGTAAACAAGGCCTGGGACATGTGGTTTTTAGAGCATCCAGACATAAAAGAAAAACATTAAAAAAAAAAAGACCACATGGTAAAGCAATTACATTTACCCGGTGGTCTTTTAATTTTATAAATCAAAAGCTACATTTTCTGAATTTTCACGGCAAAGGGAACTTTTATAGAGTTTCCGACCCAGTCAGTAATGATTAAAGAAGCTTTTCCTGCCTTACCGGTAGTTCTTACATAAGTTCCGGCAGTTCCACCCTTTAAGGAAACTGCACAAGGACCAATAAGCTCTATAGGACCTTCCGTACTTAAAACTACAGCTTCCTGGCAATAATGCTGGACGTTTCCTTTTTCGTCAACTGCACTTAAGTTTACTTCTGCAACATCATAGCTTTGAGTTTCTACAAGAGTGTCACGCTTTGTTACGGCTAAGACAGAGGTTGTCTTTGCAGGTCCTTTTACAACAGTCTTTACAAGCTTACCATCTTTATAAGCTTCAAAGGTATATGTTGTAGTAACGCTTCCTCCAGCACCTAAGTTTCCAAGATAGCGAGTAAATAACTCGTTCATCTGAGCCATATTTGTGGTTCTAGTTAAAGCAAGCTTTACACCTAAAGCTACAATATTTTTTGGAAGCTTATCCATTCCATACCACAAAACTGCATGCAAAACCTTTTTTATATCTTCTGCCTTTTTAGCAGAAAATTTATAATCTTCCTGCAAGCGGGGACCAATAAAATCGTCTACTAAAATAGGACCATGTTTTAGATTTTTATAAGGAGAATCACTTCCCTTAAATTCTTTTATAAATGTATTATTTACATAGAATTTAACGCTGTCTGCATTTGTAAAAATCCATACAGCTTCCCTGTTTCCAGCAGGGTATTCACCTAAATCCATACTGCTGGAAATTTCTAAGACATCTCCAACAACAGAAGAGTCCTGCTGGCTTTTATAAACACTTGCAGCAAGCTTTGGATTACGGAACATATCCATAACACCATGGTAACAAATATAGTCGCCTGCACCAAATTCTTTATGCGTATTATAGTCAAATGCACACCATCCGCTGGAGCCGCCAATTTCTTCATTTCCTGCAACAGCGTCTAAAACATTTGCATGACGCAAAGCATGCTTCATTCTATGCCATTCGTCATCAAAGCTTTTTGTAGGATACATGTGACCATTGTATTCCGTTACCATGTAGCCACCTGTAGACTTTGTTATTGCACTCTTAGGTCTTACACCTTCATTATTTCCCGTATGGCAAAAGTCATTATATGTGTATACGTCCTCATAAAAATGACTATTTGCAAAATTACGCACACCGGCAGTCGGACGAGTTTTATCTAAAGCCCTTGCAGTTTCATTTGTTTTCTTGAACAGCTCGTCATCATCAGGACTTTCATTTATTCGGACGCCCCACATAAAAATCGACGGGTGATTCCGCCACTGATACACCATGTCATAAGTATTTTGAACGGCAACATCTTTCCATTCTGCGTCACCAATGTATTGCCAACCTGGAATTTCTGTAAAAACCAAAAGACCTATTTCATCACACCTGTTTATAAACGCGTGGCTCTGGGGGTAATGAGATGTGCGGACTTCATTTAGTCCAAGCTCATATTTTAAAATATCTGCATCATCTTTTTGCATACTTGCAGGCATTGCATAACCCACATAAGGATAACTCTGATGACGGTTTAAGCCCCGAAGCTTTATTTTTTTACCGTTAAGATAAAAACCTGTAGCATCAAATTTTACATCTCTAAAACCAAAGCGGACAACATTTGTGTCTACAACCTTTCCTTTATCATTTACAAGTTCGGTTGTAACAAAGTAAAGAGCAGGATTTTCTAAACTCCAGGCAACAACTGGTTTTGCGTCACAGGAAGTAAGTATTTTTTCTCCAGAAACACCTGTAGTAATTTCTGCAGAAGGCTCTGAATCAGAAGGCTTGGAAAAATCTTCAGAAGCACTTACAATTTTCTGGGTAATTGTAAATCCCTCAGGAACATCCTGCGTATTGAGAGAAATTTCACTTTCAAAGTGATTGCTGTTTGTTTTTACGTAAACATCTTTTATGTAAACAGGATTTTTTATCTCTAAATAAACATCCCTGTAAATACCGCCATAAGTCATGTAATCTACAACATGACCAAATGGAGGAACATTTACAGATTCCCTGCTGTCAACTTTTATACAAAGAACGTTATTCTCACCTTTTTTAGAAAGAAACTCTGTTAAATCTACTGTATATGCAGTGTACCCGCAGTTATGAGTTAAAAGACTTTCCCCGTTCAGAAAAACTTCACTTACGTGTGCTGCGGCTTCTACCGTTAAAAGAACTGTCTTATTTGCCCAGGAATTTTCGGTAATAAATTCTGTGCGGTAAAGACTTACCTTTTGATAAATTTCCGGATTAAAGTTGTTAAAAGGAGTTTCTGCTACAGTGTGTGGAATTCTAACATCTGTAAGCTTACCCTTATATTTTGGGCTAAGCATTTTTTCATCAAATTCTGGTGAAAATTTAAAACTATTATTTAGATAAATCTTGTCTTTCATAGGCGACAGTTTACGGTAAAAGAAATAAAAGCTCAAGTATTTTTATATAAGGCAGATACTAAAAAACCCCTAAAAACGATAATGTCGTCTTTAGGGGCTCATAAAAAATTAATTTATAAAGCTGTTATTACGCTTTTACGAATTCTTTTTTAAGGAAGTCAAGGTCAAGTTCCGGGTAAAGAACATGAGAGCTTAAAAGAGCGTCAACTCTCTGGCGGGCTTCCTTCTGAACGTCTGCATTCAAATCAATTTTACCCTTTGCAGGTTTTCCTTCTTTTGTTAGCCCTGGCTTTGTTCCATTAAGAACTAAATCGATTATAGAGGCAACTTCCCTCATGTCGTCTTCGTTCATGCCAAGTGTCGTAAGCCCCGGAGTTCCCACACGAATTCCACTTGTCCACCAGGCACCGTTCTTGTCATAAGGAAGAGCGTTTGCATTTGCAGTAACTCCGCACTGGAAGAGTGCCGCTTCTGCCTGCTTACCAGTTAAACCATAAGTTGTTACGTCAATAAGCATAAGATGATTTTCTGTTCCTCCAGTCTGAAGCACCATTCCCTTTTCCTGGCAAGCTTTTGCAAGAGCCTGAGCATTTTTTACGATGTTCTGTGCGTACTGTTGGTACTCTGGAGTGCGGGCTTCTTTGAATGCAACAGCCTTTGCTGCCATAATGTGTCCTAAAGGTCCGCCTAAAACCATCGGACAGCCCTTATTTACGTAATCCTTAAACTGTTCCTTGCACAGAATCATGGCGCCACGTGGACCGCGCAGGGTTTTGTGTGTTGTTGTTGTAACAATGTCTGCCCACTTAACAGGGTCATAATCATCAGTGAAAACTTTACCAGCTACAAGACCTGCAAAGTGTGCCATGTCTACCATTAAAACTGCTCCGCACTTGTCTGCAATTTCGCGGAAACGGCGGAAGTTAATTTTTCTAGGGTAAGCAGAATATCCGGTAAGAAGAATTAAAGGCTTTACTTCCATTGCCTGCTTTTCTATCGCATCATAGTCTAAAAGACCTGTTTCCTTGTCAACTCCGTAAGGATGACTTTCAAACATACGGGCACTTACGTTCATGCGGTAACCGTGTGTAAGGTGTCCACCGCAGGAGTAGTCCAGGCCCATTAGCTTCTGGTTTCCAAAGCGCTTTCTTAGCATGTCAAACTGCTCGTTTGTAAGTTCTGCCAAAGACTTTACACCAAGTTCTTCTAATGTTGGAGTTTCAACTTTTGCACTTAAAATTGCCCAGTATGCTACAAGGTTTGTATCAGCTCCAGAATGAGGCTGAACGTAAGCATAATCTGCACCAAAGAGAGCTTCTGCTTCGCGGGCGGCAACATTTTCTACAGCGTCAATGTTTACGCAGCCGCCATAATAGCGGTGTTCAGGAAAACCTTCTGCATACTTATCTGTAAGGAGATTACCCATAGTTGCCTGTACGTTAAGGGAGCAGTAGTTTTCAGAAGCAACAAGCTTTAAGTGTCTTCTCTGATTTTCAAGTTCATTTACCACACTTGAAGCAATATCAGGGGCAACGGCTGCTGTCTGCTGTAAGTTTGCAACGTACGAAAGCATTGCAGGATTTGGTTTGTTTCCGCAGGAAGCAAGATAGTTTTCAATTGGTGTAGACATAATGTATCTCCTTACATAAATATATTCAAAGAGCAGCATGGAGGCTGCTTTATTTGTTACGTAAACTTAAGTAGGACTGATAATACTTTATTACTTATAAAAACTCAAGTAAAATATACTTAAAAAAAGAGTTAAAATTCAGACTTGAACCGCTACAAATAGTGTAGTATTATTATAAAAGTAAAAACTCAACGCTAAAAACCTTGGGAGGGGTATATATGCGATGTCCCTATTGTGGAAGCCTTGACGATAAGGTTATAGAAAGCAGAACAATGGCAAACGGAGAAAGCATAAGACGCCGTAGAGAATGTATAAGCTGCGGATTCCGCTTTACCAGCTATGAAAGAATCGAAGAAAAACCTTTCATGGTCATAAAAAGAGACGGCCGAAGGGAACCCCTTAACACACAGAAACTCTCTAAGGGCATAGACAGGGCCCTGGAAAAGCGTCCTGTTGCAACTAACATGGTAGAACAAATTGTTGCAGAAATAGAAGACGAAGCCTACATACGCGGTAAACAGACTCGCGAAATTTCCACAGCCGATTTAGGCGAATTAGTTTTAAAAAGACTTTACACAGTAGATAAAGTTGCATACATACGTTTTGCAAGTGTCTATAAACATTTCAACGACTTAGACGAGTTTATTGCAGAAGTTAATAGAGTTTCTGATGAAAACAAATAAAAAAAAGGTGGAGAGGAAAAAAAGATGAGTGAACAAAATGTTTTTCCGGAATGGAGAAGTTTTTTAGGAGAAAATTCAGATAAAGAAACTTTAGGATTTTTAAAAAAAGTTGTTAAAAGATCCGGCGAAATAGCTAGCTATGACAGACGAAAAATTCAAAGTGCAATCGGTAAGGCAATTACTGCAACAGAAGGAAGAAGCAATCCAGACAAAGCAGAAGCTTTAACAGACGCAGTAGAAGAGCACTTAAGGGTTCTTCTTGCAGGACGCCGTGCCCACTCAATTCCCGCAATAGAAGAAATTCAGGACACTGTAGAAACAGTCCTTATTGAACAAAAAGAAGTAGAAGTTGCAAAAGCTTACATTCTGTACCGCGAAAGGCACCATGCCATGCGTGATGCAAAAAATTTAATGTTAGACATTTCAAAAACCATGGACGGCTACCTGGAGCAGAGCGACTGGAGAGTAAACGAAAATGCAAACGTAAACTTTTCTTTAGGTGGCTTAATTTTACACAATTCAGGAGCAATAACTGCAAATTACTGGCTAAAAAACATATACACTCCAGAAATTGCAGAAGCTCATAAAACATGTGCCTTTCACATTCACGACCTTTCCATGTTCTCCGGTTACTGTGCCGGTTGGAGTTTAAGACAGCTCATAAAAGAAGGCTTAGGCGGAGTTCCAGATAAAATTACAAGTAAACCGGCAAGCCATCTTTCTACTCTTGTAAACCAGATGGTTAACTTTTTAGGCGTTCTACAAAACGAATGGGCAGGAGCTCAGGCATTTAGTTCATTTGACACATACTTAGCCCCATTTGTAAAAAAAGATAACTTAAGCGAAAAAGAAGTGCGTCAGTGCCTTCAAAATTACATATTCGGCATAAACACTCCAAGCCGCTGGGGAAGCCAGGCTCCGTTTACAAACATTACTCTAGACTGGGTATGCCCGGAAGACTTAAAAAACGAAAAAGCCATTGTAGGTGGCGTAGAACAGGAATTTACTTACGGCGACTGCCAGAAAGAAATGGATGTCATAAACAAAGTGTTTATAGAGCTTATGACAGAAGGAGATGCAGAAGGCCGCGGTTTTGGCTACCCTATTCCAACCTACAATATTACAAAAGATTTTGCATGGGACAGCCCGAATGCAGAACTTTTATTTAAAATGACGGGAATGTACGGAACTCCATACTTTCAAAATTTCATAAACTCAGACCTTAACCCAAGCGACGTTCGTAGCATGTGTTGCCGTCTCCGCTTAGACAAACGCGAACTTAGAAAAAGAGGAGGAGGTCTTTTTGGAAGCGATGAATTTACAGGAAGTCTTGGGGTAGTAACAATAAACCTTCCTCAAATAGGGTACCTGGCTAAAACAGAAACAGAATTCTATCAAAGACTGGACCACCTGATGGACATAGCCCGCGACAGCCTCTGCATAAAAAGAAAAGTTATACAAAAGCTCCTGGACGGAGGACTTTTTCCTTACACCCGTCGCTACCTAAAAACATTGAACAATCATTTTAACACAATCGGTTTATGTGGAATGAATGAATGCTGCTTAAACTTCCTGCACGAAGACATAACAACAGAACGCGGAAAAAAATTCGCCTGCGACGTTTTAGACCACATGAGAAGCCGCATGCAGGATTACCAGGAAAAAACAGGAGAGCTTTTTAACCTGGAGGCAACACCTGCAGAAAGCACAAGCTACCGCTTAGCCCGCCACGACAAAGAAAACTACCCGGGAATAATCACAAGCGGAGACAGTGACCCGTACTACACAAATTCTTCTCAGCTGCCAATAGATTATACAAGCGACATTTTTGAAGCCCTGGACCATCAGCAGGACTTACAAACCCGCTACACAGGCGGAACAGTTTTCCACACATTCGTTGGAGAAGAAATAAAAGACTGGAAGGCATGCCGCGAACTTGTAAAAACGGTATTTACAAATTACCGCATTCCGTATCTAACAATAAGTCCAACTTACAGCGTTTGTAAAAAGCACGGATACATTTCTGGAGAACATTATGAATGTCCAAAATGTAAGGCAGAAAAACAGGCAGCCCTGCGCTTAAAACTTTCAGAGCTGGAGGCAGAACGAGAAAGACTTTTGGCAAGCGGAGAATAAAAATAATTTTTCTGCGCAGGCTCATTCAGTAAACGGGCTATTCTATCCCGAGCGTGCTTTTCTTTGTTAGAAAAGTTATAAAGAAAAACACCATGTATCACGATATATATAGTGTAGGTTAAATTTTAACACGCTACACATAGCGGTGGTAAAATTTTAAAAAAATTAAGCAATTTTCTAAATTTTTACCATTTGCACCTTGGTTCAACTTTTCAAAAGTGCTAATATTTTTATGGGAATAAAAAATTGGGAGGAGATTATGACAAGTACAAAAAGAACTCTTGCAGAAGTAGAGGCAGAAATCGCTTCTGTAAAGGCACAATTAGAATCTTGCCGCGGAAGTGAAACCGAAGTTTACGCACGCATTGTAGGCTACTACAGGGCGGTACGCAACTGGAACAAAGGCAAGAGAGACGAATTTAACCACAGAAAGCTTTTTGAGGTAAAAGAGACAGAAGAAGCATGCGTAAAAGAAGAAATGCCTGCCCAAAAGTCTCTTACACTTACAAAAGAAGAAGTCAAATCAGAAACCCTTGTAAGCGCAGAAACAGACGACTGGCATTACGAACTTTTTACTCGTCCGGGCTGTCCTCACTGCCCTCCTGTTCAGGACTTCATAACAAACTCAGAACTGGAAGGAAAATCTATAAATGTAGACACAGATGAAGGAATGAATCTTGCAGCTGAACGCGGTGTATTTTCTACTCCAACTGTAATTTTCTACAACTCCAATGGAGCTTCTCTTGCTAGGGCTCACACTGTAGATGAACTTCTTTCTCTCGTAAAAACTCAGAGTACTAAATGCCGGATGGCACAGATAGCTTAAACAAAACAGTAGGAACTCTCATAAAGACAACTCTTGTAGACTTTCCTGGCAGAGTTTCCTGCTCAGTATTTTTAACAGGGTGCAATTTAAGGTGTCCCTACTGCTACAATAAAGATTTAGTTTTTAATACTCTTCAAAAAAATGACTCAGTTACCTTACAAGAAATTTTTAATCACATAGAAAAAAGAAAAGGCATATTGCAAGGTTTGGTTATATCAGGAGGAGAAGCCTTACTAAACCCATATACTCCGGTTTTAATAAAAAAGGCAAAATCCCTGGGCTACAAAATAAAACTAGACACAAACGGAAGCCTTCCGGAAAAACTTTCAGAACTCATAAACTCAAAAGATCTTTCTCCAGACTATGTTGCAATGGACATAAAATGCTCTAAAGAAAAAATTTCTCTTTTGCATGGAAATAATTTTCTTTGGGAAAACATTTGTAAAAGCATAAAAATTCTCTCTACACTTCCTAAAGAAAAGAGAGAATGGAGAACGGTTTTAGTTCCACCTATTATTGCAAAAGAAGACATAAAAACAATAGCTCAACTTTTACCCAAAGATGCTTCATGGTTTTTCTCAAGCTTTGCCCCAGGTTCTTGCTTAGAAAAATCCTACAATTCTGTTTTACCATACACGAACGCGCAAGAAGAAGAAATAATTTCTTTTGCAAAAACATTTATAAAAGGTGCTTCAAAAAGATAATTTTTTTAAAAAACAGCATTTATGCTATTGACAGAGAAACTTATTTTTTGTTAATATACGCACATTCTTGGTGGCTTAGTTCAGTCGGTAGAACAACGGACTCATATTCCGTATGTCGGTGGTTCGATCCCACTAGCCACTAAGCACTTTTAAGCCTTGTCTTTTCAGACAGGGCTTTTTTTATGGGAGTTTACAAATGGAACTTACAAGTAAACAAAGAAAATTTTTAGAAAGCAAAGCTCACTCTCTAAACCCGCTTGTAATAATTGGCGGAGGCGGAGTTACAGAAGAACAGATAAAGCAAATTAACGCCATGCTAAAAAATCACGAGCTTATTAAAATAAAATTCAACGAATTTAAAGACGAAAAATTTTCCCTTACAGAAGAAATTGCTAGAAAAACAGACTCAACTCTGGTTCGCATAATCGGAAACGTTGCAATTCTCTTTAAACAAGCCGAAGAAAAAGAAAAAAGAAACTTTATAAAATAGTTTTTACATTACTCAGCTTCCAGCTCGCTAATAATTTCTGCAAGAGTTTTAGCGAGTTCTGGATGATTCATTGCAATTTCACCAAAAAGCCTCTCTCGTTCTATTACAATTTTTTCAAATGCCTTTGGATGCTTTTCTTTAAAAATCTTATCTCGTAAAAGTCTCTCTTTAACCGCAGCTTTTAAAGCATCCTTATTATCTGTAAGAAGTTTTTCTTCTACGTGAGCATGTAAGAGAGCAATTTTTTCTTCTAAGGTTTTATTTTCTACAAGCCTGCCGTTTTCCTGCATGCGAGCTAAATGTTTTTCTAATAGATCTAGAAAAGTTTCTTCGTCAACATCGCTCCAGTAACATTCATTTCTAATAATACTTTTTGCCTCGACAATACCTGTTAAAGCCATCTGTTCTGCAAGTTCAGATGCCATTTTATCCATACGGCTTTCTGCATCTATTCCAAAAGCCCACTCAAATTCGGCTAAATCTTTTGTGTATGTAGAAACTGTTATGTTTTCTATATTTTCAAGTTCATAAGGCTCTGTAAAACCTTCTGCCTTCAAGGCACCGCTTATGCTGCTTCTGACAGCACCTTCCTCAATTAAAGTTGCAGCCCCTAAAGTTCTAAGTTCATCGTTAACGGCACTTACATGAGAAGCTAAGTAAAACTTTATATTTTTAGATTTGAGCTTTTTATATAAAAGCAAAAGCCTGTTACAAGCCGTTACATCAACATTCCCTATTCCCGAAGAATCAACAATTACAATTCGAGTATCTTTTTTTATTTCTCTTTCAAGTTCACTTACAAACTGCTCAATATTCGCATAAAAAAGAGGCCCGCTAAATCTATAAAGTAAAACTCCCTTTAAGGGGTAAGATTTCGGACTTTTTCTCTGCAAAGAGTGAAACCCTTCAACTCCTGGTGAAAATCCCAAAAAAGCAGAAAATGGCTTAGCCTGCCTGATTATAAACGTAACAGAAGCTAAAATTACACCAACTACAACCCCATAAATCGTTCCCAAAAATAAAACTGCAAAAAGAGCAGCGCAAAAAATAAAAAATTCAGACTTATCTACTTTATGAAGATTGTACGCCAGCTTAAACTCTAAAGTTCCACAAAGAGCTGCTATAACAATTCCTGTTAAAACAGGAACAGGCAAAAACTTTATAAAAGGCGTTCCAAACAATAATATAAAAAGCATAGAAAAAGATGCTGTAACACTCATCACCTGACTTTTTACGCCATACTGACTTGCAATTGCACTTCTAGAAACAGAACCGTTTACAGGACACGATGCACTAAAGGCAGAAACCGCATTACCTGCGGCATACGCTAAAATCTCTCTTCTGGCATTAAGTTTTTCGCCGTTTTTTAAAGCCTGATTAGTAGAGGCAAGTAAAGTTTCAGAAAGAATAACAACCGCTATTGTAAACGAAGAAAGAATTACAGTACGTACATTGCCATTAATAACTGTAAAATCCGGAATTGCAAACGGAGGGAGTGCCTTTTCTACAGAAGGCAATGTTTTTACCCCAAAACGTTCAAGGTTAAAAGCGTAAGTAAGAAACGCCCCCAAAATCATTAAAACGGGCTGCATTGGTATTTTAGGAAAAAACTTCTTAAACACTAAAAGAATAATAACTGTGCCTAAACCTAATACAAGTGAAGTAAAATTAAAAACAGAACACAATTCTTTCCAGATATGCAATATAAGTTCTATAACTTCGCCAGTACCGGCCGTTCCTCCAAAAAGCTTAGGAGCCTGCATTAAAATAATTGTAAGACCTATGCCAGTTATAAAACCTTCCATGACACTTTGAGAAATAAATTTTAAAAACCTTTCAAAACCCAAGATAAAAAATAAAAAAAGCCAAAAAGATGTTAACAGCGTAATTAAAGGAACTAAAGAAATTGCTTCTTTGCTTCCAAACGTTATACCCAAGCTTACTAAAAGAGCCCCCGTTAAAGCAGCAGGGGCCGCATCAACTCCCAAAACAAAGCGTTTAGAAGTTGTAAAAAATCCATAAAACAAAATTGGTAAAAAAGAGCCATATAAACCATAAACAGCCGGAAGACCAGAAACTTCTGCATACCCCATAGAAATCGGTATAGAAACAAGAGCTATTAAAACTCCAATAACTGAATCACGAATAAAATCTTTAAAAGAGTATTCGCTATTAAAACGAATGATAAACATATTTATAATATACCACAAAATTACATTAAAACGTAAAAATCTTGCTTTTTAAGAAAAAAGAGTTATAATTTATCTTACAACATAAGCGTTTTCTTAATATTCAAGGAGAGAAGAATGAAATTTTATAAAACCCTTAAATTCAAACTTACATTGACTATTGCAAGCCTTATTTTGGTGGCATGTTTAGTTTTAGGTACAGTAAGTTATATTGTAGCATCGAATAATATAACAAAAACAACATACGAACTCATGAATTCTGTTACCGATTCTGCAACCGGAAAAATTAAAGGCGAAGTAGAAAAGCATATTCATATGCTGGAAGGCGTTGCAGAAATGGATCAATTAAAAGATCCAAACATTTCTATGAGAGAAAAATGCCAGCAGCTTACACGTATAGCAAAAATTAGTTCAGACTACGAAAACATAGCCTTTTATGACCTGGAGGGTAATTCTTTTACAGCAGCAGGCCAAGCTATAAAGTTAGACAGAGATTATATTCATAATGCAGCAAATGGTAAAAAAACTATAAAAGATCCAGCAATAAACCCTATTACAAATATTCTTTTTCAAGTTTTTGCATTTCCAGTTTACGATTTGGATCACAACCCTATAGGTTGTATTTGTGCAAACATCTATGGCGAAATCCTCTCCTACCGCATTAAAGACATAAAATTTGGCTCTGACGAAGCCTTAATATGTGTGGTAAACCGTACTTCAGGAAACACTATTGCATCTACAAATATTAAAGAGGTTCAAGAAGGGCAAAACATATCAGAAGGAATAAAAGACGGCGGTCAAATTGCAGAAATTTTACAGGAAGCAATGGACGGAAAAACAGGGGCTCAAATATTCACTGACATAAGAGATGGAGTAATAAAGGTTGCAGCTTACCGGCCTGTTCCTGGTACTGACTGGTTTGTCCTATGTGTAACACCCCGTATAGACTTCTTTGCAGATATTGATAGAATGGGACAAACTCAGCTCTGTTTAATTATTATAACAGTGATTGTAGGAATAATTATATCAGCGGCAATAACAATTGTTTCTTTTAAGCCTCTCACAACTGTTAGCAACGCAATAAAAGAAATTGGTTCCGGTGATGCAGATTTAACAAAGCGCATAGATACAAAGCAAAAAGACGAAATTGGCGAAATTGTAAATGGCTTTAATAACTTTACAGAAAATCTTCATTCAATCATTAAACAAGTTAAAGACTCAAAAGACAAGCTTGGTGTTGCAGGAACAGATTTGGAAGCCAGCACAGAAGACACATCATCTTCTATAACCCAAATTTTAGCAAACATAGAAAGTGTTCACGCACAGATTAACAATCAGTCCAACAGTGTGCACCAGACAGCAGGAGCTGTAAACGAAATTGCTTCTAACATAGAATCCCTTGAAAGAATGATTGAAAAGCAGAGCCAGGGTGTTTCTAGTGCTAGTGCTGCTGTAGAACAAATGATTGGCAACATACGCAGTGTAAACCACTCTATGGAAAAAATGTCAGCTTCATTCCAGGAGCTTACCGAAAGTGCACAAACAGGTTCTCAACTTCAGATTGATGTAAACGATAGAATTGAACAGATAAAAGAGCTTAGCGCAAGCTTACAAGAAGCAAACACCGCTATTGCAGCAATTGCAGAACAGACTAACCTCCTTGCAATGAATGCCGCCATAGAAGCAGCTCACGCAGGAGACGCAGGTAAAGGCTTTAGTGTTGTTGCAGATGAAATCCGAAAACTTTCAGAAACTTCAAGCCAGCAGTCTAAAACAATTGGTGAACAGCTTACAAACATTCAGAACTCCATCAGCAGCGTAGTAACAGCTTCTGAAGAATCCAGCAAAGCTTTTGGTACCGTTACTGGTAAAATAAAAGAAACAGATGAACTTGTTCGCCAGATAAAAGCTGCTATGGAAGAACAAAATGAAGGTAGCCAGCAGATTAGCGATGTTCTTCACACAATGAATGATAGCACACTCGAGGTTCGTACAGCAGGTCAGGAAATGGCAGAAGGTAACAAAGCTATCCTTGAAGAAGTACGCAACTTGCAAGATGCTACAGGCATAATGCAAAGCAGTATGAAAGAAATGAGTGTAGGTGCAAGAAAAATAAACGAAACTGGAGAAGCATTACGTGGTATTTCTCACCAAATGGAAGATTCAATTAAAGAAATTGGAAGCCAGATAGACCAGTTTAAAGTATAATTTTACACTTTTTATGCATATTTTTTGCAAATTTTGCATAAAACATACATTTTACCACTTGATTTTGCATAAAAATATAAGTTATACTAAAAAAGAAATAAGCGCCGGGGTGCATAAAAAATCCCGGCATTTTCTTTTGAGGTAACATTATGGAAGCAGAAAAATTTGAAAGTCCATTTAAAGGCAGAAGTCTATTAAACTGGATAGACTGGACTCCAGAAGAAATAAGCCAAATTTTAGACTATGCTTTTCTTGTAAAAAAACAGTCTCATTCAGGAGAAATTCACCAGCGCTTTTTAGGTAAAACAATTGCTTTAATTTTTGAAAAACGCTCTACACGCACCAGAAGTTCTTTTGAAACTGCTTTTGGAGAAGAAGGCGGACATCCGGTTTTTATGAGCACGGACGACATTCAGTTAGGCGAAAAAGAAAGCGTACAGGACACAGCCCGTGTTTTAGGCAGAATGTTTAGCGCAATAGAATTCCGAGGCTTTAAACAGAGGCACGTGGAGCTTTTAGCAAAATATTCCGGCATTCCGGTTATAAACGGTCTTACAGACGAGTTTCACCCTACCCAGGTGTTAGCAGACATAATGACTTTAAAAGAGCACTTTGGATATTTAAAAGGTTTAACACTATGTTTTTGCGGTGACGGACGCAACAATATGGCTAGAAGTCTTATGCTTATATGCTCAAAATTTGGCATAAACTTTAGCGTATTTTGCCCTAAAGAACTTTCTCCAGATCAGAAAATATTAGACATTTGTAAACCATTTGCCGCAGTTTCTGGGGCTAAAATTTCAGTTTCAGACAATATTTCAGTTGTCAAAAACGCAGATTGCCTTTATACTGATGTATGGGTTTCAATGGGCGAAGAAAAGCTCAAAGAGGAACGCTCGGCTCTCTTAAAACCTTATCAGGTAAACAGGAATTTAATGGAAGCCACAGAAAAAAGCGACACCATATTCTTACACTGTCTTCCAGCTGTAAAAGGTCAGGAAGTTACTGAAGAAGTTTTTGAGAGCAAAAAAAGCCTTGTGTGGGATGAAGCTGAAAACCGCAAACATACCATAAAGGCTATAATGCTTGCTTTAATTAAATAGCAGGAAGGAAGGTTGTAGAATGAAAAAAATTATAGCGTCTTTAATTCTAGCTTTATGTTTGGCACTCCCAGCCATTGCAGAAGGAGAGGCAAATGCTCCTATTTGGGATCATGGTGACAATGTAGCAAGTCTTTCTTATAGGAATGTAAATGTTTACAGAATATTAGACCATAAAGATGCCTATGTTGTACTCTATCAAAAGCAGGGGCTTAAAATTGGACAGGCAGTTCTCCCTAAAAAATGGGCAAAAGAACAGCCACGAAAGCTCTTGTTCCGTAATAAGCCAAAAGGAATGGGAACCTACATGAGCGTATTCTACAACGATGGAGAATTCTATAAGGTAATACTTACACTTTCTCCAAGTCGCCTAGATGCTGTTTGGGGAACAGTTCCTACAGGGGCAACCGTAGATGGAACAGATGCAGATACACTTGACATTGAATACTAAATTTTAGTAAAAATAAGCACTTCAAAAGGGCCGGAAGTATTTCCTCCGGCTCTTTAAATTTTAAATTTACGGGAAAAAATATGATTCTCATTTCTAATGAACAAGTTTTAAGCTTTAAAAATTTTATACAAAATCATGATACATTTTTAATTGCGGGGCACAAAGAACCTGACGGAGACTGTATTTCTAGCAGCATGGGCATTTCTTACATTTTAGACTATTTAGAAAAGCCCTACCTTCGCTTAAACGCAGGCCCATTTAAAAGAGCAGAAATAAAAAAATATGCTACACTTTTTAAAAATGAAATACCTTTTATGACTCAAGGAGAAAGAGATAAATGCGGTCTCATAATTGTAGACTGTTCAGAGCTAAGTAGATTGGGAGAATTAGAAGGTGACATAAAGGGTTTTGATACATTCATTGTTGATCACCATAAAACAGCAGATTGTGAGGGAGAAAATAAAATCATCGACTCTTCAGCCCCTGCAGCTGCTAATCTTGTTCAGCAACTTTTTGAAGCTATCGTAGGAAAACCAAATGAAGATCAAGCAAAAATGTTTTTCTTTGGAATGGCAACGGACACAGGATTCTTTCGCTATTTAACAGAAAAAGACTCCGAAACATTTAACTGTGCCTCTCGCCTCACTTCTTGCGGAGCAAATCCTCGCCGCATATACCAAGAAATGACAGGTGGAAAAGCCTGGAACACTCGTAAGCTTTTAAGCATAATGCTAGAAAGAGCAGAAAGACATTGTAATGGAAAACTTGTTGTTACATGGGAAACTCAAGAAGACACAAAAAAATACGGTCAGGACGGAAGAGACTCCGACGCACTCTACTCTCTCATGCTGGAAGTAGAAGGTGTTGAAGCGGTTCTTTTTATTCGCCAGGAAAGTGATTTTAACTGCACCCTGGGGTTCCGCTCTAAAGAAACTTGCGACGTAAGTGCTATTGCCGCAAAATTTGGCGGAGGCGGTCATAAAAATGCAAGCGGAGCAAGCTGCGAGGGAAAAATAGAAAAACTTATGCCCCTTATAATTAAAGAATTTTCAAAGGTTCTATAAAACATATAAAAAACATGCGGTGGTTTATTATGCCACCGCACAAGTCCCTGCAAGATAAACATTACAGCACTCAATTCAACTAATTTTCTCACAAAAACATATATATTTCTTACAGCATAACTATCTAAAAATCTTACAAAGATTTACAAAAACTCACAAAATATAACAAGCTTCATTGTAATTTTTTGCTGGAAAATAACTTTTTCTGACAATATTTTCAGTTAGAATTTTATGAGAAATAAATAGATTTTTTAAAGATTTTTATCACCTATAGGAAAACATCTGCTCAAACATGCAGAATAAAATCAGCTTTTCAACAAAATCTCGTAAATCAAAAACTTTGGCACAAAAATTGCAAAAAGACTTCTACAAAAACTCATAATTCACAAGGAGAGAAAAAAAATGGTAGAATTGGAAAGTCTTTACAGAGATTTTAAGGAAGGAAGAAAAACACTCATTGATGTAAGAAAAGTTTTAATGCTTACAATTTACAAAAACCGAGCATTATACGGAATTATAAACTTAAGCGAAGATGATTTTATGAATTTCCTTACAGATTTTAGCGAGAAAATTTTTTCAATAATTGAAAGTTATAACGAAAATCTGTGTAAAAAATTTGGTTCATATTTTTACTTTACCGTCAGAACTTATTACACCTCATGGAGGCAAAAGAGAAGTAGAAAAATAACACTGGAAAACAGCATGCTGCAGGAAGAATATAATGCTTTTGAAGAAGAATGTGAGCTTTACTGCAGAAACGAATATTGTAATTCCTTTAGAGCCAAACCTGACCAGGAAACACCTTTGGATATTTTAGAAAAATGCATGAAAGAAAAAAACATTCTTTCTAAAAAAAAGGACTTATTTTTTAGAGAAACGCTTTTAATTCTGGCATTAAAATCAGCTCCCTTCATTACTTACGAAATTGAATTAAAACTTTGCGAAGTTTTAGAAATCAAATTAGAAGACATGGATAACCTGCTGCAGGAAGCTCTAAAACACATGGAAGTAAAAATCAATAGAATGCAAACTCTTAATAAAGCAAGAGACAAGGCATACAGATTTCACAGACAGTACATTTTTGAGAATAAGGCATTAGACGAAGGATGCCAGAGATACAGCTACACAATAAAGCATTACAAAACTCAGACTGAGCGCTGGGAAAACCAGAAGAAGCTTATTCAAAAGCACATGGAACACTATAGTCCGTCTAATAAAACAATATCAAAGCTTTTAGATTTAGACGAAAGGCACATAAGCTATGTACTTCGCAACGCAAGCAAAAATATAGACAGCCTTACACTAAAGTGGTATTCTCACAAACATGAAAATTTACCTAGCAACCGGAAACATGAACAAGAAACGGGAGATGAGTGAAATCTTAAAAGAGCACACCATTGTAACTCCAAAAGATGAAAGAATAGACTTTAATCCAGAAGAGACAGGAAGCACTTTCTATGAAAACAGCCTCATAAAAGCGAAAGCTCTCTGGAATTTAACACACTGTCCTGTTCTTGCAGATGACTCGGGCATTTGCGTAGATGCTCTTAACGGAATTCCTGGCATATACTCTTCTCGCTACGCAGGTCCCGGTAAAGAAAAAGGTGTCAAAGGTGCAGAAAAAACTCCTCAAGACGAACAGAACAGAATGCTTATTGAACAGCTGAACAATGCCTTAAAAAACGGCATAGACATGAAAAAAGGAAAAGAAGAAGGTCTTTTTCCAAACGGAGAACGAAGCGCCCGCTATGTCTGTGCAATGGTTTTATACATGGAGCCTGAAAATCTTTATGTTGCCCAGGAAACATTTGAAGGAACACTTGTAGAACGTATAGAAGACGCAAGAGGTAACGGTGGATTTGGCTATGATCCTCTTTTTGTGGTTGCAGGAACAAATAAAACTGCAGCAGAACTTACAGCAGAAGAGAAGAATGCCATAAGCCACAGGGGAAAAGCTGCAAGAGTAATTCAACTTATTGCAAAAAATTTTCTAAAAAATTAAAAAAAATTATTAAAGTTTACCAGACGTTCCGCCGATAAGATAAATGAAGTATCATGAACGCTAAAACTTCGTATGAAGACAACGTTCAGGTCTTTATGTAAATAAAAGGGCAGATGTAGCCTTGTAATACAGATGCCCTTTTCCTTTTACAATCAGGTAGAAAGGACTCTACTTTGAAGTATCCACGGAGGAACAAACTATGGTCATCAACCACAACATGTCCGCATTGTATTCCAATCGTACTCTGGGAGTAACAAACGCTTCTCTCCAGAAAGATATGGAAAAACTCTCATCTGGCGAAAAAATCAACAGAGCAGGTGACGACGCTTCTGGTCTTGCAGTATCAGAAAAAATGAGAAGTCAGATTCGTGGCTTGAACCAGGCTTCACGCAACGCTTCTAACGGCATCAGCTTCATTCAGACAACAGAAGGTTACTTACAGGAAACAACTGACATTATTCAGCGTATCCGCGAACTTGCAGTTCAGTCTTCTAACGGTATCTACTCAGACGAAGACCGCATGCAGATTCAGGTAGAAGTAAGCCAGCTTGTAGCAGAAGTTGACCGCATTGCAAGTCAGGCACAGTTCAACGGTATGAACATGCTTACAGGACGCTTTGCTCAGCCAACAGGAGAAAACAATCCTACAGCTTCTATGTGGCTCCACATTGGTGCTAACATGGACCAGAGAACACAGGTTTTCGTAGGCACTATGACAGCAAGTGCTTTGGGAATTCGTTCTATTGGTACAGAAGAAGTTATGACAATTGCGACACCGGACGAGGCCAACCGCGCAATCGGTACCTTAGACGCAGCTATCAAACGCATTAACAAACAGAGAGCTGACCTTGGTGCTTACCAGAACCGTCTTGAATATGCCGTAAAGGGTCTTGATGTAGCAGCTGAAAACACACAGGCTTCAGAAAGCCGCATCCGCGACACAGACATGGCAGCTCAGATGGTAGAATTTACCAAGAATCAGGTACTTACCCAGGCTGGAACAGCTATGCTTGCTCAAGCCAACAGTCAGTCACAGACAGTCTTGTCTTTACTGCAATAGTGGTATATAATAATAGCAGGGCTATTGCCCTACTATTATGCGGTGTTTTAAAGTCTAAGGGCACTTCCCTTCTTAAAACTCACAAAATCAGTAAATTTCAGCTCCGCTTTTAGACGGGGCTTAGATCTTTGAAAAAGCTTTCCATGTAACTTTTGGTGGCGGCATGGGCGGTTGCTTAAAAACGGTACAAGGACGAAAAAAGAGCAACGGTTCCTGCTGCAAGGGTCTAAAACATCTTTTGGGGGCGCAAAAACCAAAGGATGCCCGCACCAACAGGCGTAAAGCAAGATGCTTTATGTAAGAATCATGGAGGGCAAGATTATGGTTATTAATCACAACATGAGTTCAATGTTTGCAAACCGCACATTGGGAGTTTCTAACGACCAGTTAATGGGAAACATTGAAAAGCTCAGCTCAGGTGAAAAAATCAACAGAGCTGGCGATGATGCTTCAGGACTCGCAGTATCTGAAAAGATGCGCAGTCAGATTCGCGGATTAAATCAGGCTAACAGAAATATTCAGAACGGTATTTCTTTTATCCAGACAACAGAAGGATATCTTCAGGAAACAACAGATATTCTCCAGAGAATTCGTGAACTTTCAGTTCAGTCTGCAAACGGCATTTATTCTGATGAAGACAGAATGCAGATTCAGGTTGAAGTTAGCCAGTTAGTATCTGAGGTTGACCGCATTGCAAGTCAGGCTCAGTTTAACGGAATGAACTTGCTTACAGGACGTTTTGCAGAAAACTCTGTAACAAACAACGTAATGCAGTTCCAGGTTGGCGCCAACATGGATCAGAGTGTTACTGCTTTCATTGGTACAATGACTGCACAGTCACTTGGACTTAAAGGAAATCAGGGCACAGACGAACAGATTAGCATTTCTTCACCTGACCAGGCTAACATGGCCATTGGAACAGTTGATAACGCAATAAAGATGGTTTCTCGTCAGAGAGCAGATTTAGGTGCTTATCAAAACCGTTTCGAAATGGCTGCAAACGGAATAGCAGTTGCTGCTGAAAATACTCAGGGTGCGGAATCTGGAATCCGCGACACTGATATGGCTTCAGAAATGGTACAGTACACAAAGAACTCTATCCTTTCTCAGTCTGGAACAGCAATGCTTGCACAGGCAAACAGCCAGTCACAGAACGTATTGGCTTTGCTTCAGTAGCCTAAAAACCGCATGAAGCTTTATCTTAAGAGAAAACTGGATGTCATCTTTTAAGATGACTTCATGCGTAAGAGTTAGGAAGGGTGCGCCCCCTTCCCCGTCTCTTTTTTTTCAGGAGGAACCGTCCATGAATGCAGTAAGTATGAATGGACAGACGATGGCAATGGATGGCCGTTTAACCAGTACAACTTTTGCATCTTCACCTAAACAGGTAAAGTACAATCCGGGAACAATTCCCAATAGTGCTGCAGAAGTTTCCGAAAACATTGCCAAAAGTCTGGCAGAAACAAAGGTTGACATTCAAGAGCTTGAAAGACTTTCGAATGTTGTAATGGGTCACAAACTGCAGTTTAACGTAAACAATGAGTTAAACAAGGTTATTGTGAAGGTAGTAGATTCGTCAACAAACGAAGTTATCCGAGAAATACCTTCGGAAGACTTACAGCGCATACAAGCACATATGAAGCATACAATAGGGCTTCTCTTTGACGAAACAATATAAAACCACTACGCTGTACAAGGCGGCGTAGCTGGATTCTCCCGGCGGAAAACACGGAGCTATGGCTGACGGAATAAGCATACCCGGCGTAACTGACCGGTATAAAACAAATGATCTCGTAGAAGCTCTCATGGAGACGGAGCGTATTCCGTTAAAACGTGAGCAGGCCTCTTTAGAACGCTATCAGAAGCAGCAAAGTGCATGGCGTGACGTTAATGCAAAAATGTCTTCACTTCGTACTAGCGTTAAAACTTTATACTCTTTTGAAAATCCTTTCAGCAATAAACTTGCAAGCTCGTCAGATGAAAACGCAATCACTGTAGATGCAGCTCGTGATGCAGATTTTGGTTCTTTTAAAATTGACGTAATAAATCCTGCTACAAGCGACAGATTTTTAAGTGATCCAATAGAAGCAGACAAAGAAGTTCCTCAGGGAAAATATACTTTTAAAGCAGGAGAAAAAACTGTAGATTTTTCATGGAAAGGCGGAAAATTAAGCGATTTTGTTACAGCCTTAAACAAAAGGTCAAATAATATTGTTCAGGCTAGGCTTATAGGAATCAGTTCTACAAAAAAATCCTTACTTATCGAAAGCCTAAAACCAGGCGAAGAAAATTCTTTAAGCTTTGAAAACAAGGCACTGGATTTTGCAAAAAACATTGGTATGGTGGAAGAAGCAAAAACCAGCGTTACCACCCTACCCTCCGGCGTTTCAAATTTTAAAGTGGCTCTTGCAAAAGATTCAGTTGAACAAAAAGGCATGCCCAGGCTTTCACTTTCCGGAATAAAATCAAATGGAAAAGAAATTACTTTACCGCCACGCACAGGTTTTGAACTTGAAATTCCAGAAGAAACCCGTAAAAACGAAAATAACATAATTGAATTCAGCTATAAAATTTCTAAAACAGAAGACATAACAGAAAATCTAAATAAAACAAACGGAGAACCTGTTTTACCGGACCCCGGCTCCATAGACTTCAAGGGGATTTCTATTTCTAACATACAAAGCTCTACAGGGCTTACAAAAAGCTCGGAGCCTAAAACGCTTCTGACACCTGTTCAGGAAAAAACTCATTTTTATGTAAGAAATGCCTATGACATAGAAACAGAACTTGAACAAACTTCATTTTCAGAAAAAGATGAAAACGGCAACATAAAAGTTAAACTTTCACTAAAAGACTATCCTGAAGCAAAAATGCTTATCGTTCGTAATGGTAGTACAGGCGAAACCTTAACACTTACGGCTCCGCAAAGCTATGACAGCACAAAAAACAAAGGTTTTACTCCTGTGCATGCAATCAGTACGGCCGGGGATGCAAAAATAAAATACGAAGGCATTACTTTAACCAGAAGCACAAATGATATAGATGACGTTGTTCCAAACGTGACTTTACATATTCATGATAAAACAGAAAAAACTGCAACCATTAAAATAGATCCTGACACAGAAAGTGCAAAAGATGCCTTAATTAGCTTTGTGGGAAATTATAATCAGGTTATTGCAGAACTGAACATTTTAACAATAAACAAACCGGAAATCGTTTCTGAACTAGACTATTTAAGTGACAGCGAAAAAGAAGAGGCAAACGAAAAACTTGGTATGTTCCAAGGTGATTTTTCCCTTACAAACGGAAAATCATCTTTGCAAAGAACCATTTCTTCTGTTTACAAGGCATCAGAAAATTCAACAATTACTCAGCTTTCGCAGATAGGAATTTCATCAAATGCCTCAGGAAACGGCTCCGGATACTCAGCCTCTCAAATGCGCGGTTACCTGGAAATTGACGAAAAAAAATTAGACAGCTTTTTAGAAAGCGATCTGACAGAAATAAAAAATCTCTTCGGCTTTGACTCCGACGGAGATTTAATAATTGACAGTGGAATTGGATTCCTACTTGACAGGCAGCTTTCCAGCTGGATTCAGTCAGGAGGAATTATAAGCTCCAAAACTTCAGCATTAGACACTCAGATAAAAAATTCTAACACTAAAATCTCTAAATTAGAAACTCAACTAGAAGCAAAAGAAGCCGAATTAAAAAGCAAATACGCAAGCATGGAAGGTTCTTTAAACAGTTTGGAAAGTCAGTCGAATTCTCTAAATAATTTTTCAAATTCATTAAATAATAAAAAATAAGGGGATAAAAATGGAACTTTACGTAAACGGAAACAAAGTAGACATAACACTTGAAGGTGAAACAACTGTAGGCGACGTTTTAAAAGCTTTTGAAGAAGAAGCTTCAAAAAATGAAGCTACAACGGTAAACATTCTTCTTAATGGAGAAAATATTTCTGCAGAAAAATTTGAAAGCTCTCTTAATAAACCTTTAGAAGAAAACACAAAACTTGAACTTACTGTCATAACAAAAAAAGATATAGAACTTTCTTTTGATGAATCTGCAAAATATTTTAAAACACTTTCTGAACAGCTAGAAGAAATTCCTGTTCTCTTACAAAGTGGTAAAGATAGCACGGTTTCTGACTACATAAAAACCCTGGCAAATCAGATAGACTCTTTTTGCCATACGGCAACTCTCAGTGCACTTTTTCCTGAATCTTACAAGGCAATAAAAATTGAAGAAAAAGATATAAGCTCTTTTTTTGAAGAATTAGCCCCAATCCTAAAAGATTTTGAAGATGCTCTGAACAACAAAGATACAGTCACTATTGGAGACCTGGCAGAATACGAGATTTCTCCAAGACTTCTTTCTCTTTCTAATGCAATTGCACAACGTCAATAAGGTGCAGTAAGGAAATTTTATGTTTGACTTTACAGATGCAATGGGTGCAACACCACTAGAATCAAGATCTAATCCGCTTTTATACACATTTATCCTCATAGCAGCAGTTGTACTTTTTGTTCTATTGATTTTTTATATTGTCCAGCGCTACATAAAAAATCTTCACAGCTCACAAAAATGGATTGAAGCAAACAAAGAAAAAGAAACTACTCTAAAGAATATAAATGTCTTTGCAAAGGAAGCTGCTTTAGACCAGAATGAAACAAAGCTTTTATGGCAGATTTGTCACGAAGCTCATTTTAAAAACATTCTATATTCATACACAGAAACAGAAGAAGTTGATGAGCTTTTTAAAAATGCATATCAAAAGTTAGACTCTCAAGACAATCAGGAAAACATAAAAATTCTATTTGAAATTCGCTATAAAATTGAAAAGCTTCACAATAAACGTACACTTTTAACAACAACCCGTTCTCTGCCAGAGGGACAGGCCTTTACTTATGTAGACAAAACAGGTTTTCCCTGGGAACTTACGCTTTTAAAAAATGACGAAAAGCAGATCATTTTAAAAGTTCCCCCGACACTGATGATTCGAGGAAATCAGCCGGCTTCTTTAGAAAAAATTACATTAAACTTTACAACTGCACAAGGCATAAGCTATTCTCTTTTTACACGTGTTGTACGATACGAAAAAAAGAATGAATCTGACATAAACATGGTTCTGGCTTCAACAAATTCCATAAAATCAGCTCAGAGACGCGGCTCTAAACGAATGAACACCCAGCTTAATGTAAAATTCTTTGCCGTGAAGCCTGTAAAAAAAGGAAAAAAGACAGTATATGAAGGAGCGGAAAAACGTTACCCTGGTAAAATGGAAGACCTTTCTGCAACAGGCTGCCGACTGGACTGTGCATTACCAATAAAGCAAGGGCAAAACATTGGAATTGAATTTTCTATTGATGGTTCACAGGAATTTAATGCGATAGGTACAATAGTCGCAACAAAAAAATCTAAAGATGAAAAATATTATGTTCTTCACATAAAATTTGAAAATATAGATTTAAAGGCAAAAAATAGAATAAATGCAAAAATCTATAACTATACAATTGAATTATAAACAGGAGGAGATAACAGCAGGCGTAGTAAAAAACATTTCCTAACTAGGATTGTTTTTTAATATAATTTGCGTTATCTTATGTAGTATGAAGGTATTGGAGCTTCAGTCAATTTCTAAAGAAGAAGGTTGGATTTACTATCTGAACAGATATAAGGCAACCGCAGTCTTAGAGATTCTTGCAAAACAGTTATCAGTCCCCATAAGCTTCTCTGTAGAAATAAGTCCTCTGGGACAGAGAACTGTAGAAATTGATGACCTTCCGAGTACACTAGACTATCCTGTTGTGCCCGTAAAAAAATCTTTAGCAGAGTTTATTACAACTATGTCAATAAACGGCACGTTACCATGACTTTTCATACAAAATCTAGTGAAGAAACAATTGCATTAGGCGAAAAAATCGGCTCCCATCTTAAGCCTGGTGATGTAATTGCGATGACAGGTACTCTTGCAGCTGGAAAAACTACAATTACAAAAGGAATTGCAAAAGCACTTGGTATTGACGACACTGTTACAAGTCCGACATTCTGCCTCATAAGCGAGTACGAAGGTAAGAAAATGCCTCTATATCACATGGATGTTTATCGCTTAGATGGAGCAGAAGATTTTATAAACTTAGGTGTAGACGACATGCTCTATGGTTCTGGTGTGTGTATCATAGAGTGGAGCGAAAAAGTTTCTTCCGAGTTACCTAAAAAAACTATAAAACTTGATATAAAGACAAGCGAGGACGGAGGAAGAGACATAACGATTGACAACTGGAGCGAGGTTTTAGACTAATGAATGCACTTTCTATTGATTGTGCCGTCTCAAAGCTGACGGTCTCGGCAAAAAAAGATACACAATGCGTAAAGCTTACATACGATATAGGAATGAAGCAGTCTGAAAAAATTCTTCCCGCAATAGATTTTGTAATGAGAGAAGCTGCTCTTACAACTAAAGATTTAAGTTACACTGCCTTAACTATGGGACCAGGTTCTTTTACAGGTTTAAGACTTGGCCTAAGTGCTTTAAAGGCCCTGACACTTTCTAACGGAGTTCCACTTTATGGGGTTCCATCTTTAGAAGCTTATGCATGGTCTTTTTTTAAAAATGACTCTTTAGTTTTGTCAGTTATTGAGGCAAAAGAAGACGAATATTTTTATCAGATTTTTGAAAACGGCAAAAAAATTCAAGAAGCGGAAGATGATGAAGTTTCCGTTATACTTTCAAAATTAGATAAAACTAAACAAATTACTCTTTGTGGTCCAGCTGCCAAAACATGTGCAGAAAGCCTTTTAAAATTAGATTCAGCTCTTAAAATAAAAACATATCTTCCGGAAAATGACGCAACAGAAAGCCTTTTTATAATTGCAGAAGAAATGATAAAAAACAACATTCCGCCTCTTGCAGACTATGATGGTCCTCTTTACGTGAGAAAGAGTGAGGCAGAAATTGTTTTAGAGAAAAAGATGGCAGAAGCTAATTAAAAAGCTTTTTAAGGGCTTCACTAGGAGGCTGTGTGGCTGCAGCCTTATTTTCCGTCTGAATGGCTTCAAAAACTTCCTGACGAAAAACCTTTACATGTTTTGGAGCCTCAACACCAATTTTTACCTGATCACCGTTTATTCCAATTATTGTAATAGATATATCTTCTCCAATTTTTATTTTTTCATCCACTTTGCGGGAGAGAATAAGCATTATTTTCCCTCCTTGCGTTTTAAAGCTTCAAGAATATTGTGTTTTGTTGTCCAGCGACCGTCACTTAAAATAGCTTGCAGACACTGATGGTTCTTTTTATTTATTACAAGGGGCCCCTGAAGATTTGCCGTTACAGGCTTTCCGTCACCAGGAACAGTTACAATAGTTAAAACCCAGACATCAGCAGGGTCATGAAGTCCAATCTTTAAAAGTTCCTTATCATCAATATCTGCTTCATAATCTTTACAGATAATAAAAGGGTCTATTAATAAAAAAGCAAGGCTTTTTTCCTGCAAGGACTGTAACCAGATAAGAGGTTCATACTCGCTATCAATAAGAACATAATCTGTATACTCTTCAAATCCAAAAAGACCTGCAGGAATAGTTATAAGACGGTCGCTGGAAACTTCCTGGCTTCCCATCATTTTTGTTTCTACTTGCATTTAATTTACCTCATGTAATCTAATAAAGTGCTCTGATACATTTTACCGGCATTGCTTAAAGTTGCCTGGTTTACGTAATCAAGCATTTTTAAATCTGTGATTGCAGTTGTAAGATCTATATCCCCTTCTCTACTAACTAATGCAGTAACATTTAAATTGTTTGTTTTGGAGCGTTCAATATTATTCTGAGCTCTTTCATAATCGCTTCCACTTTTTGCAAGACGGGTAGTTAAATTAGAAAGGCCTTCATCAATTGTTCCTAAAACCCTGGAACCAATTGCTTCCTGGTCACCTTTAAACATTGCATCACGCAAAGCGATTACTGCATCAAAAAGTGAACCGCCGGAAACTCTGACACCATTTCCTAAATTATATGGAGGAAGCTGACTTTTATCTTTAATGATTCCAACAGTCTCTAAAGTATTACCATTTTTATCTTCTAACCAAATTTGATGAGCGTCTGTTGTTGTAATATTTAATCCGTTAGTAACAGGGTCTAAAGAAGCTTTTACAGCTGCTCCGGAATTATTAATTTTTGCAATAACAGCATAAATATTGTCACCGGCATTTATTTTAACTTCCGTACCGTCAACACTGAACGTACTGTCTGAAGATGACTGCCAACTAGTTAAATCTCTTTGTCCCATAATCTGCTGACGTTCTGCCCAGAAGGTTTTGTTTCCTGAATTATCAACTGTAAGATAAGCGTTTTCATCTACTTCAATACGATTTACGCCAACATTTCCGTTATAACGGACTTCTGCAATTAAAGGTTCATTTGCACCATCAACATTTCCCATGCTTACGTCAAAGGCTATACCTTTTGTGCGAGTTCCAGAAAACAAAGTGTTTCCGTCAGGACCTACAGCATTTGCATTCTGAATCATTTCCTTTAGAAGTTCATTTACTTCTGTTGCCATATTTTTTAAGTCATCAGAAGTGTAAGTTCCGTTGGCACCTGTTACTGCAAGTTCTCTAACTCTATGCATAATCTGAAGATTTTGATTTATATATCCTTCTCGGACTTGAAACTCATCTGCTAAAGTCTGAGCATTTTTTTCAAACTGATTTACTCTGCTCAGGTATGACTGATAGCGGACAAGATGTCCTGCTGCAATTGGATCATCTCGTAAGCTTCCAATGCGGCTTTGACTTCCAATTTGTGCATTTATCTTTGCCTGACGAACTTCCTGCTTACGGAGGTAGTATTGAGTATCAGCATTATTCATCTGTGAGCTAATTCTATTCATATAAGCTTTCTCCTAATTTTATACACCAAGGCGATTTATAATTGTATCTAGAAGTTCATCCTGTACTGTTACAAATTTTGCAGCAGCATTATATCCATGCTGAAACTTAATAATGTCAGCAAGTTCTTCATCAATATTAACACCACTTATACTGTCTCTTAAGTCGCGTAAATCCCCCATGATTTTATTCTGACTTAAAAGGTTTGTTTCTGCCTGTTCACCTTTTAAACCAACATTTGTAACGGCATCAGCAAAATAATCATCAAAGGTTCTTTCTGTTCCTATCATAACTTTTGTATTACGGATAGATGCAATTTCTACAGCAGCCCTGCCATCACTTGGGTCTGCAAACCCCTGACTGTTTGCAAAAGATGCTGCAACATTTTCTACATCACCTCGAATTTGAGCATTTACTTCTATATATCCAGAAGGGTCCCTTACAGGGCTTACAGCAAACTGAGCGTTTGCAAGAGAAGCAACAGCATCTCTTCTTTCCCAGTCGTAAGCACCTTCTTCGCCGTTGTTAGAAAGAAGTCCTGCATAACCGGTAAGGAACATTCCGCTGTCTTCTACATGACGAATTACAAAATCAGGATTAGAAAGCTCTTTTGCAGATGTAGCTTTTAATACAAGTGAATTATTACGATCCAAATAAGCCTTTACTTCTGCATTGCTGTCGTTTATGCGGTTAATAACTTCTTCTACAGTATCTGTAGGATAATAAGGAACATTTACATTTCCATCAGGACCGCTTAAAGTCATTATTCCAGAAAGTCCAACCTGTTCATTTTTACGTAATGATGAAGTTCCTGTAAAACGGAAAACATAAGAGGCGTCTTCTTCTCCATCTCCATCACGGTCATAGTTTCCGTTCACGTTTTCTACAAAATCATGCTGAACAAAAAAGTCTAAACCTGTAACATTATTTTTTCCAATTGCATTCCTATGGATGTCATTTACCAAGTCAGAAAAATTTAATGCAATTGTATTTAAGTTCTGAACTTCGCTGCGAATATCTTTATCTCTAAGCTCAACCAATGCACCTAAAGAACCGCCTCTAAAGACAGCATCTTCTTCCGTATCATGCCAGACCAATGTTGAATAACCGTAATTATCTGTCATTGGAACAGTATCTATAACTCTGGCAATGCTTCCCTGAACAATTACCTGACCATCTGTATGAACCATAAATTCATCCGGGTCTGTTTGGTCAACAGTAACATTTATAAGACCAGAAAGTTTATCTACAAGCAAATCTCTTCTATCCATTAAATCGTTTGGGTTATCCCCCATTGCCTTACTTCTTACAATTTCATGATTCAAACCTGCAATCTGACGAGTAATATCATTTACCTGTTTTACGGTAGAAATAATGTCATCATTAATCTGATTTCCGATTCCCATAAGGCTCTTATACTGTTGCTGCATTGCATTTGTAAGGCTTTCTCCGCGGGTAACGACAGCCTGTCTGCTAGCTGAGCTTTCAGGATAGATGGAAAGTTCTTGCCAGCTTTCCCAAAATTTATCCATATTGCTGCGAACAGAAATTTCATCAGGCTCATTATAAATAGACTCAATCATTGAATAATATTTTTCTCTTGTTTCCCAATAGCTTTCTTCATTCGCCTGAGCAACAATACGTTTATCTAATAATTCATCACGTACACGAGTTACACTTTCTACAGTAGACCCCTGCCCTATCATGCCAGGCCGCTCTGCACGTTCCAGGTCAGGACGATACAAAGGTTCAAAAGTTGTAACTTTTACCCTCTGCCTGCTATACCCTTCCGTATCTGCATTTGAAATATTATGACCCGCAATCTGAATCTGTGTACTGTGAGCCATCAAGCTTCTTTTTCCAAGTTCAATTCCTGCAAATGAATTTGCCATATCCTTATCCTCCCACTAGAACACTGTATTCAAAACAACACTTTCTGCACGCGGACGAGTAAGACGGCCGTCTGGTCCATAGAGAACATTGCGGTTCTGAGGCACACATTCATCAATAACGCCATTTATAAAAGCTCTTGTTGCGCTGACATACTTAGACAAGGCTTCGTTTTCTATTTTGCTTTTTACCAGTTTAGTTCTGACCATTGCAAACAAATCAGAAAGTTCTTCTGTATAAAAGAGATTAAAGTCACCGCCGGAAAGATTAATTCTTCTGGAATCAAGCTCTACAAATTCATCTCCGTAAGCTGACATTTTTGAAATTGAATTTTGAAGTTCAACCCAATTACGATTTTTTACCTCGTTATGAATAAGAGCCTGCTCTTGCAGCATGCAGTCTAAAACTTCATTCTGAGAAAACAATACTTTCCAAAGCTCTTTAGTTTTTTCTTCATAATTCATATAAAAATCTCCAATTTACAGTTTTCTAGGTTTATTATCGGTATTTCAAATTTTTACTTTAGAAGTATCTTTAAGCCGCTTCATTCAACATGCAAAAATAAGACAGATAATAAAAATCATTTTTTTTGAAAAAATTTAACTTTACTGCTTGACACATTTAATTCATTTCTGATATAGTCCTACATGTCGATTACATGGTGCCTGTAGTTCAGCGGTAGAATCCCAGATTGTGGATCTGGTTGTCGTGGGTTCGAAACCCACCAGGCACCCAGAACGCTGAACGGCAGCGAGTGGTAGCCGATGAATCGCGTTCGTAGCTCAACTGGATAGAGCAATGGACTTCGAATCCGGAGGTTGCACGTTCAAGTCGTGTCGGACGCATACTTTAACAGGCCAAGTAATAAAAATACGGGCGATTAGCTCAGCTGGTAGAGCAACAGACTCTTAATCTGTGGGTCGGGAGTTCGATCCTCCCATCGCTCATTACGATTTGACATTTTGTGTCAACATTGATTTAAACGCTCCTTGCGGGGGTGGTGAAATTGGCAGACACGCTAGACTTAGGATCTAGTGCCTTACGGCGTGAGGGTTCAAGTCCCTTCCCCCGCACAAATTTTCTAATCACAAAATTCTAAATTGAACCTAAAAAATCACTTTTTCTAAAAATCTGTCATTTTGAGGGTGTGTACCCCGAAAAATCTACTTTCTCTGTAGATTCTTCACGCATCGCGGGGAACAGAATGACATATTACACAGACTTTTACAAAAGCGACCATTCTTTACATCGACAAAAAAATAAAACATTTTTAAATAATCATTCAACAAGCATATTGACTTTTTTTTTGTCATAGAGTAATATTTTCTCCGTAACATTAAAGGTTACAAGAATTATGCTTAGAAGATTTTACTTCTCTGCAATATTTGCGGAAATAGCTCAGTGGTAGAGCGCCACCTTGCCAAGGTGGATGTCGCGGGTCCGACTCCCGTTTTCCGCTCTAATTTAAGAAAAGCGATTCAGAAATAATCTGAACCGCTTTTTTTTTCGCATTATTTGCGAGAACCTTAATTCACACAATAGGGGTGTCATGGTGAAACTTACGAAAGAATTCACAAACTTGGAAAAATCTGCAGTAAAACTGACAGTAACAATCGCAAAGGCTGATGTTGAAGAAACTTACAAATCAACACTTTCAAAGTATGTAAAAAACGCACAGATTCCTGGCTTCAGAAAAGGTCATGTTCCTGCAAATGTTCTTGAGCGCAAATATGGTGATTCTCTAAAAGCTGATGCCCTTGGCGAGCTTATTGACTCTTCTTTGAATGAAGTTTTTGAACAGGAAACAGAAAACCGCCCTCTTCCTTACGCACAGCCAGTCATGGACAAGGCTCCGGAGCTTGACGTAACAAAAGATCTTACATATACAGTTACTTACGACATATTCCCAAAGGTTTCTGTAAAGGATTTCAGCGGAATCACAGTAAAAGAACCTCAGATTACAATTTCTGATGCAGACCTTGCAGACGAACTTAAGGCAATGCAGGAGCGCAACGCTCTGGTTGTTGACAAAAAAGACGGAGTTGTTGCAAAAGACAACATCGTAACAATCAACTACTCAGAAATCGGTGAAGACGGAAAAGAAATTGAAGGCTCAAAACGCCAGGATTATGTTTTCACAGTAGGTACTGGCGAGAACCTCTACAAAATTGATGATGAAATCATCGGAATGAAAAAGGACGAGACAAAGGAAATTACAAAATCCTTCAAAAAGGATTATGAGGATTCTGACCTTGCAGGAAAGACCGTTAAGCTTAGCGTAACAGTAACAGCAGTAAAGGTTCGCGACCTTCCAGCACTCGATGATGATTTTGCACAGGACTGCAACGCAAAATACAAAACTCTTGCCGACATGAAGGCTGACATCTCAAAGAACATGGAAAACGCAAAGAACCGCCGTGTTCGCGAAATGAAGAACAACTCTCTCCTCGAACAGCTTGTAGAAAAAAACAAGTTCGACATTCCAGCTAGTATGCTTCAGGCAGAACTTGACGGAAGATGGAGAATGATGGCGCAGCAGTTCCAGACAACACCTGAGCAGCTTGAAAAGATGATTACAGCAAGCGGTCAGACAAAGGAAACAATGCTTACCCAGTGGACTGGCGACAGCGAAAAAATGCTTAAATCTAGAATTATCGTCGATTCACTTCTTCGAGAGCGCAACATCAGCGTAACACCAGAAGAAATTGAAAAACGCTATGCAGAGATTGCAGAGGAAGGCGGAATGACTGTAGAAGAAGTTAAGAAGCATTACTCTGACGCTCGCGCAAAAGAATATCTTATTGACGATACAAAAGAAAACAAGCTTTACGACGAGCTTTACAAGGAAGTTAAGGTTGCAAAGGGCGACAAAATTTCTTTCAAAGACTTGTTCAATAATAACGGGAATCTCTAAAAATTGCAATTTTTAGAGATAACTTTTAAAATGCGAGTTTTAAGTCGTGATATTATAACGACTTAAAACTCGACGGCACTCTATAGAAAGTCGCTTTAGCGAATTTCTATAGAGTGCCCTAACTAAGGCAACTGGTGTTTTCTACAGGCTCAACCACCAGTCTTAAAAAAATCCTCCAGGCGGTTTTCTCGGAGGATTTTTTTGTAATTTACTACACTTTTTTGAAGATTTTCACTATATTAGTAAGGGTACGATATTTATTTTTTAGGATGATTAATGACTATGAACGAACAGATGAACACGCTTGTGCCTTATGTTGTAGAAAAAACTGGAAACGGAGAACGCACTTACGATATTTTCTCACGTCTTTTAAAAGACCGCATCGTTTTTATTGACGGAGAAATCAACGATGCAACAGCAGACCTTGCCGTAGCACAAATTCTGTTTTTGGAATCAGAAAATCCAGACAAGGACATCAGCGTTTACATCAACTCACCAGGCGGCTCTGTAACAGCAGGTCTTGCAATCTACGACACAATGCAGTACGTAAAATGCGACATTCAGACAATCTGCATGGGTCAGGCAGCCAGCATGGGCGCAATTCTTTTGGCAGGAGGAACAGCGGGAAAACGCTATGCCCTTCCTTCAAGCCGCGTAATGATTCATCAGCCTTGGGGCGGAGTTCAGGGACAGGAAAGCGACATTTCAATTCAGGCAAAAGAGATTATCCGCCTCAAAAAGCTTTCAATCGAATATTTTGCGCATCATACAAAAAAATCAGTTGAAGAAGTTGCAAAAGATATGGAACGTGACTACTACATGTCAGCACAGGATGCTCTTTCATACGGAATTGTAGACCACGTAATGCCATCAAGAAAATAGATTTTTGTGAAAACAGATTTTCATAATTAAGGGAGTAAACCATGGGTCTTTTTAGTTCACCAAATGATAAATATTGTTTTTTCTGCGGAAGCACAGCCGGTAAAGACAGAAAATTGATTTCAGGACCATCGGGAAACACCTACATATGCGATAAATGCGTCGCAATCTGTACAGGGATTCTTGAACAGCAGTCGGCAGACGTTCTTCCAATCGAACTTGACAACGTGCCAACGCCAAAGGAATTCAAGGCTTACCTTGATCAGTATGTAGTTGGACAGGACGATGCTAAAAAAGTTCTGTCTGTTGCAGTATACAATCACTACAAACGAATGTCCTCAGCTCAGGCAATGCAGACTGATGAAAACGCAGTAAAAATCGAAAAGTCAAACGTGCTTTTAATCGGTCCTACAGGAAGCGGAAAAACACTTCTTGCAAAAACTTTGGCTCAGAAGCTTAAGGTTCCGTTTGCAATTGCAGATGCCACTACACTCACCGAAGCAGGCTACGTCGGAGAGGACGTTGAGAACGTTCTTTTAAAGCTGATTAATGCGGCTGACGGAAACATTGAGGCGGCGGAGCGCGGAATCATCTTTATTGATGAAATTGATAAGATTGCCCGTAAGAGCGAAAACACATCTATTACGCGTGACGTAAGCGGTGAAGGCGTTCAGCAGGCACTTTTGAAGATCATTGAAGGAACTGTCGCAAGCGTTCCACCACAGGGCGGAAGAAAACACCCTAATCAGGAAATGCTTCAGATTGATACCACAAACATTCTGTTTATTCTTGGCGGTGCGTTTGTGGGTCTTGATAAGATTGTTGAGCAGCGAGTTTACGCTCACTCCATGGGATTTGGCTCAAATATCGGGCAGATGGACGAAACTCAGAAAATGAAGCTTTTGTCACAGGTTACGCCGGACGACCTTGTAAAATTCGGTCTTATTCCAGAGCTGATTGGTCGTATGCCGATCACCTGCGCTCTCAAAGAGCTTACGCAGGATGATTTGGTAAGCGTGCTTACGGAGCCAAAAAATGCAATTACAAAGCAGTTTAAGGCAAGCTTCCAGATTGACGACGTTGATCTTTCATTTGAGGACGACGCTATTAAGGAGATTGCGGCAGAGGCAATCCGTCAGAAAACAGGTGCGCGAGGACTTCGCACAATTGTTGAAAAAATGCTCATGGACATCATGTTTGAAGTGCCGGATATTGAAGGCAAAAAATCTGTAAGAATTACGAAGGACGTAGTTTTGCAGAAGGAAAAAGATGTTATGAAGTTGATTCGTAAGCAGGCTGACAGGATTGAATCGGCTTAATTCGGCGAACTAATCTTTCCATCATAGATTTCCTTCGGGTACACCACAATTCCAAGCTTTTTCTCCAAGGCGGCGTATTTTCGCATTTCGTATTCGTCACCTATTACTACGTTTACGCCTGATTTTCCGGCTCTGGCAGTGCGTCCGCTTCGGTGAATAAAAAAGTCCTCGTACTCAGGTAAATCCATCTGAACCACGTGTGAGATATTCGCAATATCAAGACCACGGGCAGACAAATCACTTGTAACTAAGATTTTACACTTCCCGCTTCTGAATTTATCAATGGCGGCTTTACGAAGCTGTTTGTCTGCCTTTGCGTGCAAAGCCATGCAGTCAATCTTTTTGAAGCGAAGCTTTGAATAAATATTTTCCACCTGGTCAGCACGGCTTGTAAAAACAAGGATTTTTTCATAATCACAGGCGGCAATAAATTTTCTGAGCGTTTCAATTTTATCGCGGTTTTCGGCGTAAATTGCCCAATGCGTTATGCGGCTTTTTAAGACGTTTTCCTCCGGCATGACGACGTTCTCAATTCCTGCAAAAAAGATTTTTGTCTGCTTATTAAGAGTTGCGCTGCAGGCGATAATCTGGCACGAAGGCGGAACTAAAAGGCGCAGCGCATCAGTCTGCTCAAAAAGCTCTTTTTTAACGAGGCGGTCAGTCTCATCAAAAACAATCGCCTTTAATCCGCTGATTTTAAGTTTTTTAAGGCGGATTAATTCCACAAGGCGGGCAGGATTTCCGATTACAATTGCAGGACGCTCCTTTAAGGCTTCAATCTGACGCTTAATCGGCGCACCGCCAATGAACAAGGCTGTTTTTTTATCTGTAACCTGCTTAGCCGCAAGATTAATCTGCGAGGAAAGCTCGTATGTTGGGGCGGCGATGATAATCTTGACACCATCGGCAGTAAATATTGCCGCCCCTTCACCTAAAGGTGATTTGCAATTTCCCTTCTTAACACCATCGGCAGCAGTCATTGCCGCCCCTTCACCTAAAGGTGATTTGCAATTTCCTTTCTTAACACCATCGGCATCGGAAGCCTGGGAATCCCCATCATCAACGTAATTTTGTATCAACGGCAGAAGATAGGCAAAAGTCTTTCCAGTTCCCGTTTCTGACTGGAAAATCACATTCTTTTTTTCGAGAATACGTGGAATCACCTCATTTTGAACGGCGGTCGGCTCTGTAATATTCAATGCAGAAAGCTTTTTCAAAAGAGAATCAGACAGCAATGTAAATGCAGAATTATTCATATTAGAAAATATAGCATACAGGCAAAAAAAATGATAGAATAGTAATATGATTAAAGTTGGCATCGATACGTTTGGCTGTGAGCACGGAAGGTCGGGACTCGGCTCCTGTCTTTTTTACTTGACTTCAAACCTTCCGCAGCAGGACGAAGATATTCAGTTTGAGCTTTTCGGCTCTGAACAAGATAGATTTACATTCACTTCAAATAATGGCTTTCCCTATCAGTCGGTACAGATTGCGGATAATGAAAAAGCGGAAAAATCATGGCATCACGGAACCGGAATAAAGGTTTTTGTGTTAAAAAACAACTATGACCTTGTGATTTATCCTGCAGTTTCTAAGGTGTTTCCGTTTACGTTCATAAAAAACGGAATTGCGATAGTCAACACAGTGCTTTCATCATCCGCGGAAAAAATGAACTTCCTTCACAGAAAGTTTTTAAAACGCGGACTTTCAAAGGTAAAAGTGATAATTGCAGGCTCGGACTTTATCAAAAATGATTTGATTGAGCTGGGACTTCCAAAAGAAAAAATTCAGGTGATTCACAACGGAATTGACCACAAGCTGTTCTTCCCAAAGCCTGTTGCAGATGACGAGGCAGTTGAGGTAAGCCCGTTCTCCATAAAGCGGCCGTATTTTATTTACGGCTCAAAACTTTCGGACAAGAACAAAAAGCACCATGAGCTGATTAAGGCGTTTGAAATCTTCAAGAAAAAAACAGGACTTCCGCACAGGCTTGTTTTGGCAGGCGAGGAAGGAGAAGCCACAAAAGAGATTCACGATTACGTTTTTAAAAGCGAATATGCGACCGACATTTTTCTTACTGGCTTTTTTCCGCATGAAAGCTTTGCGACGCTCTACACAGGCGCAGAGGCACTCTTGTTTCCTGCAGTAAACGAAGGGATAGGGCTTCCTGTTCTGGAAGCTATGGCGTGCGGAATCCCTGTTTTATGCTCAAAGTCCGGCGTACTAAAGGAAATCGGGGGAAACGCTCCGCTTTATTTTAATCCCGACAAGCCGGAAGAAATTGCCGACGCAATGGAAAGAATCATCAATGACAGCGAGCTAAAGGTTAAGATGATAGATTTAGGTCTAATTCAGGCAGGAAAATTCAACTGGGAAGAAAGCGTAAAGCAGCTTATTGCGCTGATTAAGAAAATCGGCAAATAGGAACCGTAGGTAACGAATGTTTTTGAACCATGCTATGAGAGCGTAAGCATTTTTTACCACAAGCATTTTTACCTTGGTAGAACTATTTTCTATAAATCACTATAATAGATAGACTAATTTTTGGAGAATTTTTTGTGTTTTTAAAGAGTTTAGACATATACGGCTTTAAATCTTTTGCAGATAAAACCCACATAGATTTTGCAGACGGAATCACTGCCCTTCTTGGACCTAACGGATGCGGAAAATCAAACGTAGTTGACGCAATCAAATGGGTACTTGCAGAAAACCGCTCAAAAAACCTGCGCGCAGAAAAAATGGAAGACGTTATTTTTAACGGAACTGAACGCCGCGCAAAACTGAATGCCGCAGAGGTTACTCTCACTCTTTGCAACGACAAGGGCTTGCTCCCCCTTGATGAAGAAGAAATCGCAATCACACGCCGTCTATACCGTTCTGGCGACCAGGAATATTTTATAAACAAGCGTCCGGCAGGTCCTACAGAAATCCGCCGGCTTTTTATGGACACTGGCGTTGGTAAGGCGGCCTACTCCGTAATGGAACAGGGCAAAATCGATCAGATTCTTTCTAGCAAGCCTGAAGACCGCCGCTACCTTTTTGAGGAGGCGGCCGGAATCAGCCGAAGTAAGGCAGAGGTTGCGGAGGCGGAGCGAGAGCTTGAACGCACAAGACAGAACCTCACTCAAATTGAAATTGCGCTGGGAGAAATTAAGCGTCAGTACGATTCCTTGAAAATCCAGAGCGAAAAGACAATCAAATACCGCAAGTACAAGGATGAAATTTTTGACTACGAGCTTGACATCACCCTTCTGCGCCTGAAAAATTTTGTTCAGGACAAGGCTCGTCATCAGGACGAACTTAAGGTCGTTGAGCAGAAGCGCGATCAAGTGCGTAAGGAAATTGACGAAATCAACAATACGATTTCTGAAAACCGCGAAAAGTCAAAGGCTTTGCAGGAAGAGCTTTACGCAAAGCAGGCAGAGCTTATCAAAATCGGTACGGAAAAAAACGGCAAGCTTGATTTGATTTCAAACTTCAACAAGCAGGCGATTGAAATAAAAGAAAAAATCAACAACCTTGACGGGCGAAAACGCGCCATTTCTGAGCAGCTTGACAACACTCAGGAAGAAATTGACGAGCAGAACGCGGAGCTTCACACAAAGACAAAAAATCTTGAAAACGCACGCGCAAACATAAAAACCATAGAAGATAACGTTACAAAAAGCCGCACTCAGATTTCTGAGAACGACTTGAAGGCTGACGAGCTTCGAGAAAAAATCGGCGAGCTGGAAGCTGAGCGCAAGAATTTGCAGAACGAGCTTGCTTCAATTACCGAAGACATTGTTTCCATGCTTGATGAAAAACTTAAATCCGCAGGCTTTAGCGAAAACGCAATGCGAAACGCTAAGGAAGAGCTTGATACCGCGATTGGAAAGCTAAAGGTTTTTGTAACAGGACGAAAAAACGTATTTACAGACTTTGCAAGCCAGAATCACAATGCGGAGGATTCCTTAAAGACCGTCCGCGAGGCAAGCGACGCTTTTAGAGAGGCGGAATCGCAGATTGCGGCATTGGAAGAAGCACTTTCTAAATATCTGGACGCTTCCCCAGCCTTTATCACAGAATTTTTGAGTCCAGAAGGCGTTATGACTAAAAAACGCGGCATAGATTCAAAAATCAATGAAAATATTGCCGCAGTTGAAAAGCTCAACGAGCAGATTGACGGACTTCATTCAGAAAATTCCGGACTTGTTGCAAAAATCGACGAATACGAGGACACGCTCCACAAGCTTAAGATTAACGAAATCCAAATGCAGGAGCAGATTAATTCCGCCAAAAATCAGATTAATAACCTTGAACGCTCATTCAACGAGCAGAAAAACCGTCTGCGCGAGGTTGAGGACGATATTTTTGTTGAGGTCAAAAGGCAGGAAGAACTTAACGAAAAGATTAACGGCATTCAGGACGAGCTTGCAGAAATTGAATACCGCGGAGAAAAGCTTGCAAAGGAAATGTCGAACCTCGACGAAGAAATTGCAAAATGCGACAAATCAGTTTCTGGAAAAACCGGAACTTTGGATAAAAAGCGCGAGGACGAAAGACGCTACCAGGAGCAGTATGAGCGTCTGACATTAAGCTTGAACTCCGCCGACAACGACATTCGTAACGTAAAGCAGAATTTCCAGGATCAGTACAGCCGCGACCTCATGGCTTACGAGGAACGAATGTATAAAATCAACACTTCTGCAGCCGACCTTCGCGAAAAGCTTTCTGAATCAAAAAAGGCATTCAACTCGCTTGGAACCGTAAACCTTATGGCGCCTGAGGAATTTTCCGAGGTTAAAGACCGCTACGAAAGGCAGAATTCAAACTATGTAGACACAAAAAAGAGCCTGGAAAACCTCATCATCGTTTCGGAAGAGATAAAATCAAAATCTGCCGAAATGTTTTTGGACACCTACAACAAGATTAAAAAGAATTTTCACAATATGTTCCGCCGCCTCTTTAACGGAGGACGTGCCGAGCTTAAGCTTGCAGACCCGGCAAACATTCTTACATCCGGCATTGACATTTACGCCCAGCCGCCTGGAAAGAACCTTGAAAACATCGCACTGCTTTCGGGCGGAGAAAAGACTATGACTGCGGTCGCTCTTTTGTTCGCAACGTATCAGGTTCGCCCAAGTCCGTTCTGTCTTTTGGACGAGATTGACGCTGCCCTTGACGACAAAAACGTTTCAAGTTTTGTAACGACTCTGGAAAGCTTTGCGAACATAAGCCAGTACATCGTCATCACACATAACAAAAAGACCGTTATGGGTGCTTCGACAATGCTTGGAATTACTATGGAAGAGTCGGGAATCAGTAAGACGATTCAGCTCCGCCTTGACGAGGACATTAAGACAGGGGCAGAAATTGACCGCTCGCAGGCAGATTTTGTGGACGAGGACGTTCCTGACGAAGAAGGCGTTGTAATCCCTCCTCGCCCGGAAAAGCACCGCCACAATAACAACGAAACTAGCGAGGAAAATAAGGAAGCCGAGTAACCGACATGGATTTTGGTTCGATTGTTGAATCCGTAAGGGATAAAATCACATCAATTATAGATTCTCTTTCAGAAAAGCTTAGCGAGCTTTTGGAAACTAACAAAAAGCTTGTCTTTTTGATTGCAGGTCTTGCACTTGCACTTTTAATCTGTATGCTTCTGCTACTTATTGCGATTTCTGGCTCAGATAAAAAGAAAAAGCAAAAAGTGCTTCCCACACCGATTGTGCTTGAAGTTGAAGAGCCTGTTATTCCGGACGGTCCAAAGCTTCCAAAGGATTATAATATTTCGCGTCCTGCAAAGGATAAATGGACAGAAGATGAAGCCAAAGAATGGTTTACCATTCCAGGTGAGAATGAGGTTGATTCACTTTCAAGCTCTAATGACAAAATTATAAAGGATATACTGGAGGCTGCTCCATGAAAAAGTCTGGCATCTTAATTGCTGCTGTATTATTCGGATTTTTCTCCTGTGCATCAAAGCCGGTCGCACTGCCAGAACCAGACATAAATTCCTCTGGAAATGGTGAACTAAGTGCAGAAATGGCAGAAGAGCCTATTCAAGAGCCTGAGGTTCTGACTGATGAAGGTGAAACAGAGCTTGAAGAAATTGAAGAGCCAGAAGTAAGCGAGCTTCCGCCAGAGGACGATAACATTACAGAGTATTACGAGGATGACGAAATAGAGTTCATTGATGATGAAAAAGGCGAAATCTTAAATTTCTCCCTTGAAAATGACGAACTCGAAGGTTCTCAAAACCTTGAAAATGCAAAAAATGATTTTTCTGCGGACGGCTCACTTTCTGACAACACAACAGAGGATGATAATGCCATAACGTCATTGAATAATTCAGAGCTTTCAGCTTTACAAAATCAAAATAAAAGTGATTTTGACTCAAAGCAAACAGACAAAACAGACGGCGCAGATGCCATTGATGAAAATTCAGAAGAAAGCCTTGAAAATGACATTAATGACAACTTTAATGTTGATGAGGATTCCTCTAAAAACGACGTGGAAGAGTATTCTTACCCTGTTTCAAGAAGCGTAACTCTTAAAGTTTATGAATATCTTGACGTTTCCTACCCCGGAAGTGGATGGATTTACATGGGCGCAACTGATAATTCAAAGAATATTACTTATTTTGGAAGAAAGCTTGGCACTCAAAACACAAACTTTTCTCTGCAGGCTAGAAATCCGGGTACAAAAATCCTTCATTTTTACAAAAATGACACCCTCACAAATCAAATAATTGATGACTACATTGAAGTAATAGTTTTGGAGGAACGAGGAAGCAATCAAACTCACGTTGAGGCACCAGAATATAAAATGCCAGTAAAATCTGCAAAGCCTGCTTCGAAGGCAGCTCACAAGGAGGTGGAAGGTTGGGCAGACCAGACAAAACAAACTGAGCAAACCGAACAAGCCAGCGCACTTAAAACAGAACAAATCTCATTTCCTGATGAAGTAGAAACTGTTGAGCCAGAGGAAACGGAAGCGGAAAAACCGCAAAATAATTCTTCCACAAAACCGAATAGCACCTACACAGAAAACTACAACTCTAATTCAGATGACGTAACAGCTAGCCAAGAGTCTAATACAAATGTACAGAATACAGAAACCAGGGTAGAAGAACTTTTGAAATCCGCAAAGGATGCGTTAAGTCAAAAAAATTATAAAATAGCACTTGATTATATAAATGAATACATTAGCAATTCAAAAGACGGAAGAGATGAAGCACTGTTTATTCAGGGGCAAGCTTTGGAAGCAAAATCTGATTTTCAGGACATTCCAAAGGCTATTGAATCGTATACAACGCTTACAAATAACTATCCTGCAAGTAAATATTGGGATAAGGCAAATAAGCGCATCATATATTTAAAAAGATTTTACCTTCAAGGAAGGTAAAGCAGAGAGGAAATTATGATTAAAAAAATCATTATTGCAACTGCAGCTTTATATGCTGCACTTTCATTTTTTTCGTGCACAATCACCCGTTCTGCCGAAACTCCACGTTACATTACAGTTTCAGGAACCGGCTCGGTTTCTGTGTACCCTGATTTAGTCTCCATTAAATTTATAGTAAGGACTACGGGCTGGAACGTGGCACAAACAGCAGAAAAAAACGCGCAGAATACAAAAAATGCGATTGACGCAATAAAGGGCGCAGGCGTTGCAGATGCAGACGTATTCACAAGTGATTATACAATTACCCAAGATAATTCGCAGAATTACCCTGGACAGTACACTGTACGCAATTATATTTCCGTAATAATCAGAAATCCCAGCATAACTGGAGCTGTTATTGACGCAGCGGTAAAGCAGAATACAGGAGCAAACGGCGTTACTTCGTTTGAATACCTCGTTTCTGATAATTCAACTGCATTGCGCCAGGCAAGAACGCTTGCAATCAAAGATGCACAGGATGCGGCAAATCTTTTGGCAGGTGCAAGCGGCTGCAAGGTTGGAAACGTCATTGAAATTTATGAAAATTACACTTCAAGCTCTCAGAATGAGGGACTTATTATGCGGGCATCAAAGGTCGGAAGCAACAGTGTACAAACTCCTATTGAGCCTGGCAAAATGGATATTTCTTCAAACGTAACAATCAAGTATACTATTGAGTAACAAAATGCAGGGATAATCCCCGCAAAAAGGATAAGACGAATGTTAGACTATAAATTTATTAAAGACAATCTTGATGCTGTAAAACAGAACATTATCAACAGAAACATGAATGCAGATGCAGACATTGTTGTGGAGCTTTACGACAAGCGCACCGCCCTTGTTACAAAATTGCAGGGCTTGCAGCAGAAGCGTAACGAAAACGCTCAGGCAATGAAGCAGAAGCTTGACAATGACGAACGAGCAAAGCTGATTGAAGTCGGAAAACAGATTAAGGCTGAAATCGCAGACGTTGAAAGCGAATCTAAGGCAATTGAAGAAAAGCTTGAGGATGCTGCAAGAAAGCTTCCGAACATGGTTCACCCGGACGCTCCTGTAGGAAAACTCGATACAGAAAACCTTGAGGTAAAAAAGGTCGGAACCCCGCGCAAGTTTGACTTTGAGCCAAAAGATCACGTTCAGATTGGCGAAGAGCTTGACATCATCGACTTTGACCGCGGAACTAAGGTTTCAGGTCCTAAATTCTACTACCTCAAAAACGACGCTGTTTTCCTGGAGCAGGCTCTGATTATGTACGCTCTGAACGTTCTAAGGAAACACGGCTTTAAGCTCTTTATTACTCCTGACGTTGCAAAGGAAGAGGTTCTTAAGGGAATCGGCTTCAATCCGCGCGGAAACGAATCTAACGTTTATTCAATTGAGGAAGAAGGAACCTGTCTTGTAGCAACGGCAGAAATCACCTTGGGCGGCTACCACAAGGACGAGATTTTGGACAAGTCGAGCCTTCCGCTTTTGTACGGCGGACTTTCACACTGCTTCCGCCGCGAGGCAGGGGCAGCAGGACAGTTCAGCAAGGGCTTGTACCGCGTTCATCAGTTTGACAAGGTTGAGATGTTCGTCTACTCTACCCCGGAGCAGAGCGACGAGCTGCACGAAAAGCTCCGTCTTATTGAAGAGGAAATTTTTGAAGGATTGGGAATTCCATTCCACGTTGTAGACACCTGTACAGGCGACCTTGGTGCCCCTGCCTATCGCAAGTGGGACTTGGAAGCATGGATGCCGGGACGCAACGGCGGCGAATATGGCGAGGTTACATCCACCTCAAACTGTACGGACTATCAGGCACGCCGCTTGAACATCAAATACAAGGACGATGACGGAAAGAACAAGTACGTTCACACTCTGAACGGAACCGCAATCGCAGTAGGACGCGCAATGCTCGCAATTCTTGAAAACTACCAGAATGCCGACGGCTCTGTAACAATTCCAGAAGTGCTCGTACCGTTCTGTGGATTTGACAAAATCATTCCAAAAAAAGCGTAAAAGGTGACTGACTAAGGATTAAGTATGGAGCAAAACGAGTACACAAAGAAAATTTATTATATTCTCCTCGCCTCTTTTGCAATCCTCATGGGATTTTTATTTAAGATTCTGGCTTCCGTAATTCTTCCTGTCATTGCCGCAATAATGATTTCCTGCGTTTTCGCTCCTATCATTCAAAAGCTCAACTATAAGTTCAAAATTCCGTGGACTGCTCTTACAATATTCATCACCTTAATGCTTTTGATACTCATACTCGGAATATCATCTCTTTTGATTTCAAGCGTAACCTCAATTGTCTCTGAATATCCTAAGTACGAGACGAAATTCCTTCACATTTACAAGCTTATTGCGGAAAACTTTAATCTGAACTTTGACGAAGGAATGGGATTTTTTGGAAATATCTGGCAGCATTTGAAAGTCCGCGAATATATGCAGGATTTTGTGTTCGCGCTTTCTTCCGGGCTTGTATCTTCCGGAAAAAATGTTTTTATCATTCTGATTCTGTGTCTTTTCCTTCTTCTTGAATACCGCATGACCAATAAAAAAATTAGCTATGCGTTTGCAGGAAAGGCTAAAGGAAAAATCCTAAGGGTAACCAGAAGAATCATATTTGATATTGTTCATTATATTTCTATAAAATTTTATATTTCGCTGGCTACGGGGCTTCTTGTATTTATTATTGCGATTATTTTCAGAATGGATTTTGCCATTTTATGGGGATTTTTAGCCTTTGCCCTGAATTTTATTCCGACCTTCGGCTCAATAATTTCAGGAGCACTCACGACAACCTTCGCACTCCTTCAGTTCTACCCGAATTATCCCCGCATATTTGCAATTCTTACTATGATTATCCTTATAAATTTTGCACTGGGAAACATAATCGAGCCGCGAGTTCAAGGAAAAAACCTGGGCGTTTCTCCTTTTGTAATTATTGTAAGCTTAAGCTTGTGGGGCTACATTTGGGGGGCTGTCGGAATGATTATTGCCGTTCCAATGACAGTTATCATAAAAATTATCTGCGAAAATATTTCCTACCTGCATCCAATCGCCATTCTTTTGGGAAACGACCCTGCACAAACAAAAAAGGATTTTTTTGAAAGTCAGCAAAATAAAAGCAATCTCCCCATAGATAAATCTACAGATACATCTATATAAAAAGAGTTTTTGTTGCCTTTTCAAAAAGAAAGCGCAAATCCTCTTCCTGAATGCTTGTATACCTAAAATCCACGCAAATTCTTCCGTCATCTTCAAGAGTGTAGATTTTATTTACAATACAGGTTACAAAAAGCTCTCTGGCGGCAATCGGACCAGACTTAAGCGAAAATGACATTTTGAGGCCATATTCATCATGAAGTACAAAGGTATAGTTAATGCGGTCAAGTCCGAGGACGATACGCTCATGGTCAACATAAAGAATGCTCAACGGCTTTATGCGATCCTGTAAGGATTCAATTTTTACAGAGTGCATGAACGTAAGGTAATTGCAGATTGGAATCAGCTGAATGCCGTTTCCGGCATTTTTTTCAAGTTTGGCATCGTAAACATATTTTTCTAAAAGTTCCTTCGCCTTTTTTTGATTTTCAAGGGGAATCGATTTCCATGCAGGGCGATTAAAAAGCTCGACATTTTCCCAAGGAACGCAAAGAAGATTCAAATCCTTCCCCGTGCGGCATTCATAATAAAAGCTTGCACAAAAATCATAGGAAATTTCTTCTGGTTCATCGGCAATGCGCATGATAATATTTGGAATTGAAATCGAATAAACATTTTTTTTAATGTTGAGATAAGAAGTAAAATACAAGCCTACCCTGTTAAAATAAAATTCAACCTTTACAGGCTGATTGATAAATGACTTTACAGAATTTCCAGGATTTTCAAGAATAATCACCCCATCTTTTTTTACAGTCAGGTTTTCACCCTTTATTGCAATCGGGAAAATACGAGAATTTACAGGATGAACGGCATCCTGCAAGTTCTTTTCAGTTTCATCTAAAGGTGTGATGGTGACAGGGACATTGCCATCAATCAGATATTGAACAACAAGCTCCCGTTCAATTCCTGTGAGTTTTGTATCATTCATGCTTTACCCACCTTTCGATTTTTATATTATAAAGCGAGTTTTCTCGTTCCGGACTCATATATAATGTTACATCAACATATCCCAGATTACAATAAAATCTAACAGGAAATTGAATGAGGTTTTCAAGAATGGCAGGCTCGCCAAAAATCCAGCGGTCAAAAAGATGGATTACGCTCTCTTCTATTTTACCATCTCCTTCCCCAGTAACAACTATTTCTGCCTCAGGAAAGTCCGCGCTAAAATTATTTTTCCAGCCAGCCTTAAGCTCCTCTGCAAAAAAAATAAAATTAAATCTGAAGCTTGCCGGGAAAATATTAAAAAGCAACTCTTCCTTCCAAAGCGAAATATTAGAACAAAGTTTTTCAGCTCCTTCCAGATATTTATACTCTACAGAAGAAACGTCAAGGGACCCAAAATCACTAAAGCTCGGATACACAGAGGGTCTTAAAGCTGATGAAAGCCTTGCGCTGTCGGTCGTAAGGGAATGACCTTCCGGAATATAGGCTGCCGATTCCGCCACAGGCTTTGAAAGACGCGACTGCTCCAATTCCGTCGCCCATACAGTTTCATCTTCGATATGAGTTACAATATTTTTTATTGTATACAAATTCTCCGAAACATCTGTAAGGTCCTTTGAATTTGAACAGGAGAAAAAGGCAAGAGATATGATAATTACACTTTTTAAACACACGCTTTTTTTCATTAAAATTCCAGCCCAATGAAGAAATATATAATAGCACAGTTTTTTTGCGTGGTCATTAATCAAAATGGCAAAATTCAAAAAAAATGTAATATTTTTTTTGTAAAACGTGTTGACATAAAAAGCGAAATTTTATAATATATAAACATCAAGCGACAAATGCTAGGTAATCGGGCAGTTAGCTCAGCTGGTACGAGCGTCTGGTTTACACCCAGAATGTCGGGAGTTCGATCCTCTCACTGCCCACTAAATAATTAAAATACAAGTAAATAACTTGTTGATTCTCGTTACTAAGTTATGTTTTGAATATAAAATGTATTACAAAACATAACTTTAGTCATGTTTAAATTAAAAATACAGCATTTTTGTTTCTTCGTCAACTTAAAAATTAAGAAAACCATTATAATTTTTTTCATGAGTTTCAATAAAAATCTTAAAGAAGAATTGTATTTTCAAAACCTTCAACTTAAAGAATTATCAGGAAAGTTAAATATTCCTTATGGAACAATGCTATCTTACGTAGATTCCAGACAAAGACTACCTCGTGTTGATGTTGCCTACAAAATAGCACAAATCCTGAATGTAACTATTGAATATCTTATAACAGGAAAGCCGGAAGATAATTTAATTAAAAAACTTGCTCCCACTTATAAGGAATTATTATGCTTACCAGCTGGTACAATAAATCTTTTTCAAAGTCTGATTCATAGTAATTATGAATTATATAAATTAAATCTTAAGAGGTAAGTTTATGAAAGACTTTGAATTAAAGACAAAAATTGTCGATGGAAAAACAAAATGGTATTTCACCTATTATGATGAAAAACAGTTACGCACAAAAACTTGCAAAAATTGTAAAACAGAAGAAGAAGCTCTTTCTGTTATGAAAGACTTTAAGAAAAGGTTTTGTTCTGAAAATCAGTACCTGATTAAGAACATAGCAAAAGATATGTTCATTCCAGAAAGTACCCACCTTAAACGACTTGAAAAGTTTGGTAAAGAGTTATCTTCAGAAACAATACATCAGAAAAGACAAATTATTGAACTTATCATTCAACACTTTGGTGATAAAAAGCTTAATAAGCTGCATATTTCTGAAATCGAAACATTCTTACTCTTAGATAATAGTCATTCAGGCTCTTGGAAAAACTTTTTTCTTGAAACATTCGGCAGTATTTATGATGAATCAATATGGGTGTGCAAAACACCAGTAAAAAAACCGCACTTCCAGAAGTTTGCAAGAAATTCAAGAAAGCCAGATGTATTTACAGAAAAAGAACTGGATATAATTTTCAATAAGGACTTGTGGGAATCAAGAAAAGAATGGTTACTCTTTTATATTACAGCTTCCTGCGGTTTAAGACTTGGCGAAGCAAGAGCTTTACAGGTTCGGCAGCTAAAATTATATGAAGGCGTGCTTGTCGTTGACGGCTTTTTGAAAAGTACAGGATTTCGTACTAATTACAACAAAAAAGGAAACGTAAACGACAGAAAAATCCGCTGAGTTCCAATTCCTGATAAGGTTTTGATTGAAATCATAAATTACATCAGTGCAAATAATCTCCGGGAAGAAGATTTTCTCTTCCTTGATGATATTGGCAGAACTTACACAAATTGTCATCTTGAGCATACGTTCAAAAAAGTTTTGAAGCAAAGTGGAATAAACATCATCGGTAAAAAGTATGTTCCTCATTCTCTCCGATTTACTTATGTAACAAAAATGAGAACTGCTTTTTCGGTAGAAGATGTAAGAAAAATTGTGGGTCATACTTCAACAGATATGACAGAATATTACACAAGAATGATGATTGCTGATATGTGCAAAACTCTGCAACCAGCAAGAAGTGTTGTAAGTGAACTTTTTGATTAAAAGAATGACAGAACCGACCGACACGTGTCGGTTCTGTTTGATAACTTAATATCCGTAAGAAACAGACATAGAATGCTGTCTTTCAGCTTTCTTTTCGTGCTTTATTTCTTTTAGTTCTTGTTTTTTGTGCATTTCAAGAACTGTATCAAGAGGAAGTTTCATAAAGCTTTTGTTTGAATCCATTACAGTAATCGAGTTGCCTTCTTTTGATGCAGAAATAACTTTAAGTTCATCAAAGTGCAGTCTGTCTTTTCCGTGTCCTAACAGTTTTCCTGTGTTCAACTCAACATTTTTTAGAACAGAACCAATTTTAAGATTGTGGTCTGCATTTCCCCTAATTAAATCAGGGTCATTATCTACGTTATCCCCTTCTCTTGAAACTGTATCATAGAAAGGTCTGGCAATAACATTACTAGGCTGATTTGCTTTAATGTATTCTTCATTTAATGGCTGTTCTTTTACAGCTTCAAGATAAATCATGGCAATAACTTCATTTATAGTTTCGCCTTTATGAGCCATTTGTTTAAGTAGCTGTTCTGTTTTTTTCTTTTCATCTTTAGACATTGTATCAATAATATGTTTTGCTTCATGTAAAGCATCGCAAGGCGAATTACAGTGCTGACGGCAGAAAACAGAAAGATTATGCCTGAAATTGTAAGCAACATTTGTACGTGGTTCAAAATAATCTTTATACTGTTGTTCTAAAAGTTTTTTCCATACTGGCGAGTTTTCATCATACTTGTTTTCAAAACGTTCATTTGATGTTAATTCTTTAAACTTATCACCTGTTACGGATAATGTTTTTTCTCCGTTGGAAAGTGTATATGAATTATCTGCAGGATTATATTTAACAGGAACAAAATCCTTAAAAGATTCCAGTCCATTCTGCGTATACATTGCAAATTCAGGAATTACAGTTCCTTTTATACCTCGTTTCTTATCTTCAAAAACAATTGTTCTTCCCTCTGCCCTTTTGATTTTCTCTTCCTGTTCGATTTTATCTTTAAGAAGTGTTTCAAAAGTTTTTTCAGGAAGTTCAAGTTTTTCTGTTCCGTTATCAACAATATAATTACCGTTCTTTTTATCAAAAGACTTTACAACCGCATTTTCGACAGAATGAAGTTTACCGTCTACGATTACAGCAAAAGCCGGAAGAATAGTTTTTCCATAAACAATAGGAGAATCAGAATTGAACTGTTCTTTTTGTTCAATAACTTTTTCTTTCTTTGCTGATTCTTTATTATCCACTGTTGTATTTTCTACTTCTGATTTTTCTTCTTTTGTCTGTTGCTCTTCAGTCGATTTTATAACTTCTTCCTCTGTCGGAACTTGAAGAATTTCTGAACCGTTCAAATCTGAAATTTCTTTAATAACATTCAAAAGTTTTTTATAGTTTTCAGGAGTAAATTTCATACTTTTAAGAAGTTCGCTGGCTTTATCCAATGAAGATTGTTCAAGGGAATTATTAGTATTTTCATTATTTAATTTTTCCAATCGTTCAATTTCTTCGTCAGAAAGAATTTCAGTTTCTTCTTCCTCGTCAAACCAGTGTGGATTTCCTTTATCATCAAGATAATCAGGTCTTGGATTTTCCTGTGCTGCAATATCTGCTTCCATAGCAGCATCGCTCAATCCGCCATTTGCCTGAATCTGTTCAATATCTTTATCAAGAATTTCATTTACATTTCCATTTCGCCATTCATCAAAGTTATGGTAATTTTCATTAAATACATAAAAATCACCACGTTCATTATCCCAATGATTACTTGCGACAAAACGGGAATAATCATCAAAGTACATCATAGACTGTCGTAATTCTTTTACAGTTTCATCATTATTATTGTTACGCCAGTCGAAGAACTTTGATTCCATCAAAGTAAATGTACTTTGAAGTTGTTCGTATTCTTCTCCACCCGTAAATTCTTTTTCACGGTTTAATGTTCCCTGAAAACTTCTGAGTAGAGATTCAAATTCTTCTGTTGTGTAATCTACAATACGCAATCCGTTCTGTAATCTGTATGTGTCTAAATCTAATTCCTGTGCCATTATTATATTTCCTCTTGTTTAATAAATTACCGTAACTGAAAAATCAGTTACGGTTTGATTTTAATATCCCATTCCTACGGCTTTTCTTAAGTGCGGTTGTGGCTGGAACTTTTGTTCTTCGTCATCCTGAATAACTTTAAGAGTTCCCATTCTAGCCTGCTCAATTAAACTAGGATGAACTTTTGTCTGCCATGTAGAATGAACTTCAGGCTTTCTCATATACATATCTGCTTGAGTAAAGAAAGGCTGCCCAGGTTCGATGTTACAAATCTGGGAAATTGTACCAGAAATACTTGTACCAGAAACACCTGTGTCCACAACAGGAACAACCGCATCAGTGAAAGCATTGGATTTAATTAAGTTCTTTAATTTTTCATCCAGCAACATTCTGTCTGCACCATTAAGTTTTGCTCTGTATGCTTCCGTAAATACAGGGAAAGCCCATATTGCACCTGCTTCAATTCCAGCAAACTGGAATTCATTTCTGATTACATCAGCTTCCTTATTGAAGAATGACTGGTCATATAACTTTACTCCTGTAATTTTCTGGTCAGCATTTGCAAAACAAACAGGAATAAAATTATCATTCCAGTTATTTGTGTCATTTATCATATTTGCAAGAGCTGGCAAATCATAAGGACTGTGAACGCTTATATCTTTAAATGCAAAATCATTATTAAGCATTTTATCCTTATCACTATAGCGGTAATTTGAATCAAGATATGTTGCCCAACCTCTTTCATCACCGATAACTTCTGCCTGATGCGGGTCATAAACATTAAAACTGTTGTGGTCAAGTATGATATGACCAGCAAAAAGTTTTTTACCACTTTCAGTACGCAAAATTTCATCTAATTTATGAGTTGATTTAATATCATCTTCACTTGCGGTAATGTTTCCACTTGGATGATTATGAACAGCAACAATCATTGAATCTGTAAGTTCTGCCCGTGCAATCAATTTTTGGAATGTTTCTTCCTGATTTGCCTGATTCATACTCAATGGACTTAGATTTGGCATACAAGATGTAATTGCAAGCTGGTCACGAATTTTACCAGTATCTTTGTTAATAAATACGTAACGCATTGTTTCAAACTGTTTATCACGGTAGATATTCATAGCGGCATGGAGCTGTTGGAAACCAGCTTCTGTGATAGTTTTTCTTCCGTCAGGAAGCTCTGCAAGCTCAATCTTTGTACCAACAACATCAAAAACACCACGTCTAGCAAAATCATTGAAAGCCTTATACATTCCACTTTCTTTGCCATTCAAGATTGGAAGTACAATTTCATCTCGCTTCTGTTCAGCTTTTGTAAGCTGATCAGGAGTGAGATGAATATCATCGTTTGCAAAATTGAAGTAAGGCTGTTCTGGTGATTTTACGACTAAATCATCATCCTTTTCAGGTGGATTTAAGAACCAATCATCAAAATCAAAGAGTTCCTGCTGCTGTGCGTTTTTAAGCTGACTTGGAATTGCTTCAACAGCCACCTTGATAGCTGCTTTTGTTTCCGGCTTTTCAACAGGTGGATTTTCTACCTTTGGAGTTTCAACCTTTTGCTGAACTTTTTCCTGTGTTACCTCTTGCTTTTTGGCTTCTTCAGGAATAAGGCTTTCAATTTCACCGTTAAGCCACTTTTCGTAATTTTCATAGCCAGCTTTTTTATACAGGTCATGTTCTTCCTGTGTAATATCTCCAGCTTTGAGTTTTTCTTCAAGCATCTTATTATGACGTTCGGTCAGAATCTCATATTTTACTTCTTTCATTGGGCGAAGATTGTTCAGAATATCTGCTTCAAGAATTTCACGCTGCTTTGCAACAGGATATTCCATAACCTTCTGTTCCAGACGTTCAATTTCGAGCTTCTGTAAGATTTCTGGAAGCTGGGCAGTAATATTCTTAATCTTTTCTTCACAACGTTCTTTCTGAGTGTTCAGATTTCTGATATATGCTTCTTCATCTTCAGGAGTTTGAATATTCCAAGAATAAAGCTTGTTGTTCAAAGTTTCTTTCTGGTATTCAGATTTTTCAACACTTTTTTTGGCTCTTTTCAAATCAGTTTTAATCCATTCAGGAACTTCAAGCTCACGAGATTTATAATCTTCAATCTGTTCTTCGTAATACTTAACGCTGTCTTTTGCGTCGCCAAAATCAAGAGTAAGCTGCTTTCTTCTTTCAACAATATCATCAAAGTCTTTAATCTTAAGCTTTATCTTAGCAAGTTCGGCTTTAGTTTCTTTTGTTTTTTCTTCAAGAATAAGCTTTGCTTTTTTCTGAGGGTCTTTAATAAGGTCAAGCTTCAAATCTTCAGGATTGATGTCCTCTACATTTAAAGAATCGCCTTTGTAATTCCACAATTCATTGACACGGCTACGTTTCTCGTCATGTTTCTGGTAGAGTACAGAATCAATACTGTCATTCATTACTGGATAAACAATGTGTACGTGTCCCTGCAGGTTGCCCTGTCGCCAGATACGACCTTCAGCCTGAATTGTTTCCGAAGGATTCCAGCCAAGAGAACAGTTATACATCACAAAAGAGTTACCGTTAAGGTCAATTCCTTCAGCAGTATTACGGCCGCCAATAATGATTTTACATTTGTCTTTTTCATTATTAAATTTGGCTGTAATCTTTTCTTTCTTTTCAGGTGTATTGTTTACTTCACCATTGATAATTTCTACGGCTTCTTTTGGGATTCCATGCTGAACAAGATAGTCCTTAATAATTCCGTGAGATTCCTTTCCAAGCGGAACGTACATAAACTGTCCTTTTTCAGGATTCTCTTGATACATATCAATAATGGCATCGCAAACGAACTTGAGTTTTGGGGATGTTTCTACTAGCTGATTAAGAGGTGGAAGTTCAAGTCCTTCATACATATCAGGATTAGCAAGTGCCGGAGCTACACAAGAAAGACGCATATTATTCATAGCAACGATTACGGCAGCTGAATTACCTTCTTTAATTTCTGCCATTCGTTCTTCATCCATCTTTCTCATAAGCTGCTGTAATTCGCTCATATCAAGAGGTTTTACGTGTGTAAATTTATTTGGGCGAACAATTCCAGCTTCTTCTCCGTCAACTTTATCGATGAACTCTGTCAGAATATTCTGCAAAGCAGGAAGTTCTTTCCAGTTCTTCATAACCTGTTTTGTATCAATTTCGCCTTTTGATGTTACAGCAAATTCCTGTTTTGTCTGTGCAAACTGGTCAAAGAAACTTCTAAGACTTGTAATTCCGGCTCTCTGTAAACGTTCACGACCGATGTAAGAAAGCATTGAATATACTTCTGTCGGACTATTGGTAAATGGTGTAGCGGTCAGCAAGAAAACGTTACGGTCATCATTATGACGCTGAACAAGCTGTGTCATACCGTACAATTTCAATGCACGTGCAGAAGGCTTTCCGCTAGGAATACCAGAATATTCATTTGATTCACCTTTCTTCTTAGGGCGAGGAACTACCCAAAGATTCTTGAAGTTATGAGCTTCATCTACGGTGATATGGTCAAAGCCACAATCTTCAAAGAAGTAATATGAAGCGTCTTTTACATGACTTGCAGAACCGATAATTCCCTTAATTTTGTCAGAATCCTGTGCATTTTCTCTTTCGCTTCCGTCCATATCAGCACTGAGAAGATTTGCAAAATCCTGATAAAGCTCGTTTTCACAAGATTCATCAGTAAAGGTGATGTTTTTCAAGGCTTCATAAGTACAAAGGGAAATCGATTTTACAGGAATGTTGAGTTTGTGAGGATTTTCACTATCAACATATTTACCTACTGATTCCTTGTTGAAGTTATAAAGGTCATTAACCTGAACGTTCGGGAAGAGCTGCTTAATATCGGTGTACCATTTTGAATATACTTGATTTGGTACAACGATAAGCGGCCGCTGACTTCTTCCTGTCTGAATCTGATTTTTTGTTGCAACAATTCCGGCTGCCGTTTTACCAACACCTACATCATAAGCAAGAAGTCCGTTACCTTTGTTACAAAGGAAAGAAATACCTTTAATCTGCTGGTCATAAAGCTTGAATTTAGAATCGCCTTTATATGCACTCATTCCGTCAACAAAAAGAGGAAGCTTTGAATAGTCAGGAATGATGTAAGAATTAAAGCGGCGGTTATACTCTGCTTCAAGTCTTTTGATTGTTTCAAGTTCAAGACCTTCGTGGATATAGCGGTCAAAGAGTTTGTTGGCAACATCAGCACGTGCCTGACGTTTAAGGTCAGCTTCCTTCTTACGTTCAGATTTTTCGGCTTTCTTTTCTTCTTCGCTCATATCGTATGTTCGCCAGCCACGAACAGCCTGAGCTTTTACAGGTTTACCGTCTATGTAGTCTACAATATCATAGAAGTTAATACCTTCGCCAAGTTCTTCTCGTGTGATATTTGCGGTTGCGTATTCAATACCACCTCGCCATGCTGAAGTATTTGCAAGAGTTTCATTCTTTGCCCACAAAATGAAAGCTTCCTGAAGGTTTACATCAACCATGTTTTCACCGTCATACATTGGAATTGTAAATTCCTCTGCAAGTGTTGATTTAAGACCAAAATGGATATGCTCAATATCAAGGGAAGCTTTCTTTGAAGATTCAAGCAATTCGATATTTTTAGCAAAATCCTTTGCCATTTCTGAGTTTTCGCCATTACGTGCAATTTCTTTTATGCGAAGCTCTTTCTGTTCTTCGATTTTTGCGTAAATATCGCCAGTTGTGAAAAGAACTTTATATGTCCACTCACCTACATTCTTCTGAACATAGTTTCCGCTTTCGTGCATATACTGAATATCGCCTGTAGTAAGTTTTTTCAAGTCGATATTCCCCTGCCAGTCTGTAGCTGCCCAGATTGGGAATTCACGCTCGTCAAAATCACGACCATAAAGGCGAGAGAATTCTTCTGCAGACATTACTTCGCCTTTTGATTTTGTGATATTCCACTTTTCTTTTTTTGCTCGTGGTGATTTTACTTTTGGAGCTTGTTCTTTGTTATCTGTCTGGGTCAACGAATGTTGATCCTGAACAGATTCTTTAACTGGTTTATCAAGGTAAATATCAAGTAAACGCTGACGTTTTATTTCATTACAAATATCTTTCCATGAAACCATTTTATCAAACTTTGTTACTTCATCAGTTTCAGGATTTGTAATGTATGCTTCAACTTTGATTCCTTTTGAATCGTTTTTGCAATTCATGCTGAATACGCCTTGATATGAACCAACCCAACCATATTCATTTATAAGGAATTTTATACGTTCTTGGTCTTTGGAATTCTTTTCAAAGAATTCATTGATACGTTCTTTACCACCTTGTGTTATAGCTCCCCTAAAAACAAGATATTCAAGAACATCCTGCTCTGAATGTAAGTCATACATTTTGTAGTAGTTACTTTTTTGTGCAGCATTTGTTTGTTTTGCAAACCAAAGCTCTGTAAGATGTCGTTTTTCTGAATCATCAACATCATCAAAAGTAGGGAATGTTTTACCAATTTTTTCTTCAAAAACTTTTCTTGCAGCAATTTTTACAGGTTCTTCTCTTTCGGTAGTCCAAAGAATAAAACTACCAAGTTTATGGAAGTCCATTGTTTCTATTGCTTCAGAAAATTTCAATGTTTCTTCACGAACTTTGTTAGGGTCATCTGGATAAATTTCTTCTAAGGCTGGTGTAATTACTGCATGGTATGCTGCCAAAACATCATTCTTTGAAGAATATTCCATTTTTTGTTTTTCACCATTTTGCCACAATTTAATAATGCTTTTAATTTCTGAATTAACAGTTTCGTTACCTTCTTCAATGGCAGGAAGATAATATCCTGTAACTTCTTCAAAAATCTCTTTTACAAGCTGTCTTTCTTTGTAGGAAATATTATGGTTTGTAGATGATAAATGGTGTCTAAGAGTAACTGTATTACCAAGATTATTTTTATGTATAAATCCTTTTGCTAATTCATGAGAAATAGTATGTGCAGATCCTTCTTTATCACTAAAAACTGGTGGAATATCAGATTCGATATATTTCTTGTAAATCTTTTCTTCAAGTTCTTTTATAGCTTTCAGACTTTCTTTGATTTCATTCTCTTTTGATTCAACCGACAGCTGTCGGTCGGCAGGGGAAATGTTCTTTTCAAGCTTTGGTAGCATTGAATCAATCTTGTTTAATTCATCCTGTACTGTAAGACCTTCGTGAACGACAACATACTCTTCTTCCTTGCCGAAGCGGTTTGTACGTGTCTTTACTTCTCCAAGAATCTTTTCTGGATGCTGCTTGAACCAATTTCCTTCTGAAAGTTTACCAAGCTCTGCAAAAATAACATCTTCTCGCAGGTATTTATCAAGGTCATCCCAATTTTCACCATAAGTTTCATCAATACAATGCTCACGGCTTTTCAAGATAATAATATCTGTACCGACTTCTGTTGTTGGGAATGTGCCAACTGGTAAACGGTAAGCATCTACAAGAATACCTTTAGAAGCAATAATATATTTCTGCTTATCGCTTGCTGTATTTAAGAATCCCGATGGAACTACAAAAGCAAGTAAAGAATTATCATCTTTAAGAGCTTCAAGTCCCTTTGCAACAAAGTATTCTTCGTAGCGGTCAAACTCTTTACCCTCGCCCAGTCCTTTATACTTATCATTGTATTTGCCATAAGGTGGATTTCCGATAACTACATCATATTTTGGCTGCTGATAATCGATAAGTTTAAGACGTTCACCAGCATCAAAGAACTGCTTCTGATATGCTCCCTGAATAACGTTTGCTTCTGGATGCAGAATCTTATTGATTCTTGCGGAAATTTCATCAAGTTCGTGCATAGTGAATACATTGCCAGGGCGATTGTTTGCAAACTTACCAACACCAGCACTTGGTTCAAGAACAGTCTTTGCGTTCGGTGCATAAGCGTCTACAATCTGCCAAACTTTATCTACAAGATTATTTGGAGTATAGAATTCGTTGAGGATTCCGGCATTTGTGCGATTTACTTCGTTAAGTCCGCCTGCTCCTTCGTACTGAGCAAGAATTGCTTTATCGGCTTCTGTGATTTCAGAATCCGGCTTCTGTAAGATTTCTTTACACTGTTCACGGATAGCTTTAATATCTTTTTTTGAAGTAAGCTGTTCAACTTCAACAGGCTTTTTGCCTTTAATCTGTAAGAATTCATTCACAGCAGATTCGACAGAAGCCTTTTTACCTTCTGCAAGTTCATCAAGTTCTAAATCCTGACGATTATTTACTAAAGCACTTTGCTTGAGTTCTTCATCATTTTTTAAAGAATTTTTCAAAAATGATATTTTATCTTCTTTTTCTTGTTCAGCTTTTCTTTTTGTTTCAAGGATTTCTTCAAAGCCCTGCTCATCTGTCCAGATAGTCCAATTCTTTGAAAGATAGTGTTCCTTTTCTGCTCTTGTTGCTTCATATTCAGATTTGGACATTCCTTCAGGGTCAAAGTTGTCAATGTGGTATCGCATTTCAAGAACAGTATCAATGACTTCTGAAATATCTTTTGGAGAAGAAACTGTAAAACCAACATCATCACTCAGAACATTATAATCCTTATCATAGAATACATAGTGCCAATCGTTATCTTCAAAAGCAATTGTTAAATACTCCTGCGAATATGGATTGTAGTAGTAGTGTTTCTGCTGACCAAGCGATTCAGAAATAGCTTCAATGTCATTACCAGTTTCTTTTGCAACGTCTAAAGGTGATTTTACTTCCGGCTGTTCAGCGAACTTTGCATATTCTGGGTACATCTCAGGATGATTTTTATAGAGCCAACGTTCTACGGTCATTTCCTTTTCTACATGATAGTCAATTTCCATCATGCGAATACTTTTAACTTCGTTAAGGTCGATATATCCCCATTCTGCAAAAGTATAATCACCGTTAAGACACTGGAAGCCGTATGCTTCACCATTTTTGCCGATTTCTGTTACAAGAGTTTCTGTTCCAGTCGGATGGAAATAGCGGAGTACGATAGGATGCTGCTCTGCTCCGTCTGTTTCATAAATCTTTGGTGCGTTCTTTACAACTTCTGCAATGTCCTTAATCTTCTGCTTGAAGAAATTACCTTCTTCACCATTTGAATAGCGGAGAGTTGTAACGTATTGTGATGTTGGCAAAACAGCCTTAGCAATAGAAATCTCTTCCGGGCTTACTTCAACATCTGTACTTTCGTTTTTTTCCTGAGCTTTCTTAAAATCTCTTTCTGCTTCAGGCTCTTCCAGTTTTGCAAGGTCATCCATAATGGCAGCAAGCTTGTTCATCTGACTGCCGTCTATTACAGTTTCACCAGAAATCTGTTCGGCAGGATTTTCTTTTTCAGCAGTTTTTGAACTTTCTATAATTTCCTGTTCTTCTTCCTCTGTAAGTGTGTTTTCACGTTCCCATTCAATTTCTTCATCAAGCTGCTGCTGTTCTTCCTGAATATCAAGAGCATAAGAAAGTCCTTCATCACGGCTGTTTGCAAGTTCAAATTCCAGCTTTGAAATCTTCTCTTGGTCTTTTCTTCGTTCTTCACGGAGTTCAGCAATTAAGGCTTCAAACTGAGCTGTTTTTTCTCCAATGATTTTTTTGGCAATATCTTCTGCAAGAGTTTTTACAACTGTTTCATTTGCCTGATAATCAAGGCTGTTATCAACAACTTCTTCAAGCTCGTGCATACCGTTATTGTTGTTCTCTTTATTTTGATTAAGTCCATGTGCATCACGATATGCCTGTTTACGCTGTTCACGTTCAAACAATTCTTGTCCGAAAGATTTTTGTTCCTGTGTAGCAGGATCAAAGAATCTTTTCTGGAAGTTAGAAACAAACTGCTCATTTTTTTCTTTGTTTTTTGCTTCGTTTGTTGCCGGATACCATGCGTTATTGTTTCTTGACCAGCGGTAACCGTTTTCTTTCAGGTAATTAACCATTTCTTCAGTAGGTCTACCATTTATAGTTCGTAAATTGTAATATCCGTATGATGATTTAAATATTTCAAGTTTCATTGTGTAATCTCCTTATATCCTTAATTAGTTATAACCATTGCCTTTGTTATGATTTTTGTTTTGAAGCTGCTGGTAAAGTTTGTCGTATTCATCTGCGAGCTTGTTATAGTCTTTTACGATTGTGTTATAATCGTTAGTAAGTTTGTCATTCTGCTGAACAACCTTTATAAAACCAGCTTTAAGACCATTTGGAAGGTCACGTTTAACACCGTCTACTTCGATTGATGCTGGTTCATTTGTTGTTGATTTTTCTGGTGCTTGTGGTAATATGTTATGGGAAGCAATGACAGCTCCCACCTGAGCGTATATGCCGAGAAACTCAGGCGATTTTCCATACTGTGCGATTACCGCATTTATGGATTCTGTCGCTTCCTGTTTTGTTTGATTGTTATCATAGCCAGTAACAACATATCTACCATTTTTATCTTTACCTATTACAGTTTTTATTCCTTTGTTGTAGACCGCAAAATGCCCGTTATCTTCTTTTACTGCTGGTACTTTATCAATGTTATCTATTGCAAGGAATAATACAGCTGATGTTTCCAATTTTGCTTGTTCTTCATTCATCTGAACATTTTTATTTAAAACACGTTCCCGGATTCTATGGTCAATAAGATGAACAAGACCTTCATTCATTCCACCACGTTTAACACGCACATCACTATCTAAAGCTGGATTCTGTCTTGTAATTACTTCACCACTTTCAAGAACATCTGCGAGGTCTGTCATTAAAGATTTGTCTTTTTCAATCTGTGGAATTTCTTGATTCGGTTCTTCTTCTGCATATTGAATATTGTTTTCTGTATTGATTTTATCAATGATAGGTTTCATAACCTTTTTAATAAAAGGTGTTGTTATAATATCTTTGTAAACATTATAAGATTTCCCGAGAGAAGCTTCTTCGTCTTTTACTCTGTTAAGCCAGCAAACACCATCAACATCTAATCTATGCAGAATATTTTTATAATTTCCATAAAAATCATTTGTATCAACGCTGACTTCAAAATAATTTGTCCCAGTATCATTTTTTATTTTTGCAGTAAATTTATCATCACGAATATGTTTGCCACAAAAAATATACTGTCCGTCTTTTCTAGTAGAAAAACAGTAATTTTTTAAGTTTTCGTTAGTCCAGTCTTTGATAAAATCTTCAACAGAGTTATATGTTTCCGTTGCTTCTTCTTTACGATTACCATAAAAGACTTTATTATAATATGCTTTTACCATTCTGATTTATCTCCTTGTGTTTAACTCGTTTGATTTAATATGACCAGCAGCCACCACGTTGGTACGGTCTGGTTCTGTTTGCTTCCGCAACTTTCAATTCTTCTATTTTCTTTGCATTCTCCAAGTTGTAGCCTTTAGCAACTGAAATACGCTGAAATTCAATTCCTGCGTTCAGTGCCGTACAAAGCATAAGACCTGCTTTATGTGAACTTATGCGGCTTTTATATGCTTTTTCGCAAAAGGCATTTGCTGACTGATAACATCTTTCTTTCTGGTTTGCCGTTTTTATTTCTGCAAGTTCCGGCTTTCCGATAGAGTTAGAAAGATTGTGAAGATAATGGCAGTTTGTAACGAAGGCAAGATTCATTCCGTTTTGATTACTTGCTTCAATTACCTTCTCTTTGATTCTTTTAAGGGAAGCTGAATTATCGTTCTGATTAAGTCTTATGTTTGTCTGAAACGCCTTGTAATTTTCACTGGTATAAACTTTGTCTACGGCATTAGCTTTTTCATAGTATTTCAGGATTTTTTCACGTGAACGGTCTGTAAGAGAATCAACGTTGTAAAGGTACTGTTCTTTACTTTTACTTCCGCCTTCTGAAATATATAAATCCTGTTCATTCAGGTGAGTTGAGCCAAAGTATTTTGTAAGACATAGAACTGGCATTGTTCCCTTTTTGAAATAAAGGTCACCTACTTCTTTCTGCAGCTTATTCAGTTCATCGCCATAAATCCAAAGGTTTGATTTATAGCCATTACGACTCGCGATCTGTTCTAAGGCAATAGCATTTTCATTATTAATAATTTTGCCTGTAGACAGTTCGCGAGGTATTTTGTTCAAATCTTTGTTAAAAAAAGGCAGCGTATTATTTTCTGCATTTGCTTTGAAAGCTTCATAAGTCTGGGTGTAAAAATACTGTTCTGCAGAAAGTCCGCCTTTTTGAAAACCATTGAAGTCTGCATAAAAATCGGTCATGTTTAAACTTTTTTACTCCTTTTACAGTTAAGGGCTATCCACTTCCCCAAGTGAATAGCCCATACGAAAATTAGAAACTTACAGACATTTCTTTTTCAATTTTACGTTCGTGCTTTTTTGCAGGTTGTCTGTTCTGCTGCTGTTCTTTCTTCTGACCGATACCGAGTTCTTTTTCACGGTTCTTTACAATTTCTGACGCTTTCTTTTCTACGTCAAAAAGAAAATCAGAAACTTTAGGAAGGTCTGGATTTTTTTCGGCATTTGTGCGAACAAGTTCGTTGTCTGCAATCGCAACGATATTAGCCTTGAACTGTTCAGCAACTTCAGGAGCAACTTCAATTTTTGCACCAGATTTACAAGCGGCAATATATGTTCCAAGATATTCAACAGGTTCAGCGGAAGTAATTTTGAGTGTATCTTTGGTAAGGTTCTGCTTTGTTTTCAACTGTACTTTTGCTGCAATTTCAGCAAAGTGTTTTGGATTTTCCATCTGCTCACCAAAGTAATAAGCTGAATGATGAAATTCTCCGTCATTCTTTCCAACAAAGTTGTAGAAGATACCTTTTTCATTTTCTTTGATTGAATTATTAGTTTTTGTTACAGTTCCGTAAGTTCCGACAAAATTACTTTCATAACCTTTTTCTGCTTTTGTCAGGATAACCGGAATAAGACTGTTTGCATCCAAAACATATCCAGTGTTAATGTTGTAAATTGGAGAAGCTGAAATCTGACCGTTGTTTGGGATGAAAGGAGCTGTACCGTTTTCGATGCCTGCTTTGATAAGTTTTGCAGTATGTTTTGGGACATATGCTCCATTCCAATCATTTTTGGAAGGGTTAATTGAATTCTGGGTATCTGCCATAAGATACCTCCTTTAAATGCAAAGTTTTCAATATCTGCCTTAGGAGTACCAAACAGAAAACACCTTTTTATTTTTGAACGGGTAAAGGTGCGAAAACTATTGCGAAATATATTTCCACAAGGAAATAATCAGCCTAAACTGATAACAATATCTTATTATATGTTTTGGGATTTTACAATATCTCATTTTATATTTTGGGATTGTTATTTAAAAATTTCACTGTTAAAATTAAGTTATGAGATATTCAGTAACGGTTGATGTTCCGTATATGAAAAAACTGCCCTACACGATTTATTCAAAAGGCTCTGTTATTGAAATCCCGCATATTGATAAGAATCAGGAATATGTGCATTTCAAATATGCGGGCGGAACAGTCTTTGTTGTCTTTTATACTTTTAAGAAACCTGCTCCACAAAAAGAATATCGCCGGGCTTATATAGTAACTTGTTGGGAAAGTGAAACTGACGGTGAATCAATAACACTTCCGGGAATAGACGAAAAGCTCTGCCTGATTTTTACGGCAAGAGGAAGAAAAGTAGATGATTTAAGACGTGTGCTATATGTACTGACTGACGAACAGGGAGATGAACACAAAGTGTTCAAACTGCCCCTTCTCTTCTGGTACAGGCTGGGAGCTTTAATCCAGCAAAGCGGAGCTGCAAGAAGTGATGTAGCTGTTTTGTGGGAAAGTTTTACTCATAAAAAGCTATTAAAACTGAGTAAAAAAGAAAGACAGAAATTAAGGAAAGCTGTATGAAAATAACAAAAGAACTTCTGGAACATCTTAAAGTAAAGTCCATTACTCTTCTTAAAGATGACAAAAATATTCTTTGTTTTTTGGAACGTGTAGAAAATGACTTATGGACTTTTTCTTTATCACTGAAAATAGAACTTTCAACAAATGAAAATGTATCTTTCCAGTTTTTATTTGAAGGAGAAGACACTTCAAGTTTACTTGTAAGTACTGTTTTGGATTTTGGTGAAGATTGGATAAATGTAAAACCTGTATCTGCGGACAGTACCAGCCTGAAACATTTTCTTAAATACCTTATTCTTATGGAACAAAAATATGATTCTTTCGGCCGACGAAAAGAAGAACGTATTAAAATCGGAAAGGAAAATTCAAAACTTTTTGGTCTTTCAGATATTCAGCAGGAAATCTTTTTACAGGGCGTAAAGTTCATTCAGCCTTGTGTTGTTCTGGATGCAAGCGTACACGGAATATGTGTAATAACCCCTGACACTCCAGCTGCAAAAAACGAGGAGAACTTTTGCGTAAAACTCCAATTTGTTAAGCCGGAACGTACCGTAATCTTAAAGGCTCATAAAGTTTATTCAAGAATCAATAAAACCGAACAAAAGACTTTTATTACGCTTTCCTGCCAGCTTTTAGAGCCTATCCACTTTGAGTGGCGGGATCGCGTAATAAAAATGATTGAGTATAGTATGGACTTGAATTAACAAACTTCATTTGCTATCTTAAAAATATCTTTTATCTGAATGTCTTTTGATTTTCGGATTTTGTTATCTGATTTTATTTTAAGGATAGTAAAATGTCCCTGCCGATTCCTAAACGAATTACTTATGCACAAAAAAAACTTCTTGATTTAATCAAGAAAAGACAATTAAAACAGTGGTGTATTGAAAACAACCTTCCCCATTCTACCGTACACCGAATTGCAATAGGTGATAGTTCTCCCACTTATATTCAAATCGCTTCAATGTGTCATTTAATAGCACCTATTGAATGGCTGTTTTATACTGATGAAGAATTACCATACAAGCCAGAAACCGTTCCGCAATGGACACGTGCCGTGCCATGTAAATATGTAACTGAACATCAATCTGATTTTAAAGATATTGCAGAAAAATACGGTATGTCTTTAACAACTGCTTATGCGACATTTTCTACAAAAATATTAAACCCGACACCTATTTTTATACGTGCGGCTTGTGCTGAAGTAAATCCGATTGAATTTTTTACAGCAAGTGAAAATTTAAGTCCTGAATTAAATTTCATTCCAGAACAGGGTGATATTATACAGGTTGAAGAAAAACTTTTGTTTGTGATTTCAAAAAACGAAGCCAATGAAAAATCCGGATTTTACACCTGTTGCCTAATAATTCCAGAAAACAAAATGGGAATCAAACTAGAAAACACCAATACAACAGGCTTTATCTGTCCATATAATGTTTGCAGCTTTAAGATAGCTCCAAGCTTACCAAGAACATTACTTGAAAAAGCAGAAGCAGGATTTACGACAAGAGTTATTGAGGAAGTTAAGGGAAGATTATAGTTTTATAACTGTAAGTCCGGGAATGTGTTCGAAATGCTTATCCTGGGTAATGACAGCCATATCATTAGCGATTGCTGTTGCAGCAATCCACATATCATTTTCAGGCATTACATTACCAGCTGAACGTGCAGATTTTGCAGCACCATACAACAATTCACCCAGAACAACGCTTGATGAACAAAGATTATTATATTGTTTAAGCTGCTGAACAAGATTTGTATCACCATTAAGAATCCTGACAACAACATTGGTATCCATAAGATTACCATTCATTTGGCTCTAATCTCCTGCAGTCATCTATTGCCGACATCATTACGGCAGCATCTTCATCATTTATAACACCACAAAATTCATCAAGAGGATTTGTTTTATTTTCTTTCTTTGAAACAATGAATAATGCAAAATCATAGAGTTCCTGCTGCTCAACAGCTGTCATTGTCTGATACATTTGCATAAGAGCTTCTGCCATAAGATACCTCCAAGAAGAATTTACACTGTATTTATTCAAAAATCAAGTTTTAGCGTAATGTAATGTAATACAAAAAAAACAAAGCTGAAATTATGATTTCTGCCGTTTCAAAAACACTTTTGTTTTTGTTCCATGAGGTATTACAGAAACCAATTCCCAACCTTGTTCTCCCCAAATACATAGTTCATTTTCACAATCTTCGATACTTGTTGAATTATCCCTTTTTGCAATAGCTGGACTTTCAAAATCAACAACTTTATATTCCCATTTATCCATAACGTACTCCTTGTAAATAAATATAATACAGCACACTTGAAAAAGCAAGTTAACAAATCAAAAAAAAGCAGTCCTGTTTTCAGAACTGCTTTATAAGATTAACTCATTCTATCTGTTTTAGAATTGCTCTGTGCTACATCTGCACTATCAACCTTTTTCTGACTTTCGTTTGCAAAATACTTTCCTATACTGCTACCGACATTCTGTCCCTGCTGAACTTTTTCGTCATGCCATTCGCTAGGTGTCATAGCACGCTGCTGACCAGTACGTTCATCGTATTTTGTAGCCGTCTTGAAATCTGGATTTGAACTTGTACTTAATATCTCATTTTTATGGTCTTTGGTAATTCCCTGTCCAGACTGCTTATAAGCACTTGCTCCACCGCCAGAGCCACCGCTTCCGCCAGCTCCGCCACTGCCAGTAAGTCCTGCCGTCTGTAGTGCTTTATCAAGCACAGAAAAGCCTGTGCCTCCAGAACGTACTCCGTTTTCATACTTTGCTTTTACCCGGTCTGCGAGGTCTTTTGTAAAAACTGCTCCTCGTGCAGCTGCTCCTACCGCATGACGTTTGAAGAATCCTGCATTATCTCCGAGTTCTGCTTTAGCCGCAGAAGAAGCCGCACTTCGCTTGTCATGATTTGTTTTCATTTCTCCAAGTTTATTAATACCACTAGCTCCAAGTTTTGTAGCAGCTCCCGGAGCTTGTTTCATTGCAGCTGCTGTACCCAGAGTTGTTGCTCCAGCCTGTAATGCTTCACCCATAGAAAGCTGTGGCTGACCTGTAAGAATTGTCTGTGCAATTTTTGGTGCGTTTTGTGTAAGAATGTATGCCAGCATAGATTCAAATACAATTTCGCCTACCCTGACCCAGTTCATACCACCGTCATCTGTAATAGTATTCAAACAGTTCTGAATCATTAAGTAAAAAACAAACATTATACAAATTGTAATTACGGCAAACTTTATAAAGAAACTTGTAAAGACTGGGATAAGTTTCTTCGGAATATCTTTAGTTCCATCAAAAAGCATAAGAGGAATAAAAATAGCTCCAATTCCAACTATAATTGTATATTCCAACACAGTCATTACATATTGAATTTCAGCAAAAACGGTCGCAAGTATAAGAACAATACAACAGAAGAAAACCATTATCACTTGCGGAATCCTGCTGATATGTGCCTCCAAACTATCCTTTACTTTTGTCATATCAAAAGGAAGAACTTTGTTCCTATCTTCTCGCCCCTCTATATTTGCAAGAGTTTCCCTAAATCTTGTATTCATTTTTTCATTCATAAGTTGACAAGACAATAAAGCGACACGGAGTAAAGCTGATGGAGAAACATAGGGTGTATCTTCCCCTTCCGAATCCTTCAAATAAATATCAATATCTACATACGAACCAATAATATTACCTTTTTTGTCTTTTTCATTTTTTTCAATAAGAATCTTCTCAAGACAAGCAAGCGTTTGTGCCCCAAAAGGTAGGTGATATTCTGCACTATGTTCCTTGTAATCCTGAACAATATCAAGAGCTTTTTCTTGGTCTTTCTTCCTTGACCATTTGGTTGTTTTTATACTTTCTTCAACCTTATTTAAGTAATCCATGTAATTTTTACTATTCTGAAATTCAACATCCAAGACATATCCATTACAACTGGATTCAAGATTTTCAGCAAGCCATTCTTTTTCTTGTTTTTCCCATTCTGCGTATTCCTGTAAATCCTTTCTTAATGAATCTCGAAGCCCTTTTAGTCCACTTATTACAACTTCTCTACCACCACCTGCCTTATAACCAATCTCGTTACCGATAGCAGCAAATGCAGTTGTCATAGACGGGTAGATAGTAATAAGAAGAATAAAACCGACCCATTTAAACAAAGTGTCCCACCATAAATCCTTTACAGTCATACGGCTTAATACAACTTTTATACCAGACCATACAATACCAATAACACCAAATAAATAAGCATATCTTGATGCCCACTTATATGCTGTACCGATTATACCGCTGAAATATTCCATTGCGGCAACAACAGGCAAATCTATCCATGTATTTCCCATTTTTTTCTATCCTTACTTTTTTGTTATCATTCTTCTTTTTTGAATCTTGAGGAAACAGTTGCATTTTGTTTTGATTCTATTTCTCTTTGCTGTGCATCTTCATCTTGTTGAGCAATTTTTTCATTTTCCTGTTTAATCAAATATGCACCAATTTGAGCATTCATTTCATCAATCGAATAGCCAAGTTTTCCAAGTTCATCAATCATCTGGTCAGTCAAAAACATTGTAGCCTGTCCTACACCTGCCTGAGTAGGATTACCGTCAGAATCAACATTTTCCATAGCAGCTTCAAGTATTGCGTTTTTCCTAGCTTCTCTTTCTTCTGCTTTTAGTTTTTTTGCTTCTTCTGTCGCTTCATTTACTGCTTTACTGGCAGCATCAGCAACTAATGTTGTAGCTTGTTGTATATAAATATAATTAGAAGGGCTTATACCATACTTTCGCCAGATAGCTTTTTTCTGTTTTTCATCAAGTCCATTTTCAAGTCCATTAACGGCTTCCTTCATATTATTTGTCATAAAATACTGGTAATCTTGAACTGCTGTAAGCATATTCTTCCGGCTTTCCCATGTATCACTGGTAGTACAACCAGCCAAGTCAGCAATAGAATATTTCACATTACCACAATTTATTGTTGGCGTTGTTATAGCTTTTTTTATTTTGTTAACTTGAGTAAGCAGTTTGTTTACTCGTTTATTAGCATCCCTGATGTCATTACGAATATCAAAATCTCCGTCCCAGCGGATATTTTCCCAGTCAATACCTTTTGCAACTTCAACTGCGTGCTGAATTGTCTTAATCTGATTTTCAATCTGCGTGTAAGTATTCATTACCATATCATAGTTCTGGTAAAAGCGGTCGATTGCCGCAAGCCAGTTTGAAACGTCAAATACCGGGTAGTTTGCAAACATTACTGACGGTGTAAATAAACTCAATGTGATAATTGAGATAAAAACCATTGCTTTTTTTTTCAATTTTCTCATTTTAAATCTCCTTTTTTTAAGATGCCTGAACAAGCATATTTCTGTATTTTGTATAATCAAGATTCCTTGTGTCCCTGCCGATTGAACGATATTTTTCTGCCACAGCGTCTATAAGTTCAAAGGCAAGTTCCCTTGTTGTATTTCTCCCGTATTGATTTTCAAGTTTATCAAGAAGTTCATGGTCACTTGAAATCAAAGCAAGCTGGAAGGCATCCAAATCAAGCGTAAACATTCGGCAGCCGTTAGGATTCTTGAAGTAATAATCACGTTTCATTGTCGCTTCACTTAAGGCTACGATTTCGCTGTCTGTAAGGCCGAAATCTCTGTAACTGTCCGCAAGCGACATTGCAGATTCATCCGCAAGATAAATTTTAGTAAGACACTGCTGAACGATTGTATCTCGCAAAGATGATTTACTTGCTGCACTTACTTCCTGTGTTGCAAAAATGCAGAATACTTTTTTCTTTCGCAAAGTACGAAGCCATTCCTGAATGAATCCGGCAAAAACTGGATGCTGTAAATAAAGCCAAGCTTCATCAAGGAAAAGGAATGTAAGCGGCTGTTTTTCTCCGTGTGGTACAGTCCAGAGCTTTTCAAGATAGCGGAAAATATACATTAAAGCTGGTGCAACTGCTTTTTCGGAAAGTCGCATTAAACTTCCCATTTCGATTGTCATCAGTTTTGAAAGATTTAATGTAGTTTCTTCAGCGTCAAAAACAGAACCGAATGCTCCGCCACGACAGTAAGGATCAAGTGCGGTTCTGATTGTGTTGTCCCCGTTTTCAGGATTTGTATAGTTTATAACTCCCTGAAATGATGTAAGGTCGTGCATTTCACTTGGTTTAAGTGATAAGCTTACAAGAGCTTCACTGATTGCCTTACTCATTTGTGGTGTAACATCAATATTCTGCTGTAAAATCAAACATTCAATAAACTGCTGACACCACATAAGACTTTCACGATATTCTGCGTCATTACATTTTTCAGGATTCAAAAGTTCAGAAAGCGGCTGAAAAGCAACTTCATCTTTGCCAGGCTCAACATAAACTCCTCCTGCAGCAACCATAAAAGCACGACTTGAAAGCTGCTTATCAATACAAACAATGTTTGCGTTTTCGTATTTTGTAGCCTGTGCCATAAGCAAGGCAAGCAAGGTTGACTTTCCCGCACCTGTTGGTCCGAACACGAACGTGTGACCAACATCGCGGACATTAAGGTTCAAGAAGAATGGTGTACCGTAGCTTGTGGAACAGGTCAAAAGAGGAACTGCACTTCCGCAGGTTTCAAGCGTAAAATCATTGAAATTTGCACCCTGCCAAGCTGAACTTAGAGGAATTATATTTGACATATTTTTTGTTGATATAAGCGGTCTGCGAATATTTGAATAGACATTTCCTGCCATCATTCCGCACCAAGCTTCAACATTGTTGAATGTTTCCTCTTTTGTTGAAAAACCGCAGGAACGTACAATTTGTTGTAACTTTCTTGATTTTTCCTTTGCAACCTCAAGATTTACATCCCAGCACATAAGGTTTGAAGTGTAGTAGCCAAGTACATAATCGCCCATTGCAATATCTGCCTGAATCTGACTTGCTTCGCTTTCCATTTCCATTGCACCCTGATTCTGTCGGTCAATCTCAACGTTAGCAGCCAGCTCTGTAAAAAGTGTTGCGGCACTCTTACGCTGTGAATACATACGTTTCTGATATTTATCAGCTTCCTTTGCCGAAGTTTCTTTCGACATTGGCATAAAGCGTGTAGTCCAGCGAAATTCTGTCATTGTACGATTCAGGCGGTCAAATATTCCCGGATAACTTTTATTCGGAAAATCCATAACGGCAATTACAGGAACGTAATACTCCCCGATTTTAAGCGGCATAGAAGTCTTTACATCCATATCGCAGATAAAGTTATCAAGGAAAAAAAATGTGTTTTCCGGATATATAAGATTCTGCTTATATAAACTTACATTTGATTTTATGTAAGTAAAAAGTTCTGAATCATTAAGACGATGACACCAGATTTTTGTTGCAAGAGTTCCCATAACCTTTTCAACTTCATCAAGAAAGTTTTCTATTTCTTTCTGAACAACAGGAAGATTATTGGAATTCTCAAACATAGATTTTGCATTCTTTGTTTTTTTAGCATTTTTATTTTTGAAGAACAAAGATGTGGTTTTACTTTCAATATCACTTGGAAGCTGCCATGTAAAAGTAATGTAATAATCTGTTGTAAAATGCTCTCCGTATTTATGGAAGTTTTCTGCCCTTCTCTGGTCAATTAGCCAGCCCGCAAGATTTGAAAAAGCACCTGCTGGATATTCTTTTGTTTTGTATCGTCTAACATCAAAGAAAACCGCCCAGCCTTCTTCCTGTGCAAGCGACATTACGCTTCTGTTACAAAGGCTTGCCATACTTGCCATAGAGCTTGCAGAAGAGCTTTCCAAATCAGGATATTCAACCTGATATGTTGTCATGATTGCACCATTTTTTAGAAGGCAGACAGACGGAGAAAGAATGAAAGAATAAGGTGTAATGTATTTTAGCTGGTTAGGTGCTTCTTTATTTATTTTGGTAAAATCCAAAAACGGAATTCTCATAATGCCCTCCACATAGACGGCTGCATAAGACGGTCAAACAAAATAGTGAGCATATAAGGGTCTTTTTTACAAAGCATACGGCAAATAATAAAAAGCACAATTCCAATCGGAAAACACCATATACTTACCATATTCATAAGCACTATATCCAAAACCAAAATAAACATTGCCGGAGCAAGTCCAATACCCAACATCTGATTTGGAGCAAGCAATACTCTGTGTATTGGTTCTGCAAAATCCATTAAAGTAACTTCTTCTTCCATTTTTTATTCTCCAGACTTATTCTGACAGGTCGAAAAAATCGACCTGTATCAGTTATTTTGTTTACACCAGCTGTACGGTTTCTGTTGTTTCTGCCATTAAAGATAAATCATCAAAAGATAAGTCCTCAAGAAAGTAACTTGTAATTCCGGATGCGGATAAAAGAATTACAGTGCCAATAATCCACGGGCCGAACTTTTTGATGATAGCTCCACCGCCACCCTGCTGTCCTGCAACAATCATACCGATTGCTTCAATAATCAAGGCAACACAACATAATGCTTTTACCCAGCCTGATGAAAAGATAGAAAGGATATTATTTCCCCATGTATCGAGGTTTTCGATTGTGTCGTTAGCTGCGAATGTGCTTGAAATTAAAACGCATGAGAACAATGCGAACATAATAAAAGATTTTGATGTTACAAAACCTTTGAAAGATTTAAGAAAACTTTTGTTTTCAGTATTTTTTGTATTTGTGGATTTCATTTTATATCTCCTTGTGTTAATCCATAAAAATTAAAAATTCAGATAAAAATGAAAATTCAAAGCATTTATAAATTACCAGAAAGCTAACAATAAAAATCAGAATAAAAACGCTGCTGGTAATATCCGGCACAAGATTCTATGAATTGCCCATAATTCACAGAACCGACACGTGTCGGTTCTGTTAGGTCGAATATTTCGACCTGTTTTACACCTCCTATATAAGATTATTTCTCTCTAAATCCTCAATAAATGAGGTACTTGAAAGCTGTTTTGTTTCCACAACTTCGTTCACAATCGGGCCGTTCTTCGTAGGAATCATATGAATAAGAAGCTGCACCGATTGGGAAACGTCTGGAAGCTCGCCCGGAATTACTTCACGGAGTAAATCCCTCATTCGTGAAATCATTGTCAAAGCCGAGTTTGCGTGTACTGTTGTAATACCACCAGTATGTCCTGAGTTCCATGCCTTTAAGACTTCATTTGTTACATCACCATAGCGAAGCTCACCGAAGATAATTCTTGAAACATTACATCGCATGGCAATTCCGACAGCTTTAAGACAATCTTTTCCAGCTGCCCAGATATTCATAACGTCTTTTGCATGGCACTTGATTTCGCTGGCATCTTCTACGATATAAAAGCGGTCATCAGGTGTAAACTCAATCATTTTGTCTATAATAGCATTCAAAAGAGTTGTCTTACCGCTACCAGTTTCACCACCGATTACAATGTTACTTCTTTTTTTAATATGCTCGACAATCAAATTATATTTTTCTTTAGAAATACGTTCTCCTTCAAGATAGCTTTCAAGGCTGAAAACTGTATCTGAAGGTCTGCGGATAATGAACATAGGATTTGTGACGGCTCTTGGTGGAAGAATCCCTTCAACACGTATCTTCCATTTTGGAAGCGGTAAAACACCCTCAACAATAGGATTCTCCGGGTCGATATTTATTCCCAGAATTGCAGCACTTGTAACGATAATGCTTTTTGTTTCTTCATCGGAGAAATAAATACCAGTAAACTGTTTATCCATTCCAATACCTTCAACAATAAGTTGTCCGCCTATACCGATTGCAATATCAGTTACCTTCGGATTTTCAAGATATGGAATAATTTTATTCATATCATAAGTGAGATTCTGAATCCATTTATTTGTCTTTACCTGTTGACCAAAACCATCCAAACTTGCTGCCATTATGCTTCATCTCCACTCTGCTCATATGCATCAAGAATCATTCCTTCAAGTACCCCTGCATGATTTTTCTTGAGAAGATTTGTTACGTTTGTCTTAAACTTCTCAAAATCTTTTTCAACCATATAATCTGCATTAATCTGTTTATTAGGTAAAACCCGCATCATCTGCTTAGTCTGCTCAAAAACAATCAGTGCCAGAAGCTCAACCTTGTTTTCAAGATAGCGTATCTTTCTTGTGTTCTCCGCAATAGAAGCGTGAACAATTTCAGAATCACTCATAGAACGATTTACATAAGCCATGATTGCCTGACGGATAATTTCTGAATCCGTTGTATGATGTTCCAGAGCTTTTGCTCTTATAAACTCTTCCATTGTTTTTGAATAGCGGATTTGTTTCTGAACTGAAAACTTTTCATTATCTTCTTTTACTCGATTATTATTCATAACGTTTTACTCCTATGCAAACAAATCAAATTCAGCAGGAATAATATCTGCTACATTTATTGACTTAATTTTATTTATTGTTTTTTGTACCGAAATATTAAAACTGTCCGGCTTTTTTCTTACTAAATGTTTCTTATGGCTTGGAAGTTTCCTCATTTGTGCGTAAAGGAAATCCATTTCTGGAACTGGAAGCCAAGCTTTATTTTTGAAACGTGGGTCTTCGTAATAAACAACCTTTTTGCCTTTATATGGTGGTAACCCCTGATTTATGACAATACATCTATTGAATTCAAGCTTCATAAGTTCATCAGGATTTATAAGGCTCGTCTGAGTTTCCTGAGAGCTTCTGGAAATATTGCTGTAACCTACCTGATATTTACTACCACTTGATGAAATGTTATCAAGCAATACAGAACGGTTACCAAACATTTCCGAAAAAGCTTTAGCATCACCGATGTTACCCGGTGCGTATGTCATAATTGTTTTACAATGGTCAAAGAAAGGATGTTTTTCGCCATAGGTATCTACAATCTGATTGACCGACTGACTGATGATAAAGAAGGTTACACCATAACCTGCTAAAATTCCCATGTTCATCGCAATGTCTGGAAAATATCCTAAAACTGGGAATTCATCGAGCAGGAATAGACATGGAACTTTAAGTTTAACTTCGTTTGCACTTGTTGTACCATCGGAAAACTTTTTAATCATAAAGGTTATGAGCATACGGAAAACAGGAGCAATACGCTTAATATGGTTATAAGGAACAATCAGATACAAAGAAATACCGTTTACAGAGTTTATAAAATCATCAATGGAGAAATCAGAGTATGCTGTTGCTTCTGCAATTAACGGGTCTTGGAATAATGATATTTTTGAAAAAACAGTTGAATAAGTAGAACCTCTTTCTTTTGCTGGTTGTAAAAGAGAACGATTTGCAGCAAGTGTAACAAGATTATCTATTGTTTTTGAGCCATGATTTGTTTCAATCATTTTATTACACATTTCTTCACCACAGCCCTCGTTTTCCTCGTCAGTAGCATCCTCACCAGTTTTACCCTCGTGACTTGCATCCGACATAAATTCAAGTACCTTTGCCATATTCTTTTCTTTCCACGGAATTTCATCTTCAGGTGCAAATCTTATATGAAGAACAACAGCTGTAAAAATATCACGGGCTTTTGCAGCGAAGTAAGCCGAGGCATCATCACCACCGCCACCATTTTTCTTATCATCACCAAAGAAAATTTCTGCAATCATATCAGCCCATGCAAAAGCGGTATTTGGATTGTCAGGGATTTCATGAATTGGATTGTAATGTGCTGTATATTCAGGTGTCTGTTTATTCCATTTTTCATCTTTTTTATCTTCTTCTGTAAGAGGTCTATCACCAAGGGGGCGAAATGGAATACAGGTTGAAAATCTGGATCGCCAGCCTGCTGATGCGTTCCAGTTTTCACCTTTAGGGTCAAATATAACCATTGACCCACGACCTTTAATAACTTTCTTTTTATGAGCTAAAAATTTTAACTTTTTATTAAAATGTTTTACAAAAAATGAGTTTTTATTAACGTCATAGTGATAATAAGGAACACCATAGTTTATACAGGTCGGAATTACTGTTGAAACGCCTTTTCCAGAACGGGTCGGAGCAATCATCCATGTATTTGTACGTCCCGAATGACATATAAGCGGAGCATTTAATGGTCTACCCAAAATTGATTTATGTAAATCAAGTACAAGACTTTGGTCTTCCTCTTTGAGATGATAACCAACTTTTGCGTTTTCCAATTCTCCACAAACAACACCGTGTTCCTGCAACATTCCAAATTTTTGTAAATCTTTAACGGTAGCCCAACGTGCAGTACCGTGAATATGCTGATTTTTCTGATGTGCAGAAACAATAATACTGGTTGTTACAAAAAGAATAACTGCAAGAGAAAGCGAAAAGAAAAGAGGTGGAACTGCCTTAAAAAAGTAATATGAATAGGTTTCATCAAAGGCATATTTAATCATACCAAGAAGAAAAACCAGCGGATTATATACACGATAACCGCTTTTTAAAATAAAAAGCGGTCGACCTATAACACGTGGGTCGTAATTCATAAGAGGTGCAAACTTTTGTGTGGTGATAAATAAACCGACAAGAACACAAAAAATCGGCACAGCCCAATTTAAAACGGCAAGCCAGTAGACTTTATTGTGTGCATCGGGGTCGGTTCTGGAGAACTCTTCTTTATCTTTCAAAACTTTTCCTTGTCTGGGCGGGCAATTCAAAGCTTTGTAATAATTTGTATTTTAATATCTTAAAACATAAATTGCAATAATACATAAAAAATTGCATTACAAATAATTTACAAACTTTCCTCCAGTCAACTTGAAAAAATAACTTGACTAATCAAAACCTATGATATATATTTTATTTATGGGCGAAAATAACTGGGGCGGAAGCCGGGCTGGAGCTGGGCGAAAACCGACTGGAAAAAATAAGGTAAATTTGACGCTTACACTTTCAAAAGCTGAAGCAGAAAAATTGAAAGAGCGTTCAAAATCCGAAGGAATTTCAGTCAGCAGATTCGTAGCAAAATGGCTCTGCCTGAATCCACAGTAAAAATTGGTTCTTTACGAAACGGTCAAAAGCTTTAACAATATTTTTAAGAACCTGTTCGTAAAGATTTATTTCAAAAAATATTTGTTACGGTGCAAAATTATTTGGAAAAGCTAAGGTAATTCTGCCGTAAATGCTATCAAAAGGAGTTTTTATGACAGCAGCAGAATTAAAGGCAAAGTTACCTGAAGTCTACTTCATCAAAACAAAAGTTCTGGTCGAAACACCAGACCCAAAGCTTTTGCTGGAAAACTTTATTCCAGATGATGATACACCAAGCTTTCCTGAAATCAAAAAAGGAATGAGAATCTATCCCCTATCCATTACAGCCTACCCTTCCGTTCTTAAAAGCATGACAGCAATGGAAGCTGGAGCTTGGGCAATGACAAAATGCGAACAGCAGGACTGGGAATTATCATTTGATAACTTTCAGTGCTGTCTTGCAAACTTGGAAATGGACTTTTAGGAAAGAGGATTCAGATTTATGAAAAAACACATCTTTACTCTCATAGCAGCAATTACACTGCTTTTTACTTCATGCGTAACTACCAATGCAGTTGAAAGCACAACTTCAAAGGAAATCGAAATTCCTGTTTTGCTATCACAAGCAATTCATACAATTGAAAACCATGAAGAAGCTGAAGATTACTACTTCTCTTTTACAGCCGTAAACTATGGAAATGCTGAATGTAAGATTACAATCTATGACAAACAGTTTATGAAAATGGAACAGCCTGAAACAGGTGCAAAACATTATTATTACTACAAGTTTGTCGGAGATTATGAAGAAGGATTGCCAAAGCGTTCTGGCATTTTCGGATATGCAGTAGACATTGAAACAAACGCTGTTTACGAAATTGTATTCAGAAATATGTTTCATGGTGCATACAAGTTCAAAAGTATTGCTGACCAGCAGAAGAATGACAAAAGGTATGAATCTGGTTATATTACATGGAACAGATTCCCGGACAGAAAAATACCTGAGCCATTATATTTCCTTGATTTCTTTGAAAGAAAGGACAAAAAGCTTATAAGTAATGCCGATGAATATGGTCATAAAAAAGACATTGCTGCAAAAGTTTACTGGTCAAGAAGTGAAGAATACGGCTACAAAGTAACATTTAATGGAGATAACGAATAATGAAAAAGACATATTTAATTATTGGAATTTTAAGTGCATTAATTTTGGCAAGTTGTGCAAGTCCGGCAGGTTCATCGAACGATGATCCAGCCGTAACTGGAACAACAAATGAAAATACAAATACCAATACAAACACAGGTAAATCTAATGTAAATTACAAACTTACAATCGATTCAAATATACCGACCTCACCTCAGAATGGCTATTACGTTCATTCATATTATAAGAATTACAAAAACGAAATGACAGGCAGTACAATAACACTGCCGCAGTCATCTTATAACTACGATTATAGTAAAAACAGTAACAGCAATGGTTATTCTGTTGCAAAAACTTTTACCTGCTACTGCTATAATACAAAAGCCGATGGAACTGGAACTTCTTATAATTTTGGAAACAGTTTGCCATTAACAAAAGACACAATTTTATATTGTCAATATTCCCTGACAAATGATTATGAAGCAGGAAATGGTACAGGGGAAGAAGCCGAAAATTCAGGAAATGATTCAGGAAGTACAAAAACTCTTGCAGAAAAATTAGTAGGTACTTGGAAATGTAATGGTTCAAGTTATAAAGGTACACTAACCCTGTATAGCAATGGAACAGGAAACGTTAATATAATACTTGCTGGTAAAACAGCTCATGATTCAACACTTTCATGGACTATATACACTCAAACACATAATTCAAAAGATTATCTGAAGATAAGTGGTGTAAATGATGGCGGTCAAATTGACGGAAGTCATTGGCTCAAAAGTGTAACTGAATCAAGTTTTACCATCGATGGAAGGTTCGGTTTTGGTATGCCTGATATTACAGTCTGGTATAAACAGTAAAATAAAATAATAAAAAAACGGCTGCCTTTTGTATAAGACAGCCGTTTTCATTTTAACAATTAATATACTGCAGCAAGTTCTTTTTCGATAGAACGTTCAATAAAACTGTTCAGGGACATTTCATGTTCCATTGTATAAATAACAGCTTTTTTATGAAGCTCTGGTGGTATTCTCACATTGAAAGAACCTTTATATGCTCTTTCAGGCTCTATATTTTCATCCTTACACATCGAAAGATAATCATCTACAGAAGCATGAAAATCAGAAATAAGTTCGGTTGCATTTGTTCCCTCGTAAGAAATTAGAGAACGTATTCCCTGAACTTTTCCATAGAAAACCTTATCATCTGGAGAAAACTCAACACTACCTACATATCCTTTGTATTCCATAAGATTGTTCATATTAAATTAAATCCTCCTGTTTCAAAATATCTATCAGTTGTTGTACCTGATAACCTTTAAGCTCATTATTCGGATGCGGCTTATGCAGCAAAATCGAAGGATGCTTATCCGAACTATTAAATATAACTCTAGAACCGCTAGTTTTACCTTTGTTTGAACGTGTGTAAGTAAGATACCCTAGCAACGTTTCTGCTTCATCAAAAGTAAAATCCTTTGGTTTAGATTTTAATCTTGCAATCAACTTTTCTTTTTTACCCATACTAATAATATAAACTTAAACTATATAAAATGCAACTAAAAATAGTTGCAACATTCTGGCTAAGAACCAGTATAACAATGATGAAGTATTCGGCTCTAAAACAGTAAAAGCAAACTTTTTATACAGAAAGAAATTAGATGTAAATGTTTCATATATTAGTAGCAATGGAAAATATTCAAATTTTAAGGATAATTTATTAACTTTAGGTGATGGTGAAACTGTAAGTTTAAAGTTTGATATTTCTGAAGAAAAATCAGATGGTGTAATTAAAGATGTAAGGTTTACAAGTATAAATAATGGAACTGGTTCTATTTCCTTAAATTCATCATTAAGTTCTGTTAATGATTCAAAAGTTTATAATATATATTCTGGCGAAGATGTAGTTAAAGAAGTTTATAAAATAACAGAGTTGTATTATCCATATTATAACAATACAAATATGCTTAAACTTGGCTCTGTAGATGATTGGTGCTGGCGACAATGGTGGAAAGATATGTCAGATGGCGAGGATGAATATTTTGTACTCTTATATACACCTTTTGGCGGTGGAGTTCATTCATTAAATAACTGGACTATTCAAAATTATCCAGATTCTGTATGTATTTGGGCGGAAGATCATGACCTTACAGGCCCAAATTATCAATATTGGAATGAAAGCCGTCAAGATTTTGAAAGACTTAATTCTGAAGCTGGTTGGTCATTAGTAAAAGATGAAACTATCTCTTTAAATAATCCTTTATACATGGATGCAAAGGAATTTGAAGAGAATCCTTGGTTTTTTACACCGGGTACTTGCAGCAAAGGTGAAGGTCAATTATATCTGAGGTGGACGCGACTGGTAATAAACCTTATATATAGTGTAAGCTTTGGGAACCTGATACTTTTGCAGAGCGAGTCATCATTATTGCAACTGATGCAGACCGTGAAGGTGAAATTATTGCCCGTGAATGTCTGCAACAGGCTGGGATAAACAATCATTCAACCATAAAACGATTCTGGGTTTCTCAGGCTCTTACAAGTGATGTTATTCAGGAAGGACTTAAAAATGCAAAAAAACTTTCTGAATATGATATTCTTGCAAAGCAGGGCTTTGCCCGACAGCACGCTGACTGGCTTGTAGGAATGAACTTCTGCCGTTATATGTCGGATGCAGCAAAAACAAAACTGACAGTCGGCCGTGTTCAAACAGCAATTCTATCTGCAATAGAACAACGCTGCGAAGCAATCAAAAATTTTGTAAGCGAAAAATACTTTGAACATTATGGATTTTTCCGACCGACAGCTGTCGGTTCTGCCGTTTGTGTAAAAGGAATATATTTTGAAGATAGTGGAACTGGATTCAAAGATGATTCAAGGACTGTAAAATTAAAAGCCTGTATCGGAAAATCTGCAAAACTTATAGACAGCAAGATTGAAAAAAAAGTTACAAATCCGCCACAGCTTTATAATTTGAACGCAGTTCAAAAAGACGCTTTTAAATACTTCGGATATTCTGCTGATAAAACACTTAAAATAATTCAGTCGCTTTATGAAGAATTAAAATGTGTATCTTATCCAAGAACGCCTTCAAGAGTAATGGGAAGCGGAAACGTTGAACTCTGTCAAGAAGTTGCGGATAAATTATCGCCAATAATTTATGACTCAAATTCCCAAGAACGAAAATTATCACATGAAATGCAGATAACATTATCAAACAAGCATTGTTTCAACGATTCAAAACTTGAAGCACATCACGCTTTGATTCCATTGAACCCGTTACCAACATCAGCAAATGAGGAACAAAAAAATATCTACAATCTGATTCTTGAAAGATTCTTTACAGCATTTCTACCAGAAGAACGATATGAAAAACTTACTTACATTCTTGAGGTGGAAGAACAAAAATTTAAAGTAACCGGAAAGAAAATTATTTCGCTTGGTTGGAAAAAAATAATTGATGATTTTAATTTCCGAATGAATTTCAAAGACGTTCGAAACGTGTCAGTTCAGGAAGATGAGGAAAATGAAGAAGAGGAACAGTCATTAGATAACATAAACTGGAACGCTCTTATTCTCTCTGATATTGAAACAGAAGAGAAGTGGACTAAACCACCAGCATATTTTAATGAAGCAAGCATTTTAAGCTTTATGGAAAATCCAAAAGAAATGAACCGTCAGGTGTCGGTTGATGATGATACAACAGAACCGACACGTGTCGGTCGTAAACTTATCGGACTTGGAACAGCTGCAACACGTCATACATTCATTCCTTATCTTCTTAAAAGAGGATATATCGAGCTGCAAAAGAAGAATCTTATCTGTACGGAACTTGGCTCTTTATTGCTCAAGGCTGTACGTTCTTCTTCGATTAAATCACTGGCAGACATTTCAACAACAACTGACTGGGAAGAAAGAATGAATGATAATCCAGACAAATACCTTGATGATATAAAGACTTTTGTTCGTGATTCAGTTTCGCAGAATGTTCAGATTTCTGTACCAGTTGTAAAAAAAGATTTTGTTACAGAATGCCCAGTCTGTGGAAATGAAATCAGAAAAGGAAAAATGAACTGGTATTGCTCAGGATATAAAGAAGGCTGCGATTTTAATATTTGGGAAAAAATAGCCGGAGCAAAGCTTTCTGAAAAAGATGTGATTGCTTTATGTGAGGGTAAAAAAACAGGAATCAAACACTGTATCAGCAAAGCTGGAAAAGCATTTGATTGTAAGTTTGAACTTGATGATAAATATCAAATCAGGTTTGCATTTTAAAGTTACTTAAAAAATGAGGGAAGAATGGATTTGTTTGAGCGAGAAGATTTTGAGAAAAAAGAATAGAAAAATAGAAATCTACTTATTTAAATTGTACTCAATGGTTTTGTTTTCGTTTGAGTATAATCGCCATAAAAACGAAGTCGCAGGAGCGGGTGACGTGAACGATGAAGTTCTTCTGCTGATTAAATTAACGTCAAAGTGTGGTGTTGTCGGATTCTACCATACCCAAACAATTCGGCTTATATTAAAAAGTACGACCGACACGTGTCGGTTCAAAGAGGTAAAAAAGTGATTAGGATTTGTAAAACCTGTGCGTTCTTACATCAAACTTTTAAGGAGAGTAATTTTATCTGTTCAATTAATAAACTGAAATATCCGTACAGTCCGGGATATTATTTGAAAAATCCGCAGCAATCAGCTTGTCGATATTATCAGGAAAAAGGAGTTACAAAATGAAGATTTATGTAGCAGGAAAAATTACTGGAGAAGAGAGGAGTGCGGTTGAGAAGAAATTTCAGGCTGCTAAAGAACTTCTTGTTAATAAAGGTCATTCTGTTTTCATTCCAACTGTTCTACCAGATTACAAAGATGTAAGCCATGAAGATTATCTTTATATCTGCTATTCAATGATTGATGTTTGCGATGCCGTCTATATGCTTGATAACTGGCAAAACAGTAAAGGTGCAAGAATGGAGCTTCAGCACGCTGCCGATTTTGATAAACAGATTATTTATCAGGATGAAAAAACAAGAGAACATAATTATCCGAATTACGCATGGACTAATTATCATAAAGAAACTTCTATTCGTTCTTTAATTGATGATGTATTTCAGCGACTTGATGAAAACAGGAAGAAACAGCATGAGTTATTGTAGATTCTGCGGTACAGAAATCAGTTATACCAGAACTGCTAACGGTAAATGGCTTCCTTATGATGTTACTGGGCAACCTCATTTTTGTCAGGAAGATAAAAAAAATGCCCCTGTAAAATCAGGCTTAAAAGTCTGTGCAAAATGCGGAAAACCTGTTTTTATGATGAAGCGTAAAAAGATTGATTACACAACGCTTACAGAACACGTTTGTAAAAAAGCTGATATTACAAGATATTCAAAATACTTGGAAAAACAAAAGAGGATAAAGAAATGTTAAAGATTTTGAAAAAGATTATTTCGTTTGTATATGAATTCTTTTATGCGGTATTTTATGTTTTAATTATTGAAGCAAGATATAGAGGTTGTTAGAAAATTAGTTCCGACTGTAAGCCGGATCTAATTTTCTAATTTAATCTTCTTCCTTTGCGTATAAACCTTCACCGTCATAAATTAACTTAAAAGTCCAGAAATCAGCAAAGCGGATTGGACTTTTATAGCCAGTTGAAACATCAATCGGTTTTTCAATTCCAGAAGTGTAATATCTTGTACCTGTAAATTTTACTCCATAATTTCCGCTATCGATTTCAATTAAGATAGAATTGCCAGATTTTAATTTACCATTCCAAACAGAAACATAATTATCATTTGTAGCTCCGCTTGAAACGTAAATATTTGTAATTACATCTTCATAGTTTGCATTATAGCTGGAATTGACCGCCCGAAGATTTGAATATGCACGTTCAAGTTTACAGGCTGATATTAAAAAGAGAATAATTCCAAAAATAAAAAATCTGTGTAGTTTCATATTTCTAGAATATAACTTGTGCTATAAAACTTGCAATACAAGTTGCTGCGACAAGATAATAAATCAGGTCTTTCTTTATGATTTTCTTTGATTTTACTTCAGGAACTTTTTCAATTAACTTTTTATTCTGTTCCTGACATTGCTTTAGAAAGTCCAAAGATTGATTTTTTATAATTTCAATATCTTTCTGACATTTTTCTGTAAATTCTTTTATCAGGTCATTTGCTTTAGCTTTAAGATTATTCTGCTGTACAGTTGTTCCATTAAGTAAAGAATCAGAAGCTTCTTCAAGTTTTGTATCAAACAAAGCCTTAATATCTCTGACAGAATTTTCATATTTTTCTGAATATTGCTGATAAACTGTTTCAAGACTTTCTGTATATTTTGAAAGATGATTTTCAATAATTTCATTTTCAACTTTCAAATCATCAACACGTTTTCTCATATTATCAAGTTCAGAAGTCAAAAGGTCATTTAGATTTTTTAAAATATTTTCAACATTTATTCTGAAACTTGCTTGGTCTGCTCTTTCTTTCTGAAGCTGCTGGTCAAGCATTCTGTTCTGCTTGGTCATATCAGCGTTTTTTATCTGCTCCTGTAAATAGTTTTCATAGCTTTCTGTTGCATTTATTTTTTTGGATAATTCTTTTGTAGAATCAATAAGTGCATTAAACTTTTCCAAAGTGGTATTCTGAAAACTATCAAGTGCAAATCTTTTATCAGCAATAAGTTTATCTGTAACCTCTCTAAGCTCTTCAATATCTTTTGTACATTCAGTAAGAATCATAAGAAAGTTTTCTGCTTTTGTACGGTCGATTGTAATCATGTTTGCCGGATTTTCTTTCTGCTCTGTAACTTCTTCTTTTTTTTCTTCCTGAATATTTTCCTGTGATTGCACAGATTTATTTGCATTTGTTGTCATTGTCATTGTGTTAATCCTTGTATCCTTATAAAAACTGAGAACTTACAACTAACTGTTGCAAGTTCTCAGAAAGTTTTATTTTTCATCTGAAAGATTTCTTTCAATTTTTACAGGTACACCGTTTTCCCAGTATTCCCTTGTATCTCCACCTTTATCTGCGACTTCTTTAATCAATCCGTTTTCCCAGTATTCCCAGTGCATCGGATATTCGATAGCGGGTAAATTATCCTCAGAATGAATCAATCCATCTTTATTGAAGTTATAGATAACTAAAACTTCTTTTCCATTGATTGTTTCCATTCTTGAATGTTTACCTGTCAAAACCTCGTCATTTGCAGAAAACTGTTCAAGCTGATACTGTTTAAAAGGAGATGATGACTGCTGAAAGAGTTCATTCTCATTCCATGCAGCTTTTATTGCCATAATTTCATCTACGTCTGTCATTATACCGCCTTTGCTTTTGCTTCTTCAGCTGTAACCTGTTTTCCGTTTAACCACCATTCTTCATAATTATCAACATTGTCGATAACGGCTGGTTCAAACTCACAGTGTAAAACACCGTCTTTCCAATGTTCAATGTGAGTTGAATCTGGGGTAGAAATTGCTGGAAGAATTTCTCCATCTTCACTCTCTACATCATTTAATAAACCGTCTTTAATTCTTACGGTAAATTCACCTTCGATAATAAAATCGCCATTTGCGATTGATTTGTCTGACAGCAAAATTCTCTGATGCTGATATGATTTGAAACTTTTCATTTTTTTACTCCTAAAAAATACCCGTTTTACCTTTTTACAAATATCTTTGTGAAAAAGGATTTTGTTTCATTATTTGCTTTGCATTTAATTCTAAAGATATTTCATTTGCTTTCTTTAAAATATCCTCAATAAAAATACTTAAATCGTCTAAGTCCGTTACATTTAGAACTGAATTAAGCATTTCAACACTTTTTGAATCCAGTTCGATTGGAACTGTAATCGTTTCAGTCATTTTTATTTTCACCGTAAGTTTGCGAAAATACTGGCAGCAATTCTACCATTTCTGCCCGGACAAAATAATGTGGTACTCTGTTACCATTTTTGTCTTTGATGTATTTTTGTCGCATACTTCCGTAAACATTAACCTCCTTATTCTCTACAAGATATTTATTGATAAAACTTGCCTGTTCTTTCGGATAATTTACCGAAAAATATGTAGGCTCAATATTTTGGTAAGGCAAACCAATATCAACAACTGTAAATACAGCGACAGGAACAGGCTCATTGTTAATTGTAATCAGCTTCATTTCTGCCGCTTTAGTGATTTTTCCGTGAATCATAATCTGGTTCATTTCACTTAATTCCTATCAGTATTTTTATAACAATTAAAATCAAGGCAAAATAAAACGATGTTGTTATTGCCCTGCTTTTCCAGTTCCAGTAGTCCGCATGGTTATAACGAAAAAGATAATTTGTAATATGAAAAAAAATTGTTCCAAGAATTATCAAAACCAATATAGCCAGCGGGGTAAAATGCTTGTTCAGGAAAAAGAACAAGTAAGCCATTTTTCTTTCAACATAGCGTGTAATAGGTTTTAGTAATTGAAAAATGACTTGTTTTTTCATTAGAAGATATCACTTTCAGACATTTCACCAGAATACATTTCCGCAAGCTGTTCTTCTGTAAGTTCGTAAGATGTGTTTTCATCAGCAGCAGGAGCAGAAATTGAATCTGCATCAGATTTTTTAGAATCATAAATAATCTGGATTTTAAGAACAGAAATTCTGGTATCGTTGTGTTTAACACCGTCTTTTTCCCATTTGTTCTGATGAATACAACCTTCGATAAGAATCTTCTGACCCTTCAATAATTTTGGAAGCATTTTTTCTGCAAAAGTTCCATAAATAGCAAGAGGAAAGAAGTCAGCCTTATTTTCATAAGTACCATCAGCTTTCTTTACGCTGTAATTTGATGCAATCGAAAAACTTGCAACACTAAGGTTAGTTGAAGTTCTTTTCAGTTCTGCATCCCGTACTACATGACCGTATAAAAAAACTTTGTTCAGGTCTGTCATTTAAAACTCCTTGTGGTGAACCGACCGACACGTGTCGGTTCTAAAATATATTTTTAATTCTTATAACAATTCCCATAATGAAAATCGCAAAGATTAAAAGCCAGCATAAAATCCTGACTGACCAGACAAGCTGGTATTGAAAAGACTGGTGTCTAAAATTTTTGATAAAAAGTTTTACAATGTCTTTTATGAGCTTTGGTTTGTCAGTTTCATCTTCATTTGAAAAAGAATTAACTTCTTCAAACATTTTTAAAAATTCATTTTTATATTTTTTCCCAAACATAGAATTCTCCTATGCCGTTATTCCGTATTTTCGATAAATAGCATTTATTCTGTTTTGAAAATCAGTTCTCAAAGCTGGGCTTTGGATAACGCTTGAAATACCATAAGAAGCCTGTCTTTCAAGTTCTGCCTGATATTCTTTTTCAAAATCTTTTCGTTTTTCTTCTGACAGATTTGCAATCTGTTTGTGAATATCAACTTTTGCTTTATCAAAACTGTCATTCATATCAAAACCGCAGCAAGAACAATTCTCGTACATTTCAGTTCTTGCACCACAAACAGGACAAACTGCAAGTTTGGAAGTATGATTTTCAGATTTTTGTAATGTCAAAACAAAATCCTGCATGATATTTGGCGATTTTGCCATTTTGTAATACATATTTGTCAGCGATTTAGGTTTCTTTTCATTTGCCCTATCAAATACAAAATGCAGATAATCCAATATTTCACCTGTTGAAAGTTCAAATTGTTTAGAAAGTTCCTGTATTTCCGGCACAAAACTGTCATCAAAAACAAGATGCCCACCAAAAAGTTTTTTTAATTCTGTAAATATAGGCTCTGCTTCTGCTTTTATTTCTGACTGTACTTTCTTCTGTTCCAATTTTGGATCAGAAGAAGTATCAGAATTTATATCAGCTTTATTATCAAATTTATTATTGGGTCTAAATTCTTGACCCGTGCGGGTACAAAATTTTGACCCGGCGGGTACGGAATTTTGACCCGTGCGGGTACAATTTCTTGACCCGTCAATTTCATTTACGGGTACGGAATTTTGACCCGTAAAATCTTCTGAAACAGTTTCTTCATTTGCGGGTACAATTTCTTGACCCGCATTATTTGGCTGTCTTGACCAAGCTGTATAATAAAGACAGAAGTGTTGTGCCCCCTGTGCATTTTTCTGTTTATCAAAAGCCGTGTAATTTTTTACATCTTTTTTGATAACTAAACCTTTTTTGACAAGGCTCTGGAGAGTGGTAAGGACAGTTTCTTTAGAAAGATTGGTGTTTGCCATGATGTATTTAATTGAGCCATAAAAGCACGAGCGACCATCCTGACAAAATCCGTGAATAAGAGCATATATAATGACTCGTTCTGCAAAAGTATCAGGTTCCCAAAGCTTACACTATATATAAGGTTTATTACCAGTCGCGTCCGCTATATATAGTGCAGATTTCTCATTTATTTCAACTTCTTCCACTTTTGCAGACTGAATCATATAATCAGTTCATTACTTTTAAGTTTAAGTTTTCTCGTCATAAAACTTTGTATACTGAAAAAGCAATCTTTTTCATCTTCTAAATCTTCCATACCACCCTTCTCTTCTTATTTTTTTAATTCTTTACTTTTTATTTCAGAAACAATTTTTTTAATGTTTTCCTGCAAGCCCATGAATTTACTTTCAGAAATCTTTGTAGAAAGATATGGTGAAAAAATTGCCGTGATTTTTCCAACATAATCTTCTGTACTGCTATTTTCTCTTTCATAAGCTTTAGCTTCTCTCTGCTGTGTTATAACAGAAACAAAACCAAAGTCATGAATCTTCTGTTCAAGCGACATTCCCATTATTTTCTCCCCTTTACAAGATTCAAAAGCAATCTGTAAAGCTGGTAGCCAGCTTCCCGGCAAAGAATTCTTAGAGTTCGCTGCTTGATATAAGATGTAGTTTTATTTTTTTTATTCAAAACAAACTCCCCTATTCTTCTGCAAATCCAATGTCAAAACTGCTATCCATTTCTGAATCAGAATCATCTTCAAAAGGAAGGTCTTTTCCATCATATTCTTCTTCATCAGGTTGCGGTTCTTCCTTTGGAACAAAAGCAGAAAGTTTCTTAAAATCTTTTTTCGCTTTGGAAAGTTCCTTTTCAACTTCTTCTAAGAAAACATTGTTTTTAAGCTGTGAGAAAATATAAGAAGCTGCCTTTTCAAAACCTTCAACATATCCTTCCTGATAACGTTCAATAAGCCGTTTATCAATTTCACTTTCCTGCCCTACATTGAAATGTTCTGACATATCTCGGCTTTTGACATTTACGGCTTTTGGATTACCATCTGAATCATCAAGAGCGTCTGAAATATCATCATCTTCTTCAGGTTTTACTTTTGTCTTTGATTTTTTCTTTTCAGCCTTGATTTCATCATAAGTTGAATTGACAGTTGCTTCGCCAGCTTCGATTGCTTCAATCTGTTCTTCGGAAGCGTTCTTCTCTACGAATTTGGCTCGTTCGATAGTCTTTTCAGAAACTCCAAGCATTTCGCCCATTGCAGCGTTTTTATTGCCCTTCATATTCTGAATGTATTCACTTCCCATAAGAGCTTCGATATTGTGAAGCAAATCCATGCCGTTCAAGTTTCTGCGGTCTACCTGAAGATGAAGAGCGTATCTGTGGGCTTCTTCAAAAGATTCAAAGTTATGCTCAAAATATGGAACTGTTTCTAGTCCTGCAAGCTTTGCTGCTTTAACACGTGTGTAACCGTCAATCAGGTAATAATGTTCAATTCCATCTTCATCTTTGTAAAGCCAGATATGAACAGGCTGACTTGCGTCAAACTTGTTGGCTTTCATATCTTCTGCAATACGACCAAGCAAATCTTCATCAATCGAATACAATTCTTTAAATTGCTCGTGTTCTTCAATTTTTTCGATTGCAAGAATCTTTGATAATTTAAGTCCCTGATTTGCGACAGGAAGTCCACCTTTTTTACTATTAGTTACGATATTTAAAGTTTTAGCCATAATTATTACTCCATATCAAGTTTTGAATGTAATTCTTTGAGTTGATTTCTTAAATCTTCAATTTCATTCTCTAAATGTTTTAATCTAAAATTACTCAAAACAGCATCAATACATACTAAAATTAAAACCTCTCCACCCATTTATCTTCGCTTTCTTCACCTGTAAGCATATTTACAAGCTTATTGATTTCAATGGCAAGGCTTCTTGCTGTTGTTGAAACTTTGCTGGTCGTGCTGATTTTCGTGTCCATTTGAGTGTATTTGGAAGCTGCATCTGTTCTTGGAATGTAAATCTGCAAGATATTCTGGAAGTTTTCTTCAAAGAAGCGTACAAACTGTGATTGCGGAACGTTTTCAAAATTGGCAAACTTCTGCTGCCAGTCTGAATACAGAAGATACCACTTCTCTACCTGATTTGGAGCGTCATCCATAAGCTGTTTCTGAAGAAATTTTGCGGTAGAAAAATCGAAGGAACTGAATTTGATTGGTGTAATAATTATATCTGCTGCTAAAAGTGCATTGATTACAATATTGTCATAGGTAGGAGCTGTGTCGATTACAACGTACTGGTATTCTTGGTCATAACCTCTAAGTGTTTTTTGAAGTTCATTGTAACCGATTCCTCTCAACTTAAAAATATTAAGATGACTTGGAATAATGTCTATATTTTCAATTCTGGATTGAACAACGTACTTTTTATAATCGTTATGCGAAAGCGATTCAAAAACATTGTGCGTTTCAATCGTTTCTTCGATTCCTTCGATACCCTGTGTGAAGTACATTGTACCTGAATTGTTTGTATCAAGGTCAAAATACAAAACCTTAAAGCCACGTGCTGCAAGGTTTGCCGCTGTCAAGATTGCGTTAGTTGGCTTTCCAACTCCGCCTTTCATTGATGAAAATGTGATAATCATAAAAACACCTCGGTTCTAAAAAAACAAAGGAAAGGCATTATCTCTGCCCGCCCAGACATTCTAGCTACCTTCCCTTTGTTTAAAAATTAAAAAGCCCATTCTTGCATGACGGGTGTCTTACAAAAATGGGCTTTTTGAATTAGCCGTTTTTGAAACGCCTGTGTAAACGACCCGTCAACGCTTACATAATCCTTCCAAAACGGAAACATAACCGTAACAAGTCATTTTTATGTCCTGAATTTTAATTATTCTATAAATTTGTTATTTATACTTGGCAGAAGTGGGTCGAACGCAAGACATTTGACTTTGGTTTACACCCAGAATGTCGGGAGTTCGATCCTCTCACTGCCCATCTTAAGC
>CALFIX010000011.1 GCA_937877515.1 uncultured Treponema sp.
GACCGCAGACCGCAGACCGCAGACCGCAGACCGCAGACCGCAGACCGCAGACCGCTTAGCGGTAACTACGCCCACAATCATTTCGTGGGCTGCACGCGTTTTAAATCAAAAACCATCATATACACATAATTTTCGTACATATAAGGCATTTCCATGTACTTTTGCATGGCGATGCCTTTTTTTGTTTTTAAGGCTAGAAAGCAGATTTTGGAGTTTATTAAACAGGTTCATAAAAAATTTATATATAGGAGTAGTTTTATGAAAAAACTTTCTAAACTAGTCGTGCTCGCGTTAAGTGCGGCACTGACCTTGGGCTTTGTTTCCTGCAAGACGGAGACGGACACAGAGTATGTTCCCACCGACATGACAAGCCACCAGGCTGCGGCTGTCTACCACTGGAAGCAGAACACAAGCGGAGTTGGTTACTCAAAAGTAACCTACGAGGAAGATGAGGAAGGCACGGTCAAAACAGACGAGGATGGCAACAATGTTGCCATAGAGACAGCACAGACCGTGGCTGCCGGAACAAAGCTTTCTGCCATCGCAAAGACCTTCTACGGCTTTAAGGCAAAAGGACTTGTGGAAAGCCTGCAGGCAGACGGCACTTACGCGGTGAACGTCTACTACGACAGAAACCGCGTTACCATTACGGTTACAGGCGGAATTTCGGATTCTTTTACCGGACTTTACGGAAGCAGCATTGATTTGACCAGCGTAAATGCGAAAGTTCCAAGCGGCTCATTTATTGCCAAAAGCGACCTTCCAGCCACATATCCCGCAGAGGACTCAAGTTACACCGTAACACTGGACACGGCAACTCTTGCAGACTTAGACGGTTTTGTAAAAATTCCAAAAGGTTCATTCAAGCGCGCTTCTAGTTCAACTGCCACAGCTTACACTATAACCCTCACAAAGGTCTTCTACATGTGCGACCACCAGGTAACTCAGGGCGAATGGGAAAAATACATGACCTACTACGGAGCAGAAGATACTTCATCTTCATACAAGCCAAGCAACACGTATGGAAAAGGCGAAAACTATCCTGTTTATTATGTGAACTGGTACGAGGCTGTTATTTACTGCAATCTTTTGAGCAAGGCAAAAGGTCTTACCCCAGTGTATTACATTACGGTTGGGGAAGAGAAAAAAACAGACCCTGCCGACTGGCTCAACTCTAATACTCTTGCCACAAACATTAAAATAACGAGTGCAGGAAAATACTACTATGACGGTACTTCTTCTAACAACGTTTTGAACAACACAACTACAGGCATTCTGATGGACACATCTGCAAACGGCTACCGCCTTCCTACCGAGGCAGAATGGGAATATGCCGCCCTTGGAAGCTACAAGGACAATCCTAACTGGAACGGCTACGGTGACAGCTCAGATACAAGCGTCTATGTTTTCGCGGGCTATGACGGCACAAATGCGGGCGACACAGGAAAATATGCATGGTATTCAAGCAACTCAAGCAGCACCGCGCATGAGGTAAAGGGCAAACTGCCGAACAGTTATGGACTTTACGACTTGAGCGGAAATGTGTGGGAATGGTGCTACGACTGGTATGGAAGTTATGCAGCAAGTGATGAAAGCGACCCTGCGGGTGGCTCGTCTGGTTCTTACCGCGGTCTTCGCGGTGGCTCTTGGTACAACGATGCGAATTGCTGCACCGTTGCTTACCGGTACGACTACGACCCGTATTACCGCTACAGCTTTTTCGGTATTCGTCTTGTTCGTTCCAGTTCTGCAGAATAAAAAAATGCTCTGTTTAAG
>CALFIX010000012.1 GCA_937877515.1 uncultured Treponema sp.
GCTGTTCCTTGTAAAATGCAACCTGTTCAACTGTGCCATCGTTAAGAGAATTTGAAAGAAGTGCGAGCTGGTATTTTCCTTTTAAGAGTTTTACAGAGAGTTTACTTTCTTCTTCTATTTCTGATGAACATTTTATGTTAGGAAAAAATTCTTTGACAGAGTCTTCTAAAATTTTAAGTGCCTTGCATGGTGCACAAGAACCAATCTGAATTGTGCTGTGAGCGCTAAAATAATCCTTTACGTTTTTTTCAAAGGATTCAGCCTCGCTTAAAAGCTTACGGGCAAGCTTTACAGTCTTTACACCGGTTTCCGTTAGTACGATTTTATTTTTTGTTCTTGCAAAAAGGCTTACGTCAAGTTCACATTCCAAATTCTGCAGAGAGCGGCTTAGTGCAGGCTGCGTTATGTTAAGCTCTTCCGCCGCCTTTGAAACAGTTCCATATTCTGCAACGCATAAAAATTGCTTTAACTGATGTAAGTCAACCATAGTTTTCTCCACTTGCTTAAATATATCACAGTATGCCTTTTTTGCATACTGTAGTTAAAAAATAGCATTGTACTTTTTTTTAGGCAAGAATTATCATTAAGGTATAAATGAACTTTTGGAGGCAGTTTATGAACGCTTTAGAAAAGATTTCTTCATTCTTTACAGTGTGTGCGTGTTCTGCCGCACTTTTTACCAGCTGCAGTTCTGCAAAGACTTCATTGCCTAAAATCGATATGACTGCATGGAATTATGACGAAAGTGATGACGTGTTCTGGCAGGTAGGCATTTCTTATGCTGCTACCCCGGCAGATGCTGGGTATGAAACGCTTGGCATTTATGTTCCTGGAAAATATTTTAATGCAACAGAGAATGCCGACGGAACATACACTGTAAAGGTAAACAAAAGAGGTGAGGTCGTAGGCCTTACAGTTAAAACCGCACCTTTTGTAATGCCAATTCAGACTCCAGGTTATTCTGCCCTTGAAGCTCCAAGTGGATATCAGGAAGAAGTTTCTCAGTATAATAAAAACGGATTTATCTTTGTGTATGCTGGTGCTCGCGGACGTGACCATGGTATTCCTTCTGCAATCACAGATTTTAAAGCTGCTGTTCGCTATGTACGTTATAATGCAAGTTTACTTCCTGGAAACACAGAACGATTTTTTACATTCGGAATGTCTGGCGGTGGAGCACAGAGTGCACTTATGGGTGCAACAGGTGATGCAAAAGAATTTGAACCTTACTTAAAGGCAATCGGTGCAGTAGAAGGTGTAAGCGATGCAATTATGGGAAGCATGGACTGGTGCCCAATTACAAATTTAAACGTTGCTGACGCCGCTTACGAATGGGAACTTGGTGGGGCACGCACAGGTTTAGACGAAAGCACTAAGGCTCTCTCAAATTCTCTTTCCGTAAAGTTTGCAGAGTACATTAATTCGCTTGGGCTTAAAGATGAAGATGGAAATGTTCTTACATTGGAGCAGTCAGAGGACGGTCTTTACCACGCTGGAAGCTACTATGAGTACCTTAAAAAGACAATCGAAAAGTCATTGAATGATTTTCTTTCTGATACAGAATTTCCGTACAATGCAGAAAATCAAAAACAGGCGCTGGGAAACAATATGATGATGACTGGCGGATTTCCTCCACACGGAATGGGAGAAGGTCAGCCTGAGCACGGAAATCCACCGGCAGCGGAAGATTTGGACGGAGTAAAACGCGGAAAAGGTGAGTCCAACAATGTGGATTTATCCGGAACATATAATACTGTAGAAGAATACATTGCCGCCCTTAACGCAAACGAAGAATGGGTGAATTACGATAAAGAAACAAACACTGCAACAATTACAAGCGTAGAAGCATTTATGCGTAACGTAAAACAGCTTCAAAAAAGCGTAGGTGCATTTGATGACTTAAGCGGAACTCAGCCGGAAAACACTCTTTTTGGTTTTGGAGACGGAAAAGGAGTTCACTTTGACTCTCTTATGACAGAGGCTCTTAAAGAAACAGGAAATGAAAAGGCAGATGAGTATGCTTCTGACCTTGCAAAGAAAGATGCACTCGGCTCTACGATGGAAGAGAGGCACAATATGTATAACCCGATGTATTATCTTTCAAGCGGATATAAAGGCTTTAAGACAAGCACTCCTGCAAAGTACTGGAGAATTCATGCAGGAATCTTTCAGGGAGACACTGCGATAAGCACAGAGATGGATTACTACCTTGCCTTGGTAAACTACGGTTCTAAAGTAAAGTCTGTTGAGTTTAGCGATGTTTGGGGGTTGTACCACACAGAAGCAGAACGCCCAACTTACGGCGACGGTACTTCAACAGGAAACTTTATTCAGTGGGTAAAAGAATGTTTGAGCCTTGAAAAGTAGGTAAGCTGATACAGTGTTACAAAAGACCTATGCCCGGGAGAAACATCTTTAGTTGCCGAAGGCAATGAGCGAATAGCGAAGTGCGTACCACGGGGTGCTTAATAAAATCTAGCGGGACTCAAAAAGTGCCGTCAAAAAAAACATTTAAAAATTTACGCCTTACTGATATAATGAGATTATGAAAAATATTCTTGTTATTAACGGTAGCCCGAAAGGTGAAAATTCTATTACACTTCAGACTTCTCTTTATCTTCAGAAAAAATTTTGCGAGTACAATTTTAGTGTGCTTCATGCAGGAAAGAAAATCAGCTTGCTTGAAAAAGATTTTTCTTCTGCAAAGAAACTTTTAACTACCGCGGACTTAATTATTTTTTCATATCCTGTATACACTTTTTTAGCACCGAGTCAGCTGCACAGGTTTATTTCGCTTTTAAAAGAAAAATCTGAAAGTGGAGAAATTTCTTTGACGGGAAAATTTGCAACTCAGATTACAACCTCAAAGCATTTTTACGATATAACTGCTCACGAATATGTTAAGGAAAATTGTGAAGATTTAGGGCTAACTTATTTAGAAGGTCTTTCTTGCGATATGGAAGATTTAACTAAAATTACGGGGCAAAAGGAAGCTGTTTCTTTTTTACGAAAGACTTTATTTTTAATGGGAGAAAATGTTTCGCACGAAGAAAAAATAAAAGATGAAACTTTAGCTAAAAAAATAAAGGTTTCAGTTGTTGCAGATTTTTCTGAGGGAAATGAAGACTTAAAAGAGCAGGTTGAATATTTTATTTCTCGTTTCCCTTACGAAACAGAAGTAATTGACATTTCTAAAATTGGAATGAAAGGCGGATGCCTTGGCTGCTTTAACTGTGCTTCTAGTGGCGAGTGTATTTATAAAGACGGCTACGAAGAAATTCTTAGAGAACACATTATACCTTGTGATGCTCACCTCTATGCGTTTAAGATAAAAAATCACTCGATGGGCGATACATTTAAAATGTTTGACGACAGACAATTTTGTAATGGTCACAGAACGCTTAGCCGAGGAAAGCCTGTTTCTTACATTGTGGACGGAAACATGGAAAACGAGCAGAATGTAAAGACTTTGCTTGAAGCAAGAAGTCAGGTGGGAGGACAGTTTCTTACAGGTATTGCTTGGGGTGAAAGTTTTACTGAAACAGAAAAAGCTGAGTGGAAAAAGCGAATAGACAGAATGACTTCGCTTTTGGTGTACGCACTGGAAAATAAATACTCTCAGAGTTCAAACTTTTATGGAGTTGGTGGAATGAAAATTTTCCGCGACTTAATTTACCTGATGGGCGGAATGATGAAGGCAGACTACGCTTTCTTTAAGAAGGAAGGCTTGTTTGATTTTCCTCAAAAACAAAAAGGCACAAGATCCCTTATGCGTTTAGTCGGTTTAATGATGAAGCCCCGCGTTATGAAAAAACTCGGTAACCGAATGACAGAAGGAATGCTTATGCCGTACAGGAAAGTGCTTGATAAATCGTAATGCTAAAATGTTACTTACTTGAAGAAATAGGCTCTGTTTTTAGTTTTACAACTTCTGCACGTACGTAAACTTTATATTTTGTGGTAACAGTTTTTCCAAAAAAAAATTTTTTTCTGTTTCTACAGCTTTGTGAACTATGTAGATAGGTTCTAAAATGGAGTCTCCCCCCATTTTGTAAACGTTTTGTATAAGATTGTAATTTGCAGTAAGTTTTGCTATTTCTAAAGCTTCTCGATTTTTTGTGACATAAGTCCGTTCTAACAAATTTGAGTTGATATTTGTTTCATTAAAATAGCCGTATTTCCCAGTATCTCCGTAAATTTTAAATTCCTTAGGGCTGTACCAGACAGTTTCTGAATTTCCTGTAGCGTAACCGATTACGCTATATGCTTCTTTTTTGAAGTTTGTGTCTAAAGTAAAATCTTCTGAATGCATACTGTTTGAGATTGTGTTTTCTACTTCAAGTGTAGAGGAGCAAGATATAAAAAGAATTCCTGTAAGTATAAATAAACCCAAAGTACTTTTTTTCATAAGATAAATCTCCTAATGTCTTACTATACAAAAAAAAGTGAGTTGTAAAGAAGAAAATGACATATTGTAAAAACAAAATATATAACTAAAATCTATTAAATTGATATAAATAATATATTAGACATATAGTTTTTGTAGCGGTATAGTTGCCTTAGTTTATGGAGGTAATATGCTTTCTCAAATGTTAGAAGCTACAATGCTAGTGTGTTTTGGTTTTTCATGGCCTCTCTCGCTGATAAAAAACATAAAGGCACGCAGTGCAAAAAACATGAGCTTACCGTTTATCTTACTCATTATTTTTGGGTATCTGGCAGGGATTACTGCTAAGTTCTTAAACGGTCAGTTTAATTATGTTTTGTTTTTTTATTTTTTGAATTTACTTATTGTTTCTATGAATGTACCGGTTTACTTTATAAATAAAAGATACGATAGCGGTAAGAAAGTTCTAAGTTTTTTTGGAATGATAAAAAGACTGCATCAGATTTTTTATTACAATAAGATGTGGTTTTTTAATAAGCTTGAATTAGCAGCATAATTTTAGGGGTATGAATATGAGTTTAGTAAATGAATTTAATGACAAGGTAAAAGAATTGGAAAAGTTGACTAGTGAGTTGGATGCAGACTTCCTGAGGGTAAAGTTTTCCGATGAATCTTTAATTATTGAAGGTGTCATGGACTCTCTAAAGGAGGCTAAGCACCAGATTAAGAAAGTCATTCTTATGGAAGAAGCACGTTCTAAAAAAAGCGCATAAAAAAGGAAGCGGTGCATTTAGCGTCTAAGCTTAGTGCACCGCTTTTTAATTTTATTCTGCTAACGGACATCCGCAACCGGCGTGTTCAATTTCCCAGCTTTGGGCTATGCGGAGAATTTTCTTTTCTGAAAACATTGCTCCGGCAAACTGAATTCCTACAGGCATGCTGTCTGAGTGGCCTGTCTGGGCGGCTTTAATGAACTCTCCGCCTTTGCCTTTTGTGATTCCTGCTTCTACGCCTTCTCCGTGAGTGTGTCCGCATGGAACAGAGAGGGATGGAATGCGGGCTAAGTTTACGAATGTTGTAAAGAGGTCGCTCAGGTACATTTCCAGAGGATCGTCCACTTTCTGCCCTAGCTTAAATGATGGAGTAGGGCAGGTTGGACATAAGATTAAATCGTAAGCTTCAAAAAGTTTTGCGACTTCTTTTTGAATGCGGGCACGTACGCTCATGCCTTTTTTGTATGTGCTTCCAGAAAACTGTTCGCTTAAAACGTAGTTACCGATTATGATGCGGCGCTTTACTTCCGGACCAAAACCTTCACTTCTTGTGTCTACGTAAAGCTTGTCGTAACCTTCGCCATTGTCTTTTCTTGCTCCGTAGCGGATTCCGTCGAAGCGGCTTAAGTTGCTTGCTGCCTCACTTAAGGCAATTACGTAATATGAGGCAATTGATGCGTCTAAGATTGGTAAGTCCACAACGTCTATGGCTGCACCTTTCTGTGTAAACCAGGCTCTTACGGCTTCAAAAACCTTTGCAACGTCGCTGTCTAAACCCTTGCTTTCCAGAAACTGCTTTGGAACAGCAATTTTTAATGCCTTAAACTCTTCGTCCGTGAAGGCTTCAAGCTTTGAAAGTGTTTTTCCTTCCGGCAAGTCGCAGGAAGTGTCATCGTACATGTCTTGTCCGCACATAACGCTTAAAGGAAGTGCAATGTCTTCCGGTGTGTGACCGATGATTCCAACTTGGTCTAATGATGAACCGTATGCAACAACTCCCCAGCGAGACAAAACTCCGTAGGTTGGCTTTAGGCCGTAAACACCGCAGTAGCTTGCAGGTAAGCGGACTGAACCGCCTGTTTCTGTTCCAAGACCAAAGAGTGCCTGGTTTGCACTTACAGCAGCCGTTGAGCCGCCAGAAGATCCTCCTGAAACGTAGTCGCGGTTGATTGGGTTACGGGTAGGACCGTAGCTTGAGTATTCTGTAGAAGAACCCATTGCAAACTCGTCCTGATTGCAGCGTCCGAGTGGAATTGCTCCGGCATCTTTTAAGCGGGCGATAACTGTTGCGTTATAGGGGGCAACGTAACCTGCCAGGATTTTTGAGGCACATGTCAGGCGTTTTCCTTGAACAGAGATGTTGTCTTTAACGGCAAATGGAAGACCTAAAAGCGGTTTCTTCTCAAAAAGTGCGTCTAATGTTCCGTCTGCACGAGCGGAAGAAATTTCTTTATCTGCTTCTTCTGCGAGTGTTAAGGCATCGTCGTACATTTCGATGAATGCGTTTAACGGAAGAGAAGAGTTTTTGTCTTTTTCAAAAGTGTCTATGCTTTTTTTTACAAGTTCAACGCTTGTGGTTTTTCCTTCTTTTAGTGCTTGTGATGTTTCTTTTATTGTATACATGACTGTTTCCTTTTATGATAATTTGTCTTTTGCGTCAGGGGGTGTAGGGGCGAGGAGCGTTCCAGAGGAATGGAGGCGAATGCCGGAACCCCGAAACACCCGACCCGCAGGGGAACGCCCTAAATAAGCCCTGAAAAAACTTAAGCACCTTCTCCCAAAACTTTTGGAACCTGAAAGTATCCGTCTAAGAAATTTTCTGCGTTTACTTTTTTTACGTCGTGCATTTCTAGTCCTGGAACAATGGTGTCTTCGCGGAGTTTTTCTGCTTCTGTTGAAGGATATGCGTCGTAAGGATTTTCTGAGTCGTCGTACTTAGAAAGAATGTCAAAGTAACCTACGATTTCGTCTACCTGTTTTTTTAGAGTTTCCATGTTTGTACTTTCCGGACTTAAGCGTGAAAGATACAGAAGATTTTCAAGAGTAGTTTCGTCTACCTTTTTCATTTCGTTATTCATGAGAGCGAGTATAGCAGATTGGGCAAAACCATACAAGAACTGTAAAAGCACTGTATTATATAGAAAAATAATTGTAAAAGTTACTTGAAAAAAGATTTTATAAAAAATATAGTTAGATTATGCTAATAAAAATTAGTTTGTAATGAGGTGATTTTATGAAAAGATATTTTTTATTTTTTGCTTTATGTGCATCAGTCTTTGCTTTTATTTCCTGTAAAGACAGTGAAGTTTTTGTCTTGCAGAACATTCCGTTTGAAGCTTTTTTTGCTTCAGAAGCGGAACAGTTTGACGCTCTTGCAAGTCCGACTCAAAAAGCTGCAAATGGACAACTTTCGTATGGTTCTTTTCATGAAAAAAAAGAAGATGTTAAGCAGTCTACTTTTGAGGGAATAACTTTCCCTGTAAAAATAAAGATGTCAACGTTAAAAAAAATAAGTTCTCCTGAGTTTACAGATGAAAGCGAAGTTTTTGAAATTACAACCAGCATAAAGGGTAAAGATTCTACAGTCAGATATTCTGGTAAGCAGAATCTTTTTCAGAGTAAAAAGTGGAGTTACTATATTTTAGACGAGGAACCTAAATTTTATAAAGAAGCTTTTATTTCTAATGGTTCTCTTTCTTACAGTAAGATTAAAGGCGAAAAGAAAAACTTAGGTACCTTGTATATTGCAAAAAAAGAAAATCCCAAGCATACACAAGGTTCTGAATATGTTGTTTACACAGATGAAGGAAAAACAACTCTAAAATTTAATGATGCAGAGTATTCTGTAGACGGAAGCGAATTAAATGCCTTGAATGCCGTTCTTGTAGAAACTTCTGACGGTAAAATTTATGGCCTTACAAATTTAAAGAATCTTTTTAGGGGCTGTGAATTTGGTTTTTCAGCTGATTCTCCGCTGGCTGGTAAAACTGTAAAAAGTTTAACTTTTGTAACGGGAAAAAATGTCTGGTATTCAGACAGTTTTGTTTTGGGAGAGTCTAAAAAGATTGACGGAAAAACTATTGTAAAATTTAATGCAACCGCACCAGTTGATTTTTTGCTTTAAATGTATTTGCAAAGCTTTTGTAATATGCTAAAGTGTGGACACTTCAAGCCTTAAGGAGAATATATGGCAAGCAAAATCGATTACAAATCAAGTGGTGTTGATGTAAACGAAGGTTACAAAGCAGTAGACAAGTATAAAAAGCAGTCTGAGCGTGCCCGCATTCCGGGTCAGCTTACAGAACTTGGTGCTTTTAACGGAATGTTTTCTGTTCCAAAGGGACTAAAAAATCCTGTAATGGTAAGTGGAACAGACGGCGTTGGCACAAAATTAGACATTGCTTTTAAGCTTAAAAAGTACGACACCGTTGGAATTGACTGTGTTGCCATGAGTGTAAACGACATTCTCTGCTCTGGAGTTCAGACAAACTTCTTCTTGGACTATATTGCTTGCGGTAAACTTGACTCAAAGGTTGCTGCGGAACTTGTTAAGGGTGTTACGGACGGCTGTATAGAAACAGGCTGTGCCCTGCTTGGAGGCGAAACTGCGGAAATGCCGGACTTCTACGATGACGGAAAATATGACCTTGCAGGTTTTGGCGTAGGTGTTGCAGACAAGAGTGACATTATTGACGGAACTAAAATTAAAGAAGGAGACGTTCTGATAGGATTAAGCAGCACCGGCTGTCATTCAAACGGATTTTCTTTAGTCAGAAAGCTTGTAAAGAATTTTAATGACCCGTACGTAGAAAACGGAAAGAAAACAAAAAAGACGATTGGTGAAGTTCTTTTAACACCTACCCGCATTTACGTAAAGCCTGTTATGGAAGTGCTAAAAAAGTTTAAAGGAAGCGTTCACGGAATGGTTCATGTAACAGGCGGCGGCTTCTATGAAAACTTACCCCGCATGTATCCTATTGCAAAAGAAGGAAAGAAACAGCTTTGCTCCGTACTAAAAAATGGCAGCTGGGAAGTGCCTTCAATTTTTGCAGAGCTTGTACGCCGCGGGGCTGACGAAAAGAATATGTTCAGCACCTTTAACATGGGAATAGGTTTTGTTCTTGCAGTAAACAAAAAAGATGCGGAAGCAGTTCTTAAAATGTTTAACCGGAATGCAAAGAAGTATCACAAGGCTGGAATTCCAGACATGGTTGCTTACGAAATTGGTTATGTAGGACATACTGATAAGCCTCTTAAGGGAGAAGCAAAAGGTTCTAAGCAAATGACTGTCTTTGTAGACTAGCTTTTATTTTGGACGGCACTTTCGGTAATGGGCAGAGAGTGCCTTTTTTGTATATGAAAGTGTAAAATTAGCCACCCCGCTTTTCGCACTTTACTGTTTAGCGACATAACTTTAACAAGAAAGCTAGAGAGTACTTGGTGTATAAATATTTTTCTTAGAGGACTTTTATGAAAAACGTTTGTGTTTTAGTTTCTGGAGGAGGAACAAACTTACAGGCTTTAATTGATTACGAAAAAGAGACGGAAAATTGTCCTTTTCATATTTCTCTTGTTGTAAGCAATACAAAAAATGCATACGCCCTGGAGAGAGCAAAAAATGCAGGCATCAAAGCAGAAATCAGAAGTCCATACAGTGTGTTGGGTGCAGAAAAAGCAAGGGAAGCCGACAGAGACACAAAACGCATTGCCGTAAGTGATGCCATCTTTGATTTGTGTAAGGAAAACTCCATAGATATTATTGTTCTTGCAGGATATCTTTCCGTGCTTGGCGGAAAAATTCTGGAAAAGTACGACGGTAAAATCATGAACCTGCACCCTGCCCTTTTACCGAAGTTTGGAGGAGTTGGAATGTGGGGACACAATGTACACGAAGCCGTTTTGGCGAGCGGCGAAAAAGAAAGCGGCTGCACGATTCACTTAGTGGACTCAGGCTGCGATACAGGAAAAATCCTTGTGCAAAAGAAGGTACCTGTTTTACCAGGCGACACCGTCGAAACCTTGTACGACCGCATAGCCCCCGAAGAACACAAAGCTATAGTAGAGGGACTTCTCAAACTAAGCTCTTTCTGCTAGCTCTTCCCATCGTTCGTAAGAAGAATTTAATTCTTTCTGGAATTTTGCATATTCAGAGCCGGCTTTTTGCGAGGTTGCGTAATCACTGCTTGCCATAAGAGATTCCAGTTCAGGAAGCTTTTCTTCCAGTTCCGCAATGCGTTTTTCCAGCTGTTCAAATTCACACTTTTCTTTATAGCTAAGCTTCTTTTTTTGAGGGGGCGTTGCGGGGGAGTCCCCCGCAGAGAGGGTAGGAGTAAATGAGGAGCTTTCGCTACGAATTGAAGCCGAGGGAGAGGCTTCTCCCTCCTTTAGTTTGTTTTCTTTTTCCAGCATTTCGCGGTACTGAATGTATTCACTGCACTTTCCCACGTAGCCGGAAATGCTTCCGTCGTTTTCCATAATAAAAAGAGTGTCGCAAATTTTATCCATAAAGTAGCGGTCGTGGCTTACAACTAAGAGACATCCTTTAAAGCCTAAAAGAAACTTCTCTAAAATATTCATTGTAAAAATGTCAAAGTCATTTGTTGGTTCGTCTAAGATTAAAAAGTTAGGATTGGAAAGAAGCAGGCGAACTAAAAAAAGTCTTTTTCTTTCGCCACCGCTTAAGGTGCTTAACATGCTGTGTTGAATTTTTCCTGTAAAACCAAACTGTTCTAAAAATAAAGATGCGCTAAGGGTTGTGCTGTCGTTAAGCTTCATAACCTCAGAGGCTTCTTTTACGTACTCTAAAACTGTGATGCTTAAATCTTTAAATACAGGGTTCTGCTGATAGTAAGCAATAAAGGTGTTTTCGCCTTTTACGATTGTGCCTGTGTCCGGTAAAATTGATTCAGTTATTATGTTTAGAAGAGTGCTTTTTCCGCTTCCGTTGTTTCCAAATATTCCGATTTTTTCGCCTTTGTTAAATGTGTAAGAAAAATTTTTTATTACAGGTGTTGAAGAGTCAAAGCTTTTAGAAAATTTTTTACTTATACCATGCAGTTCTAAAATTTTTCCGCCAAGACGCCGGCCTTGAACTTCAAACGTAAAACCTTTATCTTCTGAAAATTTTTCTCTGTTAATTAATGCCATGTCGTGTTGAATGCGAGCTTTAGCTTTTGTTCCTCTAGCACAGGGGCCTCTTAAAAGCCAGTCACGTTCAAAACGCAAGACACTTTCTATGCGACGTTCTGTATTAGCTTCTATTTCTGCTTCTGTTTGTTTTTTTTCCAGATACGTGGAATAGTTTCCTGTGTAAAGTTTTAATTTGTTTCTAAATAGTTCGTAAATGTTATTGCAGACAGCATCTAAAAAATATCTATCGTGAGTTACCATTAAAACAGTTCTGTTAGTGTTTCTAAGATAATCTTCTAACCATTTTATTGTGGTTATGTCGAGGTGGTTTGTAGGTTCATCTAAAAGTAGAAGATTAGTATCTTCTACAAGAACTTGTGCTAAAGCGACTTTTTTTATCATTCCTCCGCTTAGCTCTTTCATCTTGTACTTCATGTTGTGAAGTCCAAGTACACCAAGTATGTTTTGAATTTGTGACTCGTATTCCCACAAATTTTGTTTGTCCATTTTTTCTTGAGTTTCTTCAAGCTGCTTTTTTAGAGTCTGTTTGACTTCTCCATTTTGTTCTGTTTCTTTTTCTATTTGAATACAAAGGTCTTCGTAGGAGCGTATTATGTTTAGCTTTGGAGATGAGCTTTTAAATATATGGTCTTTTATTGTGTCTTCTGGTAAAAATTGAGGGTTTTGTGCAAGATAAGAAACTCCTGCACTTTTGTTTATTGTTACTTCTCCGTTGTCTGGTTGTAAAACACCTGCTATTACAGAAAGAAGTGTGCTTTTTCCGGTTCCGTTGCGTCCAATAAGTGCTGCCTTGTCACCGGAGTTTAAGCCGAATGTGATATTTGTAAAAAGAGGCTCTTCACGACCTATACGACTAACATCTTTAACGGATAAGATATTCATTTTTCTTTATGACTCCTATTACAATCTGAACTCTACTATAATGATTAGCCATAGTTTTAGCAGTTTACTGTTTTTTTATGCAAAAAGAAAGTCTAGCCTTGTCTTAAATAAAAAATTATAATCACCATTATGATAAAACGCTCTGGTTATGCAGATTTACCTCTTCATTCAGGAACTGTTCCAAAATGGCTTAGTGATAGAATGAAGCTTTTAGGAACTGAAATTATAGAATCTCTTTTGATGAATTATGGTAAAAAAGAAGTCTTAGTGCGTTTAAGTGATCCTTTATGGTTTCAGAGCTTTGGTGCTGTTCTTGGAATGGATTGGCACTCAAGTGGTATAACAACGAGTGTAATGTATGCTCTAAAGCGTGGTATAAATGAGAGAGCTAAAGAGTTTGGGCTTTGTGTTTGCGGAGGACGGGGAAAGTATTCTAGAAAAACTCCAGAAGAACTTTTGTTTTTAGCAGAGCATACAGGCTTAGACGGGAATTCTCTGGTGAATGCAAGTAAGCTTACTGCAAAAGTTGACGGTTGTGCCGTGCAAGATGGCTTTAATTTGTATATGCATAATTTTGTTCTTAGTAATGAAGGTGATTGGGTTGTAATTCAGCAGGGAATGAATACAGAGTTAAAAACAGCAAGAAGGTATCATTGGAGTTCTGAAAATTTAAAATCTTTTGTGGAAGAACCTCATTCTGGTGTTACAGGAGAGAATATGGGTAAGATTTTAAATCTTACCGCACAGGATGCAAAAGAAACGCGTAATGCAATTTTGACGATTACAAAAGAAAATCCAGATAAAATGATAAAAGAAATTGCAAAGATTTCTGATAACGATATTTATACTCAAAAAGAATTAGATTTTTCATTAGAAAAAAATGATTTAAGCGAAAAGATAAGTGTTCTTTTTAAAAACGACAGAAATATTACGCTTCCTTCTCATCATGAAGTAAAAGCTGAAGATGTAAATTTAAAAAGATTGGGAGCTGTTTTAGCTACAGCTTATTCAAATGAGAATAAGAATTTTGAGTCTTTACTTTTAACACCAGGACTTGGACCAAGAACTCTTCAAAGTCTTACTCTTGTAAGTGAAGTTATTTATGGTACTCCCTCCCGTTTTACAGATCCTGCCCGCTTTAGTTTTGCTCATGGGGGAAAAGACGGGCATCCTTTTCCTGTTCCGACAAGAATTTATGATGAATCTATAAGAGTTCTTGGAGATGCAATAGAAAAATCCAGGCTTGGTTATAAAGATAAAAGTGAATGTATTTATCGCCTTAACGTTACGGCAAATCAAATAGAACAAAATTGTTCCCCTCTAGCAGATTTTGATGCAGCTATTGCGCATGAAAAAGAAAATTCTCTGCGCTGGGGCGGCCGTACTGTCTGTGACTAGCGGAGGTCGGCGCTCACTCCGCTAGGCGGTTCAATTATGCCTTTTTTTTGATTTATTCAAAAAAAAGAGAATGCTTTTTAGCATTCCCTTTTATTGGAGACGAGCGGACTTGAACCGCCCCCTGCAGTCGCAAACTTCGTGTTTGCTCCTTACGGGCGGCTGCGTTCGCTTCCGGCAACATCCTGTTGCCTTTTCCTCCCGCCTGGTCGGCGCTCACTCCGCTAGGCGGTTCAATTATGCCTTTTTTTGATTTATTCAAAAAAAAGAGAATGCTTTTTAGCATTCCCTTTTATTGG
>CALFIX010000013.1 GCA_937877515.1 uncultured Treponema sp.
ACTTCTTGAGCTTGACCCTGAAAAAAGACAAAAAGTTACGGCCCTGCTTCCTGAATACGATCAGCTTTTTTGCACTTTTCTTCCTGGTGAGCCTTATGAACGGTACAAGCATGATACTACTAGGGTCTACAAAATAAAAAATGGTAGTTGGGAGGAAGTAAGATGAACGATGAGATACAGTCTTTTAGCGATGTTATAAGCCGGACTTTTGAGCATATTTCTCCTGCTGATATAAAAAAAGCAAATAATGTCAGCAGTTTGTGGCATAAAATTTTGCTTAGGATAAAGTCCGATGTAAATCCCAACGAAGGAAGAAACCTTGCGGACCATAGCCGTGTAATAGATTTTAAAAACGGTGTTCTTTTAATTGAAGCCGATCATCCAGGTTGGATAGAACTTTTACAGTTGCATAAAAAATTTATTCTAAATGGGTATAAGATGTATGCAAAGGACTTTTCTGTTGAAACCTTAGCTTTTAGGCTTAGGGGAAAAGCCGATAATCTTTTTTCACCGGAAGAACATTCATATTCATCTAATCAGGTAAGAAAAAATCTTGAAAAGAGGCTGGCTACAGAAGAAAGAGCCTTGGAAAAGAATGTAAAAGAAGTGCATACTGAGAGAAAAAAAGATTTACCTCCTGAATTAAAGGTTATTTTTGAAGATTTAAGAAAAAGTATGTTGACCAATCCTAAAAAATAATGTTATTATGCACCTTACTAATTTGGGGATATTTTTTTTATATATAGGAGTCGTTCATTATGTTACGTACATATCAACCAAGCAAAGTGAAACGCAATAGAAAATTTGGTTTCCGCGCACGCATGGCAACCCGTGGAGGCCGTGCAATTCTTTCTCGCAGAAGGGCAAAAGGACGCCATAAGCTTTCTGTATCTGATGAAAAAAAGCCTTATAAGGGCGGCGGAAAAGGTTATACAAAATTCTGGTAATTTTTTTTAATAGGGATGGGAATGGATTTTCTTGTAACGGGACGCTTTACTAAAAAAGAACACATAAAGCGTTCCGAAGATATCCGTAAGCTTTTTAAAACAGGGAAGAAGGTTAGTGTTGCCGGTGCAAAGTTGTTCTATAAGAGCAATGGTCTGGCAATAAACAGAATAGGCTTTCCTCTTCCCCGCGGATATGGCAATGCAGTCCAAAGGAATGCTTCTAAACGCTATAGCCGCGAAACGTACCGATTCTTTAAGTCACACCTGAACATGGGTTATGATATGCTTTTTCTTGTATACCCTGAAGCCCAAAATGATTCGTTCCACTCGCGGTGTAAAACATTTAAGATATTATGCCAAAAGGCCGGTTTATTAAAGGAATAGAAAGTTTCTTTGTAAAGTTTTTATGCCTTTTTATACGATTTTATCAAGTTTTTATTTCTCCCTTATTTCCTGCTTCTTGCAGGTACACTCCAACATGCTCTCAGTATGCATTGGAAGCAATTCAAAAACATGGTCCCTTAAAGGGGCTTTATCTTGCTGTTAAAAGAATATTAAGGTGTCATCCTTATCATGAAGGTGGGTATGATCCTGTTCCTTAACCAGCAAAAGATAAGGAAATACCTATGGATAAAAATACTATATGGGCTATTCTTCTTTCTTCTGTGGTTGTTATAGCTTCTACAATAATTGAATTTACTGTTGTTATGCCTAGACAGCAGGCAAAAATGCAAGCTCAGGCTATTGAAGCTCAAGCAGAAGCTGCAGAAAAAGCTGCTATTGCAGAAGAACAAAGTAAAGCTATTACAGCTACCCTTTCTTCTTCAGATGAAATTTCTAATTCACTTAATGAAAATGAAGTAAAAGAATATACAATCACTACAGATAAAGTAAAAGTTGTATTTACAAATAAAGGTGGTGACATTGTAAGTTATCAACTTTTAGAGCACTTAGATAAAGATACGGGTCTTGGTGTAGAAATGGTTGATAATGTAACCGAATATAATAGAGCTTTTGCTTTGTCATTTGGAAATGCAGAAACAAGTGTTCTTAATGAAGTTTTTACTGCTAAACAAATAGACGATAATTCAATTGGATTTTATAGAACTTATAGCATAAAAGATGATTTAGGAAATCCACATAAATTTTATCTTGCAAAGCTTTATACATTTAAGCCTGGTGAATATGTTTTTAAGCTAGACATAACCGTTCGTCCAGAAGATGATACTGGTTATGGATTAAATGTTGGAGGTGCGTCTTACACTATAAGAACATCTCCTCAGATTGGTCCTCATTATAATAAAAAGAACCGTTATGATGTTAGACAGTATCTTGCTTTAGGAACTAATAATAAAAAAGTAAAGAAAGCTTTTGGAGATAAGTATTATTCAACACAGTACCAGTGGGCTGGTGTTGCAGGTAAGTATTTTACAATGCTTATAAAACCTGTATCTCCTTTAACAATGTCTGATTCAGTAAAATGTTCAGCAAGTAAAGTTGGAGAAAATGAAAATTCTCAGGTTATGCTTACACGTTCTGCAATTACAGGTGGAAACACAATTACTGATGAATATTATGTTTATGTAGGACCTCGTAGTGAAAATGAACTTATAAAATATAATTCAAATGATAAAAATACATGGGGTCTTGTAAACGCAAAATTTAATAATGCATTAGATTCTAGTGGTATTTTCTTCCCAATAGAAGTAGCTCTTAAATGGGCAATTGGATTTATAAATAAGTTAGTTCATAACTGGGGCGTTTCTATTATAATCCTTACAATTATTCTTAAATTTTTACTTTTCCCGTTAAACAAAAAACAAGCTGTTGGTTCTATAAAGATGCAAGAGCTTCAGCCTCAGATGCAGGCAATTCAGGATAAGTATAAAAACGATCAGCAAAAACTTGCAGAAGAAACTCAAAAGTTATACAAGAAAATTGGTTATAACCCAATGACAGGTTGTTTACCAATGATTCTTCAAATGATTATTTTGATAACTCTTTATCGTGTATTTAATAATTATTTTGACTTTAGAGGGGCAAGTTTTATTCCTGGTTGGATAGATGATCTTTCTGTTGGTGACAGTATATGGAGTTGGGAAAAGCAAATACCTGTTATTACAGGGTTTACAATGAATAATTTGCGTATACTTCCTTTTGTTTATGTGGGTACTCAAATTCTTAACGGAAAAATTACTCAGTATGGTGGAACAACAGGTAATAGTGCTCAGCAAAAGCAAATGACACTTATGATGACATATATTATGCCAATCATGTTCTTCTTTATGTTCTATAATGTTCCGAGCGGACTTTTAATTTATTGGGTTGTTTCTAATATTTTCCAGGTTGGTCAGCAGATTGTAATAAACAAGGTTATGAAAAAAGAAAGATCAAAATCTGAAAAGCCTGTTGTTGTAAAGAATAAAGCTAGCGAAACAAAAGCTAAGAAGTCTAAGAGAAATTAAATTATTTTTGAGAGGGTATATATATGATTTACGATTATGAAGCAGAAACAGAGCGTGATGCTATAGAAAAAGCAGCTCAAGAACTTGGACTTGAAAAAGACCAGTTTGATGTAGAAATTCTTGAAACACAGAAAAAAACTTTGTTCAAGAAAGGATATGTAAAAATTAGAGTTCATACAGTAGATACTCAAAATCATGTTCAGCCAGAATTTGATGGAAAAGTTCCTAATGCAACAACTATAGCAAATAATCCTCACCTTGTAGCAAATCCTTTACCACAAGATGAATTTGAACAGAAGCTTCTTGATTTTGTAAAACAGATGATAGAAAAGATGGGATACAGTGTTACTGTAGAAGTAATGTTCCGCGAAGATAAGAAGATTGGTATAAAGCTTACAAGCGAAAGCTCTTCTATTCTTATTGGTCGCAAGGGTAAGAATCTTGATGCAATGCAGCTTATTGCAAATGTTTACGCAGGTCATTTAGGACGCGAAGATGTGCGTGTAATTTTAGATAGCGAAAATTATCGTATTCGTAGAGAAGAAAGTCTTGTACGTTTAGCTTATGTTACAGCAGACAAAGTTCGCTCAAGTCGTATGTCTATCTTACTTGAACCAATGAATCCTTTTGAACGTCGTTTAATTCATACTACATTAAATGATATTCCTGATATTGAAACCAAGAGCGAAGGTGATGGTTTATATAAGCAAGTACGCGTAATTTATAAGGGTGTACGCTAATAGAAGGAAAACGTAATGAATAAAATCTTTATCAAAAGAATTTTAGGACTGATTTTTATGGGAAATTTGGTTTTTATTGTAAAAGCACAATCTCCCAAAGATTTGATTGATAAAGATTTTTATGATTTACTTATAAGAGATAATTCTTTAGAGCGTACATCTTATAGAAGTAATGAATTTAAATTAGAGTATGTTCCAAATACTGAACTAAATAAACAGGCTTATTCTATTTGGAATAAAAATGAAGGCTTACCGGTTTTTGTTGCAGAGAATGTTTATTTAGTTCCGAAAAAAGATGGAATGACTTTACAAAAAGCTTCTGAAGTTTTACGCTCTGTAAGTAAAATGCAGGGAATGAAATATTACTCCCACACAAGCAAAAAAGAAAAAGTTTTGTATAAAAAAGCATATACAATAGCTGGTCCAGAAGACAGAACAAAGGTAGAAGACAATAATACTGGTTCTGCAGATGGAAAAGTTATTTATGCTTTGCAAGATGATAGTTCTTTTGGAAAAACAAATTACAAAATATCTTTTAAGCAAACAGAAAAAGAATTAAGTGCGAGTTTTGTAAATACAACTCCAATGTATGTTGGACCTGTTAAAGCTGTAGAAAATGGAAACACAAGAATTCTTTTTGTTGTAACAGATTGCGAAGAGAATTTTTTAATTTACATGCTTGTATGTGCAAAGTTTCCGGCATTATCAGTTATAGAAAATATAATGAATGAATCATTTAGTTCTAGACTAGATGCTCTTTACAAATGGTTTGTTTCGCAGTTTTAAAAGCTGCGTAGGAGTAAATAAATGAAAACAAAAAAAATTTTATGGGCGTTGCTATTAAGCTGCGTTTTATTGAATTTTGGAGGATGTAAACCTATGGACAAAAGTCTAAAAGCTATTGAAGGAAAAGACGGTCTTTTCGCAGTAATGGATACAGCAAAAGGAACTATTGTATTGGAACTTTATTATAAAGATGCTCCTTTAACAGTTACAAATTTTGTTGGTCTTGCTGAAGGAACTTTAGATGCTTCTAAGGGTAAAAAATATTATGATGGCTTAAAATTTCATCGTGTAATTGCTGATTTTATGATTCAGGGTGGAGACCCTCTTGGTAATGGTACAGGTGGTCCTGGTTATACTTTCCCAGATGAAATTGTAGAAAAATATAAGTTTACTGGAGCTGGTATTCTTGCAATGGCAAATGCTGGTTCTGGTGCAAATGGTGAAGGAACAAATGGTAGCCAGTTTTTTATTACTCATGTAGAGACACCTTGGCTTAACGGAAAGCATACAATTTTTGGACATGTAGTAGATGAAGCAAGTCAGCTTACAGTAAATGCCATAAAACAGAATGACAAAATTAATAGTGTAAAAATTATTCGTCAGGGAAAAGATGCAGAAAGCTTTACAGCTACACAGAATGACTTTGATGCTTTAAAAGCAAAAGCAATGAAAAAAGTTGAAGAAATTCAAAAGCAGAAAATTGCAGAAAAAGAAAAGCTTCTTGCAGATAAAGTTAAAGAAGTAGAAACAAAATTTCCAGGTTATGCAAAAGACGGATATGGCATTTATTACAAAACTACAAAAGAAGGTAGTGGTTCTAAATGCGGTAAAGGAAAACTTGTCCGTATTGAGTACAAAGGTTATTTTGTGGATGGACAGGTTTTTGATGGTTCTGCAGGTCTTTTAGAAGGTGGTCATGAGCCTTTAGATTTTACAACTGCTGGTGGACAAATGATTCCTGGTTTTGATGTATCTGTTCAAGATATGAAATTAGGTGAAAGACGTACAGTAGTTTTACCACCAGATATGGCTTATGGTGAACGTGGTATTCCCGGAGCTATTCCTGGTAACTCTTACTTAGCTTTTGATATAGAGTTAGTAAGTATTCAATAGTTTTTAGAGGCATTTGCCTTTTAAAAATAATACCATCAGGCTTTAAAGTGTACCGCATTTTGTGGTACACTTTTTTTATGCAGAAAAAAATAAATGTTGAATTAATTATAATATCTACATCTTTGTGCCTTTATTTTTCTGCAATTGAGTATGTAATTCCAAAGCCCTTTCCTTTTATGAAGTTAGGTCTTGCAAATCTTCCTATTTTGCTTTCTTTGCCAATTTTAAATTTTTTTGAATATTTTTTACTTGTTGTTCTAAAAGTATTAATGCAAGCTGTCTTAAGCGGAACTCTATTCAGTTATGTTTTTCTTTTTTCGTTTGCAGGAAGTTTTGCAAGTGGAATTTCAATGTATTTTTTATATAAGATTTTTAAAAATAATAAAAATGTTAGTTTTTTAGGAATATCTTTGTGTGGAGCAATGTTTAATAATATAGCTCAACTTGGAGTTTCTAGAATTGTTTTATTTGGTGAAAATACTCGTTATATAGCACCAGTTTTGCTCATAACAGGTTTTGTAACAGGTATAGCTTTGGGAATAGTTGCTGTTATTACTGAATATAAATCAGCATGGTATGAAGACTTAAAAAATAAAGCCTTAAATGTAGAGTTTTACACACAAGAAGATGGATGTGTAAAAATTGTGAAAAAAAAATCTATACACAGTTTATACACAGTGTGGATAATTATTGAATTATTTACTTTAATAATCTGTATACTTACGAATAAAGTTTGGTTAAAATGGTTATGTGTTTTATTTACATTTGTAATTGCAGAGATTAATAGGCATGGAAATGTTAAAATAATACCTCCACTTTTAGTTGTTTTTATGCTGGTATTTTTTTCTTTAATTTCGCCTTATGGAAAAATTTTATTTTATATTGGAAGCTGGAAAATTACATTAGGGGCACTTATAAGAGGTTTATCAAAGGCTAGTCATCTTCTTATAATGCTTTTTATTTCTCAAAGCCTTATAAATAAAAATCTTAATCTTCATGGAAAGCTGGGAAAGATTTTTTCTACAATAATGGTTTATTTTGAAGAATTATGTTCAACAAAGATAAAGTTTTATAAAGGAAATTTAATTAAGAATATAGATAATAGATTATATGAAGTATGGGGGAAAAATGAATAATCTGTACCCTTTACAATTAAAAGAACTCCCAATTTATGAGAATTTAGATTTAATCTGTACCCTTTTAAAGGAGTCAAAAACGAAGAGTTTAGTTCTTACAGCAGAAACTGCTGCAGGAAAATCGACAGCTTTACCACTTGCAATTCTGAATCACTTTGCAGGAAAAGCTGTAATGTTAGAACCTCGACGTATTGCTGTACTTAATATTGCTTCTAGAGTTTCAGAATTATTAGGTGAAAATATGGGTCAAACTGTAGGTTATAAAATTCACTTAGAAAGTAAAGTTTCTAAAGAAACTCGTTTTACAGTCTTAACAGAAGCTATTTTAGTTAGAATGTTGCAAGCTGACCCCCTTTTAGAAGATATAAATGTTGTTGTTATTGATGAATTTCATGAACGTTCTGTACATGCAGATTTAGCATTGGCTTTTTTAAAAGAAACTATGCAATTACGAGATGATTTATATGTAATTGTTATGTCTGCAACTATGGATACTGATAAAATTGCAAGGTTTTTGGGTACAGATGATGAATCTGCACCCATTTACAATGTAAAAGGTCGTAATTTTAAAGTAGAAGTTGAATATAACAATAGCTCGTCTTTAGAAACTGTTATTAAAAGTGAGCTTTACAATAAAAAAAATACAGGAGATATTCTTGTTTTTTTGCCAGGAATAAAAGAAATTCGCCAAACAAAGCAAAATTTAATAGATATGGGTACAGATAAGGATGCAGATATATTAATTTTGCATAGTTCTGTGCCAATTATAGAGCAGAAAAATATATTAAAAGAGAAAATAAAAGGTACAGTTATAGGTACAGATAAAAAGAAAAGAATAATTTTGAGTAGTTCAATTGCAGAAACTTCTCTAACTGTACCAAATATTACATTGGTTATTGACAGTGGATATAGTCGTGTAAATGTATATAATCCTCGTGTAGGAATGCAAAAACTTGTAACTCAAAGAGAAACTGTTTTTAATGCAGAACAACGTAAAGGGCGAGCTGGGCGCGTTTCTAATGGAAGATGTATACGACTTTGGAATGAAAAAGAAAGTTTATTGCAAGAGTTAAAGCCTGGAATTTTACGTTCAGATTTAGCCAATTTGGTTCTAGAATGTTATGCATGGGGTGCAAAAGAGATAAATTCATTAAACTGGTTAGATCAGCCCCTGGAAAGCTCATGGCAAAGTGCTGTTGCATTATTAGAGCTGTTAGGATGTATGAAAGAGGGTCTTATAACAGAACTTGGAAAAGCTTCTCTTTCGCTAGGCTTGAATGTAAGAGAGGCCTGTGTTGCTTTGTCAGGAATTTTATTTAATAAACTAGAGTTATCCACAAGTATTGCACTTGAATACGCGGAACAAAATATAGTTGATAAAAAAAGTCAAGAAAATCAACGGATAGAGCTTAAAAAACGGTGTCAGATTTTTCAAAAAAATTCACAGATTATTAAATGTTTTCCACAAGAATTTACAAATTTTTCCACAGAATTTGCACTTTTATGTGGATTTTCAGATAGAATTGGTATTAAAGTTGATGAGAGTTCTTCTAATGTTTATAAATTTCCTTCAGGTCGAGAAGCTAAATTGTTTTCTGAGTTTTTACCTAAATACATTATAGCTATAGATGTTGATGCTGGTGACAGAATTGGGACCATATATAAATCTGTACCCGTAGAAGAGTTGTTAGTAGTTAATTTTATGGAACAACGTTCTAAAATTGTTATGGTTACAGAATTTTTAGAAGATAAAACCTGTAAAAAATTTAAAAAGCTTTGTTATGGAAAAATTATTTTAAGAGAAGAAAAAATAAAAATAGAGAAAAGTGATTATTTAGAAGCTGTAAGTCAAGAAGTAAATAAAAATGGAGTTGAATGGCTTCCGTTATCAAATGAGTCTAAAAATTTGCTTTTAAGATGCCAGTTTTATTTACAAAATTGCTCAAAAGGTGACAGTTATGGTAACACTTTAGGTGACAAATATCAAAATCTAAAGGATACAGTTTTGCAATGGTTAAGTCCTTTTGTTATAGATTCCAACAAATTAACTGAAAAGAATGTCTTTGATGCTTTATGCTATTGGTTAGAAGAGTTAAGGTTACAGAATTCTGTACCCATAAAAGTTCAACTTGCCAATGGAAAAACTAAATATTTAGATTATGTAATTCATGATGAAAAAGTTTGTATAGAATTGGAACTTATAATTCAGCAGGCCTTTGGAATTTTTGAAACTCCAAAAATTATGGGTAAACCAATTCTTTTTAAGCTATTGTCTCCTGCAAGAAGACCTTTACAGATTACAAACGATTTAGAAAATTTTTGGGCTAATACCTGGCCTGAAATTTGTAAAGAAATGAAAGGACGCTATCCAAAACACAACTGGGACTATCGCGTTGTCCAAAAAGATTAGTTAGAGTACAATACAGCTATGACACAAACAGAGTGGAAAAGTTTTACAAACTTTAGAGATGAATACAAAGAATTATGTAAAAAATGGAGTGCCAGTTACGTAAATTTATCTGATTTACAAAGAGAAGCTTCCTTAAAAGATACTCCCCCCTACCCTATTGAAAACAGTATTGTTTATAACACCGATTACGATAAAATTACAGAAAATGATGATATTCGCTTAATTGTTATTGGTGATAATCCAGGAAAAGAAGAACAACTTAATAAAAATCAAAGATATCTTGTAGGTCAAAGTGGACGTATTGCAGAAGGATTTTTTAGGCGTAATCCTGAACTCAAAACTGATTTTCGTAAAAATGCAATCATCGTAAATAAGACTCCCGTGCATACTGCAAAGACAGCACATTTAAAATATCTTGCGAAAAATAATGCTGATGCTGCAACCCTTATTCTTGAAAGTCAAAATGAAATAGCACGCTTAACTGCAGAACTTCATAAGGCACTTGATGCTGAGCTTTGGATAGTTGGTTATGCTGAGCTGAAAGGAAGAGGTGTTTTTATTCCTTACCGCGATACACTTCTTAACTGCTACAAGGAAGATTCAGGCGTAATGAATGATGCGTGGAACAAAGTTTTTCTGTATCAGCATTTTTCTATGAACAGATTTATTGTGGACTTGAAAAATTTTTCTGAGACTCAGAAAAATAAAGATAAAACACTTTCTGAAAATTTAAAAGAGATTGGAACGGGTCACCGTAAAGAAATATTTGGAGTTTAAAAATTATTCGATAACTTCACAGCCACCGTATTCAACAAGAAGAGAAATGCGGTCGGCAACTCCAAGAATTTTATAAATTGCATGCATGCGGTTTTTCACAGTGCCAACTGAAACGCCGGACTCACGCGCAATCACAGAATATTTTGTATCAAGCAGGGCAAGACGAATCCACTCTTTATCGCGTTCATTTAATTCCGTAAACTGAGAAAGATCAAGTTTGTTGTTGTAAGACGCGCGGTGAAGGTCAATTTTATTTTTTCCGTACAGAAGCGTAATGATAACAACATCTACCAGAAGATATGCAGCGTTTTCCCGGAGTGAATTGATAAACGATTCTGTGCCAAAACGAAGGCGCGAAAGCTGAAGAACAACAAGTGTAATTCCAGCAATGATAAGTTTCTTTTTTTTATTTTTTACAAAAAGTCCGCGTGTATAAAGCGAAACTAAACCAATCAGAAAAAGCAGAACACAGATTGGATTAACCGGATAATCTTCAAAAACAATTATTGAATACAGAAAACTAATGGATGCCATGACCTCAAGCTTGTATGGTTTCCAGATTAAAAATGCAAACGAAAGAATACACAGGGAATTCATTACAACATAAACTTCAAGCGGAAAACTCATTGGCGGAAGATTTCTGTTGAATCCAAAAAGTTTTATGTCTGCAAAAATTCTATAGGCAAGCACAAGAATTCCAACGATGGAAAATACGCGGATAAACTTTTCGTACTTTTGTTCCAGCGTCAATGCACTTTTTTCATGCAGTAACTATAAACTGATTTCAAGCAAAAGAAAAGAGAATTTTAAAAGGTTAAGGTTTAGTTTAAATTTTTATAAAAAAAATTTTAGACTCTTATATTACCTTGGTCACATTTTAGTAGTTTTTCGTATGACCTTGGTCATATTTTGCACTTTTTGGGGTCGCGGTCTCTTGATTTCTGTGTAAATATGTGAATGTAAAAAAAGCATAGAAAAAAATCTATGCTTAAAAATTAAAACAAGGAGTTTTATGAAGAAAAAGAAAGTGTTATTCGTATGTATTATTACAACATTATTTTCGATTACAAGTTGTAATAATAATGCACAATTAACAACTGAATCATTGTTCAAGGACAATGCAACAACAATCAGCTGGAAAAATTATTCGAAAACAGACGAAATATCTAGTTATGCAGCAAATGTGACGGTTTATTCAATGAACAGTAAGAAAGATACAGAATTAAAACAGACTTCATCTTATCGTCTTACTATAAAAAACATTGATGATGAACAGTTTACACGAATAGATATGTCTTCTGATTTTGCTGATGGAAGATTACGTTCTGTTGTATCGAAATCTAGGGAAATTGCAGTATTTGATTCTGTTACAAATGAAGTGGAGCAGAGAATTGCGATTTCTGAGGAAGAAGTTTCTAAAGATCTTTCTTTTTTGCAGGATGGTATTGTTTTAGGTAAAGTAAATCTTGATAAAATAAAAGAAACATCATCCAGACTTGCATTTGATGTGAATGAAAACGATGAAAGCTCCTTGCTGCAAATTTCGATTCCATCTTCATATTTTAATGATTATGAAGAAGTAAAACGAATTTCTACAAAAGTTGTTTTTGATGTTTCATCTGAAACTCTGAATTCTGTTGAAATTGTAATGCAAAATGGAGAAGGAATAACTGTAACTTCTACGGTAACTCCAGTATACGAAGAGTACAACGATGAGATGATACAGATAGGCTCTATAACCGTAATAAATACAGAGAATAAAAATCTTATTGAAGGATTTGCTGAAGATTATAGCTATTACAATTCAATTGATGAGATTGAAGAAATATCTTTGGAAAAATATGAAGAACTTAAAAAAGCTGGAACCTGTTTTGAGACAGATGTTGAATTTGGAAATCCGGCAGATTTAAGCAATGTAGAAACAATTGTAGAAGTTTACGACTCTATAACAATTAATGAAACCGAAGATTCTTTATTTAAAATTCTTTTGGAGGCTTAAAATGAATAAAAAATTGGAAATAATTTGTTTAGTGTTTGCGGTATTACTAAGTAATATTTTATATGCAAATGATACACCTTGTCATGTAAGCGGTTTTTCAAACGGATATCGGGTATTTTATGGATTTGATTTTGGGGAGCCGAAAATTTCAGATCATGATTTATCAATAGAAGGTATCGTAAACGAAGAAATCAACTGTGTATTAAATGATGATGCTGAAAATAATAATACAAGTGATTATGCAATTGTCGGACACAGTCAGGGAGGTCTTAGAGTACTTGCTTATGCTTCTATGTTAAAAGAACGTGAAGATGCACAGGAATCTTATGATAGGCTCAAAGCTGTAATAACTGTATCTGGAATAGACAGGGGACTTAAAGCTTTAGATGGTGGTTTTGCACCATTTAGGGCAAAAGTATTAAATGATGGAGAGATATTAGGAAACGGGCTTATAGGAGTGGGAGGGTCTTGCATGTTAGGTGCATGGGCTGATGCTGTTGTAATTCTTGTAGGTGGAACTCTGGGGGTTCCTGCTTTATTGTACAACACATGGCCGTATATTTTTGGTTATGTTGGAGCAGGCTAGATTGATGCAGATTATGAAACGATTCCAGAGATATATGATATGATGCCAGAAAGTAATTTCATAAGAACGCATGTAGCTGAAAGTGTAAAAAATACTTATAAAGTGCAGATAGGTACAGAAACAACACTTGAAGTACGTTATAAAAAAGTTTTGTTTGTAAATGTTCCGTATGTTGTAACTGTAACAACGCCTGTTTATGAAACGATAGTTAATTATACTGATAAACTGAAAATAGATGATAATTTGCCTATTGGTTATATTGTAGGTGTAAACAGCAATAGTTTGGCAATGGGACTGGATGAAGCAACTGAAGCAAATGTAAGAATAGGAATAGCTGCAGCCTCTACGGTAATGAAAATTGCACAAGGAATAAATCTTGTAAAATACTGTGGTAGCTTAGGATTATTATCTTCTCACAAAACTTATGCAACATACTGTGAAAATGCAGCAAACTGGCTGGACAATTTTGATGGGGAGCTTAATGAGTTAAAAGGCTCCAGCGAGAACGACGGTCTTGTAGCAAAGGAAAGCCAGTATTACCCGATGAGTGCGCACAGCCTTGTATTAGGGGATGAATCAGACTGCTATGTTTCTATGAAGTATAACCATGCAGCTATAGACCCTACTACAAATACTGATGTGCAAGACAAAATAAGTGATATGCTAAATTCATTGGAAAGAAAATAGAGTAAGCGCTTATAATTATTATAAAAAAATAATTATGAGCGTTTTTGTATTCGTATAGGATGATAGAATCATGAAGCGACTTTGTATAATTTTAATTATTTTTTCATTAATATTTATGGCATGTCCTGTTTCTACAGATGAAAATAATATAAAAGATTATGAAAAAAATATTGCCTGGGAATTAAAAACTGAAACGTATTATTCATTTTCAAGACATCTTCAGAAAGATAAATATATGTATTTCGTAGAGGTCAGTGAAAAGAATAAATTTTTTGTTTCAAAAGTAAATCTAGAAAACGGAAAATATGTATGGAAAAGTGAAGAATTTTCTGGATATGTAGAAAGGCGTCTTGCCTATATAGAAAAAGATGGTAATGGGTATATTTTAGTAGAGAATAAAGAAAACGTAAATTTGTACTTTATAGATGAAGAAGGTGGAACCTTAAGAGCAATTTTAACTTACTGCATAAACGAAGAAGATAACAAATATTTTAAAGCAAATGAAATTGTGGTTTCAAATAATAGGCTTTTCAAATTTATCACTAAAAAAGAAGAACCCTTTAGTCATGGTGGATTAGCCGAAATAAATATTGAAAATCTAGATTTTTCTATTCCAAGAAATCCTCAATATTGTGAATCGAAAATTGTTTGGGGAGGCTCTCAAACAATAGATACAAATCCTTTTGAAAAAGATGGGATAATATATTTAATAACATGTGACTGGAACTCTCAACAAGGTTATACGGAAGTCATAGCGTACGATACAAATACAGACAGCGTAAAATGGGAGTATACATCGAACGTGCTTGACGGAAATGGAAGATTCAACATGTACATAGTTGATAATCTTCTTTACATAATTGAAGAGCAAATAGCATGTTTTAATATTGAATCAGGAGAATGTATTTACGAATATAAAGAAACAGAGGAAGATCTGGCAACAAAAATATCAAAAGGAGGAAGTATCTGGTCGCAAGGATTATGGTACGATGATGGGAAATTTTATTACACAAGCAATGCAAGTTGGGCAACATCATCAATGACAAATATACCAGAAGAGCTTGTACGGAACGTACTCTGTTTGGATGCAAAAACTTTTGAATTAGTGTGGAGCGATTTTCCAGAGGGATGCGGTTCCCTATTCACCCGCCCAGTAGTGATAGACGGGAAATGCTTTGTGCTGGTAAATGACGGACTTCGAGTGTACAACTCAAAAACCGGAGAGCTTATAGGAAGAGCTTCTGAAGTAAATGGTTCAGCGCATGCCCTGAACGCCGAATACAACGGCATGTTCATTTACTTTGACATAGACGATTCGCAGAAAACCAGCACGCTCACCGCAATAAGGCCGTAAGAGGATTTATAATGAATAAGCGAAGAATTATTTTTTTAGGTATGATATTAAACACGATTTTTACTTGTATATCATGTGGCAACAATAGTTCAACTAATATAAGAGTAAGTATCATCTCAAAAGATGGAAGTGACGCTACTGTAAAACTTGAGGAATATAGTTTAAGTTCAGAAACTCAAGTATTTGTCAGGAGTAATGAAGAAAGTAAGATTTCAAAAAAACTGATAACAAGTTTACCTTTAAGTATAACCAATTGCAATGATAAAAAAATAGGATTACTTTCGTTGGATAATACAACAAATGATATTTCTGTTTATGTAGAAGAAGATGTTTCTGAATTAGAAAGCACTGAATCGCCTGAACTAAGAAATATCAACTTTCAAATTGAATTAGATATATTAAATCCTGATATAAAAACTGTCAAAGCGCGTACTATTCTAAACAATGAAGAAAAAAGCATTTATGTTATGAATACAATTTCGAGCTATTTAGAACCACATGAGATTTATATAAAGCGATACTATTATTCAGAAAATCTTACTGTATGGCTTCCAATAGATTTTGCAGAAGATATGTGTCTCATTGATGAGTGCATAGAGAATGTTGAGAATATTATAATATCTCGTATTTCAAATTTATGGGGCAAATGTGCTGACATAAACAGTGATGGAACTTTTTCATTAATATTTACAGGTACGATAAATGATGAGAAGGTTGCATTAGGATTTTTTAATCCTTCAGATTTTTTTGTAAGAGATAAAGAATCTAATCCTTACAGTAATGAAATGGACGTGTTATATGTTGCAATTCCTCAGAAAGAATCTGAAACTTATTCTGTAAGTTCAATATCTGCAACAATAGCACATGAATTAACTCATGCAGTTAATTTTACAAGTAAGACATGGAAAAGAAAAAAACTTGGATGTGAAAATGTTCAGCAGGAAGAATTGTTTTTAGATGAAGGCTGGAGCCATCTTTCGGAGACTTTATGTGGTTTTGGAATATCTGGTGGAAATATAGATTTTATGAAATATTTTCTTAATAATACAAAAGATTATTCTTTTTGTGAAAGTGATTATTTAGGACGAAGCGATTCTGTTGGTCAGAGAGGTGCAATGTCGCTGTTCTTATACTGGCTTTTCTGTAAAGCTGGAGGATTTAATAATGGTGGAGTGTGTTTTCTAAAATCAATGACTGCTTCAGATACATATGGCTGGGAATGCATCGGTGAATTCTTCAATATTTCTACGGATAAATTGTTAATGAATTTTTTCTCCGAGTTATTTGAAAAAGAAATAAGTGAAATATTTGATCTTGAATTAAAAGATTTAGCAACTGGAGAATTTTATATTACAGATATGAATATGAAATCATATAATGTAACAGAAATTTCAAAAATATTGCCTAAATCTTTTATAAGTTTTTATTCAGAATCAGAAGAACCTGTTTTTATAGATTCTTCTGATTCTCCGGAGGATCTTTATCTTTATAAAGAAAGATAAATCATAATGACGAAAAAATTTCGTTATTTCATCACCAGGCGAAGAAGCTTAATCTTGTCGAAGTGTGGTGCGAAACGAACCTGAACGTCAAAAGATGCGGGCATCTTTATGATAGTTTTGTAGTGAGTGAATGTGTCAAAACTAAACTTACCGTGATAGTTGCCCATGCCGCTTTCACCAACGCCACCGAATGGAACTGTGCTAGGTGAAAGATGAATTACAACGTCGTTGATACAGCCGCCTCCGTAGCGAAGACTGTTTGTAACCGTGCGGATTATTTTTTTGTCGCGTGTAAAAAGATAAAGTGCGAGCGGTGTTTCATGCGAACGGACATATTCAATTACATCTTCAATTTTTTTGTAGTGAATGACTGGGAGAACAGGACCAAATATTTCTTCCTGCATTGCCGGTGCATTTGTTGCTTCTTCTCCAAAAAGTTCACCGAGCGGAAGAATTGTTGGTGCAATCTTATTGCTCAAAGGATTTCTCTGCGCCTCTGGTGCAAGTTCTAAGATGCGTTTAAAATGTTTTTCGTTAATGATTTTCGGATAGTCGTCATCCATAAGAGGATTTGTTCCGAACTGTGCCGTAATCTGTTTCTGAATTTCTTTGAGAAGATTCTGTTCAACACTTTCATCTACAAGCAGATAGTCTGGAGCTACACAAGTCTGTCCGGAGTTCAAGAATTTTCCCCACACAATTTTTCTTGCGGCCATTTTTATGTCTGCACTTTTATCTACGATAACCGGACTTTTTCCACCAAGTTCGAGAGTAACAGGTGTTAAATGCTCTGCAGCACTTTTCATAACAATTTTTCCAACATTTTTGCTGCCTGTAAAAAAGATGTAATCAAAATGCTGTTGTAAGAGAGCTGTATTCTGAGTGTGTCCGCCCTGAACAACAGCAATGTAATTTTCATCGAAACATTCCTGGATAATTTTCTGAATTAAAGCGCTTGTTGCTTCACTGTAGCGCGATGGTTTTACAACAGCAGTGTTACCAGCGGCAATTGCAGCAGCAAGAGGTTCAATTGTGAGCATGAACGGATAATTCCACGGAGACATAATCAGTGAAACACCGAAAGGCTCAGGCATGATGCGGCATGAAGACGGGGCAATACAAAGTTCACCGCAGGTCTTTTTTATTCTGCTCCATTTACGTAAGTGTTTGTAGAGATAACGTATTTCTTTTAAAACCAGGCCTGTTTCTGTGGCATAACTTTCAAAAGGTGATTTAAAAAGATCTTGTCTAAGGGCAATTGCAATGTCGTTTTCGTGTGATTTAACGCAATTATAAAGTTTTTTAAGTTGTTCAATTCTCCATTTTGGATTTTTTGTAATATTAGAAGAAAAGAAATTTTTTTGTTTTTCTACAATATCGTTAATTTCTTTTGAGTATTTATTAAGTTCTTCTTCTGTCAGACTTTCTTTTTTCTTTTGAGATGTGAATGCAGAAATAATAGGATTAGTTTTTTTGTTTTCCATAAAAATATTATAGCATAGTCTTGCACGACATTCAAAAAAAAATTACTATGCACCTTATGAACGTACACATTATGGAAGTACCACTAGATTTTGGTGGTCGTCGTCATGGAAGCGACATGGGACCTTCTGCAATTCGTCTTGCAGGAATAAGAGATAAGTTAGAGTCTTTAGGGCATACAGTTATTCGCGTAGAAAATGATTTTGGAATTGAATCTCAGGAATATGCAGACATAGGTGATAATCCAAAAGCAAAATATTTAAAGCCTATAGTAAAAGCCTGTACTAATGTTGCTAAAGAAGTTGAGTCTATTGCAGATGCGGGAGATTTTCCGCTTTTGCTTGGCGGCGACCATTCAATAGTTTTAGGAAGTCTTGCCGGTCTTAGTGCTTCTTACAAAAAAAATAATCTTCGTTTGGGAGTATTATATGTAGATGCCCATGGAGATTTTAACACTGATGAAACTTCTCCTACAGGAAACATACACGGAGAATGTTTAGCTGCAAGTGCCGGATATGGGTTATCAGAATTAGTAAATCTTTATAAAGATGGAAGAAAAATAGACCCTAAGAATATTTGTTTTGTGGGATTACGCGATTTAGACCCAGGCGAAAAACTTTTAATGCACGAAGCAGGTGTTACGGCTTTTACCGTAAGTGACATAGACAGGATGGGCTTTTCTGAAATTGTAAAAAAAGTAAAGCTTTTCTTTAAGACTCACTGTGATGTTGTTCATATTAGTTTTGATATGGATGCATTTGATCCCAGTTTTGCTCCTGGTACGGGCGTTCCTGTTCCTGGCGGATTAAATTATCGTGAGGGACTTTTACTTATGGAAGAAATGTGCTCTCTAAAAATGGTAAATTCTATGGAAATTGTAGAAGTTAACCCTATTCTTGATGTACGTAATCAGACTGCAGCAATGGCTGTAAGCTTAGCAGCAAGGCTTTTAGGAGAAACTCTATATTAAAAAGTTTTTAAATCTGTTCTAAATTCGAAAGGTAGGCGTCCAGCTTACCTTTTGTAATAAAATCTGTAAGAGCGATTTGGTCTAAATAAGAAAGTGTGCAATCGAATGTTGTATAGCGAGAAGTGTATTCTTCTGCAAGATTTTTAGGTAAAACCATCCAAGAAGCATTTATTGCTCTATCCAACAAATGTTTAAACGAATTTAAGTAAATAACTTTATCAGCTTTATCAATTTGTTTAAAAGTTTCATTTTGTATTTTTGATGTGTGGGTATCAAATTCTATTACATATCTGTATGGAGCAGTAACGGCCCAACCTAAAATTTCTTCCCGGCGTTGAGAACAGTCATTAAATTCTACGCCTTGTGGAATATCAAATGGAGTAACATAAGCTAAATTGCAGCCAGATGTAACAAGAAAGTCTATGCTTAACCCCATGTCATCTACAGGAATTTCTTTAACTTGAATATTGGCATCCATAAAGACATGGCGCATTGTATGGTCAGGGTCTTCTGCCATAGCTACAGTTGGAATTATTACATTATTCCCCTCTGCTACTTGAGTTGCTAAGCTTAAAAGCCCTTGACCAAAAGATTTAGTATAAGGTTTGTTTATAGAGTTAAGACGTAGAACATTGTATAAAAGCTGTTCTATACAAGAACCGATTATTATCTGCTTAGGGTTTACATCTATGTGATGAAAGTTATACATAAATGCAGCTATTGCAATTCTAAAAGAATCATCACCAAATGTTCCGCTAGATTTATGCAAAAGATGTTGTTTTTCTATAAGGGCAACTCTGTAAGAATCTAAAAGTGAATCTTCAAAAGCTGTACCTGTTGGCATAACAGGCTGTTGCTTTTGTGAAGAAAGAACGGGTTCAGTTTTAGGTACAGATTGAATGGTGTTAGAGTCTTCTTCAAGCTCGTTTTCCGGATATACAACTAAACTAGGAGAATTTTCTGTGGTGCCTGTAGAAAAAGACTGTTCTTTTAGATCTTCAGGCTCGTGAACCATAGCATCAATTATGCTTTCACCAAATTCTTCCGGAGAAAAACTTTCTGCTTCTGAGGGTATAGATTGTGTTTGGTGTTGTTTAAAAATAGAATCAACTGTAGGTATTGAATCAGTATTTTCGGGGTCAGAAATAGGTACAGATACATTCTGAACAGAAGCAGGAATGGGTTCAGATGGCTTTTTGGCATAGAATCCACTTTTTACTAATGAGTACAGATAACCATCATTTCCAAGTTCTTTATAAGCTTTTGTTACTGTATTACGGCTTATATTAAGCTGTTCTGACAAAACTCTAACAGATGGTAACTTTGAACCACTTTTTATTTCTCCGCTGTCTATGGATTCTGCAATTTTTGTGTAAAGTTGATGATAGAGTTTTACTTTGCTTGTATTATCTACTGAAAAGTTTATAACAGTTACCAATGTACTCTCCTTTTATAAATCTGTACCCTATTTATTATAAGCTAATCTTTTAATACGTCAAGAATTTCAGTAGAGTTCATTACTTCAAAACCAAAACCGCTTGCAAAATTTCGTGCCCTCCAGGCATTCATTAAAACGTCTTCTGGTTTGTGGGAATCTGAATTGCAGATTATTCGTATGTTTCCTTTTTCTTTTACCATGTCCCAAAATTCGATATAAGGGTATGGGTAACGCATACCATGTCTTGTGTTATTTGGAGCACGTGTTATTCCAAGTCCATTTATTTCTAGAGGTAAGTTTAAATCGCTTGCAGCATCTATTATTGCTTTTGAACAACTTATAGCCTGTTCATCCCATTCTTTATGTCCCATCATAAACAAATCCGGATGCGCTAAAAAAGCAAAGAGACCACTTCGCATACCATTTATAGTCTGGTCTATGTAATGGTTCAAGTCTGAATTGTTATCTATTCCAGGGCAATAAAGGTGAGTACTTCCGCCGTTTAATGTAACCCAATGTGAACCCAAAACTAAGTATTGGGCGCCATAAGAGCTAAAAAGTTCCTCATACCAGCTTTTATAGCGAGCATCCCATTCACATTCGTAACCTGTAAGAACAGGAAAGGGTGCAGATTCTTTTGCTTCTGTTACCATTTGAAGGTACAGATTTATTTCTTCTGTACTCATTCTTATATCTGGCCACATATCTTCAAAACTATCTGGATATGGACAGTGGTCGCTAAAGCCTAACGCAGAGCATCCTTCTTTTAAAGCTTGGTTTACATATTGTAAAGGAGTTCCTGTTGCGTGCTTACAAAGATATGTGTGTGTATGAAAATTTGAGATAGGTTTCATAGCTGCGATGATAACATAAAAAAACCCCGCATGGAATACCATACGGGGAAACAAATTACCTATCTTTAGAAATAAGATTTAATTATTTCTTTGTAGTTTTCTTTGTTGTAGCCTTTTTAGCTGGAGCTTTCTTAGCAGCTGGTTTTTTAGCAGCAGTTGTTTTTTTAGCTGGAGCTTTTTTAGCTACTGGCTTTTTAGCAGCAGTTGTTTTCTTTTCTGCTACTTTCTTAGCAGCTGGTTTTTTAGCTGTAGTTGCTTTCTTAGCAGCTGGCTTTTTAGCAGCAGTTGTTTTCTTTTCTGCTACTTTCTTAGCAGCTGGCTTTTTAGCTGTAGTTGCTTTCTTAGCAGCTGGTTTTTTAGTAGCCTTTGCAGCAAGAGCAGCCTTAATTACAGCCTGAGCACCTGCTAAACGAGCACCTGGTACACGGAATGGTGAGCAAGAAACGTAGTTAAGACCAATGTTGTAGCAGAGAGCTATAGAAGCTGGGTCTCCACCATGTTCACCACAAATACCTAAGTGTAAATCTGCCTTAGAAGAGCGTCCCTTTTCTTCTGCAATAGCCATAAGGGCACCTGGTCCCTCTGGGTCAAGCTGTTTGAATGGGTCTTCTTCAAGGAGGTTACCCTTTGTGTAAAAGTCAATGAACTTACCATAGTCATCGCGGCTAAAGCCGAATGTTGTCTGTGTAAGGTCGTTTGTACCGAATGAGAAGAAGTCTGCAGCAGCTGCAATCTTGTCTGCTGTAAGAGCTGCACGTGGGAACTCAATCATAGTACCAATCTGGAACTTGAGGTTAAGTTTCTTTTCTTCGTTTACTTTAGCAATAATAGCTTCTGCCTGTTCACGTACGCGAACAAATTCGTTTACGCTGATTACGTTTGGAATCATGATGCGAACATCGTGCTTAATTCCGCTCTTTTCTGCTTCTGCTGTTGCAAGAGCAATAGCTTCAACCTGCATTTCATATACTTCTGGGTATGTGA
>CALFIX010000014.1 GCA_937877515.1 uncultured Treponema sp.
ACCGATAGTTCAACTGCATCAACTTACGTAACAGATGCCATGTTAAACTCTCTTAGCGGCTGGGAAGATTCTAATAACACAGGAACAGCAAGCGTCTTTAAGTTTAAGTTTACATCCGGCTCTACATACGATTTAACTTCCTACGATGATGCAACAAATTATTCAGTTACTTACGATAGTGACAAAGAGCTGTATACAATTCCGGTCTTCTTCAGGACAACTGACTCGCTCGGTAACTACTACATAGACCGCTCTTACTACATTACGCACAACCCTGACGGCGACCGCCCTGTAACAGAAGTAAGCTATCCTACAGACAGCGATTACGACACCAATGCAAGCTACATTACATTAGCTGGAACCATTCGCGTAAGTGGTACCGTAGAAGTTCCTTCCGGCACGGTTGATGTGGGAAAGGTTTATGTTCAGATTGGAACGGTTTCTGACAGCACAGTTACCTGGTTAAGCACAAACAGCGCACTTACTTCTGAATTCAGCACCCTCGGAGGCGTTGTTTCTGCAAGTGATTTAACCTCTACCTACGGAACTACAACTTATGTAGACAGCGACTGGTGGGGCATTGCGGCAACTACAAAGACTTCTACCTGGAACATTCCGCTAAACTCTAATGGCGACTTAGACCCGTCATCTTCCAGCAGCACGACAAACATTGCCATCCGTGCCTGTGCCATTAACTCTGACGGCAAGATGGGTAACTGGACGGACACATACTACATCCACGTAGACAGTAACGCTCCAAGCCAGAGTGCAGAAATGCGGCAGTATTCTTCTGAAATTACAAGCGCAACTGATACTGGTGTAACCACGACAAAAGACTATGCCTCAGAAATGTACTTAAAGGGCACCTGGTACCTGGTTGTAACTTTAAGCGATAACGACTCTCTCAGCTACAGCTCCATAAAAGTAAAGCAGGGCTCTGCAACCACAACGTTCTATGCCTCAAGTGAAGCAGATTTGTCCGATTCAGAAAATGGAGTTACAAACACGCTCTATATTCCGATTGCTACTAAAGACATGACGTCTTCAAGCGTAAGCTATACAGTGTATGCAGAAGACTCTTCAGGCCACTCAAGCAGCATGACCTACACCTTCTACATTGATAACACCGCTCCAACGCTTGGAACGGTAAGTGGTAACGGAGATGAGCTTTCTAGCAGCACAGAAAACTCCGTTGCTGAATCTAACTACGTGTACACTTTAAGCGGCGATGTAAAAGATACGGGTTCCGGTTACAGCAAGGTTGCGTTCTACTTCCTGCGCGACGGCTACAAGTGGGATAACTCAACAGGCGCGGCAAGCACAAAAGACCGCTTTGATCCAAGCTACATCTTAGACCCGCTGGTTACAAGCTGGAGTTCAACTGATGACGCAAAGATTACATTCAGCGGCCTTACCAAGATGTCGACCGTAACAGGCGAAACAAATGACGTGCTTTATGCGGCAAAGGCTACCGGTAGCGCGATTACCGCAAGCACAACGGACGGCACGACGTATTACAGCTTTACAGACACAAGCAGCGTTGTAAGCGGAAACAACCACATTCATGCGGGCGGCTTAATTTACGCAGGCGGCGCATACGGTCTGATTACAAGCGTGTCTGGCTCTACCGTTACCTTTACCAGCGACGCAACCCCAACCGGCGAAACAACGGTATACTTCCCGTACGCTTCTGTTGTTGATAACACAAGCACGGAAGATGTTTCAAGCACAACGGCAAATCCGTTTACTTTCTCAAGCGGAGACGACGGCGACTTAATGCCTGAAAGCATTACAAACGTAAGCACCACCTGGACCTGGAAGGCTACAATCCATTCTTCTAATATTCCTGACGGCCCTGCCTACCTTGTTGTAGTCGCCTATGACGAAGCAGGTAACGTAAGCACAGCGACATACCCTGTAAGCGTTACAAACAGTGCCCCTCGCCTTGCAAAGCTTTACTTGGGTACAGACTTGAACTCTGACAGCGCATGGGCTTCAAGCGAGTTTAACAGCTACAATGTTTATACAGCAGATACAGATGCTGGCATTTCTACAACCGGCTACAAGACTGCCACAAGCATTACGACCGCAAGCTTTGACGCAGGGCAGTTTACGGCAAAAGATAAGCTTGCCGTCGTTCCGGAAATTACCGGCGGTAACGGTTCGCTTTACATGGTCTACAAAGAAGGAGCAACCGGCACAACGGCAGTTACCGGCACAACAGATGGAAGCGATTCTAGCGGCGCACAGCTTGTAAGCACAACAACGCTTGATGTTGCTACTTCTACTTCTGACTCTTACCTTGGCGTTTTGAATAGCGGAGATAGCCTTGCATCCTTTGTTCTTACAAGCGCACAGGTTTGGCAGGGCTTAAGTGCAGACCCAAGCAGCTCTGTTGGCGTTTCATTCACATTCTGGGATGAAACAGAAGAGCGCACAGCTGGTACAAACAGCCAGTACTGTGTTGCCTATGTAACTGACATGATTATTGACCTTGCAGACGACACAGCACCAACAAACGTAATCGACCCATTCTACTGGAACAGCCTGACTGATAATTCTATTTACGGCTCAAGCTCTGCCTCTGACTATGCAGACTTACAGGGACACATAGAATTAGGTGGCGGCGAACTTTCTGCAACACAGATTCCTACCGCAATCAGCAGCACGTTAGGCTACGGAGACGACCCGAAGGTTTCCGGTAAAATAAAACTCACCGGTACGGCTTACGACGACAAGATGCTTCAAACAATTGCACTAAGTGTAAGCGGCATTAGCTTTAACAGTGGCACGGCGGGAGCAAGCTTTACCTTTGCAACATACAGCGGAAGCGCATGGACTCTCACTTCTGGCAGCTTAAGCAGCACTGCGGGAGGTGCAATTGCAAAGGATGGCTGGCAGTTCCAGATTGACAGTGAAACTTTAACCCAAAGCGGACACACCGTAACCTGGACACTCTACCTTGACACAGAAAAGCACAAAAGCGTTGCCGCAAAGGATGTTACAGTAAATGCAAGTGCAACGGACTACGCTTCAAAGACTCAAGCTACAAGCGACAACTCAAGCGTCTCAAGTACCACGCAGACAAATTATACAACGCAGACCTCTTACTACCAGATGGACGTAGTTCCATACATTGCAGGCATTAAGACAAGTCTTTCTTCTCTTAAAAAGGCAAACTCTAGCGTTTACGACAGAACGGCTTTAGGTCATTACCCTGCTAGCTCAAGCGAAACCATTTACGTGTACGGCTTTAACTTAAGCGGCGGTACACTTTATGACAGTGCAAGTACGGCAAATACTGCATCGCTTACAGCGGCAACTGCAAGCAGCCAGACCTGGTACAGTTCTAGCGCAGTTCCGGCTGGTAGTGTTTATAGTGTAGGCGATATTTCAAGCTTTACGAGCGGCG
>CALFIX010000015.1 GCA_937877515.1 uncultured Treponema sp.
TATCTTCTATTTCTCCTGGAATTGCGTTGTGTATAAACTGGTAGGCGTGGCTTTCAAGTCCTTCGCGGGCGGCAGTTCCGTACTCATCTTCGCTGGCTCCACAGTGTAGGCACTTTCCGTTTATCCACAGATGTTTGGTGGGCGCGTAAAAAATGTTTCCTTCGTGGTTTTTAAAATGTGCCACGCTGTATTTGCCGCCAGCATCTTTTGAGCAGTAGACGCTCCGGCGCGCTAAAAGGCTTGTAAGCTCGGTGATTGCGATGGCGTAGAGCTGTTTTGTAAAAATGTGGTTGACGCGCTCCTGTAAGTCGGGGATTTTGTCTTTTAAGCCTTCTATAAGCCGTTTTGCAATTTCCCTCAAAAAGACTCCGCTTTTACATGCAGGGTCTAAAAACTTTGCGTCCGGGTCGCTGAATATTTTTTTCGGCAACAAGTCCAGCATGGCGTTGGCGACTTCCGGCGGAGTAAAAACTTCGTCGTTACTCAAATTGGCAAGGCAGCTTAGAACATCGGGATTGTATGTTTGGTTCAGTACGCTCAAAACAGGCCTCCTTGAATGGTGTCTTCGGGGGTTTTAGGGGGAAAGCGAAGCGTCCCCCTAGGAGAAGGGGGTGTCGGCGCAACGATGTGCGACGCAGGGGGAAGGCTTTCCCCCTCAAAAATCTTTCTATAGTGCAAGAGCGGGAACTCCTTTACAGGTGAAAAGATTTCTGCTTCGTCGCCAAGGTCAGAAAACAAGCTGCCCTCTTCTTTCATGTATTCCTGGTTCACAAGGTCGTTGAATGCAAAGTCGCGCCGTTTGATTTTTTCGCCCACAAAGCTCCATTCGCTGAAAATGATTGGCCGGTCGGTGTCGTTCTGATTTTCGTCCACTTCTTTTAGCGTAAGCGCGTTTCCGCAGAGGATGTTTCTGCTAAGGATGAACCGTGCGGATTTTTGTGCCTCTTCCTGCTGTGCCCTGTCAAGTTTTTTGGAGCAGATTGTGGTGTATGCGTCTTGCCATATCTTAAAAAGGCGTTCGCGGCAGGCCTGGGCGTTGTCCTGCAAAATGTCGATTCCATAAATTGAGCTGAGAGCCTGGATTGAGTATTTTTCGTAATCAGCAGGGCTTTTTGCGTACTGCTTTTGTGCCACTGCGAGCTTACGGCTTAAGATTTCTGCAAGAAAGTTTCCGTCTCCGCATGCAGGCTCTAAAAATCGGCTGTCTATGCGCTCGGTTTCGTCTTTTACAAGGTCGCACATGGCTTTTACCTCGCGTTCTGCGGTAAAAACTTCGCCATGGGCTGCTACGCGAGCGCGGGATTTGATTTGAGGATTTGGGGCTTCGTCTAAGTTCTTGCATAAATTTAGGCTACTCACTTTCAATAACTCTTAAAAAACAATCTTCTTAAAGTGGAGTTTTTCAAAACTATTCTAATAGTAAGTTATCACATTTTTACTCTTTAGGTAAGTGGTTAAAAAGATTTTTACTTACTAAAAGTAGGTATGACAAAAGAAGAGCTTTGCGCAGTATTTTCATACAATATTAAGAAATTTAGGCAAGGAAGGTTTTCGCAGGAAGCGTTGGCAGAAGAAGCAGGTCTTTCTCCGCAGCAAATCAACGGAATTGAGGGCGGAAGAAAGTTTGTAAGCACGGATTCTCTATTAAAAATCGCCTCTGCCCTTGACGTGGAAGTCTACCAGCTTTTCGTTCCGCAGGACAAAACGCCTGTTGTAATAGAAGAAAC
>CALFIX010000016.1 GCA_937877515.1 uncultured Treponema sp.
CTAAGTCTACATTCGGACAAAGTTCCTTATACTTATCAACGCCCTCTTTGCCGTCCTGAGCTGTAGCTACAATTTCGTAACCATCACTTGCAAGAATCTGAGTCAGCTGTTTTGCAACAAACATTGAGTCATCAACAACAAGAACGCGGAACTTAGAGCCATCAAGCTTTACACCTTCTGGCGGACGTTCATTGATTGACGGAAAATCTTCTTTTGTTTTCATACACTATACTCCTTCTTACATACGCTCGCGAATAGCGACGTTGACTTCAATCTTTCCATACTCTGTGATAAGAGGAACAATGAGCGCCTCTACAGCCTCGCTTCCGCCACCAAGAGCCGCAATCTCCATCTTTTCACCGGCAAACAGAGCTGGTGGAGTTAAGTCAAACTTAAATCCAAGCTCGTGGAGTTTTGTAACAGCCTGAGCGGTAATCAAGTTTGCAAGCTCACTAATTGTAGCTTTTGCTAAATCATCAAACTCTGTAAGTTTTTCCATATTCATCTGAGAAGCAATATTTAATGCTGTCTCAAATGTCATATCAAACAAAACGCGACCTTCTACATCCCCCGCAAGACCAACAAGAGCGGCAACACCCATAACAGGCATAGCGGTTGATTTTAAATACAAGTCGCCCCTTTTAACATCGGCACCACCCAAAACTTCCTTTAAGACTTTGTAAGAAGTTTCTACAAATGGGTTAATGTACTCTACTCTCATTCAGTATCCCCCTGACTATATCCTTTCATAATTTATTGTTTTGAATATATCGCCACATCTCCAGCTTGCTTTTTATTCCAACCCGAAAGTGCAATATTTTCATTTTCTCCAATTATTATAACACCATTTCCCTTAACTTTCTCACTAAAATCATCTAAAACTTTCTTTTGAGATGTTTCCGGCAGGAAAGATAAAAGATCTCGTGCAAATACAATATCAATTGGCGGTAGATTATTTGTATTTACACAGTCATGGTATTCAAACATAATTGAATCTTTAATTTCTTTGCTAAATGTATAATCTCCGCTAGCTGTGCGAGCCGTATATGGCTGATACCAGTCTGCACTCGCAGAATCTGTAAGATTCATTAACGGAGCGTTAGAAACAGAAAGCAAATCTGTATCATGACCATAAATGCGGATTTTTGCATCAGGATAGCGTTTCTTAAGTATACAGGCAAGAGAATAAGTTTCGTAGCCCTTTGCACATCCTGGGTTCCATACAACAATATTCTTTGCAGAATTATCTGGCAATGCCTTTGTTATGGCATCTGCATAATTTTCACTCCACCAAGAACCGGTACATTTTGAATAAAATGGAGCTAAAAAGTTATCTGCGTCCGTTTCACTCTGAAGCTGAGTTTTTTCAGTTCCTCCGCGCTCCTTTGCCCACTCTGTATAACGCTGCTTTACCCACTCCTGGTTTATTTCATTTACAGTAAACTTCTTTAAATTTTTCAGGGAATCAGCTATAAAGTTTATATCTACGGCTTCTTCCTGAGCAGGAGTTACTTCCAGAGTTGCAGAGCTTTCTGCAGGAGAGGCTTCTTTTACTTCTAGAGCAGCTTTTTGCTGTTCTTGAAGAGCCTGCGCCGCAGCCTGACGACGTTCAGCCTGAGCGCGTGCCATTTCCTCCATTTCTTTTTCTTCTTCTGGAGTACGAACACCAAAGATCTTGTCTATGTCCAAAAGAACATACAAACGTCTCTCTGCTTCTACAACACCATAAATATACTTAATATTTATGTCTCCAAAAAGCGGATGCGGAGGCTGTATAGAACTTTTCTGAATACCAATTACCTTGTCAATTTCGTCAACAACTACGCCAAAAGTCTGTTCACCAACAGTAACAATAAGCATATTTTCAAGAACATCATCGTTATGATCTTCTACATCAATGTTAAAGAAAAGACGCAAGTCTATGATTGGAATAATATCACCACGAAGATTATACACACCAAGGACAAACGGCATTGCATTTGGAACAAAAGTAAAATGACTTGCTTTTGCAATTTCTTTTACTTTCATAATATCTATTGCATAATCTTTACCGGCAAGAGAAAAAGTTACCATTTTGTAGTCAACGATGGTAGCTCTTTTTTCTTCTGAAGCCTGTGCTGTACCAGCGGAGGCTGTTTCGGCAGCATCCAAAGTGCTGGCAAGTACGTTCAATTTATCTTGTATCGTTGCCATAGCCTACCCTCTGTTTTCCGAAGCTTCGCGAATTGCTCTTTCTTCTCTATACTGCTGAGCTGTTAGTTCCTGCTGAACACCAAGCTCAAGCAACTGACCTACATCAATAATAAGAGAAACCGAACCGTCTCCCAAAATGGAAGCACCTGCAATTCCAGGTGATGCAGTAAACTGATCCTGCAACGGCTTAATTACAACATCTTCTTCACCAATCAGTGCATCTACCATAACACCAATCTTCTTATCTTGAGAACCTACGATTACGATAAAGCAATACTCACTCTCAGATGCATTCTTTATGCCAAAAAGGCGATTCAGACGCAGAATGGAAATTACTTCATTACGCACATTAAGAACTTCATAATTGTCTATTGTATTTATAGTCTCGCGCTTTACACGCTGGCTTTCTATAACATTTGCGATTGGAATGGAGTAAACTTCTTTTCCAACACGAACCAAAAGTCCCTGAATGATTGCAAGAGTAAGAGGAAGCCTGATAGAGAACTTTGAGCCCTTGTCTTTTTCACTAGTAACATTGATTGTACCCTTAAGCTTTTCTATCTGGGTCTTTACAACATCCAGACCTACACCGCGACCCGACACGTTACTGATTTTATCGCTAGTAGAGAAACCTGCCATGAAGATAAGGTTATACGCATCCTGATTTGAAAGCACTTTGTTAGGACTAATAAGACCTTTCTTTATTGCCTTTTCGCGAACCTTGTCTACGTTAATGCCTTCACCGTCATCAACAATGTCAATGATAATTTGGTTACCTTCGTTAGCGGCACGTAAAACAAGAGTTCCAGTCTCATCTTTACCAAGTTTTGCCCTAACATCAGGAGGTTCAATACCGTGGTCAACAGAGTTACGAACACAGTGCATGATTGGGTCAAGCAAATCATCAACTACAGTCTTATCAAGTTCTGTTTCCTCACCTTCAATAATGAGATTTACTTTACGGCCTAAATCACGGCTTAAATCGCGAACAACACGTGGGAAGCGGTTAAAAATAGTTCCGATTGGAACCATTCGAATTTTCATAACGCCTTCCTGGAGTTCGCTTGTAATACGTCCTAAATTCTGTGTAGTAGAACGTGCCTTGCTTGAAACAAGTTTATATTCATTTTCAAAGCCGTCAAACCAGCCTATCATTCCGGAATATTCTTCCTGAAGCTTTTGCCTGACTTCTTTTGGAGAAGCTCCGTTCTGAACATCTTCAAAACACTTTGGAAGTTCATCAAAAAGACGTCTCTGCCGTTCTTTATAACTAGAAGTAAGAGACTGAAGACGAACCTGTAAATCTGCCATCTGAAGACCGTTCTGATTAAATGCAGCCTTTGTAATAACGGCTTCAGAAACAAGGTTCATAAGAGTATCTACACGCTTAGAATCTACACGTAAGACAGAACCTGCCTGGTTTACAGCCTTACCTGTCGGGGGCATGGTCTTCTTTGCCTGCTGAACATTAGCTGTTGTCGCCGGCTGAGAAGTTGTTTCTGCTTCTGCTGACTTTTGCGTAGATGCAGCCGCCTCTGACTGAGGAGCTGCTGCTTCTGCCTGAGGAGCCTCTGCAACCTGCGCTTCCTGTGACGCAGGAGCTTGCTGAGCAGGAGAAGGAGAAACTGGCTGTGTCTGAGGAGCAGAACCTGAACTTTCTGTAACTTCTCTTGCATCTGTTGCTAAAGTTACATCGTCTAAGAATGCGGTGTCTTCAAGGTCAGAACCTTTTGCACCTGTAGAAATATAATATACAACCTGAGGATGAAATTCATCTTCATAAAGAGCTTCAAAATCCGGAATAGTTTTTAAGACAGTTCCATGATTTTTGAGTGCTGCAAAAACCTGAATTCCACCTACACTGTTCATAGGATTAGATTCATCAAAGGTTACGTTTACAGACCAGAGCTTTTCTCCTTCACCACAAGCCTGTTTAAGTTCATTGTAATCTGCTTCTGACAAAGGTGGAACTGGTGGCATGCCTGAGCTTTCGGCACCTGCAGCAGGAGCCGGTTCTGCAGCCGGAGTTGGAGCTACTGGAGCAGCAGGAGCCACACCTAACATACCGGCCGGAAGCTTTGGAGCACCGGAGCTCTTCTTTTTAGAACTTTTTTCTGGAATATAGCTTTTTATTTTCTGCACCTGAGCAGAAATATCTTCCTGATAAATAGAACCTGCACTACGTGCTTCCAACATAGCTTTTATTATATCAAGGGAAGATAAAAGAACGTCTACAATATCACCATTTACCTGAACAACATCACTACGGATAGCGTCCAGAAGGTCTTCTACATCATGACAAAATTCTGTTAATTCCGTCATTTCTACCGTTGCGGAGCCACCCTTTAAAGTATGGGCTGCACGGAAAATTTCATCAATTGAATCATGATTCGTAGGATCATTTTCTATAACAAGAATATTACTTTCAAGAGTTTCTACCTGCTGTTCTGCTTCTGAGAAAAAGTCTTTGAGAAGTTCTTCATTGTTAGCATCAAGATAATCGCTCATATCCCCTATTTTAATCGATTATTTACACAAGTCAAGTTCTTAACTTAGATTTTTTTAAGAAAAAACAAATATTCAGGCTATTCCCTGACTAAAACTTTCCTATTTGTAAAGAACAGTGTTATAATAGCCGATAAACAAAGAAGGAGGACAATGTGAAAAAACTACTTTGCACAAGCATTGCCAGTCTTGCTTTAATAACAGCAGCCCAAGCTTTTAATATGCCATACTTTACGGGATACACAGGTATTCTAGGAGATATAACACCCTACTCTGAGTCTCCGTACATAACAATGGACTCAGAAGTCTTTTTTGCAGGACAACTTGATTTTAGCGGAAGATTTCTTTTAAAAGGTGAATTTTATCTTAAAACAGATAATTTACTGGAAGACAGCATTTTTATTGATTCCGGAACAAACAATGCTAATTTTAGAATAGAAGAAGTTTCTGCAATGTACACTGCATCATCTGCCAGCGTAACCCATTACTTTAACGCATTCTTGGGAAACTTTGAGCCTATAGGTTCAGACATATTCTTACAAAGGCATTTTGGAATTCAGCCTATAACCTCTTACATAACTCAAAGCTGGAAAGGACTTAACGGTTCTTCCATATACAACTTTTATGGAGCAGGCATATCTTATACAGCACGTCTGGAAAGCCCTATTGCAATAGGCATTTACTCATATCTGAATGCTCAGGAAGAGGATGACGGAACAACGACAAATGTTTTTAACATGGACGGAAGATTTGCCTGTGTATTTCCAAATTTTTCGCTTGATGCATCTGGCGGCATAGGACTTCCCATAGGCACTACAGTTCAGACCACAGACGATGCGTTTCTTGTTGTAAGTACAATAAACATTCACGCGGGCATGAATATGTTTGTCGGTAACAGATATTCAACATGTTTCTTTATGCAAACAGGCTTTGACGACATAACGCTTTCTAAAACTGAGGGAACTGAATACAACACCCTTAAATTTGAAGACTGGTACATTCTTTTGGAGCCACGAATTATGTTTAGTCAGTTTGAGTTAAACATTTCAATCTTTAACATTCCTGCAGACAGTCTTTCTAACATGATTTACCTGAAAGGTCTTTACAGCTCCAGCGTAACAAATGTACTCGGTGTAAATGCTGCTTTTGTAACTGACAAGCTTTATTTAGGAAACACTAACTTTACATTTGGTATTCATGGAACACTTTCCGTAACAAATCCTCTTGAAGGATTTTCTGGAGAAGCTTCTGCATTTGGAGAATTTTTACTAAGTACATACATAACAGGATTCCTTTCTACATTCCAGGAAGGCCTCTTTGACTTAAACGTTACACCTTTTGTAACCATGCCGGTGTTTGGAGGAGAGCTTACCACTGCGGTATCTGTACAGATTTTTGAATTTATAAATGCATGCGCATCTGAAAACCACGACTTTTCCTCTTCAGCAATATTTACTTTAGGCTTTAAGACAAAAATTTAAATAAATAAAATGGGTTACCCGGTTTTAAAGTGAACTTCAAAACACTTACCGGATAACCCGATTAAAAAGAAATCTTTACAAACTAAAGAACAAATTTTGTAAGCCGCTTGCAGGCCTCCTTTACATCTGCTCTATGACCGAAGCTGCTAAACCTTACGTAACTTTCACCGGATGGTCCAAAGCCGGAGCCTGGAGTTGTAACAACATTACAGTCATTTAAAATTTTATCAAAGATGTCCCAGCTCTTCCAGCCAGGAAAGTAAACCCATAAATATGGCGAGTCACCGGTGTAATAAACCTTTACGCCTGCATCTTTAAAATTCTTTCCTTCCAAAGCCTCTTTCATAAGCTTTGCATTTTCTAAGTAGTAATCTACCAAAGCTTTAGTTTCTGTCTGGCCCTCTTTATCTAAGCATGCTAAACCACCAGCCTGTGCAATATTAGAAGCCCCGTTAAACAAAGTTGTCATAACGCGGTTCCAGTCATTTTTTACAGGAGTTCCGTCTGCAAATTTTACAGAAGAAGGAACAACACTCCAGCCCAAACGAACCCCAGTAAAGCCAGCCAGCTTGGAGAAAGAATTTATTTCTATGGCACACTTTCTTGCTCCGGGAATTTCATAAATGGTGCGGGGAAGCTTTGCATCACGAATAAATGCATAGTAAGCGGAATCAAAAATGATTATGCAGCCATTTCTATTTGCAAAATCAACAAGCTTCTTTAACTGGGCTTTTGTAGCACACGCGCCAGTCGGATTATTTGGACTGCAAAAATAAATAAGAGAATCCGGCTTTATTAAACTTAAATCCGGGAAGAAATTATTTTCCTGAGTACAAGGAAGATATGTTACTTTTTTATAACCATCTTTTTTGTATGCACCTGCAGCTCCGACAATTACGCTGCCATCGACATAGACAGGGTAAGCCGGGTCCTGAACAGCTATGGGAGTTTTTCTTCCAAACAAAGTCTGAATACGGGCTATGTCACATTTTGCGCCATCAGAAATAAAAACTTCATCAGCCGATGCCATGCCCGGGTACAGAACATCTGCAATTTTTTTCCTAAGCTCTGTAAGCCCCTGCTCATCTCCATAGCCAGAATAGCCTTTTTTTGTTCCCAAAGATTTTGCATAATCTGACATGGCCTTTGTAATATGCGGAGTAAGAGGTTCTGTGGTATTTCCTATTCCAAGACTTATAATTTTTGCTTCCGGGTGTTTTTCCTGATAAAGCTTACGTCTTTTCGCAACTTCCGGAAAAAGATATCCGGCCGCAAGATTACTAAAACATTCATTACGTTCTATCATAAATGTCCTCTCTGATTTTTTTTTGCAATTTTAGCGAAAGAGTTATATCATGTCCACAGGAAGATAAAAAGTAAATTTAGCATATTCATTTTCTTTGCTTTCTACTTCTATCTTACCACGATGTCCCGTAGCTATTGTTTTTGCTATTGCAAGGCCTAAGCCGTAACCACCTGTAACACGTGCCCGGGAAGTATCTACCCTGTAGAAGCGGTCAAAAATCTTTTCTAAATCTGCCTCAGAAATACCGTGACCTGTATTGAAAACACTTACATAGCACATTCTGCCTTCTTTGCCGACAGAAACTTTTATGAGAGCGCCTTTATCTGAATTTTTAAAAGCATTATCAGTAAGAATAATTACCACCTGCTTTATTTTTGTTTCATCTCCTGTAACAGGAATAACATTCTTAGGAATATCTATCTCCAGCTTCTTTCCATCTTCGTAAGCAAGGCTTTCAAATGGCAAAATAGAACAGGCAACGGCATCACACAAATCAAATGGAAGCATATTATAGTTCATACGGCCTGCATCATTTTTTGCAAGATAAAGCAAATCTTTTACAAGCTTACCCATGCGGTCATTTTCTGTTTTGATATACCCGAGCCATTTGTTATCTGGATATTCTTGTTCTAATACATCTATATTTGCACCTATAACAGCAATTGGAGTCTTTAATTCATGACTTGCATCTGCAATAAACTGCTTCTGCTTTTTAAACGCTTCTTTTACAGGATTAATTGACCACATTGAAAATAACCAGGCAATTGCAAATGTAATAATTAAGCTAATTGCAAACAAGGCAATGCTCATAATTGCAAAACGTCTTTCCTGCAAAAGATCTACCTCTCTGTCTAACAAAATTACAAGCCAACCATATTCTTTAGGAGCAATTTTTATACCATAAGTTTTATATGTATGTTTTTTTGAAACTCTTAAATCAAATACAACAGAAATAAGCTTTTGTAACTGTTCATCGTCATCATAATCCATTAATTTTGATGCATATTCTATAAAGTTTCCGTTTTCATCTAAACGAGCTGCACAGTAATTTCTAAAACCTGGACCTGAAGTTCTAAATGGAAAGATTGATGCCAATTTTCTTTTCTTTTCGTGAGAAATATCGTTTTCTAAATCATTCCGAGAAAATTCGCCCTCATTTCTAAACTCCGGAGGCTCTATGTCTAACATTGAAACAAAATCTTCTTCAGGATTTCCAAATTCATCAGGTTTTAAGTCCGGCTTAAAGTCAGGTCTTCTAACTAATTTATCTCGCTCCCTGAAAGATTCAAAATCTACATCACTTTCATCCGGCTTATCATCAAAATGACGTACATTTTTTCTTACTTCACCATCAGCCATGACAACTAAGGTCATAAAATCTTCTGAACCATGAAAATTTGAAAAATCTAAAAAAATATTTAATGAAACAATTAAAAGCGCAAGTATAAAAGCCAATACCAGCATTATACTAAGAGAAAGTTTTACATGGAGTTTCATAAAAACATTTTCTTCCATAATTTCCTCTTATAAAAAAAGCCTGCATATTTCCGCAGGCCGTTAAAAAAAATTATTTTCCTTCTTCGAGAGAATAGCCAATACCACGGGCTGTACGGATCTGTGCTTTTACCTTAAGTTGTTCCATCTTTTTACGAATAAAGCTAATGTAAACTTCTACATTGTTGTATTCTGCATCGCTGTCGCCACCCCAGATTTTTTCTATGATACGTTCTTTCTTAATAATCTGATGCGGATTTTCAAAAAGAAGATCTATAATCTGGAATTCTTTAAGGGAAAGCTTTATGGCTTCTCCTCCAACTTTCTGAAGTTCACAATTATTCTTGTTAAGAGTAAGATCTCCTAAAGTAATTGTTTCTTCCTTTACATCACCCTTACGGCGAGTTAAGGCCCTAACACGAGCTAAAAGTTCATCAGTACTAAATGGCTTTGTCATGTAGTCATCTGCACCACAATCAAGCCCCTTAACTTTGTCAGAAATGTCATCCTTTGCGGTAAGCAAAAGTACAGGTACCTGATTTTTTTCTTCACGCAGAGTTTTAAGAATTGTTATGCCGTCCATTCCGGGAAGCATAATGTCAAGAATGATTGCGTCGTAAATACCGCTCTGCGCATACTTAAGTCCTTCCGGGCCCGTATAAACAGCATCTACGCCGTAGCGATTTTTCTGAAAAATTTCTACCAAAGCCTGTGAAAGGCGGACCTCATCTTCTACTAAAAGTATTCTCATACCTACAATTATATAACACATTCAATAAGAAATCTTAAAATTTTATAATTTTCTGTTATATTTTTAAGAATTCTTTGTTATTTTGGAGTTTTTTTTAAGATTTTATCGAAAGTTATCAGTTTCTTTTTGAATTCAGCTTACACAAGCTTAAAAAGTTGCTCTATTTGATTTTGTCTAACCATCATTACAGAACAATGAGCTGAGCCTATGATTTCGCTGTTTTGGGCACTTACAACATCCTTTTTGTTAGAAAAAATAGCTTCACTTGTACTTCCACCAAGCAAAATGACATCAGCCTTAAACTCGTCTGCTGCAGTAATTATTTCTGACCAGACAGCACCCTTCCTTAATTCTGTTTCTATTTTTATTTCCTTTGATTTTGCAAGCTCAGAAGCATAGCGTAAATTTCTTTCGCCATCACCAAGCAGATGATTTTGAAGCTCTTCGCCTTCATCTTTTACAACAAATTTACTTATGGTAAGCTGTTTGATTGTTACGGTATCTACAACAAAAACTATTTTTACCTGACACTTAAATTGCTTTGCCATAATAAGAGCGTACATTACAGCATGGAGAGAAGATTCAGAACCGTTATAAGCTACTAATACTTTTTGAAACAAAGGTTTTATCATTTTTTTCTCCTACAATTTATTATAAATGTCTGACGACATCTTTTAAAAAGCTATTTTTTTTCCTGTCGGGCTTTTAGAGATTTTAAAACAAAGACGTTATCTCTTTCCCTTTCCTCTAAAACACTTTCTATGTACTTAACAGTTTCTTTTGCCTGGGGAATTATTGTTTTATCCAATGCATTTACCCTGCGCTGAGTTTTCTTTACTTCCATTGCAAGACGCCAGACAATCGTGCGGATACTTGCCATCTGAGTAAGAAGGGAAAGAAGTTCAAAAAAATCAGCCATTACTTCATCGCTGTCCGGGAAAGTTCCCAGAAAAGAAGAAAAAAGCTGTCTTTCCGGAAGCTCTACATCAAAAGTTGTAAAACTCATTCCACCTATAACAACAGGCTTTTGTGTAATTTCAAAGCTATAATCCACAGCATGTGCAATACGTTCTACACGATCCCCGCCGACTGTTAAAAGCATTGTCTTTAATGCAGGATAAGCTTTATCAATGCACTTGTCGATTTTTGCCTCTAAAAGCTTTACGCGCTCCACCATCTTCATTAGTTCCATAACCAGGATTTCCCTTTTCTGTTCCAAAAGCTCATAGCCCTGGACGCTTACGCTAAGCTGTTCTTTTACAGAAAGGAGATTAGATTTTGTTGGAGCAACGTTTAACTTTGCCATAAGCTTACAGAGCCTCTCTAGCAGGAAGATACTTATCTAAAAGTTCATCCTTAATACGATAAAGTTCTTCACGAGGAAGTATACTTAAAATTTCCCACCCCAGGTTTAACGTATCTTCAATTGAGCGGTCTTCAAATTCTCCTTGAGTAAAGAAACGTTTTTCAAGTTCATCACCGAACCTTAAATATTTTTTATCCAGGTCGCTTAATTCTTCTTCGCCAATAATTGAAGCAAGATTTCTTATAGACTGAACTTTTGAATAACTTGCAAATAACTGACTTGAAACAGATGCATGGTCATCACGAGTCATTCCCTTTCCGATACCATCCTTCATAAGGCGGCTCAAGCTGGGTAAAACACTGACAGGAGGGTACATTCCCTTCTGGCTTAACTCGCGTCCAAGAACAATCTGACCTTCTGTAATGTAACCTGTCAAGTCAGGAATCGGATGAGAAATATCATCATTAGGCATTGTAAGAATTGGAATCTGAGTAATACTTCCTGTTGAACCTTGAACCTTGCCGGCTCTTTCATAAAGTTCTGCAAGATTGGAATAAAGATAACCCGGGTAACCTTTTCTTCCGGGAACTTCTCCTCGAGTCGTAGAAATTTCCCGCAACGCCTCACAATAGTTTGTCATGTCTGTCATTACGACAAGTACGTGCATATTGCACTCAAAGGCTAGATATTCTGCCGCAGTAAGTGCACAGCGAGGAGTAATGATACGCTCAATGGAAGGAGAATCTGCAAGGCTCTGAAACATTACAACTTTGCTTAAAACACCGGAATCTTCAAAAGTATTTTTAAAGAACTGTGCAACGTCATATTTTATACCCATGCCTGCAAAAACCATGACAAACTCTTCGTCACTGTTACGGATTTTTGCCTGACGGATAATCTGAGCGGCGAGACGATTGTGACTTAAGCCGTTTCCAGAAAAGATTGGAAGCTTTTGCCCGCGAATCAATGTATTCATTCCGTCTATTGAAGAAATACCAGTCTGAATAAAGTCGCGCGGATAAACGCGTGCATAAGGATTCATTGGAGAACCGTTTACATTTACTTTTTTGCTGGAAATAATTTCCGGATAACCGTCAACAGCTTCTCCAAGACCATTAAAAATACGACCTAAAAGCCCCTTTCCTACCTTTAATTCCATAGGTTTATCTAAAAACTCTACGGTAGTGTCAGAAAGATCAAGGCCTGTTGTACTTCCAAATACCTGAACTACAGCATATTCTTCGTTTATGTCTATAATGCGTCCCGTCTTTTTTTCGCCGTTTTTATCACGCACATATACAACTTCATCATAAAAAGAATCCGGTGTGCGGCGAACAACAACTATAGGACCATCTATCTGTGTAAGACCTTTGTATTCAATACCTTTCATAATGAATCCTTGCGGTACAACCGCTCCAATGAACCAAACTCTTCTTCCATACGGCTTTCTATATTTTTCAGCGGAGAAAGGTTGTCATTTGGCACACTGCTTTTTGCGCGAACAATTTCGCTTCTTACATCAAGAGCCATGACTTTGATTAAAGGGCATCCTTTTTTTATTACGTCCAGAGCCTTTGTGTAAAAGCTCATAATCAAAAGCAAAAGCTGAATCTGCTTTTCAGGCACAGAATACTGGTCAACATCATCAAACGCACTCTGCTGCAAAAAGCCATTCTTTATCATTTCTGCGACAGTTAGAATCAAGCGGTCACTGTCTGGAAGGGCATCTGCTCCAATCAAACGGACAATCTGCTCCAGGTGCTGCTCTTTCTTTAAGAGGTCTAAGGCTTCCTGCCGGACTGTTGCCCAGCGCGGGTCAAATTTGTCCCACCAGACCTTAACTTCTTCTGCATATTCAGAATAACTGTCTATCCAGCCGATTGCAGGATAATGACGGGCATTTGCAAGTTCTCTTTCAAGCGCCCAGAAACATCTTATAAAGCGTTTTGTGTGTTGAGTAACAGGCTCTGAAAAGTCTCCGCCCGGAGGAGAAACCGCACCGATTACGGAAACAGAGCCTTCCTTTTCACATAAAGTGTTTACGCGTCCGGCACGCTCATAAAACTCAGCAAGGCGGGTCGGTAAATATGCAGGGAAGCCTTCCTCAGCAGGCATTTCTTCCATACGGCCGGAAAGCTCACGGAGTGCTTCTGCCCAGCGGCTTGTTGAGTCTGCCATAATTGCAACATGAAGACCCATGTCACGATAGTATTCTGCAAGAGTAATTCCTGCATAAAGGGAAACCTCACGAGCGGCAACAGGCATATTGGAAGTGTTTGCAATCAAGATTGTTCGCTCCATAAGGGAGCGATTTGTTCTTGGGTCAATAAGGTTAGGAAACTCCGTAAGAACGTCCGTCATCTCGTTTCCGCGTTCGCCGCAACCGATGTAAACAATTAAATCTGCATCACACCACTTTGCAATGGCATGCTGAGTCATTGTTTTTCCGGTACCAAAACCTCCCGGGATTGCAGCCGTTCCGCCCTTGGAAAGTGGGAAGAATACATCGATTACCCTCTGACCTGTTACTAGAGGTTCTGTTACTTCAAGCTTTTGTGCAAAAGGACGAGGTTTACGTACAGGCCAATACTGACTCATACAGATTTTTTCATCCTTGTCTGTTACAGCAATAACTTCATCAACGGTGTAGCTGCCTTTTCCTCTATAACTTTTTAATTTTTTTCCGCGCACCAAAGGAGGAACCATTATCTTATGAACAATTGAGCCGGTTTCCTTTACTTCGCCAAGCACCATGCCGGGGCTTATTTCAGAACCTTCCTGAATACCTTCTAGGGGAACAAAGTCCCACTTCTTTTTGCTGTCAATGGGTTCTGTTCTCTGTCCTGGTAAAAGAAATGCTCCGCCACTTTCAAACATATCTTTTAGAGGCCGCTGTATGCCGTCATAAATCATGCCGACAAGACCAGGACCTAACTTTAGGGAAAGAGGACGCTCGTTACTTACAACAGTTTCGCCAACATGCATACCGGAGTTATCTTCGTAAACTTCTATGGTAGCCTTACCCTTATCCTGTCTGATAATCTCGCCAATAAGCTTTTGATTTCCTACGTCTACAACGTCATAAAGACCACAGCCTTCAAGTCCTTCTGCATAAACAATCGGACCTGAAATACGGGTTATCTTACCGGTAATCATTCTGGTAACCTCCCGCCAAACAGAGCAAAAGAAAGCTCTCTAGAATTTTTATCAAGAACATCTTTTACTTTTTCATCCAATGTAAAACGACAAGTAACAGATGAATCTTCTGAAACCAAAAATACGCCTTCATGAAATTTTAAAAGCGGAACATATTCTGCATTAAAGGACTCATCAGCCTCTTCACAGGAAACAAGAGAAGCTTTTAGAACAGTCTTTAACATGTCGCCGGCTTTTTTTAAGCTTATACCAGAAACATAGGCTTTAAACCTTTTGTCACCAAGCTCTGTCTGGGCAGCCTTTAACATAGATTCAATAACTGAAAGACGTCTGTCTTCTCCAATAGAATCTAAATAAGAATTTATGGCTTCCAGCATAGAATCATTTATATATGTAACAAGATACCTCTGCTTTTCTAATGGCAGGGAGGCATTTGATTTTTTTTCCTGAGTTAATAATTTTTCTTTCAAAGTCTTTTCTGCTTTTGCCCTTTCTTCTGCAACACGACTAGAAACTGAGCTTAAAATTTCTTTAGACTTTTCTTCTGCCTGAGAAAGAATTTTTTCTGCTTTTTTACGAGCATCTTCGCGAATTTCCTTATCAAGCACTTCTGTAGAACGTAATTCTTCCATGTGTTAGTCTTCCATACTTAAACCTGAATACCCACAGCCTCACGAATTGCATCCGTAAGGGTACGGCGTCCTTCTATATGACCATGAAGTCCAGGAATTTCTACGATAAGCGGAGAAGCTCCTGTCATCTGGTGATCGAGCACTTCCTTAGAAAGCATGTCCGAAACATCTTCCGTCAGAATGAGAATTTTTGGTTTTTCATCTGCACTAGAGAGAACAGAAGAAGAGATACCTGTTACACGGTTAAAAGCATCTAAAGCTTCCTGCCTGTTAGACACAGCAACTCCAGAAACTCCAGAAAGCTTAAAACCTAAAACAAGCTCTCTTTCTCCAATTACAAAATACTCCAAAGCTTTTAGCCTTTCTTACATGATTATAATGAACAAAGCTACCAGAAAGCCCCAGAGACAGATACCTTCCGCAAGACCTACAAATGGAATTGCCTTACCGGAAAGTTCTGCGTTTTCGCTCATAGCACCCATAGCAGCAGCACCAATCTTACCTACGGCTGAACCACCACCGATACAGGCAATACCTACAGCTAAAGCAGCTGCAATGTACTTTACTGCAGAACCTAAGCCAGAATCTGTAGTACCAGCAGCTTCTACAGTCTGTTCTTCTTCGCTAGCAGAAGATGCCGCTTCCTGTGCAAAAAGACATGAAGCGCCTAAAACCATCATAAATGCAAAAATTGCCCAAATTTTTTTGTTCATAAGAAACTCCTCGTTCTTAAAAATTTCTATTTTACACTGCCAATGGCAGAACTGTACCTGAACATAAAGGGTTTAAATTCCCTTCCCGTCTCGCTAAAGAATTTGCTGAAGAATTCGTAATACTGAAGACGCACAACCTGAATAGCAACAATCATCCCCTCGAGGACTACTACTATAACGTTACCGATGATGCTTACTAAAAGCCCACCTACACCGGGAGCCATAGAGCTCATCATATTTATAATAAAGCCCAAAACTGCGTGAGCCAAAGCAAACGCTCCGACACGCAGGAAGCTGACTGTATTTGAGAGATAAGAAGAAATAACTTCTATAAGTTCTACAACAGCACTTATAAGCCCGCTAAAGACGCCGTTCTCAAACACAGGCCTTTCACCATCTACAAGACGTTCCAGAGGCTCGCCAAAAATTGTAAGCAAAAGAGTTGCTGCTATAATAATCCAGTCGTACACTGCAGGACTATGCTTAAAAAGAGCAACTCTCAAGACAAAAGCTATTACATACCAGAAGAACACTGCACCGCTTATACCGTTTTTCCCGAACAAAGCCTTGCCAATACGACGCAATGTAAACTGATTTATAATGTTAATTATAAGACCGCAAGAGTTTATAATAAAACCGACTGCAACTGTAAAGCCAAAAAAAAGGAACATACGCTTAATGCTTTCCGGGTTACTAGAAGGCATCATGTGTAAAATTTGATCTCTAGGTTCTCCAAACAAACCTGTTACAAAACGGGAGAACGGAACAAGAATTTCTTCATTAGCAAAAAATTCTCCGGTTAAAAGCCCCATTACGGTAGAGCTAATGCCGATACACATAAAAACGAGACCGAACTTTTCCCAGCCGCCAATCTTTATAACTTTCAGCTGCATTAAAATTCCTAAAATAAGAAAAGTAAGTCCCTGCCCGGCATCTCCAAACATTATTCCGAAAAGAACAGTAAAGAATAATGCAACAAAAGGAGTCGGATCTACCGTGCCGTAAAGAGGTGAACCGTAGCTGAAAATCATTCGCTCAAAATTTGAAACAATTTTTCCGTGCTTCAGTTTAACAGGAACCTTTTCACTTCCATTTAAAACAGACGGCACTTCGCTTGGTAAAAATTCTCTTATTGCAGTGCGGCCCTTAGTAAGCTCGTCTATTTCGTGCAGCACCTTAGAAGCTTCAAAAGCAGGAATCCAGCCTGTAATGCGATAAACCATTTCTGTTGACTCTAAGACATTCTCCACTTCATAAATCTGGCTTCCAACAGAATAAACCTGAAGGAGGTGATACAGAGAGTCCTTATGAGTTTCTGCAAAATTTTTACGTTCTTCTTCTACGCTTCTTAAATTTTCTATAGTCTTCTTAGAATTTTCCTCTAGAGTTAAAAGAACGTCGTCCGGCATTCCCTTAAAATCTTTAGGCAGCTCTAATTCTACAAAGCCTACTTTTTTAAGCTCTCCGTCTACAAAAAACCTCGCCTTTTTGGAACAGGCCACAAGAATGCGGTTATCTTCCGTACCAAGGCGAACAATAACAGCCCTGCTAGAAACACTTTCGTTTAAGGCCTCAAATGTATTGTCTTCTACCTTACCGATTCTTATCGTCAAAAAAGAAAGGGACTCCAATTCTGAATATGCAACTTTTAAATTAGAAAACGCAAGAGCTTCCGTATAAGCATCTTTTGCCCTTTTTGCCTCACCGGCAGCATCCAATTCCCTTTTATGTAAAGAAGATGCTACATCAATTAAATGTAAAGCCTTTGTTTTATCTTCTTCGCAGGGAACCTCCAGAGATTCCCTGTAAGATGTTAAATCAGGAAGGGAAAGTGATGAACGGACATTCTGCAGGTCAGAAAAAATTTCTGCATCAGGATTTTGCTTTATGACGTCACTCTTAGAAGCTTCATTTTGAAACTGAAACTCTCCAAGCTTTCCCAAATATTTTAATACATTACGAATGTCCTGTTTAAGAACCATAAGCTCTACAAGACGCATTGCCGAAGTTTTAGCCATTATGTACCTCCGATGCGTTTATATTTAACCTGAGCTGCTCTGAGGCAGTACGTATATTATCCAATTCACGCTGCTTAACTAAAAACCAACAGATCAAAGGTGCTTCTGTAAATGGTGAAGTATGAAAAAGCTTGTAAGCCTTATCCACAAAACGCTTCCTATACTTTGCAGAAATCCATCTTGGGTCTACAGACCAGACAGAACCTTCTTCATGAGGATTCAGTAAACTGTTAAACTTCCAATTTTTCCAGGCATCATAAGAGTCTAACTCGTAGTCTAAAATTTTTACGGCATCACAAGCCAGGACATCATTGTCAGGCATTTTTTCACTTTCGTAAACCAGATGTTTTTTTATTTCTTCATTACTCATAGAATAATAAAGCTTTAACCTCAAAGCCCACAAAACATTTTCCATACGGAACTCTTCCTGAAAAAGAGAAACCAAAGCTTCCCTACATTCAGAGTTTACTTTCTTTACATTCTGCCAGACTTCCTTAATGTACTGTGCGTCAAGACGAGCATCGTTTTGTTGCTGTTCTGAAAGCTTCGGAGTTTTATCATACCAGGAAAGAGGTGAATCCTTTGTCATTAACGAAAGCTCCGGCCACTTACTGTAATTTATATAATTAAAGGGAGTAATATCTGCATAACGGGGGCATTTTTTTTCGCCCATACATAAGGCAGCCCCAAATTCTTTTATGTTATCGTAATCATAAAAGTGCAAGAGAGAGGTCAAGATAGGACTGGGCTTTGAATACTGCAGAACAAGATGAATAAAATCACTTAAAAAAACTTTTTCTGCTTTCTCTTCGAGTTTCTGAGCTAAAAGAGCTTCCGGAATTTGAGGGACAGGCGTTATAAATAAGAGAGACCAAAGTTCCTGAAGTGAATGTATGTTAAAAAGAATGTTAGCCCTTTCGCCTACAAAACTTTTAGAAAGCATGCCACTTGCCTTTGCATACACATAAGCGTCTGTTGCACTTTTACCCATTGCCATAAACTGACCTCTCTAAAAGAGAACCTTTTCTAAAACGCTTTCAAAGGCTTTAGTATCCTTAGGGATATTTACAAGAGAATCTCTGTAGGAAGAAAAAGCTTTTTCATGAGCTAAAACAATACGCTCATGCTCGGCATTTTCCTGTTCATCCAGTTCATGTGCTATAGAAACATATTCGTTATGAAACATTTCTTCTGCCTGAGCACGAGAGGCAATCACCTTTTCATCGGCACGCTTTCTCGCGTCCTGCAAAAGGGTGGAAGCTTCTTTTTCTACACTAAGAAGACGTTCAATTACATCTGCTTCGTTTGTCATATCAAGCCCCCTTAAAAACAGATTTTAAATGCAGCAAAAATCAGTTGACAAGCATTGACTCGTACTGATGTAAAAGCTCGTAAACCTCTTTACCGCTTGTTTTTTCCATAACTTCTTTTACAAAGGATGGATTTTGTAATATTGCAGCCAAATCTTTTAAGACATTAAGATGAAGCTCTGTTTCATCCGGATTACACAAAAGCATGAACACAAGATGAACAGGCGACTTGTCCAATGCATCATAGTCAACACCGGCTTTACTTATGCCAATGCCGCCGACAACACCTTTAACATTGTTGCAATTACCGTGAGGAACCGCAATGCCGTGCATTATACCAGTGCTCATTTTAGACTCCCGTTCAATAAGAGCCTCCAGAGCCTTTGCACGGTCAATTTCCGGATGTGCGGTAACCATAAGCTGTACCATTTCTTCAAAAAGCTCATCTTTGTCTGAGCTTTCCAAATTTAAGCAAACACACTCCGGTGAAAAAACCGAATCTAAAGTCATAAAGCTTCCAAATAATTAGTTTTCTTGAGGAACAGTAAACTCTGCTTCAGAAGATGCCTCACCAGATGTACCAAGAGCTTCATCAAGCCAGTCTGCACCAGAAGAAACTTCTTCTGTTACTGTCTCCACACCGTTAACCTCCTCGGCAACAGTGCTCATTGTATCTTTAGAAGGAGCCTTTGTTAAAAGAGCCAATACAAATGTAACTACAAAGAAAAGACCAACAAGTACACCGGTTGTTTTTGTAAGTACACTTGCTGAATGTGAACCAAAAGCGGCAGAGTTTCCGCCACCAAAAGCACTTCCCATTCCGTTTGAATTTTCATTCTGAACCATTACAAGAAGCACTAAAAGTACACAGATAATGATGAATGCAATAAGGAGGATTGTTCTAACAACACCCATTTTCTTCTCCACACCAACCTATTACGGTTTTATATACTAATTTTTACAAGTCATAATATCAGAAATTACAGTACAACGTCAATAATTTGGACGGCAGTCTAAAACCTTACAGTTAATCCTTACATTAAAAAGAAAAACAAAGGCCGCTCCCAAATTTTTAAGAGCAACCTTTGTTTTTATTTTAAAAATAACGGGCTTTCCGGGGTTTCATTCCTCGCCCGAAACTTCGTTACAGGCGAGGAACGGAGGCTTAACGCCACCGCCCCTGCAATCCCGCGTAGGATTTAGCACTCACAAATCGGTGTGAATGTTTCAGCTTTAAGAGATGCACCGCCAATAAGACCACCGTCAATATCTGGCTGGGCTAAAAGTTCTTTTGCATTACTAGCCTTCATTGATCCGCCATACTGAATGATTACTTCATCAGCAACGCTCTGGTTATAAAGCTTTGCAATGTATGAACGGCAGAATTTATGAATTGCCTCTGCATCTTCCGGAGTTGCCGTTTTACCGGTACCGATTGCCCAGACAGGTTCGTAAGCAATTGTTACTTTTTTCATCTGTTCTTCTGTAACGCCTGCCAAATCTGCAGAAAGCTGGAATGCACAAACCTGTTCTGCATTTCCTGCTTCACGGTCGCTTAAAAGTTCTCCAATACAGAGAACAACTTCCAGACCTTCGTTTAATGCACGGCGAACTTTTTTATTAATAAGCTCATCGCTTTCACCAATTTCGTGGCGACGCTCCGAATGACCTAAAATTACGCTCTGTACACCCAAATCTTTAAGCATTTCACAAGAAACCTCGCCAGTGTGAGCTCCATTACCAGTAGCTGCAACATCCTGTGCACCTAAAAGAATATTACTTCCCTTTAAAACCTGTCCGACAGCATCTAAGTAAACAAAAGGAACTCCAACCATAAATTTGTTAGTTTTTCCTTTTAATGAAGCAACAAGATCCTGTGCAAGCTTTACAGCTTCAGTTTTACTTGTGTTCATCTTCCAGTTTCCGGCGATATAATGAGTTCTTGCCATAAAAAAATCTCCTAGTAAATTAAAAGTAGCTTTATAATATCGAAAATTACAACATCTGACAAGTATAAAGTTGACATCTAGAACTTACCATCTTATAATTATATTTAAACAAGCTACGTAAACATTCAAGTAGTCTTAATTTACATACAAGGTGTGCTTATGAAAAATAAAACAGAAAAAAAAGAGAAAAAAAGTAGTCTACTCGTTTTACTACTTTTAAGCATTGGCGGTACAATTTTAATTTTAAACACTGCGCAAAACTTAATTTTAATTCACTTTGCAGAAAAAGATTTAGTGGCAGATGCTGAGAACAAGTTTGCCGAAACCGTAGAATCCTATGCCTATGCTATGGAAAATGACATCTGGGGCTATCAGATGGCATTAAACCAGTACATAAATGCTCCTATTGCAGAAAATGGCACTGTAGAAGAAATAGGTAAATGGATTCAGACTCAGGGTGACAAACGCATGGAATACTTTGACTATGTTATGTTTGCAGGTCCTGACGGAAAAAGCTGGAATGACAACGGAACTAGAACAGATATAGCAACCCGTCCTTACTTTAAAGCCATTATGCAGGAAGGAAAAGACGAATACATTGATGACCCTGTAATTTCTAAGACAAACGGTAAACCCTGTATACACATTACTCGTGCTTTTAAGCAGAACGGTAAGACCATTGCTATGATTGCAGGTGTTGTTAACCTTGAAGAATTTGCAGAAGAATATTTAGATTTAAAAATTGGTATGTCAGAAGACGGTTACATCTGGATGCTTGCTTCTGACGGTACTGTTATTGTTCACCCTCGTAAAGAATTTATAATGCAAAAGAATTTCATTACTGGTTTAAGTGCTGGTTTTGAGCAGATGGCAGAAATTGCTACTCACGTTGCTGCAGGAGAAACAGGGGATGCATGGATAAAAGCCGGTCTTAACGGGGGTAGTGATTTTATAACTTACCATGGAGTAAAAGGAACCCCATGGGGTATGTGTATTACTATTCCGGAACACCAAGTTTATGACGTAATTCACATGATTACCCGCCTTATAACAATCTTTAGCATAAGCGTAATTTTTGCAACAATTTTAGTTGGAGGACTTTTACTTTTCTTTACGATACGTCCTCTAAATACTGTAAAAAACACAATTCAAGGTATTGCAACAGGAAATGCAGACCTTACAAAACGCATTGAAATTAAGAGCAATAACGAAATTGGACAGGTTGTACAAGGCTTTAATAAGTTCTCAGAAAAGCTACAAGAAATTATAAAAGACATAAAAGATTCTAAAGATGAACTTAGCGTAGCCGGTGAAGATTTAAGTGCAAGCACTCAGGATACTTCAAGTGCAATTACTCAGATTATTGCAAACATAGAAAGCATGCAGCGCCAGATTGTTCAGCAAAACGACAGTGTTCATGAAACTGCAGGTGCCGTTAACGAAATAGCTTCTAACATTACTTCTCTTGAAAACATGATAGAAAGCCAGAGTTCTGGTGTTACACAGGCTAGTGCTGCCGTAGAACAGATGATTGGAAACATCAAGAGCGTAAACCAGAGCATGGATAAAATGGCAAATGAATTCAACCTGCTTCAGAATGATGCCCAGCTGGGATTCAACAAGCAGCAGGATGTAAACGAGCGCATTAAGCAGATTGAAAGCCAGAGTGAAATGCTTCAGGAAGCAAACACAGCAATCAGCGCCATTGCCGAGCAGACAAACCTTCTTGCTATGAACGCCGCTATTGAAGCTGCCCACGCAGGAGAAGCAGGTAAAGGCTTTAGCGTTGTTGCAGATGAGATTCGTAAACTTTCAGAAACTTCTACAAGTCAGTCTAAGACAATCGGTGAACAGCTTACAAACATAAAAGAGTCTATCCAGGAAGTTGTAACTGCATCTATGGAATCAAGCAAGGCCTTTGAGTCTGTATCAAAGAAGATAGAAGAAACTGACCAGCTTGTTATGCAGATAAAAGCTGCAATGGAAGAACAGAACACCGGTAGCCAGCAGATTAGCGATGCACTCCACACTATGAATGACAGTACAATTCAGGTACGTAACGCAAGCCAGGAAATGACTGAAGGAAATAAGGCAATTCTTGAAGAAGTGCGTAACCTTCAAGATGCAACAGGAGCAATGAAAGAAAGCATGGAAGAAATGAGTACAGGTGCAAGAAAGATAAACGAAACAGGCGCAGCCCTGGGGGGCATTTCTTCTAAAGTTAAAGACTCCATCAAAAAGATTGGAGATCAGATTGACCTGTTCAAAGTGTAATTAGACATTTACCTAAAGCACAAATAGACCTCTGCAAATGAATTCATTTCAAAGCAGGGGTCTTTTCTTTCGTCCTCGATGTAATAACCAGGGCGTTGCGGGGTGTCAGCGTTAGAAGGGGTAGCAGAAGAAACGCATTATAAAGACTTTTAAAATAAATACTTAACAATGCGGAAGTCCTGTATACTCAACTTTTAGGTAAGATTTTATTTTGTCTAATCCACTTTTCTATTATAAAATAGTAGATATGAGAACTAGTAACGAATTATTTGAAAGAAAAGTCTTAATTGTTGATGATGAAGAAATAAACCGCGAGATTCTCGGAAATATTATTGAATCTGAATACAAGGTTGCTTTTGCAAAAGATGGAAAAGAAGCCCTGGAAATTATTCACGATAAGAAGTCTGCTATTTCTCTGGTTCTTCTGGATCTTCTTATGCCTAAAGTTTCAGGTTTTGAAGTAATAAAAGAAATGAAAGAAGAGGGGCTGCTAAGTGAGATTCCGGTTATTGTCCTTACGTCCGAAAAAGATTCCGAAATAGAAAGCCTAAAGCTTGGGGCCGCAGATTTTCTGACCAAGCCTTATGAAAGACCAGAGGTTATTCTTGCCAGAGTCCGACATTCCATTGAATTTTTCGAAAATTCAAAAATCATAAATGCAACAGAATTTGATAAACTTACAAACCTATACACCCCAGAGTTTTTCTTTGAATATGCAGCCCTCTTTGACCAGCGCAACCCTAATCAGGTAATGGACGCTGTTGTAATCAACTTTACCCGCTTTCATCTCTTAAACCAGCTAAAGGGCCGGGCTTTTGGAGACCAGATTCTTACTGCAATAGCAAGCGGAATTCGTAATCTGCTTCTAAAAACAGGGGGCCTTGCAGGTCGCAAAGACGCAGATACTTTCTTTTTATATATTCCTCACATAGAAAACTATAAAATCATCATAGAAAAAATAAACGAAAAGCTTTCTAGTCTTCTAAAGGCTTCAGAAACAAGACTGCGCCTCGGAGTTTATACAGACACAGACAGAAGCTACCCGCTTCTTCTTAGGTTTGACCACGCAGTTCAGGCCTGCAACTCTATTCGCAGCAAGGCCGGAGAAGAAATCTGCATTTACGATAAAATAATGGAAGAGAGGGAAGTTTTTAATGCTCATCTGCTGGAAGATTTTGAAACTGCAATTGAACAAAAACAATTTAAGGTTCAGTATCAGCCAAAATTTAATATCACAGGCGATAGAGCTAAATTATGTTCGGCAGAAGCTCTTGTCCGATGGATTCACCCGGAGCTTGGCTTTGTACGTCCAGATCTTTTTATTCCGCTTTTTGAAGAAAATGGACTTGTTACAAAGCTGGACCGTTACGTCTGGGAAGAATCTGCCAAACAAATTGCCCTCTGGAAAAAAGAACTGGGTATGACAATTCCAGTTTCGGTAAATGTTTCCCGCATAGATATTGCTGCCCCAGACATGACAGACTTTATCACAAAAATCGTAAAAGAAAACGGCCTGGAAGCAAAAGACTACATGCTTGAAATTACTGAGTCTGCATATACAGAAGATTCAAAACATATAATAGATGTTGTAGAAAACCTTCGCTCTCTTGGACACAAAATAGAAATGGACGATTTTGGTTCTGGCTATTCATCGCTAAATATGCTTACTTCTATGCCAATAGACGCCCTAAAAATGGACAAGGCTTTTATCCGCAATATAAAGCCGGGCAATAAGGAAATGGAGCTGGTAAATCTGGTATTGAAAATCGCCCAGACTCTTGGAGTTCCAGTTATTGCAGAAGGTGTGGAAACTGAGGAAGAATGCAAGCTATTGAAGGAAGCCGGCTGCGACATAATTCAGGGCTATTATTTTTCTAAGCCCCTGATGCCGGAGGATTTTTCAAAATATGCCTGCAATGATAAGGGAGATGCAAAATGATGACTATAGAATCCCTTAAAGCTGCAGGAGCAAATGTAGAAGAAGGACTGTCCCGCTGCCTGAACAAGGAAGACTTTTACCTTAAAATGGTAAACATAGGACTAAACAATCAGAATTTTCAACTGCTGGGGCCTGCCCTTGAAGCAAAGGATTTTGACAGGGCTTTTGAACTCTGCCACTCACTAAAAGGTGTAATAGGAAACTTGAGCCTTACTCCACTTTATGATTTAATCTGCTCTCTTACGGAGCTTCTTCGTTCCCGCACCGATGCAGATTACTCAGAGCTTTATAATCAGATTATAACAATGCAGAAAGAACTTCTCGCCATGTAAATATAATCAAAATCATTTATTTTGGAGTTATGATGAAAAAAGTTCCCATTTTTATTGCAAACATTCTGATTATCTGTTTTATAATAATTTTTGTTTCCTTATATGTTCGTAAGCAGAGAATTGACCAGACTAAGGATAATACAGATAACTTTATTAATCTTACGATAGGACTTGAAAGAGTTACAACATATTATCTGGAAGCTGAGCAGCGTCTTTGTGATTCATGGGCAAGATTTATCAATTCAAACAAATTAAGTCTTGAAGAAGCAGCTGACTATCTTAAAACAGTGCAGGCAATTAAAACTAACTCAGCACATATAATTATGCTTGATTCTTTAACAGGACTTTCTAACAGACCAAAAACAGACAATCCAAATGATTATACTGTTTCATATAAGGCAATAGATATTCTTTCTTCACTGAATAATCTTCCCAATCAAATTGAAATGGAAGATGGTGTTCCAACTTATTCATTCGGTTTTGATTCTGTATACGTAACCCGTTCCTATACAAATCCAATGAATGGAATTCAGTCAATTGCTTTCTGTGATTTAATTTATTTGTATGATGAAGAAGGACACCAAAAAAACGCTTTGCTTATGCGTGTAATTCCTTTGGAAAATATTTCTGAAAAATGGTCTTTTCCTACAGACCGTTATCATGATGCCCAACTTTCTATGATTGACGCTGACGGAAATTATATCATCAAGGGAAAATCATTTAAGAATTCCAATTTTTTTGAATTTTATAAATCATATAACCAAATCGACCGGACATTAATAGAAGAACTTAAAAGTGAATTTCATGAAGATGGAAGCCTTATAATGCTCAATTCTAAATGTGAAGAATGTCTTATAGTTCATATTCCTGTAAATTCTGCTTCTGACTGGTCAATTATTTCATATATTCCTTTGGAAGAAATAGAAACCAGCAATGTTGATTGGATTTTAATAAGTGTAATTGCATTCAGCCTCTTGATTCTTCTTGTAACAGATATAATTGTATTTATGCGTTTTAATCAAAAGCTTGCAGTAACAGCACAGACCGCAGAATCAGCAAGCCGGGCAAAAACAGATTTTCTTTCTACAATGTCTCACGATATCAGAACTCCTATGAATTCAATTATAGGCCTAACAACCATTGCCGAAAAAAATGTAAAGGATCCTTTTTCTGTTTCGGATAATCTTAAAAAAATCCGCCTTGCAAGCAATCATCTTTTGACCCTCATAAATGATATTCTGGATATTTCTAAGGTAGAAAGTGGAAAGCTTAACCTCTCTCCGGTTACTTTTTCTATTGTAGATTCAGCAGAAAATCTTGTAAACATTTCCCAACCAATGGTAAGGCAGAAAAATATTGATTTCCGTTTTAGAAGCAAGAACATTACAAACGAATATCTTTATGCTGACCAGCTTAGAATCAATCAGATTTTTATAAACATTCTTTCCAATGCCCTGAAGTATACGCCAGAAGGAAACAGCATTTATGTAGATATGTGCCAGGCTTCAAGCGAAAAGGATGGCTGCATAAAGCTTATTTATATGGTTGAAGATACTGGAATGGGAATGTCTGCAGAATATATGAAAGAAATGTATGAACCATTTTCCCGTCAGACCGACAGCCGCATTAATAAAATTCAGGGAACAGGACTTGGCCTTGCCATCACAAAAAGAATGGTAGACCTAATGGGCGGTACAATTGAATGTCAGAGTACGGAGGGTAAAGGAACAACATTTACGGTAAGCCTTGACATCAGCATAAGCGATAAAAGCGAAGAAGAAATGTCTTTACCGCCTCTTAATGTTCTTGTTGTTGATGATGATGAAGTTCTGCTCGAAACTGCTAGCGATACTCTTACAGCTTTGGGAACAAAGGCGGAGCTTGCAGAGTCTGGCGATACTGCCCTTACAAAAATTACTGCAAAAAAGAATGAAGGTAAGCTTTATGATGTAATTATTCTAGACTGGAAAATGCCAGGTCTTTCTGGGCTTGAGCTTACCAAGAAAATCCGAGAAATTGTTGGAGATGATGTTTCTGTAATTCTTGTTTCTTCCTATGACTGGACTCAAATAGAAGAAGATGCAAGAAATGCCGGTGTGAATGGTTTTATAAGCAAGCCCCTCTTCCGTTCTTCCCTTTACAAAAAGATTTCTGAGGTTCTTGGAATAGAAAAAGATGCAGCTGACACTGAGGAAAATAATTCAGAACTTGCAGGAATGAATGTACTTGTTGCAGAAGACATGGACGTAAACTGGGAAATCATTCATACCTTACTTGAGATGTACGGCATTAACAGCGACCGTGCCGAAAACGGAAAGATTGCTGTAGAAAAGCTCCGCGACATAGGGCCTGCTCAGTATGATGCTGTATTTATGGATATTCAGATGCCAGAGATGAACGGTCTGGACGCAACCCGCCAGATCCGCCTGCTTGAAAATCCTTATGCCGCAGGAATCCCGATTATTGCAATGACAGCCGACGCCTTTTCCGAAAACGTGGCAGAATGTCTTGAAGTCGGAATGAACGGACACATTGCAAAGCCTATTGACATAAAGCAGGTAATCAAAGAACTCAAGAAAATACACGAGTCCCAGCCTGATTTTTATAAGGATGAATAAATGAAAAAGACAACACTTCCTATTTTAGTATTATCATTGTTTACCGGACTCTTTCTTTCCTGCAATAAAAAAACGCCAGCGGAACAAGCCTTTAAGCCTTGCCTTGCCACAGACACAAAGTGCCAGATAAACATTGCAGGAAACTACAAAAATTTTGAAGCACTGGAAGCAGAGTTTGACCGCTTTAATGAATTTTACCCGGATGTTGAGTTAAGCTTTTCATTTCTGGACAGCTACAATTCTACAATAAAATCGGCACTGGCAGGAGAGTCTGCTCCCGATATTTACATGACCTTTCAGTGGATGCTGGACAGACCAGAGTACAAGGAGCTTTTTGCCTCTGCCCAGGATATGTCCGATGAAAAAGAGCTGGGCTTTAATCTTTCCACAATCAGAAGTGAGCTTATTGAGCACACTCTAGACGGCAGAACTCCCATGGTTCCTGTTCTTTCCGGCTCATACGGAATGATGGTAAACGAAGATATTTTCAAAAAAGAAGGGCATAAAATTCCAGAAAGCTATACAGAACTTGTCGATTGCTGCACTAAGCTGAAAGCCGCCGGGTACAAAAGTCCGATTATGGTTTATGCTGACAATTTTATGGGGCTTCCTCTGATTTATTCTTATTTCTGTAAATCTCTTGAGAATAAGGCTGATGCTGTTGCAATGCTCAATCAGCTTAATCCTGCTGCAGGAGAATATTTAAGACCAACGCTGGAATGGGCACAAAGCTTTATGGAAGAAGGACTTATTGACCTTGACGAGTGCCGTACCCTTAAAGATAAATACAATGAAGTAATTATGACTTTTTTTGAAGGAAACATTCCAATAATGCTCTGTGACACAGACATAGTTTCAGGAACCTTAAAAAGGGAAGTTCAGTCACAGGCTTTTGTAAATAATCCTTTTAAATACAGCTTCCGCATTTTTCCGGCCACGGATCAGAACAGTTATTTTGTAAACAATGTTTCTGTAGGATTTTCCGTAAACAAAAATTCTAAAAATCTTGATATGGCGGATGAATTCATGCGTTTTCTTGTAAGAACAGAGGAACTCAACAATCTTGCAAAAATCAAGCGTCTTATTACTGTTTCAAAAGATTATTCCTTTGACGAAGTTTTTGCTCCATTAAGTAAGTCCACCCCAATATATCTTGGAGAGGTGGGACTTATTGACAGTGCAATTGCCCAGATGCGTACTGCCGTTCAGCAGGTTATGACCGGGAACATGACTGTGGAGCAGGCAATTGTTAATTATGGAAATTTTTAATCTTCAGCAGGTGACAGACTTGTTCCAGGGCAAACGAAATAACTGCAATCCCAGAGCTTCTTGAACTTTTAGAGCTTAAAGGACTCATAGTTACCATTGATGCAATGGGCTGCCAGAAGAAAATCGCAGAAAAGATTGTTGAAAAGAAAGCAGATTACCTTTTTTCACTAAAAGGAAATCAGGAAAAAAATCCATAAGCAACAAACAGACACTCTGTTTTAAGAAACGAAAAATGTCTGCCCCACAGGGCAGTTCGCAGGCCTTCCTGCCCGCGGTACGAAGCCGCAAAACAAAACCAGGTCAATTCTTTTTTTTTCGAGGTCATTTTCTATGAATGAACTTTTACTCATCATCACACTTTTAGCGTCTTTTGGTGGAACATTGTTGTTCCTGAAGATTTTTGGAAAAGGCGGACTTTTCTCTAACACGCCACGTATGCTTCTTTCAAGCCTGATAGCTTACATTGTTTCAGAATACATCGACGTAACTTTGTATCACGCCTGGAGGAATCTCACAGAAAAGAAAACCGGCAGCCACGACAAAATGCTCTGGTTCCGAAATAATTTTTCTACACTTATTTCCCAGTTTGAAAACATAGTGCTCTTCAATTTTGGAGTCTTTCTTGGCATCTACAACTTCAAAGAACTTCTTGCAATTACAGGTTCATGCTACGTAATCTACATTGCAACAAGTCTCCTCGATACACCTTTCATTTACTGCGCAAAGAAAATTGCTAAAATAGAAAAATAAAACTTTATGGGGCAGACAAAAGTCTGTCCCCGTAAAACTCGCGCTATTTAGTTGCAAGAATTGCAATGGCCGTTCGCTTACGCGAACTCCTCAAGTTTTTGCAGCGCAAAAACTTGACGGTTGCAAATGCACAGACTTTTACTTCTGGGCAAGGATAGCAATACCAGGTAAGGTCTTTCCCTCTAAGAATTCCAAGCTTGCTCCACCACCAGTAGAAACGTGGCTCATCTTGTCTGCAAGATGGAACTTGTTTACAGCAGCAACAGAGTCACCACCACCAACTACAGTCATAGCACCACGGCCAGTAGCATCAGCAACCAGCTGGGCAACAGTAGCAGTTCCCTTAGCAAATGCATCAAACTCGAATACGCCTACAGGTCCGTTCCATACAACAGATTTAGCTGTAGAAAGCACTTCTTTGTAAGCTTCAATAGTCTTGGGACCAACATCCATAGCCATAAGGTTATCAGGAATATCAACACCATCAACTGCAACAGGAGTAGCAGCAGCATCAAACTTGTCAGCAGCAACGTGGTCTACAGGAAGAACAATCTTTACACCCTTAGCTTCTGCATCTGCAAGGAGTTTTTTAGCTGTATCGATAAAGTCATCCTCTACAAGAGAAATACCAACTTTGTGACCCTGTGCCTTTAAGAATGTATAAGCCATACCACCGCCAATTACAAGAGCAGAAGCATTCTTTAAGAGGCTTTCGAGAACAGCAATCTTAGAAGAAACCTTAGCACCACCAATAATTGCTACCTGTGGCTTTGGAGGATTTTCTACCATTGGCTGAATGTATTTAACTTCTTTTTCCATGAGGAAGCCACCAACGCTTTCTACTGGCATAAATTTTGCAATAGAAGCTGTAGAAGCCTGATCGCGGTGAGCAGTTCCGAATGCATCGTTTACGAAGATGTCTCCGTAGGTAGCAA
>CALFIX010000017.1 GCA_937877515.1 uncultured Treponema sp.
TTTACTGTTACAACATTACCATCTTCGATTTTAACATCAACACCAGCAGGTACAGTAATAGGTTTCTTTCCTATTCTAGACATCTTTATTACTCCTTCCGTTCTAGATTGTTAGAAATTAGAAACTAGAGATTAGAACTCTGTTATCTAATTTCATATAAATTCAACTTTTAATCATACTAGAAGTTCTAATCTCTAACTTCTAGTCCTTCTTAGTTCTAGACTACCATACAAATGCTAGAACTTCTCCGCCAACGCCCTCTTGACGAGCTTTCTTGTCAGTCATAATTCCTTTAGATGTTGAAATTAACGCTGTTCCAAGACCGCCAAGAACTTTTGGAAGCTCGTCCTTAGTAGCGTATACTCTAAGGCCTGGTTTACTGATTCTCTTTAAACCAGTAATAACTTTTTGCTTATTAACATATTTTAAAGTAATTCTGATAATACCTTGTGCATTATCTTCTATCTCTTCAAATGACTTGATGTACCCTTCTTCAAGTAAGATTTCAGCAATTGATTTCTTTAATTTTGAAGATGGAATATCAACAGTTTCATGTCTTTGCATGTTTGCATTTCTAATTCTTGTTAGCATATCTGCTATTGGATCAGTAATGTTCATTTACTTTTTACTCCTTTCGTTCTAGATTATTATAACTAGATTATTAGAAATTAGAAGTTAGAAGTTAGAACTCCATTTTCTAATTCCATATATATTCTAAATTTGTATTATACTAGAAGCTCTAACTTCTAACTCCTAGCTTTCTAGCTTCTAGCCTACCAACTTGCTTTCTTTACGCCTGGTATTTGACCTTTATGAGCTAATTCTCTAAAACAAATTCTGCATATTCCAAATTTACGAATGTAAGCATGTGGTCTACCACAAATCTTACATCTGTTGTAGTATCTTGTAGGAAACTTTGGAGTTAGCTTTTGCTTAGCAATCATAGATTTTTTTGCCATGGTTTACCTCCTTATTTCGAAAATGGCATACCAAGAAGTCTTAATAACTCTTTGGCCTCTTCGTCTGTATTTGCTGTAGTTACGAAAATTATATCCATTCCTCTAATTTTATCGATTTTATCATATTCAATTTCAGGGAATATAAGTTGTTCTTTAACACCCATTGAATAATTTCCTCTTCCATCAAACGAGTTTGGAGATAATCCTCTAAAATCTCTTACTCTTGGAAGCGCAACTGCAAATAGTTTTTCAGCAAAATCATACATTTTTGTATTTCTAAGTGTTACCTTGCATCCAATCTCCATACCTTCTCTAATTTTAAATCCAGCAATTGACTTCTTAGCCTTTGTTGGAACAACTTTTTGTCCAGTAATGATTGTTAAATCTCTCATTGCATTCTCTAAAGCTTTAGCATTTTCACGAACATCACTAACGCCCATGTTAATAACTATTTTCTCAAGCTTTGGTACTTGCATAACAGATGAGTAGTTGAACTTTTTCATTAATTCTGGAACAACTTCATTCTTATATAACTCTTTTAAACTTGACATTAGAATTACCTCCTTTCTTACTTAATCTCTGTACCGCATTTACTGCACACTCTTGTCTTTGTGCCATCTTTTGCGATTTCTACTCTAGCTCTAACGCCTTTACCACATTTAGAGCATAATAAATTTACCTTAGATGCATTTATTGCAACTTCAGTTTTTACTATTCCACCAGCTTCTCCAGCTTTCTTTGGTTTAGTATGCTTTGATCTAACATTAACGCCTTCAACTAATACTTTGTTAGTTTTTGGGTATGCAACTAGTACTTTTCCCTTCTTGCCCTTATCTGAGCCAGAATTTACTACTACTGTATCACCTTTTTTTACGTGCATGCTACTCATTTATTTTTTACACCTACCTTCCGGATTCCTCTACTTTTCTTTTACTATTTCGATTCTTTAACACCTAAGCTTTGTATTATAGAACTTCTGGAGCAAGTGATACGATTTTCATATAATCCATATCACGAAGCTCGCGAGCAACAGGTCCAAAAACACGTTTTCCTTTTGGATTCTTACTAGCATCAATGATAACACACGCATTATCATCAAATCGAATGTAAGTACCATCTGGGCGACGGTATTCTTTGGCAATTCTTACTATTACAGCTTTTTCAACTGAACCTTTTTTTATTGTAGATGTAGGGATTGCATCCTTTACAGCTACCACAACAACGTCACCAATGCTTGCATAGCGGCGATGAGAGCCACCTAGCACTTTGATACACTGAACGAGTTTTGCTCCAGAGTTATCAGCAACGTTCAAATTTGTCTGCATCTGAATCATGTCTGTCTCCTTATTTAGCTCGCTCAATGATTTCTGCAAGTCTCCAGCATTTTTCTTTGCTTAAAGGCCTACACTCAACGATTCGAACACGATCTCCAATATGAGCCTCGTTATTCTCATCATGTGCCTTGCATTTCTTGACACGGGTAACATATTTTTTGTAAAGCCTGTGCATTTTCTTTGTAGCAACTGAAACGACAATAGTCTTATCCATCTTGTCGCTAGTAACAATACCAACAAATGATCGTTTTCCAGGCTTGCTCTGTAACTCTTGTTCTTCCACGAGTCAACTCCTACTTATCCTGTCCAGCCAATTCTTTCTGGCGGATCAACGTATTCAAACGAGCAATTTCTCGTCTCATTGTACGTTTCTGCAACGGATTATCAACATGACCGATAACCATCTGAAACCGCAAATCCATATACTTTCTTTTCAGCTCATTCCGTTTTGCAACGAGTTCGGAATAAGACAGTTCTTTTTCTTTTTTCGCCATCCTTCTTCTCCTTACAGAACTTCGTTACGATAAGCAACTTTTGTCTTGATAGGAAGTTTACTTCCTGCCAACTTGATTGCTTCTTCGGCAACAGCCAAATCAACTCCACCGACTTCGAAAATAATCTGACCAGGTTTAACTACAGCAGCCCAAAATTCTGGTGCTCCCTTACCCTTACCTTGTCTAGTTTCAGCAGGTTTTTTTGAAATCGGTTTATCAGGAAATACTCTAATCCAAACCTGTCCGCGTCTATTAATCTTACGATTCAAAGCAACACGAGCAGCTTCGATATGTCGTGCAGACAACCAAACTGGCTCAAGAGCGACAAGCGCTACATCACCAAAATCGACGTTATTACCACGCGTAGCATTTCCATCAATTCTTCCACGTTGCACCTTACGATGCATTACTCTTTTAGGACTAAGTGGCATCTTCAGCTCCTTGCAGATTTAGCACCGCGGGTTGAACGAGCAGGTCTTTCAGATTTTTCTGAATTATCCTGCACTTCACTGCGTTCACGATGAGTTTTTCTAAGAAGCTGACCAGCATCCTCTTTCTTATCGTGTCCATAATTCATTCCGTTGAAAATCCATACTTTAACACCGATTTTTCCGTATGTTGTATGAGCCTCAGCGAAACCATAATCAATATCAGCACGAAGCGTATGAAGTGGAACTCGCCCCTCTTTGTGCTCTTCTGTTCTAGACATTTCAGCACCACCAAGACGACCACTTAATCGAATCTTTATACCTTGTGCACCATTTTTCATTGCATTGCTTGAAGACTGCTTCATAACTTTTCTGAAAGAAGCCCTGTTAACAAGCTGTCGTGCAATATTCTGAGCAACCAAGGACGCATTCACTTCTGCATGCTTGATTTCCTTAATCTTAATCTGAACCTTTTTTGCCAGTTGTTTCTGAATTTCAGCACCAATTTTTTCGATATTGGCACCTTTTAAACCAATGATTACACCTGGTTTAGCAGTATGAATAACGATTGTAACACGCTGAGGATGTCGAATAATCTCGACTTCAGCTATATCAGCATTGCTACATTCTGGCATTGCATAAATCATTTTTCTGATTCTTAAATCCTCATGCAATAAATCTGCATACTTACGAGGATCTGCATACCAACGCGACTGCCAAGTTTTATTAATACCAAGTCTCAATCCAATAGGATTTACTTTCTGTCCCACTTTAATCTCCTGCCTTTTCGTCAACTACGACAGAAATATGACACATACGTCTCAGAAGCATATCCGCTCGACCTTTTCCGCGAAACCAAACTCTCTTTAGTCGAGGACCTTCGTCAATGCGAATCTCTTTAACATATAGCATATCTTCATCCAGTTTTTTGTTTGCATAAAGTGCATTTGATGTAGCGGATTTTACAGTTCCGTAAATCAACCTAGCACCTTTCTGTGGCATATTCTCCAGAATAGCCATAGCCTCTGAACAGGTCTTTCCTCTTATAACATCTGCTACAGGACGAACCTTAGTAGGAGAGGCAATAAGATATTTTGTTGTGGCTCTATATCCATTCTTATCAGCCATATCACTCCACCTATTTTCCAGCTTTCTTGTCAGAACCAGCATGACCACGGAAAATGCGCGTAGGAGAAAATTCGCCGAGCTTATGCCCAACAAGATTCTCCGTTACATACACAGGAACCCAAGTCTTGCCGTTATACACAGAAATCGTATTTCCAACCATTTCAGGTATAATCGTAGAACAACGAGAATAAGTTTTAATAGTTTTCTTATTCGCTGATTCTACTTTATTCATCTCAATAACCTTTTTATAAAGACTCTTTTCAATAAAAGGGCCTTTCTTAACTGATCTTGACACGGTTATCTCCTATCCTACTTCTTTCGGCGTGAAACAATGAAATTATCTGAAGTCTTTCGCTTGTTTCGTGTCTTATATCCACGACAAGGCTGACCCCAAGGAGTAACTGGGTTACGTCCTTTTCCAGCACCTTCACCACCACCAAGTGGGTGATCAACAGGGTTCATAGCCATACCACGAACAGAAGGTCGCACACCACGCCATCTATTTCGACCAGCCTTACCCAGCTGAGTGTTCATATTATCTTCATTGCCGACAACACCAATTGTCGCATAGCAATTCTTGTGAATACGACGAACCTCCCCGGAAGGAAGACGAATCGTCACATAATCACCCTCTTTTGCAGCCACAAGAGCACTTGTACCAGCCGAGCGAGCAAGCTGTCCACCACGACCAAGTGTAAGTTCAATATTGTGAACTGTAAAACCAACTGGGATAGATTCAAGTGGAAGAGCATTTCCAACTGTAGGAGCCGCATCTTTTCCTGAAAGAACCTTTTGTCCAATCTGCAAACCTTTTGGTGCTAAAATATATCTTTTTTCACCATCTGCATAGAAAATCAATGCAATATTTGCACTTCGGTTTGGATCGTACTCTATCGTACGAACAGTTCCAGGAATTCCATATTTATCCCTTTTAAAATCAATCACACGATACTTTCTCTTATGTCCGCCGCCTTGATGACGAACAGAAATGCGTCCGCCTGCACCACGGCCGGCATGACGCTTAATGCCGTGGGTAAGGCTTTTTTCGGGTTTATCGGCTGTCAGTTCTTCACGAACCAAATCAACACGGCCACGTGTACCTTTTGAATAAGGTTTGTATATCTTAAGAGCCATATGGTTCCCCTTACTTATTATTTAAAGGCTCAAGCGCCTTCAAACACCTTGATTGATTCGCCGGGAGCAAGCTTAACGATAGCTTTCTTCCAGCTAGCTGTCTTACCAGGCTTACCACGAAGTCTTTTTGTCTTACCTTTTACATTCATTGTTGTGCAATCAACAACTTTTACGTTAAAAAGTCTTCTAACAGCTTCCTTAATTTGAATCTTCGTAGAATCAGGACGTACTTTAAAAGTATACTTGTTCTGCTCACGAAGAAGCGTTGCTTTTTCAGACAGAATAGGTTCAATAAGAACATCTTCGTATGTCATTATTTAGCCTCCACTTTTTCAAAGAATTCTGAAAGATTCTTTGCAGCACCTTCAAGCATGACAATCTTTCTTGCATAAAAAAGGTCATGTGCACGAAGTCTGTTAAAAGAAAGGAATGAAACATAAGGAATGTTTTTTCCTGCTCTCTTAATCATGCGGTCGTCATCTTTAAGAAGGATAACCGTGCGGTAATCTTCTGCCTTATCGCCCTTTGCCTGGTGTGTTTTACCGGCACCAGTTCTTTTTACAGGCTCAAACTTTACAGGAGCGTTCTTTGCAAGAGAATCAAGAATCTTTTCAAGATCCTTTGTCTTTCCGCTTTCAATGCTGAAATCCTCAACAACAGTAAGCCTGTCGTTCTGTGCCTGAAGGCTAAGGATAGTCTTCATTGCAAGGCGCTTTTCCTTCTTGGGAATGCTATAGCTGTAATCACGCGGCTTAGGTCCAAAAATAGTACCTCC
>CALFIX010000018.1 GCA_937877515.1 uncultured Treponema sp.
GTAGAGCAGCGCCCTCGTAACGCGCAGGTGGTTGGTTCAAGTCCGACAGTCGGCTTTATATTTAACACGTAAGATACAACGCTTACGTGTTTTTTTATCTGCAAGTACAAAAAAAATATGAACCGAACATATCTTGCAATAGACTTGAAATCTTTTTATGCCTCCGTTGAATGTGTAGAAAGGGGACTCAATCCGCTGACAGCGAACCTGGTTGTCGCAGATGAGTCTCGCACAGAAAAAACAATTTGTCTAGCCGTAACTCCATCTCTAAAAGCTTATGGACTTTCCGGAAGAAGCAGACTTTTTGAAGTCATACAAAAGGCAAAAGAGATAAAAGCGAAAACCGGTAAAACCTTAGAATTCATAACTGCCAAACCCAGAATGGCCTTATACATGGAATATTCTGCCCGCATTTACGGCATTTATCTAAACTACTTTAGTCCAGAAGACATTCACGTTTACAGCATAGACGAAGTTTTCATAGATGCAACTTCATACCTTTCGCTTTATAAAACTGACGCAAAAACACTTGTAAGAAAAGTAATAAAGGACATTCTGAACCAGACAGGCATTACCGCAACCGCGGGAATTGCCCAAAACCTTTTTTTATGCAAAGTTGCAATGGACATTGTTGCAAAGCACACAGACGCAGATGAAAGCGGAGCAAGAGTTGCAGAGCTTTCCGTTCTGGACTACAGAAAAACTTTATGGAATCACAAGCCGCTGACAGACTTCTGGCGAATAGGAAACGGAATTGCAAGCAGACTTTCAAAACTAAATCTTTACACCATGGGAGACATTGCCCGCTGCTCATTAAAAAACGAGGACGCACTTTATAAGCTCTTAGGAATAGATGCTGAAATTTTAATTGACCACGCATGGGGCCTGGAACCTTGTACAATCTCTCACATAAAAAATTACAAATCATCTGCAAAAAGCTTAGGAAGCGGACAGGTTTTACAGAACCCGTACACCTGGGACAAAGCCCGCATCGTAGTAAGGGAAATGGCAGAAGCACTTGCACAAGATTTAGTCCTGAAAGGGCTTTCCTCAGAAATGTTTACACTCTGCATTTTTTACGACAGGACTTCAATAACAGAGAGCTTTTCCGGTAAAACAGAATTGGACAGGTACGGAAGGATTATTCCAAAATCAGAACACGGACTAATTCACTTAGGAACGCCAACATCTTCAATTCATAAAATTTCAAACGGCATTCTGGATATTTTTGACCGCATCATAGACAGGAATCTTTTAGTAAGAAGACTGAACGTCAGTGCAGAAAATGTCGTAAGGCAAAAGGAAGAGCAGCTGGATTTATTTACAGACGATGCCACCCAAAGCAAAGAACGCTCCCTGCAAAACACAATGCTGAAAATTCAGAGTAAGTTCGGAAAGAACGCCATTCTTAAAGCAAGCGATTATGAAGAAGGCGCCACTGCGCGAGAAAGAAACGAGCAGATTGGAGGACATCACGCGTGAATAAAAATTACGATGACATAATAAACTACGACTATAAAGGTTCTCTAAAGCGTCCCAAAATGCGGCTGGAAGACAGGGCAAAAATTTTCTTGCCATTCGCAGCCCTAAAAGGTTACGAAGAACTTATCAAAAAAACAGAAGAAGAAAACTTGGCTAAGAACATTCCTGCAACAGAAAACATAAAAATTTGACTTTAGTAAAGACAAATCTTATATTTAAAATGAAAAAACAGCTTGATTTTTAGAGGGAAAAAAATGACACCACAAGAGAGAGCAAATGCAGCTAGAGAATTAAAGGCCAGTGGAAAGTGTAATTGCTGTCAGGCAGTTACAAAATCCTTTTCAGATACAGTTAATCTAAGTGAAGAAGAGTTAGAAAAAATATCCTCCGGCTTTGCCGTAGGAATGGGATGTATGGAAGCAACTTGCGGAGCATTAATAGGAGCTTCAATTATTGCAGGTTTAAGAAAAAACGGTAAAGGTACTGTAAAGCTTTCTAAGGCCATTCTAGCCCGTTTTAAAGAAATGTGCGGTGCTACAATCTGTAAGGAATTAAAAGGTGTAGAAACTGGCAAAGTTCTCTGTGAATGTAATGACTGCGTAGAAAATGCAGTTCTTGCAGCAGAAGAAATCTTTGCAAACGAAGGGGTAGCTTAAGCTAGCAAACATCGAGTTTTCTAAACGAAAACTCGACGGACTTTACGTTAAACAAAAATTAGCAACCCATTCCTCCATCCACTCCCAATACCTGGCCGGTGATGTAGGTGCTTAAGTCGCTTGCTAAAAAGAGTGCTGCGTTTGCAATGTCTTCCGGAAGGCCTGCCCTCTTTAACGGAATCTTTTCAATCATTGCTTTCTGTAAGTCTTCTTTTAAAACCTTTGTCATGTCAGTCTGAATAAACCCTGGAGCAATGCAGTTTACGCGAACGCCACGGCTTCCAACTTCCTGGGAAAGAGATTTTGAAAATGCAATAAGTCCGCCTTTACTTGCAGCATAGTTTACCTGTCCTCCGTTTCCGTGAAGACCTACAATGCTGCTCATATTGATAATAGAACCCGCCCTCTTTTTTATCATATCGCCAGAGATAATCTGAGAAATTAAAAATGAAGAAGTTAAGTTTATGCGAAGTACATCTTCCCAATCCTCTTTTTTCATACGGAAAGAAAGACCGTCGCGAGTAATGCCTGCGTTATTTACAAGCACGTCAAATCCGCCAGAAGCAGAAAGAGCCTCTTTTACAACAGTAGTTACCTGCTCAGCGTTACCAACATCTGCATAAAGCTCGTGAAAAACACTTCCGTTTTCTTTTGCAAGAGACTCAAGCTCTTCTTTTGATGCACTCGGTTTAGAGCAAAGCCCCCAAACTTCAGCACCGTTTTTAATAAACGCTTCAGTGATTGCCCTACCAATTCCACGACTGCTTCCTGTAACAAGAGCTTTTTTATTTTTAAGTAATTCCATTTTTTTCTCCTTAATTTTTTTTACGGTATTCAAGCCGTCTTCATAAATGCTTTCGCTAAACAGATATTTTTCTGCAAGAACCCCGCTTTCCGTGGTTCCGTCCGCTTCGCTACCTTCATTCCTTCGGAACGGCTTTGCCGCCACTCCAATGCGTTCCGCTACTTCGTAACGGGCGTAGGTGCAACGAAAGTCTTTTACAAACTCTCGATTGCTTCCACTGTATTTACAGGAAGTGAAGGAAGAGTTTCGCCAAAAGAAGTCTGTCCCCAAAGGCCAGTTAAAACTTTACCTGGACCTACTTCAAGAATTTTCCATTCATTTGCAGTATCAGCCTGAATTAAAGAAGCAAGCACGCTTTCTTCTGCTGTCCACTGAACAGGGTGTGTTAAGTGAAGAACTGCACTCGTCTTAACTTCTGCACCTGTTGTTGCCTGAGTTCCGCTAACGTTACTAAAGAGTGCAATCTTTGGTGTGTTAAAAGAAGCACTCTCTAAAACTGGTCCAAACTCATCGGCAGCTTTCTGCATTAAAGGACTGTGGAAAGGACCTGCAACCTTTAAGCGAATTGCTCTACGAGCCCCAGCCTCTGTACACGCTTTTTCAGCTTCTGTTAAAGCATCAAAAGTTCCACTGATTACAGTCTGCTTTGCACTGTTTAAGTTTGCAGCATAAGCGTCTTTAATGCCGTCTGCAATTTCTTTTACTTTTTCTGGAGGAAGCCCGATTATTGCACTCATTCCAGGAGCGTGTCCTTCGTTAGAAGAAGCAATTTCTTCGCAAACTTTTTGCATTATAAGACCACGCTCGCGAACAACTTTTATAACGTCTTCAAAACTTAAAACGCCAGCGGCATAAAGTGCCGGGAACTCTCCAAGACTAAAGCCCATTGCAGCACTTGGGACAATGCCCTTTTCTTTTAAGGCTTCCATTATTGCAAGGGAGGCTGCAGTAATTGCCAGCTGACTGTTATCACTACGACTAAGTTCTTCTGGAGTTGATTCCCACAAAAGTTTTTTTACGTCAACACCAGTAATACTTGAAATATCATCTATTATTTTTGCAGCACTTTCAAATTTTTCTGCAACATCTTTTACCATACCTGGAGCCTGAGCCCCCTGCCCCGGAAATAAAAAAGCATATTTTACTGCCATAAATACCTCACAAAATTGTTTATGACAAATTATGCAATTTTGTCATAATACTGTCAATCACCATAGCAGCAGCCTTGCAATTTCTTTCAAAAAAAAGAATAAAACCCCGCAAAGCACGTCCTAATAACCGCTTTGACACACTCCGTACAATACGCTAAAATTGCCATCATGAAAGCTATTATTACCGTAGTTGGCGGAGACAAAGTTGGTATTATTGCAAAAGTTTCCGCATACCTTGCACAACATTCCATTAACATTGCAGACATTACTCAGACAATTTTGAGTGGCAATTTTGTTATGATGATGATGGTTGACTTTTCATCTGCCGACACAGACATTGACAACGTTCGTAAAGATTTAAGTGCTGAATGCTCCAGCCTTGGTGTAGAAGTTAATGTTATGGCAGAAAAAGTTTTTAGCGAAATGCATCGCATCTAAAAATTAATGGCTAAAAATTCTTCATACAAATTTAACTATGACTCGCCCATTGTTCTAACTTTTGTTTTACTGAGTGTTTTAATATTAACTTTAGATACAACAGTTTTTAAGGGAGAGCTGATAAAAAATATCTTTACCTGTCATGGCAGGGCTTTAGACGGTTCCTTTAATTTTGACTTTAAAAACGGATTCGAATACCTAAAGCTTTTTGCACACGTGTTTGGAAACTCAAATTGGGAAGTATTACTTATAAACAGTGTATTCATGCTTTTAATAGGTCCCCGGCTGGAAGAAAAATATAAAAGCACAATTATATTCCTTATCATTTTAATAACCGCTTTTGTTTCCGGCATTCTTGCTGTTGTTTTTTGCAAAGGAGATTTTACCGGCAGCAGCTGCATAGTTTTTACGTTTATACTGCTTGCTTCCATAACGGCTTTTTCTAAAAAGACAATAGACTTTTCATGGATAATAGCTTTTATACTTTACACAGCATATTGCATGGTAACATCCATAAATATTGAATCTAAAAAAAGCTTCGTAGATTTTCTTTTAAATAACATCCACACGTTTACGGATTTAGCTGCAGGCTGTGCGGGAGCTTTTTTAGGGTACCTTGTTTCGCCTAAAAAGCGCACGGCAGCTTCCGGTAATTCTAACAGAAAAGCTTCTAAGGGAAAAAGTAAAAAAACAGATTCTTACGACGAAGACAGCTACGCACAGACAAATTACAGTTACACTCAGAACAGTACTAACTCTTCTGAAAATTCTTCCAGCGAAGAAACATATCTTGGTACTCTTAACTAATTATGGTATACTAAAAAAATGGATAGCAGGGTAAAAACTTTTGGCATTTTAACAAGCGGTGGTGATGCTCCAGGCCTTAACGCAGCTATTAGAGCTGTATGCAGGACAGCAAATCAATATGGAATGAAAGCCATTGGAATAAAAAATGGTTACCGTGGTCTTATAAATGGAGACATGAAACCTCTGGAAAGCGAAAGTCTTGCAGGTCTTTTAACCGTTGGCGGCACAATACTTGGCACCAGCCGTGAAAAGCCTTTTAAAAACCCTGTTCCTAACGAAAAGACAGGACTCTTACCGGTAGAAGCAATAAAAAAGAATTACAAAAAATGGAAGCTGGACGCTCTTGTATGCATTGGAGGAAACGGTACTAACTCTACGGCAAGTCTTTTAGCACAGGAAGGCTTAAACGTTATAGGGCTTCCTAAGACCATAGACAACGACATCGTATGCACAGACATGACTTTTGGTTTTCATACAGCATTAGATGTTGCAACAGATGCAATAGACAGGCTTCATTCAACTGCACACAGCCACAGCCGCATAATGGTCATAGAAGTTATGGGCCATAAGGCAGGATGGCTTAGTCTTTACTCCGGCATTGCAGGAGGAGGAGATGTAATTTTAATTCCAGAAATTCCCTATGAAATAAATTCTGTAGCACAAAAAATAATGGAGAGGCGTAACGCTGGAAAAAACTTTTCTATTGTTGTTGTTGCAGAAGGTGCCTTAAGCAGAGAAGAATCCTTACTTTCAAAAAAAGAATTCAAAAAGGCAAGAAGTCAAATGCCGTACTCCATTGCTTACAGAGTTGCACACGAACTAGAAGAAGCGACCGGGCTTGAGTCCCGTGTTACGGTTCTGGGATATTTACAAAGAGGCGGAACACCTTCTTCTTACGACAGAATTCTTGCAACCCGCTTTGGTACAGCTGCAGCACACTTTTTATACAATGGAAATTTTGGAAAGCTTGTTGCCCTTCAGAATAATGAAATAGTAGGGGTTCCTTTAGAAGAAATTGCAGGTCGCGTAAAAAATATACCTCTAACTCATCCAATGCTAAAAACTGCCAGAGAATTAGGAACCTGTCTTGGAGACTAATTTACCAGATTTTCTTACAAGTTTTAAATGTCGCTTATGTCCAGCATGCAACGGCAAGGCCTGCATGAACGAACTTCCCGGTATGGGGGGAGTTAATAACAACGAAAACTTTATTTTAAACTGTGATGGCTGGAATAAATATTCGTTTGTTTTAAAAGATACTAGCTTACCCCTCTCTACTCCAATTATAGCACTTGCACCAATGACAGGTGCTATAGAAAACGCAGGATGGAAAGACGAAAAGAGTTTTTACAAAGATATTTTCTTAACCGCATTAAAAAATAATGCAAGACTCTGTATAGGAGACGGAACTCCAGACGAAAAGCTTCTATATGGTATAAAAGCAGTAAAAGAACTTTCGGAAAGTGAAAAAAATTTAAAAGCAGGCGTCTTTATAAAACCCTACGAAAACAGGAAAATATTTGAAAGGGCAGAATGGGCCATTTCCAGCGGTATAGCAGAATCTTTTGGAATAGACATTGACGCATACAATATTGTTACAATGCGTAATAAAGCTAATCTAGAAAAAAAAGATTCAAAGCTTTTACTTGAGCTAAAAAATTTTTTCAACAAAAAAGGGTTTCCTTTTATTATAAAAGGAATTTTTTCAAAAGAAGACATAGAACTTGTTAACCTCGTAAAGCCTGATGTTGCATACATTTCTAATCATGGCGGAAGAGTTGTAACAGAAAAAGGAAGCACGGCTGATTTTCTTTTTAATAATGCAGAGGTTCTAAAACAAGGCTCTAAAGAAATATGGGTCGACGGAGGAATAAGAACCCAGGAGCATATTAACATTGCAGCCGCCCTAAAGGCAGACAGAGTTCTTATGGGACGGCCTTTTATTACAAAAACAATTAAAGAGAAGCTCCAAAAACTTCATTCAGGCTTCCAGAGCGAAAACCTTGCAAATCTAATGTAACATATAAAAATCCAAGATTCTTAAATGTCTTTAAAAGTTCATCTTTATTTTCCAGCAAGACAGAAAAAAATTTTTCTTCTATCTCTATGCGGGCTAAAGTCTCTCCGTGTATACGGACTCTACAGTTAAAAAGTCCCAACGTAAAAAGAAAAGACTCTGCTTTTTCTACCATATTCAACTTCTTTTCCGTTATAACTTCGCCATAAGGAATTCTGGAAGCAAGACAAGCTTTGGAAGGTTTATTCCATGTTGTTAAAGAAAGTTCTTTTGAAGCTTCTCTTATTTCTGCTTTAGAAAAGCCAAGCTCGCGCAAAGGACTTTTTATTCCTAATTCTTCTACAGCTTTTAAGCCAGGCCTATAATCTGTTAAATCGTCTGCATTGCTTCCTTCACAAACTGCATTCAGATTATTTTTTAGAGCAAGTTCCTTTATTTTTGTAAATAGATTTTTCTTACAGAAATAACACCTGTTTTTAGGGTTTTCCCTAAATTCTTCCAGTAAAAGAGGATTTTCTTCTATGAAAATCTGTCTGATTCCATTCTTTTTACAGAAGGCTGCACCTTCTTCTTCTTCCATGGAGGAAAGCAGATGAGATTTTTCTGTTACGGCTACGGCTTTTTCTCCTAAAACGCCGTGTGCAATTTTAAGTAAAAAAGATGAATCTACCCCACCAGAAAATGCAATAGCAGCAGAACCAAGTGCCCTAAAATAATCTTCTAACAAAGAAAGCTTAGCAACCATAAAAACCTCTTAAAGATGAGCTGTATATTAGCAAAAAGAAATAAAAAAAGCAAAAACAAAAAGATTTTTCTTTCCTTTTTGAAAAGCCGTGGTATAATATTTGCATATATGATAGTAACACTATCAACTTGAAATTAAGAGTTTCATGTTGAAAGTGGCATAAATTAAATAGGTGGCTGTGAATTATGGAACAAAAGAAGTACATTCTTGCTTTGGACCAGGGAACAACGAGTTCGCGTGCAATTATTTTTAATCAGCATGCACAAAAAGTTGCTTCAGGGCAAAGAGAATTTACGCAGTATTTCCCTCAGCCTGGCTGGGTTGAACACGATGCTGAAGAGCTCTTTTTAGGGCAACTTACGGTAATGCAGGAAACCGTTCGTCAGGCAAAAGTTAATACGGATCAGATTGCTGCAATTGGAATTACAAATCAGAGAGAAACCGTAGTTTTGTGGGAAAAGGCAACAGGTAAACCTGTGTACCATGCAATTGTCTGGCAATGCAGGCGCACTGCAGATATGGCAGAAGAACTTATTGCAAGCGGCAAAAGCAAAATGATTCAGGAAAAGACAGGACTCATTCCTGATGCTTACTTTAGCGGAACAAAAATCAAGTGGATTTTAGATAATGTTCCTGGCATAAAGGCTCGCGCCAAAAAAGGAGAAATCTTAGCAGGAACAATAGACACCTGGCTTGTATGGAAGTTAACCGGTGGAAAAGTCCACATTACAGACACAACTAATGCAAGCAGAACCATGCTGTTTAACATTCATACTCTTGAATGGGATGCAGACTTACTTAAAATGCTGGACATTCCAAAATGCATTTTACCGGAAGTAAAAGACAGCGCCTGCGTTTACGGCACAACAGATAAGGAAGTCTGCGGCTTTGAAGTTCCAATTGCCTCCTGTATTGGAGACCAGCAGGCAGCCCTCTTCGGTCAGGGATGCTTTTCTAAAGGCAGCGTAAAGACAACTTACGGAACAGGTTGCTTTATGCTTATGAACATTGGAAGTAAACCAATCATTTCTAAGAATAATCTTTTAACAACCATAGCATTTAGCATTAACGGAAAAGTTCAGTACGCTTTAGAAGGAAGCGTATTTATGGGTGGGGCTACAATTAAGTGGCTTCGCGATGAACTTGGAATTATTAGAACGGCTCATGAATGCGACCTTCTTGCAGAAAGTGTTCCGGACTCCAACGGTGCAATTTTAGTTCCTGCATTTACAGGACTTGGAACTCCTTACTGGGATCCTTACGCGCGCGGTGTCTTAATAGGTTTGACACGAGGCGTTAACAAAGCTCACGTTTGCCGTGCAACAGTAGAGGCAATCTGCTATCAGGTAAAAGATTTACTTGAAAGCATGAGGGCAGACACGGGACTTCACATTAAAGAAGTAAAAGTAGACGGAGGAGCCAGCGTTTCTAACGTAATGATGCAGTTTCAGAGCGACATCCTGGCAAAACCGATATTCCGTCCGAAGAATGTAGAAACCACGGCACTTGGAGCCGCATTCTGTGCAGGTCTTGCAGTTGGATTCTGGAAGGATAAGGAAGAGATTTTAGACGTCTGGAAGGTAGACAAAATCTTTACGACAGAAATGCCAAGCAGCCAGAGGCACAAGCTTTATGAAATGTGGAAGAAAGCTGTTGAACGAAGTAAAGGCTGGGCAAAACCGGAAGAAGCTTCTACCAAAAAGAAAAAGGCTTCTGCAAAAGCAGTCACAAATAAAAGTGCAACAAAAGAAAATAAAGTAAAATCTTCAGTTTCCAAGACAAAAAAAACTGAAGTGGCAAAAACTACAAAAAGGAAGGCTGGTAAATGAGCACACAGTATGATGTAGTCATAATAGGAGCAGGAATCTCTGGAGCATGTATTGCACGGGAACTCTCAAAGACGCAGGCAAAAGTCTGCATGTTAGACAAAGAAGATGATGTAAGCTGCGGAACAAGTAAGGCAAACTCAGGCATTGTTCACGCAGGCTATGACCCTATGCCGGGCACCTTAATGGCACGTCTGAATGTTCGTGGCGCAGCACTGATGCCGGAGTTAGCAAAGAAACTTAACTTTGATTACAATCCGATTGGCTCTCTTGTTTTGGCATTTGATGAAGACGGAATGAAAAAAGTTCAGACTCTTTACGAGCGTGGCTTAAAGAACGGCGTTAAAGACATGGCTGTTTTAAATCAGGACGAGCTTCGCGCATTGGAACCGAATATTAACGAAGAAGCCGTTGGCGCCCTCTTTGCAAAGACAGCGGGAATAATTGCTCCGTATCAGGCTACATGGGCTATTGCAGAAAGTGCAGTAATAAACGGTGTTGAATTTATGAGAGACACAATGGTTCACGCAATCACTAAAAATGAAGATGGAACATTTACTCTTTCAACAAGTAAGGGAGAACTTACAACTCGCTTTGTTGTAAACGCAGCAGGTCTTTATGCTGACCGCGTAAGTGCAATGGCAGGGGCTAGGGAATACACAATAGTTCAGCGCCGTGGTGAATACGCACTTTTAGACAACAAGTGCAGGGATCTGGTAAACCACGTACTTTTCCAGACTCCAGGTCCATACGGGAAAGGTGTTCTGGTAACACAGACTGTAGATGGAAACATTTTAATTGGCCCTAGTGCAGAAGATGCAAACCTTTCTACAATGGATTACACAGGAACAACAGCTTCTAGTCAAAATGCAATCTTAAAAGCTGCAAGCCGAAGCGTAACAGACATTCCTCGTCGCAACATAATAAACTCATTCTCAGGAATCCGTGCCTTAGCGTTTGTAAAGGATGAAAAAGGAGAATTAAAACCGTTGGACGACTTTATCGTAGAAGAAGATTCTAAGGTAAAAGGCTTTATAAACGTTGGCGGAATCTGTTCCCCAGGTTTAACAAGTGCTCCTGCCATTGGAGAAGAAGTTTTTGAAATCTTAAAGAAAGCAGGACTGAATGCCGCCGTAAACACAAAATTTGTAGAAGAGCGCGAAGGAATTCCTGCATTCAAGAGCCAGAGTAACGAAAAGAAGCTGGAACTGATCAAAAAGGATCCCCGCTATGGTCAGATAATCTGCCGCTGCGAAATGATTACAGAGGGCGAAATTGTTGCAAGCATAAAATGTCCTCTCGGTGCCGTAGACTTGGACGGTGTAAAGCGTCGTACACGTGCCGGAATGGGCCGCTGCCAGGCAGGTTTCTGTTCTCCTCGTGTTACAGAAATCTTAAGCCGGGAACTCAAGGTTCCTATGGTAAGCATAACAAAGCGTGGCGGAACAAGTTACATCTTAGACTCAAAGACACGCGCTACAGTTAGTGACGTAGCAGTTCAGGAAAATGTGGAGGCTTTATAAATGAGTGCCCAGGAAAAGATTTATGATTTAATCGTAGTAGGCGGAGGACCTGCTGGTTTGGCGGCTGCAATTGCCGCAAAGAAAAACGGCTTAAAGGAAGTGCTTGTTTTGGAGCGTGACAACAGAGCAGGAGGAATTTTACTCCAGTGTATTCACAACGGATTTGGTCTTCACCACTTTGGAGAAGAACTTACAGGTCCTGAATACGCAAGCCGCTTTGTAGAGGAAGCAGACAGCCTTAATGTTGAAACAAAAGTAAACACCATGGTTTTAGAAATTCACAAAGGGAGTCCTATCCACGAGGTTGTTGCCATAAACTCTAAAGACGGTCTTATGTGCTTAAAGACTTACTCTGTTGCTCTTGCGATGGGTTGCCGCGAACGCACTCGTGGTGCTTTGGTAATTCCTGGAACCCGTCCGGCAGGCATTTTTACTGCAGGAAGTGCTCAGCGCTTTGTAAACATAGACGGATACTTACCGGGTAAGAAAGTTGTAATTTTAGGAAGTGGCGACATTGGTCTTATTATGGCCCGCCGCTTAACACTGGAAGGTGCAGAAGTAAAGCTTGTCTGCGAAATCATGAACTGCTCTGCAGGTCTTGCACGCAACATGACGCAGTGTCTTTACAACTTTGACATTCCGCTAAAGTTAAGCACAACAATCGTTCAGATTCACGGAACGGACAGGGTTACAGGCGTTACGATTGCTGCAGTAGATGACCACAGACAGCCAATTCCTGGAACAGAAGAATACATAGAATGTGATACGGTTCTTTTGAGCGTAGGTCTTATTCCGGAAAACGAAGTAAGCATTGCAGCGGGAGTCCAGATGGACTCAATTACAAGCGGACCTACCGTAAACCAGAACATGGAAACTTCTCTCCCCGGTATTTTTGCCTGCGGAAACAGCGTTCACGTTCATGACCTTGTTGACTACGTAACAGAAGAAAGTTTACTGGCCGGTGCCAGAGCTGCAACTTATGTTAAGGGTGTAAAAGAAGGAAAGACATCTGGCGGAGAAACCACGGTTCTTTCTGTAACTCCTGGTAACCGCGTACGTTACACAGTACCTCAGCATGTAGACATTACGAAAGATGTGCCTCTGAACGAGGAAGACGATACAGTTATGCTTATGTTCCGTGCGACAGATGTTTACCATAGCGTTACAGTAGGCGTTTATTCTGGAAACACCTTGATCTGTCAGCAGAAGAAGAGGGTTGTTCGTCCTGGAGAAATGCAGACAATCAACTTAAAGGCAAAGGACATGGCAAAATTACGCGAAACAAAACAGCCTGTCACCGTTTCTATTGAATTACCGGAGGACTCAATTGACTAATACTGAAGAAAAAGAAGAAAAGACAAAACACTTAACCTGCATTATATGCCCTATGGGCTGCAGCCTTGAGGTAACGCTTCCTGAAGGTTACACAAGCGAAAACGCACGCACGTTTGATCCTTCTCTCTTTAAGGTAACAGGAAACACCTGTAAGCGTGGAGATGAATACGCAAGAAAAGAACTTACAACTCCCGAACGAACACTAACCTGCACTGTTGCTGTAAGTGGAGGAAAGCGTCCTCTTGTTACCGCAAAAACAAAAGGCGAGGTACCTAAGGAAAAACTCTTAGACTGTATGCAGGCTGTCCGCCGACTGACAGTAAAAGCCCCTGTAAAAGCAAAAGACGTTCTTGTAAAAGACTTGCTTCATACAGGAATAGACCTTGTAGCATGTGAGGATGTTGCAGTGTAAAAAAGCGACAGGATGCTGCATCAAAGCATTAACGTAAAGACACGACAGGTTTTTGTAAAAACAAAGATTTGGCGTGTCTTTTAATTTTCCAGCATTAAGGAACCGCTTTGGTACTGGGGTAGAAACTTTTTTATTCCACCATTTTCAAAGCTTACGCTTATTACATATTCTCCTTCAGGGCTGACATTTGCACGAACAATCTGACCATGTCCCCAGTCATCATGATAGACACAAGCTCCTACACACCATTTTTTTGCAAGCGGATGACTTTCTTTTATGCCGAAAGAATTTTCAGGACTCTCTGCCGTAAACATAGATGGCTTATTTCCAAGTATGCGTATATTTTTTATTCCAAGCTCAGACAAAAAAGGACTTGGCTGCATATAGCTTGTACGCCCATATAAGCGTCTTGCTGCACAACTTGTAAAATAAAGCTCATTTTTTGCTCTTGTAATTCCTACATAAAAAAGACGTCTTTCTTCTTCTAACTCAGCCCCAGTTTTATTTTCGCGAGGGAAAACTCCATACTCCATTCCACTTATAATTACACGAGGAAACTCCAAACCCTTTGTATTATGTAATGTTATAAGAGTTACCTTATCATCTGTTACATCAGGAGAAGACGCTTCTATATTTCTATCTAATTCTATGCTATCTAAGAAATCTAAAAGTCCCTGCACACTATATTTATAAAAAGAAGCACTATTAGAAAGCTCCTGCAAGTTAGCTTCCCTCTGTGTACCAGAAACCTCATCCTGACTTTTATGATATTCAGAAAGACCTGTTTTTTTGGAAACCAAATCTATAAAATCTGAAAGTTTTTTTTCATTTTCATCAGAAGAACCTGTTACATCGCTCTCGTCTTCTTTCATGGCTTCTCTTGCAATACTCTCTGTAAGTAAGTCATTCGGCAGGTATTCCAACAATTCTGTTGCAATGTTATAAAATTCTTTTGCACCTTCCATTGCTTTTTTTGAGAGCTTTACTTTTAAGACTGCATCTAAAAGAGAGAGTGAACTTCCATCTTCTAAAGAGAAAGCTTCATTTATAATTTTTTCCTGACTTGTAGAACCAACCCCTCTGACAGGTTTATTTATAATACGTCTAAAGGCAATCTCATTTTTGGGATTTACCAGAAATTCAAGCCAGCTTAGGGCATCTTTTATTTCTTCACGTTCATAAAATTTTAAAGAACCTACAACCGTGTATGGAATTTTTCTATGTAAAAACTCTGTTTCAAAACCAAGCGACTGAGCATTTGTTCTATATAAGACAGCCCATTCAGAATACGGCACACCTTTTTCTGCAAGACCTTCTATTAAATCTGCTGCAAATTCTGTTTCATCATTCTGGTTAGACAAAAAAACTAAAGTAGGCTTTTTACCCTTACCCCTGTAAGACTCTAAAGTTTTTCCAAGCCGCTCACCGTTATTTTTAACAACACTGTCTGCGCATGTTAATATTTCTTGAGTTGATCTATAATTTGTTTCTAGCCGTATAAGTTTTGTACCGGCAAACTGTTCTTGAAAGCGCAATATATTTTGAACTTCCGCGCCTCTAAACTTATAAATACTCTGATCATCATCTCCAACTACACAAACATAGATGCCACTATTTTCATCAATGCCACTAAGCATTTTTAAAAGCAAAAACTGTGCGACGTTTGAGTCTTGATACTCATCAACCATTATAACTCTATAGCGTCTATAAAGTTCATGCCTGATTGAATCATTATCACGCAAAACAATATATGGTAAAAGTATAAGATCCCCAAAGTCTACATTACCTGTTGCTCTTAAACGCTTTTGATATTCTTCATATTGAATTGAAAAGACTTCTTTATCAAAAACACCAATGGCACTAAAGTCACTGCTTTTTGGGGTAAGACCGTAATCTTTTGCAAGAGAAATTTTATGTGCAATCTCTGCAGCTTCTTTTCTTGTAACAGAAGGAATTGCTTTGCTTACTAAAGTCACCATGTCATCATCATCATAAACGGTAAAATTTTTATCAATACCAGCTTCTGACGCATAACGACGTAAAAACCAAGCACCCCATGAATGGAAAGTTCTTATCTGGGCAAAATTAGAAAGCGGCTCTAAGAGTTCCGCTCTCTCTCTCATTTCATTTGCGGCTTTTTTTGTAAATGTAACTGCCAAAATGGAATATGGTTCATAATGTTCATGAGAAATTAAATATGCAATCTTTGTTGTAATAACACGGGTTTTTCCACTACCTGCTCCAGCCAAAATTAAAAGAGCATTATCATTTTCTTTTGTATGAACAACGGCTTCCCTTTGAGATGGATTCAATGCAGAAAGATACTCATCTTCTAGCACTAATCTTCTCCTAATAAAAGCATACCGTCTAAATCTACAGCACTAGAAGAAACAACCTTTACTTTTACAACATTACCTTCTTGCACAGAAGCTACAGAACGCGGATCACTTAAGTCATATCTGATTACAACACTTCCGTCTACTTCCGGAGCTTCAAACCATGCTCTACCAATTGCAAGACCTTCGTCACTACCTTCTTCCGCATTTTGAACGATTTCTTCTACAAGAACATCATAGGTTTTACCAGTTCTTTCTTTAAGGCGACAGGCTGTAATTTCTGCCTGAATTTCCTGCAACTCAAGCGAACGTTTCTCTGCTTTTTTATGAGGAACCCTGTGCTTCATTTTATAGGCAGGAGTATCTTCTTCCAGACTATAGCTAAAGCAGCCTGACCAGTCACTTTGAATTTCTTTTAGGAAAGACTTCGTTTCTTCGGCGTTTTTTTCAGACTCGCCGGGGAAGCCTGTTAAAAAAGTAGTCCTTATACAGCTTTCTGGAAAAACTTCTCTTATCTTTCTAACAAGAGAAACATAGTCTTTACTTTGTCCTTTACGGTTCATTGATTTTATAATACTGTCCGAACCACTTTGAAAAGGAATATCAAAATAAGGAAGAAAACGAGAGTCCGTCTTCATAAAGTCTAAGATATCCGGATTAAAATGGTCTGGGTGAATGTACAAAAGTCTGACCCAGAAATTTCCAGGAAGTAAAGAAATTTTTTTTATTAGAGTTAAAAGTTCTGAGTCTCCGTACTTACTGGAAAAATCAGGATCTGCAATAACAGGTTCCTTTAATTTTGAATACAAGACATCATGCCATGAAAATTCTTTATCGGAAAAAGAAACGTCATCTTTACCACAGCCAAATGCTGCTAAATCTTGCCCTATGAGGTTTATTTCATACACACCGCGGCTCAAAAGAAGTTTTATCTCATCAACAATCTCGTCAACAGGACGGCTTCTTAAAGTTCCCCGTATTAATGGAATTGCACAGAAAGTACAACGGTTGTCACAGCCCTCTGTAATTTTTACATAAGCACTACCCTTAAAGGACAAAAGTGTATTACGGTCTCCACAGCAGACACCACGCTGTTCTTCTTTTACAACAGGGCGCTCTCCCTTAAACAGAGAATCTACAACACCATCAAGTTTTGACATGTCACCGTTACCGAAAACAGCATCTGCTTCCGGTAAGTTATCCTTAAACACATCTGCATAACGCTCTGCAAGACAGCCTGCCAAGACAATTTTTGCATTTGGATATGAGTCTTTAGCCTGCATAAGAGAATTCAAGCTTTCTGTTTTTGCACTTTCAATAAAGCCACAACTGTTAACAATTATTAAATCTGCACAGGAAGCATCTTCTGTTCTTTCAAAACCAAGATTTTCCAGACGAGTAATTATAAGCTCACCGTCCACTTGATTTTTAGCACAACCATGCTGATCTAAAAAAAAAGTCTTTGATGTCATAGATATCCGTAATTCTAAAAAATCAGTCTAGTTCCATAATAACAAGACGATACATACCGTCTGTGTCTCGAACCCACTTAATATCTTCTACCTGTACCTGACCTGCCTTACCAACTTCAAGACTGTAAGAAGAAAGACCTGCAATTACCTGAATCTTTAAAGAGTTTACATTACTCATCCAAAGTCTGATTCCATTGCTGGAGCTTACGTTTACAACCTCACCGTTTGTGTAATAGCCTTCTACAGCTTCCTTACGGTCAGAACGATAACGGAAAAGACAAGAACCTCTAAAGGAAACATTTACAGTAAAAGGATAGGCTCTTGTGTCTTCGTGAATAACCTGCTGCTTTGTTCCGTCTTTTACAGAAGTAATGACAGGAACTTCATTACTTACGTCAGGTTCTTCCATATCAGAAGAATCTGCACTTACAACGACACCAGTAAATGCATCAGGATCTTTTGCAAGCATGCGAACCTCTGCACCATGAGAAGCATCGTTTGAACTTACATCGCTAACATACAGAATAAAGTCATGCTTACCGTCGCCATTTATGTCCAGTTCACGTTCTTCAGAAAGTTCAATTACCTGAGAGCCGCTTGGAGTTTCTACAGTAAATGAACCGAGTGTGTTGCTTACAGTAAGAACAATGTTTCCTTTACCACTTGGATCCGGAACAATTATCTGGTCGCCTATATAAAGTCTATGGGTTTCAAGCTTTCCACTAAACGCATACTCATGAGTCTTTGCTGTTTCTGCAAGCGTTAAAGCCTTTTGCTTTTGAACCTCCGGAACATTGAACACAGCAAAGAAAAGATATGCGCCAATTCCTAAAACTACTGCAGCAGAAGCAATAACAATTAAAGGAACTAAAAATTTTGACTTTTTGTGTTCCAGCAACTCTACAGGAGGAGGAGCTTCCTGAATTTTCTTTGCATGATAAAGTTTAATTAACTCTTCACTGTCTATTCCAAGATAGTCGCAGTAATTTTTTAAAAAACCAATTAAATATGGTTCGCCAGGAAAAACATCATTATCTTCTGATTCTAATCCGTCTATATACTGCCGGGCAATTGATGTTTCCCTAACAACCTGCTCTATTTCTAATTTTTTATCTTCTCTGGCTTTTTTTAAAAGTGAACCGTAGCTTTCCATTATGACTTACTCCGAAAAAAGAAAGTTATTATATTCGTTAGCACTTGATGGCGGTTCATAAATAAATCGCTGGTCATTCATATTTGTATTCAACTTATAATTATAAAAGTCAAATGTAAAGGTTTCGTTTTGCGGAGTTGTTGCAATAACACGACGCACAAGCAATGTAGAACTTTCTACAGAAATTTTTATCTCCGAAAAAGCTTCACTTGCAGAACGACGGTAAAATATAAGATTTACAACCATCTCATCACTACCGTCTTCTAAAGGAACTGCATCCTGTCCAGTCTCGTAGGCAACAGTATAATAACGGCGTAATAAATTTAACCCCTGTGGAGTTGCAGCAGAAGCACCTGAAGAACTTACAGACTGCTCAAGAATTGCACTTGCACCCGGCAGATAAATTGTAAGATCATCTCCATTAAACAAAAAAACCTGTTCTGCAGGCTCTGTAAAATCTATGCGAAGCATTTCCGGACGCTTAAAACTTACCTTTCCAGACATTTGTGAACCGTTAACACTAATATCAACATCAGCTTCGTAATCAGAAATTGTTGCATAATGGTCACTTACACTTTTAAAAAAATCACTAGCAGTAGTAATTCCCTGCGCAGAAATTGAAGTAAAAGAAAATATAAAAAACGCACTAAGGGCAGTAAATTTTGCCTTTTTAAGCATAAAAATACCTCGTAAAAAACAACGAATTATAATATGTAAATATAACAGATTGGGCAACACTCTGCAACTAGCGAGATTTTCACAACTATACTTTTATCACAACTTTACAATTTTGTTCTTAATTTCTTCTAAAACAGTAAGAGCATTAATTCCGGTTTGAAGAGTAGATTTTAAAGGAGCTATACCATCTAAAAAATCAACTGCATTTTGCACCATATTTGCAAAATAAAGAGTTTTTTTAGGAGGCTTTATATCTTTATCTGCAGTAAGAGAATAAAAGCCTGTATAAAGCTTAGACTCCTCTCTCTTATAGCATTTTAAAAATCCGTTTCCTATGCAGACTCTGCCTTCTGTTCCCGTAATTATAATTTCAAAGTCAAAAAATCTGGAAGCACCATTTATATAAATATTTACATCAGGACAGGCATCTGTTTTATAATGAGCGTTAAGACTGCGTACAAGGCCTTTACTGTCTTTATAAAAGCCTGTAATCGCAGGATTATTTAAAATAGAGTTTTCTAATTTTACTTCTCCGTTAGCAGACAGAGCCCTGTTTAGTAATCCACCTTTACCGGCAGCTTCACGTACGGTTGAAGGTTTTTCTCCTTCCAAAAAATAAAGCACGGCGTCTACTAAATGAGTTCCATCATGTATAAGGCTGTATGCGCCAGAATCCTCTTCGTTAGGATTATATACACAGAGAGAGGAACTAAGTTTAGCGTCAATGCTTTGCAAGGAACCGATATTTTTTATGTATTCCCCTGCAATTTTATAATCTTCTGCAAAACGCCTTTCATGATTAACCAGTACAGGTACGTTATTCCGCTCTGCCTCACTTTGTATGCGCAAAGCCTCTTTTATATTTAAGGCTACAGGTTTTTCTAAAATAACAAGACTGGGATTTGAAACTATGGCATTTATCGCTTCCCGTTCATGACTGGATTCATTTACTGCAATAGTTACAATGTCAAGTTTTTGACGGGCATATAAGTCTGCACTGTCACGATAAATTAAAGTTTTCTTATTGGCATTATGCCACTCTGTCAAAGTAAGAGGGTCCCTGTCGCAGCCTGCAACAAGGCGGATTCGAGAATTGTCATTTAATGCCATTGTGTGGCTTGCAGGCTGTTCACGCTTTTTGTCTAATCCTAAGGAATAACCAATGCGTCCACAGCCTACAAGTGCCGCTTCGTAAATTTTTTGTGCCAATTACTTCATTAACTCAGCATATTTTTGAGCAAGACGCTTGCTCTTAACAGCAGCAAGCCCGTGATAACGGGCAGGATCTTCAAAGAAGTTAGCCGGGTCTTCAACACCGAGTTTTTCAAGTTGTGCCGTAATTTTTTCGTATGCTTCCGTGTGAGTTTTTAAAACCTCAAAGAAAGTTTTTCCTGTCTGCTCAGCCTCAAGCGTAATTTTGCGGATTACTTCATGACCGTCATTTACGCCGGCTTCTCCAAGCAGAATGTAGGCCGGTTCTGCTAAAACGCCACCCTTAACTTTTCCGCCTGCACCTGCAAGGTTACGTGCCATGGCTTCCCTGTCTGCCTGAAGACCTGAAACTACGCTGTTCATACGGGCAACAGCCATTGTAAAGCCTGAAACGTAGTCAGAAATAAAGCGCTGACTTGCAGAGTTTGTTAAGTCTCTCTGGTGCTCAGAAATCTGATCCATGTAGAATGTAATTACGCGCGGACACATTGCCTTCCATAAACTCTTTACGTGCTCTGAGTTCCAGGGGTTTCTCTTCTGAGGCATCGTGCTGGATCCAACCTGTGTACTTGCAAAGTATTCAAACACTTCTCCAATTTCGCTTCTCTGTAAGTTACGGAGGTCATCTGCAAGATTTGCAATTATTCCGAATGCAACATTCATCTCCAGAAGAAGGCGCAGAAGATATTCTGGCTCTACAAGCTGGTTTGAATATTCACTTGGTTCAAGTCCTAAAAATTCCAAGTATGTTTTTTCTAAAAGCTCAGGGTCTTTTACAATCATGCTAGGACCGTTATAGCTTCCTACAGGACCGGCAAGCTTTCCCTTAAGCTGATTTGAAAGCTCTTCAATACGTAAAATTGATTTTCCAAGCCGGCTTACAAATTCTGCAATGCTCCATCCAAATGTAATGGGAACAGCATGCTGACCGTGAGTGCGTCCAACCTGAGGAGTTTCTGCCTCTCGTTCTGCAATTGCACAAAGATTTTTTTCTAGCTTTTTAAGCTCTGGAAGTACAACATTTTGTGTAACGTCTCTCATGCGGCAGCTTAACGCTGTGTCTAAGATGTCTACGCTTGTTGCTCCAAGGTGAACGTAAGGACCTATGTCTTCCGGAACCTTTGTCTTCATTACGTTTACAAGGGCTCTAATGTTGTGCTTTGTTTTTTCTTCCTCTTTGTAAACTTCTTCAGGGTCAATGTTTTCTGCAACATCATCAAGCATCTTTGTCTGTTCAGCAGTTAAAAGACCGCGTAGTTTTAAGTGAGCTTTTACTAACGCGGCTTCTGCCTTTGCACAACTTTTTATGCTTGCACTTTCAGAAATATATGAAGAAAGTCCTTCGAATGCAGCCGCCTCAGAAAGAGAGTAGCGGTGGTCTATACAAGAAAGGTTATCAAAAATGTTACGTGTTTCCATGCGTGGCATTATGCAAGAAACTGCATAAATTTTCAATAGTACTTAAGCAAATTGCATTGCACTTTAGTAAACATGCCGCTTAAAAGCCTAAGCCCTTTTTTGCGTTCATTTTTTTAGGCTACGTAAGCTTCCAGACGATTCATTCTTGCAGGATGCTGCATACGAACCAAGGCACGTTTTTCTATTTGACGAATACGCTCTTTTGTAAGGTTACAGACATCTCCAACCTCTTTTAAGCTCATGGGCTTTGAGCCGTCAAGACCATAGCGGAGGCGCAAAACCTTTTCTTCGTTTGGCTTTAAAGTGCTTAGGACGTCATCAATGTCATTCTTTAAAGCATCATTCATTGCTCTTTCTTCAGGACGAGCATTTTGAGTGTCTTCTAAGAAGTCTCCAAGAGTGCTTGACTTTGAGTCAGAAACGGCAACACGAGCGTCCAGGCTAACCATTTCGCGACTGATATTAAGCATTTCGCGTACATGAGAAGCTTCCATTCCAAGAATCTCACCTATTTCCATTATTTCCTGCTCTTCGGTCTTGTGGCCGGAAACAGCTTTCTTAGCTTTTTCTATCTGAACAAGCTCATTTGCACGGTTTAGAGGCAGGCGAATTGCACGGCTCTTTTCACAAACAGATTTTAAGATGCTCTGACGAATCCACCAGACTGCATAAGAAATAAAGTGATAGCCCTTAGTTACATCAAAGCGGTCTATTGCAGTAATAAGGCCGATGTTGCCTTCACTTATTAAATCTATTAAATCTATTCCCCTGTTCTGATATTTTTTTGCAACATTTACAACAAATCTAAGATTGGCATTTACAATTTTATCTTTTGCAGCTTTATCTCCGTTTTTAGCTTTTATAGCAAGCTCTGTTTCTTCTTCGCGACTTAAAAGTGGAATACGGTTAATTTCCTTAAGATACATGTTAAGAACATTTTCGTCGTTTAGCATTTACTGCCTCCGTATAAAAGTAATACACCTTATACATAGCAACTTCTGTGCCAACTTTTATTTTTACCAAAATTATTAGATTTTTACACTGATTTTTAAAATTTATGGGTTTTTATAGCCTTTTTACTAAATTTTGTGCATCATTTTGACACACTGCTTATTTTTTTAATTGATTTTTGAGTCATTTTGATGCACCTACGCGGGATTGGAGCACCTTTAGTTGAGGCTGCCGGAAGGCAGCCTCAATGAGACGCAAGGCGAAGTGCGGAAAGCCCGTACCCTGCAGCCCTAAATGTTAAATGTAAGAAAAAGCTCTTTACAGGTTTGTTACCGTCTTAAAAAAGAACTTTTTACTACTCTATAACGGCAATAATGTCTGACTGCTTAAGAATAAGATAATCTGCACCGTCTATTTTGATACTTGTTCCAGCATACTTGTCATAAAGAATTTTTTCTCCAACCTTCACAATAATCGGATCCTTTTCCGTTCCCGGACCCACAGCTTCTACAGTTGCCTGCTGAGTTTTTTCTTGTGCCTGAGTTGGAATAATAATTCCGCCGGCTGTTTTTGATTCTGCTTCTACCTGCTTTACCAGTACACGGTCTGCTAAAGGTCTAACTTTCATTATATGCCTCCGAAAAGTTTTATTAAGTTCTTAATGTTTATAGTAAGATAATAAATTTTTATGTTATTCGTCAACGTTTATTTTTTTTAAAAGTAAATGTGCCCTGTTATGATTTGGATTAAAGGAGAGTGCATGCTGCAAACTTAAAATCGAGCTTCTTACGTCTCCGCGGGAAAACTGTAAAACTGCCATCCTGTATAGAATTTCTGCTTTAAGTTCCGGCTCTACAGCCCTGGACTCTGCTTTTCTTAAAACCTCCAGCGCTTCCTCATCATTGTCCTTGCTTGAATAGAGAACTCCTAAATTTACCAGGGCATTTATTATAATTTTATTCTGTTTAGAATTTTTAGAAACAGGAGTCACACCTGAGTAATGCTCCACAATGTAGGTGTAAAGTCTTATTGCAACATCCATTCTGGAAAGAGGCGTATTTTTTAGTTTTACCCCGCTTGTAGCATAAAACCAGGCCGCATATTCGCACTGCCAGAGAGAAAGTTTTTCTGGATTATCAGAAAGAACAAAGTCCTCTTCGTCTGCAAACTGCTTACTCAGATTTTCAAAAAAGAAGGTTCTGGCTTCTTCTACAAAACCGCATTGCACTAAGGTTACCGTTACCCACTTTATAAACTCTTCATCGTAACATGAGTTTTCATTACGATGCTTTTCTAAAACCTCCCAAACATGAGAGGCTTTTTCGCTGAATGTTTTTTGACTCTCAAGCAATGATAAAAAATTTTCTCTAAGCACAATAAGTGAAGCAGATGGCTCCTGCTCTATGGCTTTATTTATTCGGTACAATGCTTCGGACGGCAAAACAGAAATGGTTCTGTCCCGTTTTTCCATTTCCATTGTCTTTAGGCCGGACTTTCTAAGGGTTTTAGAAATTTCGTCTTCTTCCGGAATATTTAAGGTTTCCAGTGCCAGAGATGCATATAATGCTAGAAATTTTTCGTTTGTCGGGTAAAGGTCTAAAAGGCCTGCCAGAAGAGAATACATTTCTTTTTTATCTGAAGTTTCCCTTTCGTATAAAAGGGAATTTAACGTAAGCAAAGTAAAAAGATTATTCCAGTCCCTTTCTTCCCTTAAAGCTTTCTCTGAAGGCAAAACCTGCTGCTGACGTTTTTCTGAATAAACAGAAGGAGAGTTTATTTTTAATTCTTTAGCGTTGTAATAAGTGTCTATAATAAGGGAACGCTCTTCATGAGCATTTTTTTCTTCATTTAACATAACATAGGCGTCAGAAAGCAGAGCCTGGCATTTTATAAAGTCTAGGCGAGTAACAGGAAGTTTTTTTGCATTCTGTAAAACTTTTACTGCCTTAGAGAAGTTTCCGGCTGAATAATTTATGTTACCCCAAAAAAATGCTTCTTTTTGAGTTTTTACTTCTTCCGGACAAAGAAGTCCGGCTTCCGACATCTGACCGTTTAAGGCATAAATGACCGCAGCATTTACAAGCCATACGTCTTTTTGAGAATACATGGAAGCACTCTTGTAAACCGGTATAAAACGACGGTCTGTATAATTAACTTCCGTAAAAGGCAGTGAGCCTTTTTTATTTTTGGGTAACTTTAAGGGCAGGGAAAACAACTGGTCGCAGGAAAAAACATTTGTAAGGCTTAAAGTTAAAAGTGCTTCTGCATACAGGGGTGCATAACGTGTTTCTTTTAGACATTCGCTTGCATTTAAGGCCTTTACAAGATTATCTGTCTCCTTTGGAGCTGAATGTAAGAGAAAATAAACATACACTGCAGAAAGCTCCGGATTTTCTGGAAGCTTCTTTAGAGAAAGCTCCAGGTAATTTTGGGCAAGAGCATTTTCGCCCATTAAGGCATAGCGCTTATAAACTCCAAGCCTGTCGTAAGAGGAATAGGCTTTTTTACCGAGCGTCTTTAATTCTTTTATTGCAAGGGCAGTGTCTCCCTGCAAAATAAAAGCATCTACAGCCTCCAGACGGGAAGCAAAAGAAACACTCTCTGAATGTGTTGAACAGGAAACAAAAAGTGGCAACGCCACTGTTGCCACCATAAGAGAAATATAGAAAAACCTTCGTAAAGTTTTACATGCTAACAAGAAGCAATCTCTTTGTGCACATTGTCCAGCACGGCATTTATAAACTTAAACGAATCGTCAGAGCCGTAGTCTTTTGCAATTGCAATAGCTTCATCTATAACGATTGAATGGTGAATTTCCTTTTGATACAAAAGAGAAAACACGCTAATGCGGAGTACTGCAAGAGAAACTCTGTTAAGGCGGTCAAAGTCCCACTTGTCTGAAATATGTTTTTTTATAAGTGTATCTATTTCTTCCAGATGATTTACTGTGCCGGAAATAAGAATACGAGCAAAATCTTCTGAGTCAGAAGAAGGCTCTTCCTTGTTTTCTTTTACAGGCTCTATAAATGACTTTTCGTCTTTTAAAGCATCATCGGCATTTTCCTCTGAAGAATCATGAGCCCACTCTAATTTTAAAAGGTTCTCAAGTTCTTCCTTACCAATGTCATAAGAGTACAGAGCCTGAACAGCAAGAATTCTTCCCTTTCTACGTGACACGTTTTACCCCTTACCAGTTTAAGAGCTTGTCTAAAGCATCGCCAGTTTTTTTACGGTCAACATTAGAAGCAGTATCCAACTCTTTTGCAATCTCTTCTGCAGCAGAAGCAAAATACTGAGTCTGCTTCTGGTTAGTAAGATTCTGTTTAATGTAGTCATAAACTGTAACAGTTGTTTCCGGCTGAATTATATCGCTCAATGTTAACATTTTTGCATCGTACTTTTTAAGTATTGCATAAAACTGAAAGTCTGTTTCTGTTTCGTTTAAGTCGCTTATAAAACCGACATCCTTGTTAAAAAGCTCTATAATCTTGTCATATGTCCAGCCCAACTGCTGAGCCTGAGACTGAGTTTTTGCAACAGTAAGGTCGCCTGCACGGTACTTTGTATTATTGTCCTGAGAATTCTTTATAGAATTTGCACTGGACTTATCCTTTGTATACTGATTTTTAAGAGACGTAGCCAATGCCTGAGCATCCTGCGCATTGTTTCCTTTTGGAACAATTACCAAAAACAGCTTCAGCATATCATTCCATACGAATGTTGTTTTATTCATTTCGTATGCTGCCCTGATTTCTTCGTCTGTAGCGGCAACTTTCTGAATATCATTCTGTTTTTTTGTATAAACGTACTGCTGGGCAATAATCTGATTTTTAAGGTATGCCTTATAATCTGAAAGGCTCATACCCGTATTCTGAAGAAGATAGTCGCTTAAGCTCATACCATACTGTTTCTGAATAAGGTCATTTAACTGAGCTTCCGTTACCTGCTGACCCAACTGCTGACTGAATGTATTTAAGAAAGCTGCGTTTACCTGACTATCTGTTACACTCAAGCCCTCTTTTGCAGCAGCCTGTGTAATAAGCTTTTCGTCAATAAGACTTTCCAGAAGCTGTTTTTTTTCGTCTACAGACAAAGACTTCTTCATTCCGTAACCTTCATACTGCTTTTCTACAAAATCTACACGGTTTTTTAGCTGTTTCAGGGTAATGGTCTCTGATTTATTCAGTTTTACAACAGCAAGAGGCTGTAAATCGCTCTGTGCAAATGCACCGAAGGCTACAGCAAGCATAAGTGATAATCCAATAACAAAACGTTTCATAAAAAATCCTCTGTTTTTTATAACATACTATTAAAATATAAGTTACATATTTGGACGGCATTTTCTCAAAAACAGGGCGCAAAAATAGTCCCGCTAAAGAAAAAGCCGCTTAAGCCGCCCCGCTTTCCGCCGCTTTGGTGCCTTGCACACGCTTACGCGTCGTGCACACGCTTACGCGTCGGCTGCAATCGGGCGTAGGCCTGTTTAGTTTTCTAAAGGCAGACCGCCACTTATTACGGCACGAATTCGGCGTACTCCGGCAGAAGAAGACTGCTCCTTCTGAATCTTAAAGTCTCCAATCTGGGCCGTATGCTGAACATGAGGGCCACCACAAACTTCCTTTGAATACCAGTCAGTCTTACTGTTTCGGCCAATCGTATAAACCTTTACGCTTTCGCCATATTTGTTTGTAAAAAGCGCCCTGGCACCTTCTTCCTTTGCCTGCTCAAGAGTCATTACCTCCATGGTAACAGGTAAATCTTCCTTTATCTTCTCGTTTACAATATCTTCTACCTTCTGGACTTCTTCTTTTGTCATCGGGCGGCTGAACGTAAAGTCAAAGCGCATTCTTTCGTTGTTTATGTTGCTGCCCTTTTGAGCAACCTCGTCTCCCAGAACGTCTACAAGAGCCTGCTGTAAAAGATGAGTTGCAGTGTGGTACTTTGTCGTAACGTCGCTTTGTTCTGCAAGGCCACCCTTTGCTTTTCCGGCGTCAAGACTCTTAGAGGCCTCCTGATGCTTCTTTTCAGCTTCCTTAAAGCCTTCCCTGTCTACAGTAAAGCCATATTCTGCGCCAAGCTCTTCCGTAAGCTCAAGAGGGAATCCGAATGTATCGTACAGACGGAATGCAACCTTACCGCTAATTTCCTTCTTTGGATTTTTCATAAGGTTTGGAAGAAGCTTCTGGAATTCTGCCTCACCCTTTTTTAAAGTGTCGCTAAACTTTGCCTCTTCTTTTGTAAGCTCTTCCATTATCTTCGTGCGGTTTTCTTCAAGCTCCGGATACGCATTCTTAAAGTTTTCCACTACAACTTCCGCAAGCTTTGAAAGGAATGAAGCTTCAATGCCAAGCTTCTTTCCGTGACGAACTGCACGGCGGATAATGCGGCGAAGAACATAACCTGCTCCAAGATTAGAAGGAGTTACGCCCCTCTGGTCTCCTAAGATAAACACAGAGGCCCTTATATGGTCTGCAATAATACGGACGCTCTTGTCTTTTTCTGCATCAGAACCATAAGTGTAAGAGGCAAGGCTATCAATTTTTTCTATAATCGGCTGGAATACTTCTGTTAAGTAAACGCTTGTTTTTCCCTGTAAGATACAGTTTGTGCGTTCCAGGCCCATACCGGTGTCTACATTCTGCTTTGGAAGTTTAGAAAGGGAACCGTCTTCCGCCCTGTTATACTGCATGAACACGTTGTTCCAGATTTCCATCCAATTTGCGCTGTCTGTGCCCTTATTTGACCCCTCTGGAGGTAAACCCTCACCAACCCAGTAAAAAATTTCTGTATCAGGACCGCAGGGCCCCGTAGGACCTGCCGCCCACCAGTTGTCGCTTGCAGGAAGGTATGCAATTTTGTCTTCTGGAATTCCGTTTTCCTTCCAGTAACCTGCAGCCTCTTCGTCACGAGGAGCACTTTCATCTCCGGCAAATACGGTAACGCTTATTTTGCGGGGGTCAAGGTTAAGCCATTTTTCGCTTGTTAAAAATTCATAACTGAATGCAATTGATTCCTTTTTAAAGTAGTCGCCCAAAGACCAGTTACCAAGCATTTCAAAACAGGTTAAGTGACTCGGGTCTCCGACTTCTTCTATATCGCCAGTACGAATACACTTCTGGTAATCAGTAAGACGGGTTCCTGCCGGATGAGGCTCACCCAAAAGATATGGTACGAGCGGATGCATTCCAGCCATCGTAAACAGAACGGAAGGATCGTTTTCCGGAATAAGGCTCTGGCCACTTATTGCAGTGTGTCCCTTGCTCTTAAAAAATTCAATATATTTGGTTCTTAATTCGTTACTAGTCATAGTGCAATAATATAACAAAACAGTATCTTTTGCTCAAGATGTGAAAGCTTGAACTAACACGGACAAATCTATATATTACTCTGCATGCAAACATTTTTGGGTTTAATTTTCTGTTTAGTTCTTATCATGGCAATTATTGTAATGCGCATTATTCAAAGACGTATTTATAAAAAAACCGCCGGCGAATTTTTAGATGCCCCGGAAACGCTGACACTTGCCGTAGAGGATCTGGAAGACAGAAAATTTATTACTGCAATTTTAATTCACCCCAAAGAAAGCTTAACGGACTTTACAGAAGACGAGCTAAAAAAAGAAGCCTTTACTGTAAGCACAGGCGAAGACTCTCCTCTCATAGAAGAAGCATATTTTTCCGACATAAACGGAAACGAAGAAGACCAGGAAAAAGCAACCCATATTACGCTTTTACTATCTCAGGAAAAAGAAAATGCCCTACCTTACTCAGAAGACATACAAATAAGTGTAGGGCACAAAAAATTCAACTCACCTGTTACAAAACAAAATCCGGTTCTTTACATTTAGATTATACAGCAGAAAACTCTCCGTATTCACAACCGGCATGGCCTACGTCAATGTCATCTATAAGGGTTAAGCTTTTGCCGCGCTTCCTGTACAGTTTAACGTTACCGTGACCATGCCCACCATTCCAAAGCTGAGTAAAACGCTTTATTCCGTCGGGGTCTTCGTAGTTTACCCAAAGCATCTTATCCTTATCACAGCGCATTTCTGTTTTCATAAGTGCATTGTGGTTACTTTGCTCTACATGCCAGACAATTTCTTTTTCTGTTTCTTCATAAGAAAATTGAGTTTTAGTTCCCGTCCAAAACTTAGAAAAGTTAAACTCGTAGCATTTTCCTTCATACCAGAATGCACTTAAAAGCTTTCGGTTTAATGCAATTCCAAAAACCTTCGGGCGGCCGCCGCCAATATCAAATACAGAATTCTCCAATCTCTTTTCTGTCACACGGCTCACTAAATCCCAGGAAGAAAGCCACACCCAAGGACTGGTAAAACCACAGCCCCAGTTTTTGTCTGCGTATCCATAAGATTTCTCAGGAACAACAGTATACTTTTTTCCATTACAGGTAATTTTTCCGCTGACAAAAGTCTTCATACCTTCTGCATGCCAGTACATTTCAAAAGCCTTTAGTGCTCTAAAAAGTCCGCTGGCTCCATAGCCTACATTAAAGGCAACTTTTTTTTCCAGCTTAAGAGACCACTCCATGCTGCCTGCATCACACATCCATTCAGGATGGCTTTCGCACTCTTCTTTAGAAATATTTATTGAACCGCGAAGCTCCCGGTCACTTGCAAAACAGTCAAAAGCTTCTACAGAATACGGAGCCTTTGCATGAAGCCTTACATCATTCCAGCCAATAAACCTGTGAAGCTGAACTTTATCAGAGCCCCAGCAGCCGGCTTTTACCATTAAATATGAAGGCTTTTTACCGCAAGCTTTATTTTCTGCTTTTTGACCGCAGACTGCCTCCTTTTCCCCTGAAGAAGGATTACACAAAAAATATTCCACAAAAAATGGAACTTCTTCTCCGGTTTCATCATTTACCGCCGTAAAAGAATGCCACCACCAGTCATAACCACGCCGGGCAAATTTGCCCGTTAACATGCAGGCATTTCTTTTTGCATCCAATCTGTTAAACATCTATTTACCTCTCTTTTGCTGTTTTTTCTGCTGAATAGTAACTACAACGTGCCACAATGCCAAAACCGGGTGATAAAAAATCATTCTTGGACCGGAAAACCTCATAACCTTTCTTATTTTCTCCCGCATCTGAGGACTATAGCAATGCGTTTTACACGCCGAACAAAAAGTTTTTTCCTTTATATGAGGACACTTCTGACTGCGCAGGTTTGCATATTCCAGAAGCTCCTTACACTCCCGGCACAACTCCTTACGTTTATTTTTGTGATTTTTTTTACAATAAAGACCTATCATTTTAGCGACAACGTTTTGTTCCCGCTCCCGTTTTTCTTCATCAGTCATGTACACAAAGATAATACTTTTTTTTTGTTAAGAAAAGTTAATTTTTTATAAATCTGCAGGGCTTATTTAAACTAATAAAAAAATTCACTATCATAAGCCGATAGGAGTTTTTTATGAAAGAATTTAAAACATGGCACGAAGAAGACAATATTACTTTTCACACAGACACACATGTATATTTTAGTCAGTGTAATTCGAACGGGACTCTGAGCATTTCTGAACTCTTACGCATTACTTCCGACATTGCAGTTGAAGACTATAACCAGCAGGGACTTTCTCGCGAAAAACTTTTAGAAGGCGGCTTTGCAATTTTAGTTTCCAGAGTATCTCTAAGACTTCACAGACTTCCTCACGAAAACGAAGACATTCGTGTTACAACTTACGAAGAAAAACCCGAAGCCTTACAATTAAAGCGTGCATACGAAATAGAATCCTCAACGGGTGAAAAACTTGTAACGGGACTCAGCACATGGCTTTTAGTAGACCCAAAAGCCCGCCGCATAATTCCAAGCAAAAACTTTACAATGCACACCCCCACAACAATACAAAACTCACATGACTGCCTGCCTCCGGGAAAAATAAAAACAGAAAATGCCAAAACACTCATCGGAGAAAGAAAAATTTTATTTTCTGACATAGATGCAAACGGACACACAAACAACTCCCGCTACGGAGCATTTGCGCTAGATGCACTTCCTAATGAATACAGAAACAAAAGATTCACAGACATAAAAATAAACTATTCTAAAGAAGCAATGCTGGATGAAACCCTCAGGCTGTATGCCGATTTTGCAGAGCAGGAAAAACGCATTACTGTTGTCGGCAAAACAGACGCCAACACTTCTTTTGAATGCGAACTGTATTACGAATAAACTTTTTAACTTTACGAAGTGCATTTTGTAATATTTTTACATTTCCCATTGCATTACCGGTTTCTAAAGAGTGATTTGCATTTTTATATTCAACAAGGGTAACCGCATTTTTTTTGCAAAGTGCCCTGCACTCTTTATTTTTAAACCAAGGATCAGACGTTCCGTGAAAAGCCAAAACCTTATTCTTTAATGCAAGAACATCGTCTTTACAGAGAAAAGAAAACGTTAAAGCAAGAGGTGTAAAAAGAACATGATAAGCATTTACATTATTTTTAATGTCATACCGGAGGGCACATGAAGTACCAATACTTTTAGAAACGAAGATTATGTTTTCATAGTCTGAAAAATTTACATCTTTTAAAAGTTCCGTGGCCTGCAAAAAAGAAATTTCCAGCGACTGTTCTAACTTTTCTTTACTACCAAAAACGTCTTGGGGAAAGTCCTTAAACTGAAGCTCCAGCACTTCATACCCGAATTCCTTTAAAAGCTTACGAGTATAATAAAGCAAAGGCTTATCTACATGATACCCTATACCCGGAAAAATTACCGCCAAATTCTTCATTACTACTCTCACTTTATTTTACGTGCTTCTTCCTGTTTTTTAAGCTTCTCTCTCTGAGCAATTTCATATTCAACTTTGGACAAGGCTTTTACAGCCCTCTTATCGTATGTTTTTTCTACAAGTAAAGCTAAAATAGACTCTGCCTCTTCCAATTCTCCGTCCGCCTGATAAAGTAAGGCCGCATTATAAGCTGCAACAAAGTTTCCTGTTAATTCATACTGTTTAAGATACAACGCTCTGGCTTCTTCCCTTTCGTCTATTTTTGCAAACTCATAAGCCGTCTTCATATATAAATCATGAGACTTATCTTTTAAAAGCTTTATTTTTACTACTTCAGAGTAGGGTTCTATTTCCTTCATAACCTGCAAAACAAAATTTCGCATGCGGCTTTCTATTATGCTATAAGGAGACTCCAAACTCTGCCTGTCTTTTGTTTCTGAAGAACTGGCATTGTAACTACGGGTATTATAAAAGAGCACCCTGTTTGTTTTTGCATCTATAGTCTGATACATGATACTGACTTCTACATGACGCGTAAAATATGTTTCATAAATAAAATTTTCTTTTTTTTCATCCAAATATATTTTTTCTTTTCTGGTAGATGTGTAATGCGAAAACTTTGTAATCTGCCCTGTTACATATGCATCTACAGGAGGAACTTTTCCTAAAGACAGGGCCTTACTGACAGAAGAAGAACTTACAAGCGTATAATACCCAGACTGAGAAATTTTTGAAGTAAGACTTGAAGTTATTAATTCAGAAAGGCGAACTTCGTCCGGTTCGGCATAATTTGCAAACGAGGAAGCAAGAGTTAAAAAATCAATTATAAAGTAACCGGAAGAATCTATATTAGTAGTTCCAGAAACTCCAAAGGGTAAAACTGCAATGCTGGAAGCACCGTTTAAATCTGCCTTAGCAGGACGTTTTACCGTTGTAGAAATTGTTGTAGCACAAGAAGTAAACAAAATACAGACAAGGGCTAAACTTAAAAACTTTTTCACATTATTCTCCCAAAAACAAACTCTATAGCTTTAGCATAACACACATTGTACATTTTATAAATACACTATAAAAATCCCTGCATGAAAACACACAACATTTTTGGATGGGACTTTCTCCTTACGATGCAGCAATAAAAATTAAGTCTTTGCACAGGCACTCTCTAAAATTGCAATAAGCTCTCCATATTCTGAACGGATATCTTCTTCACCGGACTTTAAAAGATGCTCAAGTTCAAAATGAAAAAGTTTATCTTTTGCACTGACAGGCATATACTGCACGCAGCTCTGAGTGTAATAGTGTTCTATGCAGCCTCTCGGAAGAATAAACACACTTGCGCTTGCCGCAGATGCAATAACAATAGAAAACAAATTCTTCATAAGCGGAATACTGTCCGCAATTCGAGGAGAAAGAACCTTTTGCAAATCGTCCCCATGATTCATAACCCCCTGCATTACAACAGTTTTAAAAGTATCTACAGCTTCTACATTAACATGCTTTTGTTCCAAAGCAATAAGCTTTTCTACAAGTACAAGAAGACTCTGAGGTGGCATAAAATCTTCACTGCAAAGTTCCCGTCCAACATCAGCTATATAGCGTTCCAAGCGGCGAATCATTCTTTCTAGTGTTAAAGGTATACCTAATTCGCGGGCAGAAAACACCTGCTTAAAAAAAGGAAGCTGTTTTTCTGTCTGTTTTTCTATCCATAAAGAAACTCTTTCATCTTCACAAAAAACATCCCTAAGTTTACCACTAAACAAGGAATCCAAATCTGTTATAATGCGGCTATTAGTGCCAAGCAATGCACAAATCTTACAAAACACACCAAGTTCATCTTTACCACCTACATCAATTATGCCAGTTCCCGCCGTACTCTTTTCGCTATAAACGTAAGGCAAGAGATTTGTAAACATCTGCTGATCAGTATACCCTTCTACAAATATCTGATTATCAGAAAAGAAAAACTGTTTATGGTACGTATTAAAGCGTGGCAAAAAACGACGCAATAAATCTTCATCATATTTTTCAAGATGGTCTATATGAGTTGGCTCCCTATTTGTATGGCAGACAATAACGCCCATCAAATCTTCTGGAAAACGCAAGTCAACAAAGAATGGGGAGTGTGTTATTAAAAAATACATTCTCTTTGGGTGCCTCTTAGACACTCGGCGTAATTCATCTGCAAAAAACTGCTGAAACTGCGGGTGTAAATGAAGTTCCGGCTCATCAAAAATAAGACAAGTGTTCCCTGTATTTGCATATAAAGCTACAAGCAAAGTAATAATTTCTTTTAAACCATGACACTCAACTTCTTCTAAATCATATTCAACGTTCCAGGCCCTGTTTACAACAACAGGAACAAAATTACTTTCACTTTCTTTAAACACAATTGATTTTCCAAACATTGCAGAAAGCACTGTCTGTATTCTATTACGAACAACTTCATTATTCTGCAAAATGTGAACAGCCTCTGTGTCATAAAAGCTGTCCCGTTCAGCTTTTAAAAATTTTACAGAATATCCCCGCTCTTCAAACTGCTTAGAAATAGATTCAGCAAGAAGAGTTTTTCCAGAACCATTTGGACCTACAATTAAATTTATATGATTCCACCGCTCTTTTTTAAAAACAGCTTTTCCCCACAAAAAAGGAAGCTTAACTTTTACAGAAACTTCTACCATACCACATATTATAAAACGCTAAAATTATAATGTCGAGAATCCTTGCTATTTACCATAAAATTCGCTATTCTAGCTGGACTATGGACTTACTTAAGAAATTAGAAGAACTTTCAAAGCGCTTTGAAGAAGTAAACAATCTTGTAAATGACCCGGACCTTGTAAAAGACCAGAAAAAATACAAGGACACAATGAGAGAGCACGGTTACCTTTCAGATTTAATGGAACTTTACGCAGAATACAAAAAAGTGCTCACTGGCATAGAAGACGCAAAAAAGATGATTACCCAAGAAGACGATGCCGAAATGAAAGAAATGGCTCGTGAAGAACTTAGAGAGCTAGAAGAAAAACAGCCCCAGCTGGAAGAAACCATAAAACTGAAGCTTATTCCGCCTGACCCACTGGACGAAAAAAACATTATCTTAGAAATCCGTAGTGCAGCAGGTGGAGACGAAGCAAGTCTTTTTGTGCGCGATCTTTGGGAAATGTACACACATCTTGCAGAACGCAAAGGCTGGAAGACAGAAACAATGGAAGCTCAGGAAACAGAAGTCGGTGGCTTTAACAAAATTGTTACTAGCATAAGCGGAAAATTTGTTTACGGAACACTTCGTTGGGAAAGTGGAGTTCATCGCGTACAGCGCGTTCCTCAGACAGAAAGCCAGGGACGCTTACAAACTTCTACAGCAACCGTTGCAGTTTTACCAGAAGCAGAAGAAGCTGATATAAAAATAAATCCAAATGATGTTCGCGTAGATGTTATGAGGGCCGGCGGCCCAGGTGGACAGTGTGTTAACACAACAGATAGTGCAGTTCGCTTAACACATATTCCTACAGGCATTGTTGTTATCCAGCAAGATCAGAAAAGCCAGATTAAAAACAAAGAAAAAGCCTGGCAGGTTTTAAGAGCACGCCTCTTTGACTTTGAACAGAGTAAGCTTGACGCAGAACGCAGCAGTGCCCGCAAAAGCATGGTCGGTAACGGCGACAGAAGCGAAAAAATCCGAACTTACAATTACCCTCAGGACCGCATTACAGACCACCGAATAAATTTAAGTGTTCACAATTTACCAGGCTTTATGATGGGCAACATGGACGAAATGTTAGACGCACTTAATGTGTACGCAAAGGAAGAAGCTTTTAAGGATGAAGCTTAAGCGTTAAACGGGCTTTTCGTACTTCGCCTGTCCGGCTCATTGGAACTGCCTAAAGGCAGCTCCAACTAAAGGTACTACAATCCCGCATAGGTTTTTCTATGACAATAAAAGATGCCCGTGCATACGGAACAAAGACTCTTTCCTCTGTACTAGGAATAAAAAGATCTTCCACACCATCTTTAGATGTCGATGTACTTTTAGAATACATTTTAGAATGTGACAAAACATTTTTGCTTTTCCACAGCGACGCCCCTCTTTCAACCGAGCAAGAACTTTGGTTTAAAAATGCAATAGAAAAACGCACAACAGGTCTTCCTGTTGCATACATTACAGGTCAAAAAGAATTTTTTGGCTACACTTTTAAAGTTAATCAGTCTACACTCATTCCAAAACCAGACACAGAAATTTTAGTAGAAGAAACAGTAAAAGAAATAGAAAAACTTTCGCCCAAAACAGAAGCCAAAGCTCTTTTAGTATGCGACATGTGTACGGGAAGCGGATGCGTAGGGCTAAGCATAGTAAAATACTGTGCAGAAGAATATATAACGCTCCCCCAGTTTTTACCCAACCTCACAATGTGCGACATAAGTTTTGAAGCACTAAACCTTGCCCGCGAAAATGCCAGAATCCTCCTTAGCCCATACAAAGCTGCAACATGGCGTTTTATTCAGACAAATCTTTTTGAAAATGTAAGCGGCACTTTTGACATAATAGTTTCTAACCCCCCGTATGTACCTTTACAAGAAACTGTAAAACTTTTACAGGATGGAAGAAGCGAACCAGCCCTTGCACTTAACGGAGACATAGAAAACGACGGAAGCATTTCTTCTTCAAAAGATGGACTATGCCTTATGAGGCGCTTAATTCCACAGGCGTACGAACACTTAAATGCAGGCGGAACACTTTTAGTAGAAAGCGGAGAATACAACGCAGACAAGACAGCAAACATTTTCTTAAATACAGGCTTTAAAGAAGTTCAAATTATAAACGATTTAGAAGGTCAAAAAAGAATAACAAGGGGCACTAAGCTATAAAAGAAAAGTGCCCTCTAAAAAAGCTTAAAACTACCAGATATATTTTAAGCCAGAACTCGTAGAAAATCCAATCCCTGATAAGTCACCAGAAATACCAAATTTTACAGGAACACATACATGCTTTCCAAAAATTAAGTCAAAGCCAAAACCTAAAGCAGCTCCAAAGTTTGGAGCGTATGTGGGGTTATCGTAATAGGACTCTGTAATAACATTGTCGTAGTCGGTAACAGTTTCTCCAGAGCTATTTGTTGTTGTTCCATACACTGTTTGATGGTATGTCTGATTTATTGCTCCAAAGTGAACTAGCTGTCCCCACAAAAAAAGCCTTGTATTAAAAAAAGAAGCCGGACTGTGTTCATAAATTACATAATCCAATTCTACACCCACACTATAGTTAAGAGGCATTTCTTCGTAGCTTGGATTATAAATTACATAACCAAAGCCTTCTAGCCCAAGTTTTTCTGTAATGTAACGTTGGTAACAAAGACCACCTGCAGCAGCATAAGGGTAAGCCGTTACGGCTCCACCTACAGCATTTCTCCCCTCTTGTGCAAAAACTGCTGACACACATAAGAGAGTACAAGAAATTAGCATAAATATTTTTTTCATAAAAGCCTCCTTTTTAACTTTTAAGATTATTTTACACATTTTACAACAAAACAACAATACTAATTTAAGATTTTATTTTACAGAACTATCTTTGTTTAGGAAAACGAGTTTTTTCTTTAGCTTTTTCCTTCGCCCTTTCTTTTATAGCCTGCTCTTTTTCAACATTTCTATCAAAAACATTTTGTTTAGAAAAAGCCCAACTAACTTCTACAGTTCTGTTTTCTATATTAGGTATACGCTGGAACGTTAAGCAGGTTGCAGCATGAACCATTATTCCCCTCTTATGACTTACATAACCCATAATAGGCTCACCGGGAACAGGCTTACAACACTGAGCTAAAGTTACAAAAACATTGCTTTCTCCTTCTACCAAAACCTTACCTGTATAACTAACTTCTGCTTTTTTTGTTTTACGATGCTTTCCCTCTAAAGCTCTCTGCGATGCCACTGCTTGAGAATGTAATGTATTTGCTTGAATTTCAGCTTCACGTTTTGCAAGAGCTTCTTTGTCTATAAAGGTAGGATCGTTTTCTGCAAGCCACGAATGAATTTTCTGATGAGCCTTTCCAGTCTTTACAGCTTTAAGTTGATTTTGTGTTGGATGAGCTTGTGGATTTGTTAAAACCTCTACAATCTGAGTATTTTGCAAAGGAGCTGTTAGAGGAATAATTTTTCCGTCAGCTTTTGCACCTACAATTTTTTCGCCAATTGCAGAATGTATTGCATAGGCAAAATCAATTGCACAGGAACCTTGAGGAAGTTCTTTTACATCTCCTCGTGGAGTAAAAACGTAAATCCTATCGCCTAAAAGTTCATTTTTTAATTCTGCAAAAAAACTGTCATCTTCTAAGTGTTCATCCCGCAGCGAGCGCAACTGATTTATAATAGACAAATCCTCAGCCTTTACCATGTCGCGGTTAGTGCCTTTTTTATAAAGCCAGTGACTTGCAACACCATGCTCTGCAACATTATGCATTTCTTGAGTTCTAATTTGAATTTCTAACGGACGACCTTCACATAAAACTGTAGTGTGTAAACTCTGGTAACCATTTGCCTTAGGCATTGCAATGTAATCTTTAAAGCGCCCATCCAAAGGCTTCCATAAACCGTGAACAATACCTATTAAAGTGTAGCACTCGTTTACAGTTGAACAGATTATTCTTAAAGCAAGAAGGTCATAAAGTTCTCCTGCTTCCTTGTTGCGTTTACGCATCTTCTGATAAATTGAATAAAAATGTTTTGCACGGCTAGAGATGGTAACAGAAACTCCAAGTTTTTCGGAAGATGAATATATTTTTTTTACAGCCCTGTCTAAATATTCTTCGCGTTCATCTTTTTTAGAAGCAACAATACTTTTTATCTGCTGAAAAGCTTCCGGGTTAGAATATTTTAGACTCAAGTCTTCCATCTCGTTTTTTACGTCTTTCATACCAAGACGACCGGCTAAAGGAGCCCATATTTCTATTACTTCATGAGCAATAGCTCTCTGAGCTTCCGTACTGACAGCCTTTAAATTTCTCATACGGTCTAAGCGGTCAGCAAGCTTTACTAAAATAACGCGTATGTCATCTACCATTGCAAAAAGCATTTTTCTTATGGCATCTGATTGCTGCAAAGTATTGGAATTAAATTTTAATGCAGTAATTTTTGCAGTATCCGCACAAACTGCAGCAACAGCTTTTCCAAATTTTGCTTGTATTTCTTCTAATGCATCAGGTTGAACTTCTAAAATATTATGGAAAAAACCGCATATTATTGCATCTGCATCTATATGACTGGAAGCAAGAATACAGGCTACGCGCATAGGGTGCAAATAATACGGAAGTCCACACTTACGGTTTAGAAAGCCCGTTTTTTGTATGAGTAAAGCCCAGGCTTCTCTTATGCGTTCTTGTTCTTCTGGAGAAAAATCATCACCAAAATTTTTAAAAAAAGTATTTATAAGAACTTCTGGATTATGTTCTTTTGTATTTGTTTCAAAAGTTTCTGTCTTCAAGTCCCACCTCCCAAGACAAACTCTTTTATCTTTCTACAATATGCTCTCCAGGAACAAACTCTTTATTTCGTACCCTAAGCAAAGTGCCATCGTCTAAAGTCAGTTTAGTATAAAGCACACAAGGATGTCCATTACAGCACCAACGATAAACTTCACCTGTCATCGGATTTATAAGACAGTAATCTTCATGTAAAAGTTTTTCATGTGCTATATCTGGAGTTACATACTCTAGCTCTATATCCTGGTCCAGCATATTTAACGGCTCTATGTTATACATTTTCCAGCCTTCATGCTTTACAGCACATGGCAAATTTGAATCTGGGTGTTCTTTTGCACTTTTTAAGAAAGCTTCCTTTGCTTTAGGAACCATATTATTAAATTTTTCTTCGCGAGCTTTTTTTAACCTCGCAGCCTTCTTAAATACATCATCTTCTTCTTGAGCATTTAACTCTCGCCCAAGCTCTGCAACAAGCTCCCATTCGCTGTCGCTTGCTCCGCTAACGGTTTTGTCAGCCTCTGTTCTGCTGTAATAAAATGCTGTTGTAAAAGGTCTATGGCTTACGTTATAAAGTTCATCAATAAAAGGCTTTGCATCTTCTGCACTTAACTTACCATCTAAAGCATCTAAAGCTTTTCTGTACGCACGAGTAATAAGAGCAACGTAATAAATACTTTTCATGCGGCCTTCAATCTTTAAGGAATCTACTCCGGCTTTTTTAAGGTCATCCAAGTGGTCAATCATGCAAAGATCCTTAGAAGAAAAAACTGCCGTAAAATTGTCCCCCTCATAAACAGGAAAATATTCATCAGATCTTTTATGCTCTCTTAAAACCATCGCACCACTTTGAGCCAGGGCTTTACCTGAATCAAGAGATTCATCCAGTGGGGGGAGCATATTTTTATCAACTAAAACATCATAGTCCCAGCGACATGTATGAGAGCAAAATCCTTCCTGGGCACTGCGCCCATTTACATAAGCACTCATTAAACAGCGCCCCGCATAAGCTATACACATAGCTCCATGCACAAAACATTCTATTTCCATATCTGGTATGGCATCTTTTATTTCTGCAATTTCTTTTAAAGACGCTTCCCGTCCCATAACAACACGGCTAAAACCTAGAGACTTATACATTTTAACAGCTTCTCTATTCATACAGCTAGCCTGAGTAGAAAGGTGTAAAGCTGCATTAGGAAACTCTTTTTGTAAAATTGGAACAATGCCTAAATCTTGCACAATAAAAGCATCTATTGGGTACTCTTTAAAATACGGAATATTTTGTATAAGTCTATCTATTTCGCCATTGTGAAAGCTTATATTTAATGCACAATGCAATTTGCGATTTGGAAAAGCATTCTTAAGCTGAACAACTTTTTCATACTCATTCTGATAAAAATTATCTGCTTTAACACGTAAAGAAAAATTTTTTAATCCTATGTAAGCAGCATCTGCCCCATAAGTATAACAATAGCGAAGTTTTTCTACATTACCAGCAGGAGAAAGCAATTCCATAACAAACTACCCCTGAAAAATATTGTTTATGTCCATTATTTTTTTTCGTTCCTCTCTTTCGTCTTCAGAAATACCATTCCTTCGGCAAATATACTTACCAAGTCTTTCTATAGCAAGGTGCGACTCAGAAAGGTATTCATCTGCAAACTGAAACATGCTCATCATGTTTTCACATTCATCTATAACACACTCTATTCCGCAAGCTGTAAGCCTGGTTTTTAAAAGTTCACTCTGAGCTTTAAAAAATTCTTTTTCTCCGATCTGAATATAAACGGATGGGAAATTTATAAAATTCTCAGCTTCAGCTTTTAAAGGCGAAACCAAACTGTTACTTACATTTGAATAATAAGTGTATAGTTCTACCGCTCTATGAACATTTTCCCAACTTAGAATTTCATCTTTAAACTTTTTACTTTGTGCAATTGGGTTTTCATCTGTTAAATCTAACCATGGACTTAATAAAACCACATCCCTGACACTCTTTCTATATTTTTCATCTAACTTAAAGACTAAAGCCATAGCAAGACTTGCACCACTAGAATCTGATGCAATAACAATTTCTACATTGCCGGAATTTTCACCTTCCTTTTTAGAAAGGCGTAAGTTAACTTCTTCTTCTGCATAAATCATTCTAAAAACTGCATTTACATCATCTAGTCCTGCAGGGAAAGGATGACTTGGAGGAAGCCTAAACTCTGGAACAACAACACGACAAGAAGATGCATTAGCAAGCTGAGCACAAAAAGGTCTCCAACTTTCGCGACTTCCTGCAGCAAAAGAACCTCCGTGTATATATAAAACAATTCTACTAGAAGTATATACTTCAGGAACTAGAACATCACACTTAACTCCACCATATTCCCTAGGATTATTTTCTACCCTACAAGGAATAAAGCTAGAAGCAAAAGTTTCTTCAATTTTTTGCCTAAAAGATTCAACCTCTTGCTTTGGAGAGATTACGAGATTTTTTAATTTTTTTATTGCAGCTTTGCGATCTTGTGTCATCATTTTATGTGAGTATAGCATATCAAAAGCCTTTGTGCTATAATCTCGCCATGCCAATAAAGATAGATGAAAATCTTCCAGCACGTACAACTCTGGAAAAAGAAAATATATTCGTAATGACAAGCGAAAGGGCTGCGACTCAGGATATTCGTCCGCTGGAAATTGCGATTGTAAACCTTATGCCTACAAAAGAAGACACAGAACTTCAACTTTTTAGACTTCTTTCAAATACACCACTACAAATAAATATTTCTCTTGTCCAGATGGAAGGACATATTTCTACACATACAAACGCTTCTCATCTGGAACGCTTTTACATTTCTTCTAATGAAGTGCTTAACAAAAAATTTGATGGCATGATTATAACAGGAGCTCCTGTAGAACAATTAAATTTTGAACAAGTGGACTATTGGGAAAAACTTTGTAACATAATGGATTACGCAAAGAAAAACGTTTTCTGTACTCTTTATATTTGCTGGGGAGCAATGGCAGGACTTTACCACCTTTACGGAATTGATAAATACCTTATGAAAGAAAAATTTTCAGGTATCTACTATTCAAAACTGCTTACCCCAAAAGAACCCTTAGTCCGTGGGTTTGACGACTATTTTCCAGTTCCTACTTCCAGATACACATTAATAAAAACAGAAGATGTCTTAAAAAACTCAAATTTGGAGCTTCTTGCAGAAAGCGAAGAAACAGGTTTAACAATTGCAAAATCTAAAGACAATCGCTCCATATTTATGACAGGGCATCTGGAATATGACAATGACACTCTTGCAAAAGAATATGAACGCGATGTAAAAAAAGGACTTTCTCCAAATCTTCCTAAAAATTATTTTACAGACAACGACCCTACAAAAACAATTCATTCAAAATGGAGAAGTACCGCCCACCTCTTTTACTCTAACTGGTTAAACTACTACGTGTACCAGGCAACTCCTTACAGATTAGGCGACATATAATTTTATTTTTCGCAGTGAATAAAGGTAAGCTCATGCTTGTTATAGTTTAAGTGCACTATGCGACTATTTGGAATGGATGCAAACTCTTTTACCGTTTCCCAATTAATTTCACCTTGCATCTTAATTGTACAAATCATATTTTTTGTTAAGCCACTGGAAAGCCATTTTTTTACCCACTCAAGAAGCCTCTCTGGGTAACATATTACATCAGAAAAAACCCAATCAACTTTACCAATATCTTCCGGCTTTAGGGTAAACGCATCGTGCGCCATAAATTTTACAAGAGGGTTTTCCATAAGAGAAGAAGCTAAAGGCGCTCTGTCTACTGCAAAAACTTCTGCACCTAGTCCTACTAAAACCCATGTCCACCCGCCAGGGCATGCTCCAGCTTCAAAGCATTTTTGTCCGCTATAAGGTAAGTCAACACCAAAATAATGGTGGGCCAAAACCAAAGCTTCCTGAACTTTTAAATACGCTCTACTTGGAGGGTTTACATGGTCTTCGTTCCAGACAACAGTTCCCGCAGGAAGACAACTTGTCGTAGAAGCTGAAGCCAAAATTGTATGTTCATCCAGCAAAGTATAAAGCCCTATTGGAGAATGAGGAATTTCAAAAGGAAAATTACGATTTTTTAAGTTTACGTAGGGGAGCTTTTCCTGAATAAGTGAAGAACGCCTAAAGCTTTTAAAATTATAAGGAGCCCACGAACGCTGAATACTTCTTAAAGCTTGAGCAGCATCTGTAATAGAATCAAAGGTTATTAAAAGAGGTTCTAAAAGAACAGTTCTTGCCCAATAAGGATATTCAGTAAAAGTCCAGTTAGAAAGAAAAAGTAAGTCCCCATACCATGCATCGTTTAAAAAGTTAATTGAAGGGTCTAAAGATAAATTGGGTTCATAAGAAAATCTAGTTTTTAACTCAGAAATTAAAAGACCCTGCATTTCTGGAAAAGCTAAAAAAGAAACACCTTTAATTTTTTCTATATTAAAAGACATATTTTATTTACCGCAAAATATAAAAGCTAAAGGGAATCTCTAAAAATTGCAATTTTTAGAGATAACTCTGAAAGAGCGATGTTTTAAGTCGTGACATTACAACGACTTAAAACTCGTCGGCATTCTCTAGAAATACACATTAGTGGATTTCTAGAGATGCCCTAAATCAATGTAACAGGAGACTCTATTAATAAATCCGAAATATCAGAATCATCTTTTACATTAGAAGAAAGTTCTGAAATAAAAGAAACTAATTCTGGAGTATCTGGAGAACGCAAAAAGCTAAAGCCTAAATCAGTCCCATTTTCTTCGTTTGCTCTTTGCCACTCCGGATGGCATATTAAGTCCATAGCAATTAAATTGCTTTTGTAAGAAATTTTAAATTTTATTTGATAATCATTTTCCATATCTAACGTAAACAAGGCGGGAAAATGCATGCGACACCCGCTAAGACTTATATCGTCTAAAACTCCAGGCAACGGACAAATTGCCTCTGATTCTACACGACCAATGTTGTCATAGCGAGTGGCTTTTCTAAGTTCCTTTTTCATAGGAAAAAGATTATGCGATATAAAAAGAGTTACGTCAAGCTTAATACTATTTTAATATATAGTCTTTATTACATAACTCCTATTTAGAAGATTCTTTACTTCCCACTAAGCACATCCACTCAGCTTCGGCACATAAAGTATCGCCAACGTAAGCTTTACCGGCCTGCTTTACCATGCGTGGGCTTGTGCGTAAGTTTGTAATTTCCATACGGACTGTGTCTCCCGGGCGAACCTGGTTTCTAAACTTTACCTTATCGACTGTTGCAAGAAAGAACAAACTTCCTTCTGCAAAAGTTTTCTGATAACTTAAAGCAGCTCCTCCAGCCTGTGCCATTGTTTCTACTAAGATAACTCCAGGCACTACAGGATATTCAGGAAAGTGCCCCTTAAAGAAAAAATCATCTTCTGTAAATTTACGTGTACACACACAGCCCTTTTCGTCAAAACTTTCGATTGTATCTACAAACAAAAAAGGTTTTCTGTGTGGAAGCAAGCTTTCAATGTCATTTGTAATCATAGTATTCTCCTTACTCTATATAAATCTACGCCCGATTGCCGTAAAAATTACCTTCTGTAATTTTTACTTCCCACCAGGTTCTCTTCGCGAACTTGGTGCAGGTCTTTCGCTAAACATACAAGCGGCATCCATGCCACTCTAAACTCCACGTAGCAGCCGGGTACTCGCAGTTAGTAACAAACAGAAGCTGTGCGTGAAAGAAATCGGGGCTGCGTCCGCATTTGCTCGGTGGGGAGTGCGAAGCACGACCTTAATACCCATTACCGAGCACCCGCGGGCGACAGACACGATTGACAGGAAGCACAGCTTCTGTTTATTGTTTAACGCAATTTATACGTCGCGTCTAAGTTAGTGCCGTCCAAATTACTCTGTTAAACTCTCTTAAACACAAGGCATCCGTTGTGGCCGCCAAAGCCAAAGTTTGCACTCATTGCAATGTCAACTTTTGTTTCAAGCCCCTTGTTTGGTGTGTAGTCAAGGTCGCAACCACCTTCTACGTCTGGTTCGTCAAGGTTAATTGTTGGTGGAACAAAGTTATTCTCAATTGCCTTAACGCAAAGAGCAGCTTCAAGACTTCCTGCATTTCCAAGACAGTGTCCTGTCATACTCTTTGTTGAAGAAATATGAAGTTTCTTTGCAGCTTCACCGAATGCCATGTGAAGCATTTTTGTTTCGCCAGAGTCGTTTAAGTGAGTACTTGTTCCGTGTGCATTGTAATAGTTTACTTCTTCTGGTTTTACGCCGGCATCATGAAGCGCAAGAGTCATACAACGACCGCCCATAATTCCATCTGGGTTTGGAGCGGTTAAATGGTAAGCGTCGCTTGAAGCTCCATAACCTGCAAGCTCTGCATAAATTTTTGCCCCGCGAGCTTTTGCGTGTTCGTATTCCTCTAAGATTAAAATTGTTCCGCCCTCGCCCATTACAAATCCGTCGCGCTGCTTGTCAAAAGGACGGCTTGCCTTTGTAGGGTCGTCAACCCACTTTGTACTTAATGCCTGTAAAAGAGAAAATCCTAAGTTAGAGAATCCGTTTTCTGTACACTCGGCTCCACCGGCTAAAACCACATCGCTTCTACCTGAGCGAATGTTATCTAATGCATTTCCAATTGCGTCTGTTCCAGAAGCACATGCTGTTGCAATAGTGTGTGTTGCTCCGTGAATTCCAAATGCCATGCTTACGTTAGCAGCACCTTCGTTTGGAATAAGAAGAGGAACTGTCATTGGAGGCATACGGGTCTGATTTGATTCAAAGTAACTTTTCATACTACTTTCCGTTACTTCAAATCCACCAATTCCTACTCCAAGATATACACTTGCCTTGTCTAAAACTTCTTTGTTATCTGTAAGACCTGCATCATCTAATGCCATCTTTGCAGAAGCTACTGCATATTTTGTAAAGTTTGCCATTTTGCGGGCAGCCTTTGAGTCCATGTAAAGACTTGCGTCAAAGTTTTTTACTTCTGCATCATACTTTACTTTGAATGCTGATGAATCATAACGACTAATAAGTGCAATTCCGCTTCTTCCTTTTGTTACGGCATCCCAAGTTTCATCCATACTGTTTCCTACAGGGGACACACAACCAAGACCCGTTACAACAACTCTTCTCATTTTATTTCTCCATAAGTTTTTTTGACGTTTCTGTTTATAGCTTACATTTTGCCTGAAGCTAAAAACAGCCATCCTATTTGTCACGGGCTTTTCAGGGTTCCGGCATTCGCCTCCATTGGCTAAAGCCAACGCTTTGCGCCCTTACAATCCCGCGTACATGCCCCACCACAGGAAGCACAACATTTTTTATTTTGACAAATTATGACATTTTGTCATTTTGAAGTCAATAGGCTATAAAATTACATCCTTGTAATTTTATAGCCTGTACGAAGTTTTTTTTTTGCAAAAACTTAGTACGCATGTTCTCGCCAAACATTTAAAGCGAACGTCCTGTTCGCACTTTGGGACATTTATTTTTACATTAAGCTCAAAAAAAAGCGCCCTAAACATAGAGCGCCTTACTTTCAAGCAAATAAAAACTTAGTGAGCACCACCCTGACCGTAGTAGGCATTTGGCCCGTGCTTACGCATATAGTGCTTGTTTATAATGTAGTCTGGGAGCGGTGTTGCATCCGGTTTTAGAGAAAGTGTGTTTAACGCCATGTGGCAAACTTCTTCCAAAACGGCTGCATTGTAAACAGACTTCGCTGCATCTTTTCCCCAGCAGAAAGGTCCGTGTCCACCAACGAGTACCATGTTTACTTCTGCAGGATTAAGATTAAGCGAACGGAAGTGACTTACGATTAAATTTCCAGTTTCCTTTTCATAGTCATTCTTTACAGCTTCTTCAGAAAGATATGGTGTACAAGGAACCTCTGTCTGAATGTGGTCTGCATGTGTAGTACCAAAGAGAGGCACTGGCTTAAGAGCCTGAGCCCAGCTTACTGCAAAAGTTGAATGAGTATGTATAATGCCGTTTATGTCTGCACCGTCTTTTACTGCAAATTCTTTGTAAAGAACAAGATGTGTCGGAGTGTCACTTGAAGGGCGAAGGTTTCCTTCTACAATATTTCCTTCCAAGTCTACAACCACCATGCTGTCTGGCGTAAGGTCTGGATAAGGAACTCCACTTGGTTTTATTGCAAAAACTCCTGCTGCCTTATCAAATGCACTTACGTTTCCCCATGTGTAAAGAGCTAGGTGCTGAGCAGGAATTTCCATATTAGCTTCATAAGCCTGTTCTTTTATTGTCTGATACTTACTCATATAAATACTCCTTAAATTTTACAAGAATGCAATTAAAGCACTCCGCTAAGAACACTTATTTTTTTTAGTCTATTGCTTCTACTGCAGCACGTTCTACTGCTAAACCTTTCTTATAATTATCAAAGAAAGCGTTAAATCCAGAAATGTCCTCTGCAGTTGGTTCTACAGTACTTACCTTTGCATTACTAAATACATTCTTGTTAAGCCATTCTGGTAAAGTTTCGCTTGCACCTTCTGCCTTAGAAGCTGTAAAAGAAGCAAGAAGAGCCATTCCCCAAGGCCCCCCCTCGCCTGCTGTACTAAGAGCACTAACTGGAGTATGCATTGCCGCAGCCATAAATGGAAGACCAACTTTTTCTGCCTTAAAGAATCCACCATGACCTGTAAGACGATCTATCTTAACCTGTTCCTGGTCAAACAAAATATCCATACCTGTTCTAAGAGCACCAAGAGAAGTAAAAAGCTGTGCTCTCATAAAGTTTGCAAGAGTAAAGTTTGCATTTTGAGTACGAACAAATAAAGGTCTACCACTTGCAAAACCTGTCATACTTTCGCCGGAAATATAGTTGTAAGGAATAAGACCTCCACAGTCTTTGTCTCCTTCAAGCGCAATATTAAGAAGATTGTCATAAAGTTCAGGCTTAGAAAACTTTGCACCCATCAATTCGGCTGCAGAACCAAAGAGCTTAATCCACTTATCATATTCACCGGTGCAGTTATTTGCATGAGCCATAGCAGCAGGTTTTCCATCAGGAGTTGCAACAATATCAATAAGACCGTTATAAGCCTTTCCTAAAGCTTTTTCCAAAACAACCATTGCAAATACAGAAGTACCTGCAGAAACGTTACCTGTACGAGGAGCAACAGAATTAGTTGCAGTCATACCAGTTCCAGCGTCTCCCTCAGGAGGAGCCATAAGAACTCCTTCTTCAAGTTCGCCATCTTTATCAAGCCAAGAGGCTCCCTCTTTTGTCATCTTACCAGCAACGGCACCAGAAGAAAGACACTTAGGAAGTAAATCTTCCAGCTTCCAGCCAAACTTATGATAAGCAACAAGCTGATCAAACTGTTCAATCATCTTCTTGTTGTAGTCACCAGTTTCTGCATCAATTGGGAACATTCCAGAAGCATCACCTACGCCTAAAACTTTTTCTCCAGAAAGCATCCAATGAGCATAACCTGCAAGAGTTGTAAAGAAAGCAACATCTTTAACGTGAGACTCTCCCTTAAGAATAGCCTGATAAAGGTGAGCAATGCTCCAGCGTTCAGGAATAGGATAATTAAAAAGAGAAGAAAGCTTTTCTGAAGCTTCTCCGGTAATTGTATTACGCCAGGTACGGAAAGGAACCAAAAGATTTCCGTCTTTATCAAAAGCAAGGTAACCGTGCATCATGGCAGAAACACCCATAGCACGAAGCTTTGTAAGCTTTACACCATATTTTTCTTGAACATCTTTCTTCATTCCTGCATAAGCTGTAGAAATACCTTCATGAATTTCTTCAAGAGAATAAGTCCAGATTCCATCTACAAGGGAATTTTCCCAGTCAAAAGCACCACCGGCAATAGGATTATTTTCTGAATCAATCAACACAGCCTTAATACGTGTTGAACCAAACTCAATACCAAGTGAAGCCTTACCTTCTTTAATTTCCGAAGCAACCTGCTCTTTTGTCATGCAAATACTCCTTTTAGAACATTGTTGGATAAGGAACATTATCAAACTAAATTGGAATAAATGCAAGTGTTTTCTTACTTTTTTTGGTGTAAATCAATATTTTTTGATATTATAAAAGAACTCTTATTTTACAGTTGTCTGGCAAATGCACTTATATTTTTCATAAAATGCCTTCAGGCTTTGAGAACGGACAGTTGTTTCTGCTTTTACTTCTAAAACAAACTGCTCTGCAAGTGCGCCTTTAAATTCAACGAGCGGAATGTGCACTTCGTTCACTCTATTTACCTTAAGAATTTTTACACGGGGGTTTTAGGGGGTGACCAATAATGGGCACCCCCTAGGAGAAAGGGGTACGACGCAACGAAGTGCGGCGTAGGGGAAAGGCTTTTCCCCTTAAAAAAACATCGCTTTTCCCCCTCCCCGGCGACCGCTCATGCACCGCCACCCACACCTCAGACTGCATAAACTTGCCACTAGAACAGTTTTTCTCTATAATATGCCCACTATGAAAACATCACAATTACCTTTTAGAACCCTGCGTGAAGCACCACAGGAAGCAGTTATCTCTAGCCATCAGCTTATGATGAGAGCAGATTTAATCCGTAAACTAGGAAACGGACTTTACACATATATGCCACTTGGCTTAAAAGCATACAACAAAGTAGAAAACACAATCCGCGAAGAATGGAACCGTTCGGGAGCAGTAGAATTCCGCCCCACAGTAGTTGTTCCCGGCGAAATCTGGAAAGAAAGCGGCAGATGGGACACCATGGGACCACAGATGTTAAAAGCTAAAAACCGTAGTGAACAGGATATGGTAGTAAGTCCAACTGCAGAAGAAGCATACACTGCAATCGTGCGTGCAGGTCTTACAAGCTACAAGCAGCTTCCAATCAACATGTATCAGATAAACACAAAATACCGCGACGAAATCCGCCCTCGTTACGGTGTAATGCGTGGCCGCGAATTTAACATGGCAGACGGCTACTCAATGAACGCAGACGACGCTTCTTTAGACGAAACATACCAGGCTTACGCAAAAGCATACTTAAGAATCTTTAAACGCCTCGGCTTAAAAGTAATTCCTGTAAAAGCAGACACAGGTGCCATGGGTGGAAGCGGTTCAGAAGAGTTCATGGTAGAAAGCGAAGTTGGAGACGACACCTTAATCATCTGCCCGGACTGCGGTTATGCTGCAAACGTAGAAAAAGCCTCTTGCAAACCGGATGAAGCCGTAGACTCAAACGGAAAGCCTCAGGTAAAAACAGAACTTACCCCGGAAGAAGTAGAAACACCAAACGTATTCAGCATTCAGGACATGGAAAAGTTCTTTAACCAAAGCCCAAAAACTTTTATTAAAGCACTAATCTACCGCGTAATAAACAGCACTTTGGATTTATCAAACGCTCCATACTCAGAAAATCTAGAAAAAAAGCAGGAAGGCTCATTAACATTCTACCCCGTAAGTTACGTATGCGTTTTAATCCGCTCAGACTTAGACGTTAACGAAGCAAAACTTGCAGGAGTTTTAAAAGCAAGCGAAGTATGCTTAGCCGATGACGAAGAAATCTTAAAGATTGCAGGTGCTCCGCACGGATTTGTAGGTCCTATAAAGGCAAAGTGCCCGATCGTACAGGACTTAAGCGTAAACGACATGCACGACGCCATCACAGGAAGCGGTCGCGAAGGCTACCACATTAAACACGTAGAACCTGGCCGCGACTACAGTGCATACATAAATGCAGACGTACGCACAGTTGTCCCTGGCGACAAATGCCCAACTTGCGGCGGAACTTTCTACAGCACAAAGGGTAACGAATTAGGACACATCTTTAAGCTCGGAAAAAAATACACACAGAGCATGGGCGTTACATACTTAGACGTAAACGGAAAAGCCACAGTTCCAACCATGGGCTGTTACGGAATTGGTGTAGACCGCGTTCTTGCAAGCATCATAGAAACATACCACGACGAAAAGGGAATCATCTGGCCAATGAGTGTTGCTCCTTTCCAGGTTGCAATCGTACCAATTAAATACAATGGTGCCATGAAAGAAGCAGCCGACCGCCTCTACGAAGAACTTACCAAGACAGGAATCGAAGTTCTCTTAGACGACAGAGACGAGCGCCCCGGCGTAAAGTTTAACGACATGGACTTACTCGGTTTCCCTATTCGCATTACTGTTGGCGAAAAAAATCTTCCGAACGTAGAAATAAAACTCCGCTCAGAAAACGAAGCCCGCCTTGTTCCGTTAGAAGATGCCGCAGCAGAAGCCGCTCAAATGGTACAAGACGCTCTAATTGCATTGCAGGCTTAAAATATTTCTTAGGACGGAACTTTTTGCAGTCAAAAAATTTTTGTAAAAAAAACAAAAACCTGCATCAAGTTCCCCGCTGTTCGGGGTTTCATTCTTCGGCAGTTGTTTGCACAACCACCGAAGAATGAAACCCCGAACAGCGGGCGTATATCAACCGAATTTTCTGGAGAACATATTGAAAAAAATCCTTTTAACCGCCATAGCATTTTTACTTTCGCTAAGTGCATTTGCCCTACCAGGTGAACAAGTTATTTCTGACACATCAGGCGAATACATTTACTTTGAAGACAACACATTTAAAACAGAAACCTACATTGGTTTTCTCTACTACAATCCAGAAACCTACGCCATTAGATATTATAGTCCGCTAAACAAAAAAACAAAAACTCAAGAAAAATCAATTACATTATATCTTACAGTAGACAGCACAAAAGAAAAACTTTCAATTACAGGAGAATACATAGTTGGTGCAAGCGAACAGGAAGACACAGAAATAGTAAACTATCTTCATGACCTCTTTTACGAACTTACAGAACGCAGGAAAAAGGTTAGCTTTTCTAAGCTAGAGCTTTTAGAATCAGAAGAAGAATTCTTACAGTTTGGAGGAGATGTAATAATCACATATAATCCTCTAGCTCCAATCTTTAACATACAGACAATAACATCTAAAAGCGGAACAATTCTTTTAAACCTTCGCCACGTGGGACTTCTTTCTTCTTCCGGCGACAAATCTTTTGAAGCCTACACAGGAAACATTAAAGAAAAAGACCAAAAGCGAACTGTAAAAAAACAAAAAACTACTCCTTACGAAGCTTCTTATTCAAACACAAAATGCACAATAGACACGTCCTGGACTCAAAACGCAGAAAACTTTTATTTATACGGTAACAATGCACTTTTAATGCTGAACAGCACAGCCCTGCCAAAAGAATTAGAAGACTCTCCAGAACTTTTTATGTTGCTTCTTTTTAGAAAACTTGCAACTTGTCCAAAAGAAAATATTATTCCATGGCACAGCGTAAGCATTAAACAAAAATCCGATAGCTCTACAGAAGTTTCTCTTTTAGTTATAGACACAAAGGAACAGACCGCTACAAGAGTTTTTCACACACTCATAAAAAACGGCAATTCCATAGATTATGCAATGCTTAGCGTTTTTGACGGCGCATACCAGAAGGACAGAAGTTATTACAACTCTATTTTAGAAAGCATTCGCTAAAAACTTTTTCTGGTAAGGGGTGTACCAATCCACACTCCTTCTAAACCTAAATACTCTTTCTTTTCGCCATCCACTAAAAACTGAACACTTTCTACAGTTGGGAAAGCCGTTGCTGTGTATACAAGCTGCTGCAGCTGACCTCTTGTACCTTCAATTCCATACTGATTAAATTCAAACTCAGAACTAAAATTAAGAGTTGCAACTCCATTTTTTACAGAAGCCCCAATCAATCTGCTGCCAGTAGAAAGCAATGAACGGCATCCGGCATTCTCCTCTTCCAGAGTAGGACCTGCAATAAGTGCGTTTACGGCATCTACTAAAGGACTGTCTGATTTTTTCATTACGCGGGTAACTTCTTTACGACTGACAGAACCGTCACTGTTTATGGTCATAAAATAAAGTTTTATATTCATGGTACGAGGTAAAACCTCTTCTACTTCTTTCTTTACTTCTTCTTTTTTAGTTTCTGCAGCTGCTTCCTTTGCTACAGCTTGAGACGTCTCATTCTGCATGCGGGTTGCTTCAGAATTTTTTGCAACAACAGTTTTCTCTTCATAATCATCTTTATCAGAAGACTCTTTCTGTTTCGTTAAATTAATTTCTATATTCTCAAGAGGGCCAACATCATTTTTTTCTTCTTCAACATCTTTTACTTCGGCATTTTCTACAAACGAAGGAGTTTTACCAAAAAGCTCCTTAAAAAAATCAGTAGATTTTAAATTTGAAAAAATACGCCCCTGATTAACTAGAAAAAAAATCAAAAGCACTAAAAAAGCTAAAACCCATAATGCCAGGGCAAGACCGGAACCCTTTGATTTATTTTTACCTTTATTATTTTTTTCTGCCATAATTTAAGTATACTCCTAAAAGATACTGTTTTTCAATAAAGTAAAAGAAGCTTACAATACAAAGTGCACATTCATTCCACCGGGAGCAAAAGAAAACTCAACGTTCTCTTTCTTAGGTAATACATGATGCATAAAAGGCACAATAAAACCACAGATACTTCCCAAAGCCGCACCCGTTAAAACATCTGTAAAAAAATGGTTTCCGCTAGCCATTCTCATTATACCTGTTGCGACAGCTACGCCATAAGAAGTAACCATAACGGGAATTCTCCACGAAGACTCCGGGTAATAAACACTAAAAGCATAAGTTAAAAAAGTTGCTCCATAAAACGCACTTGTCGTGTGCCCGCTTGGCCAAGAAAACTCAAAATCATGATTTTCCAAGGCGTCCATATCCCACACATCAAAATACATGTAAGGTCTGACTCTATGAACGGATACCTTTAGAATATTTTTTATTCCCCAGGAAAACATCCAGCCTTCTGCATACATTGTTAAGAGGGGGAAAAATTCTTTTAAGGGAAAATTATCACGCAAAAACTCAGTACCAAAAACTGCTGCAGGAAAAACCGCAAGATTCGCTGCACAGAGCAATGTTCCGACAGTATCTAAACCGGAGCTGTATGACCGGGCAAAGAACGCATCAAGTGCGTTCACATCAGAAAGAGAAAGATTTAAGTCTGTATATTCAGGTAAAGGATAAAACTTCTGCATTAAAAGTCCGGCGACGCAGCTGGAAGCACTTAACGTTACCAAAGGAGCATCCAGCTTCCAACTTAAATAAAAAGGAGAAGTATTTTCTAAGGCTTCGCAAATTTCATTTTCTTTTATTTCAAAAGCATTTAAAAAAGAAGAACAAAATAAAATCAGCGACAAAATTAAAAATATTCTTTTATTTTTCATACCTACATTCTGGCTAAAGAGAGTTCATAGCATATAACAGAAGCTGCCTGTGCTACATTTAAGCTATCAACTTTTACATTCTGACCTCTTGGAATCATAACAAGCTTATCGCAATTCTTCTTTACTTCTTCAGATATTCCATTCTCTTCGTTTCCAAGAACAATTATTGCACCCTTATCTTTTACAAAGTTCCCTAAATTTCTAGAGCTAACAGATCCTTCAAGACTTGTTCCTATGCGCACTAACTTATCTTTCATATCCTGCAAAAGATACGGAATAGACCTTATTGAATAAATATTTACATATTCCATTCCGCCTTCCGCAACCCTATAGCTGCTTGTGGTAACAGAAGACTGAGCTTCATCTAAAGGAATTACAATATTCTTTATTCCAAAAAAGGCTGCGCTTCGCACAATGGCGCCAAGGTTATTTGCGTTTCCTACTCTATCCAGCAAAATTGTAAACTCTTTATTCTGTGCCCAGCGGGCAGTATCATCTTTTGTTAAAGCAGGTATCTCTGGAGCTTCTATCATTGCAACAACACCCTGATGATGCACAGATCCGCATAGTTTTTCCAACTCTTTCGGATCGTTCACCTGATTATAAGGGCGCTTAGAAGAAGCCATCTTCTTACACAGTCCGCCAAAAAGAGGAGCCCGTTCTTTTGTAAAATACAAACGCTGAATTTTCTGAGGATTATTCTTTTCCAAAGTTTTTACAGCTGCAAAACCGCAGACTGCAAGTTCATTTCTTGCTGAATTCTTCATAAAAACAATTATACAGACTTTACGTTTCCAGGTCTACGAATAAGAAGACTAAGAATGTCTCAGGTCAGAAGGGCTTACTCCATAACGTTTTTTGAATACATTTGTAAAATACGAAGTACGAGAAAACCCGCTTTTTTTAGCAACATTTTCTATTTTCTCACCCGCATAAAGCAATTGCCTTCTTGCAAAATCTAAGCGCAATTCAGTTAAATACGTCCAAAGAGAGACCCCCATCTCCTTTCTAAAAATTCTAGTAAGGTAATCTTCATTTACTCCAACTTGTCTGGCAATATCTTCTCGAGTCAGACTCTTACTAAAATTTTTATTCATAAATAAAATTGCATATTTTACAATAATTGACGTCTTAGAAGATAAAAACTGTATTTTTTTATCCATCAATAAATCCAAATGCAAAAAAAATTCATTCCCTTGAGCTATTGCAGTATTACAGACTAAAACCTTTTGCATATAGCTAATGGCACTAAAATTATTTATCTGACTAAAATCTTTTTCAGTTATAAGGACAGGAATTCTTGCAGTTTTTTCATTCTGTCTGACAGCTTTTACACCATCTTCTATATAAGAATCAAATATAATAAATTCAGGAACAAAACGCTGCAAAACTAAATCTACAAAGCTTGCAGAAGAAACTACTTCCGTAACATTTTCTTCTGAAAACTTTTTTAAGAGCTCATTATTACTACCTATAAAAAGAATTCTGTGAGGCTTTTTCATATTTATTAAGCTCTCTTACAACCACTTTACGGCACCGTATTTAGTATCTGAAAAACTTAAGAAATCTTTTATAACATTCAAAGCTTCCAGGCTTAAAGAGCTGCACCTTAAGGCTTCTTTATTTTCATTTACCAATACCAAAGGGTCTACATATCTCGTTTTTACATTCATACTTATACAATAGGCATTTTCTATCGGAGTTTCAGAATGAATAACTTCTTTCATACCTCGGAAAGTTCTATAAAGCTTAGAAAACTCTTCATCAGGAGCTTCATTCATTTTTTTATCTAAAAGAAAAATCATTTCTTTTTCACTCATAGTATAAAGATCTTCTTCTCTAATGAATTTCTTTTCCAACGCACACTTTAAGCTGTCTGCCAAAAGCTGCATACTTATCTTATCTTCGTTGTGCTGCAATATTAAACTTATCTCACAAAATTTTTTAGTATATCTAACAGCCTCTTCTAAATTCCTAAAGCCCAGCTCCGGTTCATTTTTTTCATTTTTAAGTAAGACAATATTTTTGTAGTTAGACTTAACTTCCTTTATTGACCACACTTTATCTAAGGCAGCCCCACTCGGATACATATATTCCAGACGGTCCGCACTTAGCCCGGGTATTTCGTTATCTGCAACAGGGTATTTATGGTAGTCATCAATTTCGTATTTATATATTCCGTCCATAAAAAGTTTTTGACTTAACGCTAAATCTTCATTTATAAAAACAGACGTCAAGTGTTCCGTACTTTCCTGAGTAAGGGCGTCTCCATTTAAAAAATCCACAACATGACTAAACACAGGCGTAGACACATCATGAAACAGAGCTGCCAGAGTTTGCTTTTTATCATGAGTAAAATTCCAAACAATAAGTGCCACTCCAATAGAGTGGTCTAATCGGGAATAAAAGAAATGATTATGAAATAAAGGAGTCCAGTCGGTTCCACACAAAAGGCCTATGCCATTCAATCGCTGCAAAGAAGGAAAGCTTATATACTCATACAAAAAGTCAGGAACTTCAGAACACAAAATACTATGATACTTTTCTATACTAAATACTTCGTCTTCCATAAAAGCCCCTTATTTTAAGGCATGTGTTATTCTTTTACAACAATGTTATAAATTCTATCTAAATCATCTCGATTAAAATAATCTATTACAATAGACCCCTTATCAAAGCTGCCGTTTAATTTTACTTTTGTTCCAAACACATCAATAAATTTTTGTTCAATGGCAACAAAGTTTGGATCTTTAGATGCAGAAGAATTTTCTGTTTTATTGGACAGCTTTTTATCTTTGGCACGGATTCCACCGTTCAGTTCAATAGCAAGTTGTTCTGTCTGACGGACGCTTAACCCCTGTCCTATAATCCTTCCAAAAAGCACTCTTTGATCTGCCGGATTTAAAACACTTAAAAGTGCACGTGCATGACCACTAGAAAGTTCTCCACTGGCAACGGAGCGCTGCATATCTTCCGGTAACTTTAAAAGGCGCACACAGTTTGCAACGGTAGAACGATTTTTTCCGACTCTCTGTGCAACTTCATCTTGAGTACTTCCATTAAGCTCCATAAGCTTGTAATAGGCCATAGCCTCTTCTATAGGGTTTAAATCTGTACGCTGAATATTTTCTACTAATGCAACTTCAAGTTTACGTGCATCAGAATATTTTCTAAGCTGAACAGGAACTTTTTCTAAACCTGCAGCACGAGCTGCTCTTGTTCTGCGTTCTCCTGCAATAATATAAAAAGAACCATCTCCCGCATCTTCTATAATGATAGGAGAAAGAACGCCTTCTATACGAACACTTTCTGTAAGCTCAGCAAGTTTTTCTTCATCAAAGAATAAGCGTGGCTGTCTTGGATTTGGTTTTAAAAGAGAGGGGTTTACCCACAAGGTTCCATTTTCGTCAGCGGTAATTCCTTTTGGGAGAGGTGAAGAAACTTCTACAGAAGGCTTTGCTACCGCCTCAGAAACTGCAGAAGATTTTTTTTCTGCAGCAGATTCTGAATTATAAGAGCTTTCCAGCTCCTCTTCCTCTTGCATTAAGGCACCTAAGCCCTTTCCTAAACGATTCATCTTAGCCACGATTAATTACCTCTTCTGCAAGTTTTTCGTAGCTCTTTGCACCAATACAATTTGGATCGTATTTACAAATAGGCTCTCCATGAGAAGGAGCTTCGCTTAGTCGTATATTGCGGGGAATAATTGTATTAAACACAACGTCCTTAAAATAACTTTTTACCTGCATAACAACATCCTGAGCAAGACGTGTTCTGCTGTCATACATGGTAAAAAATATTCCACCTATTACAAGTTCTTTATTTATTGTCTTTTGAACTTTTTTAACAGTTTGCAAAAGAAGAGTAATTCCTTCCAAAGCAAAATACTCGCATTGCATGGGAACCAATACAGCATCTGCACAAGCCAAACCGTTTAATGTAAGAACTCCTAAGGAAGGAGGACAATCTATAAAAATGTAATCATATTTATCACGAACAGAAGCCAGAGCTTCCTTTAAAAAGAACTCACGATTTTCTTGCTCAACAAGCTCTATTGCAGCTCCAGACAAATCTATGGAAGCAGAAATTGCATCTAAATTTTCTACAGAAGTATGTCTTATGGCATCTTCTGCAGTAGCCTGACCTGCCATCAATTCGTATATTGTAGGCTTTTTCTTACTTACCCCAACCCCGCTAGACATATTACCCTGGCTATCAAAGTCTACTAAAAGAACCTTTTTACCTGCAAGTGCAATATAGGCTCCAATGTTAATAGCAGAAGTTGTTTTACCTACACCACCTTTTTGATTTACAAAAACGTATACCTTTCCCATGATGCCATATAGTGTATCATTTTTTTTAATATGATGCTATAGTGTGAACATGATTCTTTCTGCAACATTTTCTAAACCGACTTCTGATGTAGAAGTAAAGCTGGGACACCCATACATAAAAATACGATTTTGGTATTTAAATGATTCCTATGAAGCGGAATTTTTTACAAAGACGCAGAGCTTTAGAAAGCATTTTTCACCATCGCAATTTGAAGCCTTTGTAAAAGAAAATGCCGGCATAACTTTTAAAAATGTAATTGAACGCACAGAAGAAGAAGAAATTACCATACTTTCAAATCGTCATGGAAAAATAAAGGCTCTTACAAAAAAAATCCAAAAAAACGCAAAATCAGATTATGAATTTAAAAATATTGCAAATAAAAATCATAACAGACAAAAAAATTATATCTTAAAAGAAGGAGAAGCAATTCCTTTTTTAGTTGAACTTGGAGTAATGTCAAAAGACGGAAAAGTCTTAGCAAGTAAATACGACAAATTCAAGCAGATAAACAGATTTTTAGAATACATAAAGGACATAACTGAAGAACTGATTAAAGCAAAATCCAATGACTCTCCTCTTACAATAATTGATTTTGGCTCTGGAAAATCTTACTTAACATTTGCAGTACATTATTATCTTTCAGAACTACAGCACATTCCCGTAAAAATTTATGGTCTGGATTTAAAAAAAGACGTAATCGAAAACTGCACAGCCTTAGCTGCAAAACTTGGTCTAATCGGCTTAGAATTTTCTGTAGGCGACATTGCAACTTTTAAAAACGAAAACGCATCTAAACCAGACTTAATCATTACCCTGCATGCCTGTGACACTGCAACAGACTATGCACTTAACTATGCAATAAAAAAAGGTGCAACTGCAATACTTTCTGTTCCCTGCTGTCAACATGAAATAAATTTACAACTAGAAAAACAAAAATCAAATCTGTCTAAAGAAAGTCATTTGGCATCAATCTGTCATTGGGGCCTTCTAAGGGAACGCTTTTCCTCACTTGCAACAGATGCAATAAGAGCGGAACTTTTAGAGCAAAGTGGTTACAGCGTGCAGATCTTAGAATTTATAGACATGACGCATACCCCAAAAAACATTATGATTCGGGCTGTAAAGAAATCATCAAACTTAATTTCTTCAAATTCTTCTTCAGCTACGCATACTGAGAGTTCAAGCTGTCTGAGGACGAAAGCCCTTCTGGAAGAATTACAAGTTTCTCAAACGCTTTTTGAATTGCTAAAAGATTCACAAGAGACTCAGAAGTAACAAGCTCTTCATTTTCGATATCCAGCTTTACGGAATGAAAGCCGACGTCAGTTATAAAATCTACAGGAGAAGCTTTTAAAACAGGATACGGACATGGAAGAAGTTTTGGGGCATCTTTTATGTTTTCAAATTCCAAGGCATCCCATGGACCTCTTAAAATTTTTTCAAACTGACTCATAAACGAAAAATTTTTAGAATCTACTCTAGAAGGAATAATAAGCCCTGAATGTTCGTGCACCATGGAAGCTAATTCAAATATGCTTACATCAGAATTACAAAGAAGATTTTTTTCTATGCTTCCAAGCATCTCACCTTTTTCGTTTACATAAATTTGTTCAGTCTTATCGTTAATAAAAAAAAGATGTCTCTGCCATTCAAGACCAAATTCAAACGCAGTAACTGGATTATTAAAAAGTACAAGAGCATGCACACATTCTGCAGTCTGAGCTTCCATTCCGTAAAGTGAAGGTACATTGTATTTTTTACAAAGCATGTAAAAAGCAGGAACATTCATTGTAGAATTATAATCTGTAAGACAAGCTAAATTTACCTTGTTACGCAAAAGCGCCATTGCTAAATTTTGAGGATGCATGTCCAAACTTGTTCCAGGCGACAAACAAGAATGTAAATGTAAATCTGCTGATATTACCATGTATCAGTATAGAACACTTTTTTCCGACTTTACAATTTTAAACTAGTTTTAAGATTTATTCAAGTAAATAATTTTACGGCAAAAAAAACGGGTTACAAAACGTACTTTTCTACAAAATCACCAACACCATCATGATTATTGTCCAATTCAGTAACATAGTTTGCAATGTTTTTTATATAATCCAAGCCATTACACATACAAACTCCATTACCGCACAAACGAATCATACTTTCATCGTTCATACTGTCGCCAAACCCCATTGTATTTACAGGAGCAATACCCAGCTTTTCACTTAAAAAACAAATAGCCTCTCCCTTACCACAATGAGGCGGTAAAATTTCTAAAAAGAAAGGTTTACTTGTAAAAACAACAGCATGCTCTCCAAAATCAGCTTTTAATTTTTTTTGTAAAATCTGAAGAGTTTCTGGCTCTCCAGGTATAAGCATTTTTACAAAGCCTTTAGTTAAAAAGCTTTCATAATCGCTAACGACTTCTCCTTTTAGCTTACACAAATCAACATCCAACTTCGTCCACTTATTTTCTTCTCTGTAGTAAATTGTATCTGGAGAATAAACTTCTGTACGTAAACCTAATTTTTCTGCTTCTTCATTTGCGTGCAATAAAATATCCGAGCTGACAGTACGCTTATAAATTTGTTTTCTTTCGTGCATATCGTAAATGCTGCATCCATTTACAGCTATCAGGTAACGTCCCGTTTCTCTTCCGGCAATATCCAAACGTCTAACATAAGGCAAAATACCATGTTCTGCCCTACCAGAACACAAAACTATATAAATACCTCTTTCAGAAGCTTTCTGTAATGCATTTACAGTTTTATCTGTAATCTGTGTATTAGAATTTAAAAGCGTATCATCTAAATCTAGTGCAATAAGTTTTACAGGAAGCTTTTGTTCTGGTAGTTTAGTCATAAAGAACCTCAGTTAAGTTTTACGCCACAAGCCACTTTAATTTTTTTACACTGTAAATCGGTAAAAGAGGAATTAAAATTGGAGTGGTCTTTACGTATTTCTGATACTCAGGATCCTCTCCGTAGTTTTTATCCTGTCTAAGCTCAAGACGGCGTGCCCCGCTAAACATTACGTAAATAATTCCGGCATATCCTAAGGCAGAAAGAACCCACTGCCACCAAACGTTATAAGAAGTAATGCCGGAAACAAAAACACCTGTCCACAAAAGAACTTCGCCAAAGTAGTTAGGACAACGCACAATCCTGTAAAGCCCCGTAGAAACAAACTTATGGGCATCCTTTTTCTTTGCCGCAGCTTTTTGAATATCTGCAAAGAGTTCTAAAAGAATTCCACATATTGCAATTATAGTTCCAACTATTAGAAGAACATTATCAGGTGTTGCGTTACCTAAGCGAAATGCTAAAGGAGAAACCTGGCACACGTACAATGCCACGCATGTTACCCAGATGGCACATTTTACAAAAAAGTTTACGCCTGTTTTTGTTTCGTTATTAAGATGCTTTTTATAGCTTGCGTTTTTTATTTCGCGTAAAACTAAAAATCCACCAAGGCGAACTCCATAACAAATCAACGCTATGCTTAAGACAATTGTCCATGGCGTCAGACTGTTTCTGTAAATTATTAAAAGGGATGCAGCAATTCCCGCAACAGAAAATCCATAACCTAATGAAATAAAATATACGTACTTAAAAAATCCTGCTGCACTTAACACAAGCGAAACCAATGCTAAAATTCCTAACACTTTCATTTAAAATATGCCTCTTTTTTTTTACGATATAGGGAATCTCTAAAAATTGCAATTTTTAGAGATAACTCTGAAAGAGCGATGTTTTAAGTCGTGACATTACAACGACTTAAAACTCGTCGGCATTCTCTAGAAATACACATTAGTGGATTTCCAGAGATGCCCTATATATTTACTAGAGAGAGATACCGAAATAAATTCGGCATGACAGTGCTCACTCTACCTAGTAAGCTTACGATACATTGTCTTGTGAGGTCTATCAGCATCCTCACCAAGTTCCTTGCGTCTCCATTCCGAATAGTCACTCCAGCTTCCCTCAAACCATTTAACTTCGCTGTTGTTTTCAAATGCCAGAATGTGGGTGCAGATACGGTCCAAGAAGTAACGGTCATGGCTTACTACAAGCACAACGCCGGCAAAATCATTTATTGCTTCCTCAAGGCTACGGGTTGTCGTAATGTCTAAATCATTAGTAGGTTCGTCTAAAAGAAGAACGTTTCCTGCTTCCTTAAACATCATTCCCATGTTAAGCCTGTTGCGTTCACCACCGGACAAAACGCTTATCTTCTTATTCTGTTCGGCACTAGAAAAGTTAAACCATGAACAGTAAGCGTGTGCATTTATTTCGCGGACAGCTCCATTTACGGGACGGCCTTTTTCGTCAACGGCACCAAGCTTTATCATGTCAGAACCGCCACTTAAGGTTTCGTAAATGGTCTTGTTCATATCCAGCTTGCTTCTCATCTGGTCTACGTAAACTAATTTTACCGTCTCACCGATTTTTATGTTTCCGCTGTCAGGCTTTTCCTCGCCTTCGCTTCCGTCTGGAAGCAAAACCTTTTGCCCTGCTGCAGTTGCAATCATCTTAAAGAGTGTGGTTTTACCGGCACCGTTAGGACCGACAATTCCTACAACTGCACCCGCCGGAATATGAAAGTCTAGGTTTTCAAAGAGAACCCTGTCATCAAAACTCTTAGTTAAACCTTCTGCATCAATTACAACATTTCCAAGACGAGGGCCTGCAGGAATAGAAATCTGACTGTCCTTTAACTGCACTCTCTTACTTTCTTCTGCCAAAAGCTGCTCATACTTTGTAATGTGTTCCTTATGCTTTGCTTGCCTTCCTTTTGCACCAGCGTGAATCCATTCAAGTTCTTCCTGCATCTGCTTCTGGCGTACACTAGCCTGCTTTTCCTCAAGTGCAAGTCGCTTTTGTTTTGCTTCAAGCCATTCAGAATAATTTCCCTTAAACGGATAACCTTCACCCCTGTCCATTTCCAAAATCCAGCCGGCAACGTTATCCAAAAAGTAACGGTCGTGGGTAATTGCAATAATTGTTCCAGGATAATTCTGCAGGTGGCGTTCAAGCCATGCGACTGTCTCTGCATCCAGATGGTTTGTAGGCTCGTCAAGCAGGAGAATATCCGGCTGCTGCAGAAGCAAACGGCAAAGGGCAACACGACGCCTCTCTCCTCCGGACAAAACATCAACACACTGTTCAGGGGGCGGGCATCTGAGGGCGTCCATTGCAAGCTCAAGATTGGAATCTAAATTCCATGCATCACATGCATCGAGCTTTTCCTGAAGTTCAGCCTGACGTGCACAAAGCTTATCAAAGTCCGCATCAGGGTCACCAAAGGCTTCATTTACTTTATCAAATTCTGCAAGTAAATCTGTAATGGGTTTTACGCCTTCCTTTACAATTTCAATAACAGTTTTACCAGGTTCAAGATACGGCTCCTGCTCAAGGTAGCCCATGCTGTAACCTTCACTTAAATGAGTCTCCCCGGTGTAGTCATTATCAATGCCTGCAAAAATTTTAAAGAGGCTTGATTTACCGGCACCGTTTTCACCGATAACTCCAATCTTTGCCCCGTAATAATAAGAAATGCTTATGTCCTTTAAAACAACCTTTGTGCCGTAACTGCGCGACACCCTGTCCATAGTGTAGATAATCTTTTTATCATCAAATGTCTTTGCCATACGCCTAGTATATTAAAGAAGTCTAATCTTTACAAGGATTTTTACATGGACGAAAACTGCAGAAGACGGGGCAATCATTGCGTTAAACAAAAGCATCTAAAAGGTTCTGCAAGTCAAACATGCCTGCCAGTAGTCTTAGGACAGGCTTCAAACAAAAGCGCAAAAACTTCATTTATTGACTAAACATACTAAGTTCTCTAAACTCTCGGCTTATGCGTAATAAAACCAAAACCGGTATGGACATGACCCAGGGAGAACCTTTTAAGCTTCTCATAATCTATGCTTTTCCAATTTTTTTAGGAAACCTCTTCCAGCAGCTTTACAACATGTGCGACACAATAATTGTCGGTCGTCTTTTAGGAAGTTCTGCGCTAGCTGCCGTTGGCAACACTGGTCCTATGAATTTTTTAGTTCTCGGATTCCTCTATGGAATGACAAGCGGTTTTGCAGTACCCACTGCACAACGCTTCGGAGCAAAAGATGAAGACGGCTTAAAACGCTCTGTCGCAATAAATATAATTTTAAACGCTGTCTCAGGTCTTGTAATTACAGTTTTAGCATGTTCACTTACAATGCCTCTTTTACGAGCCATCCACACACCTGAAGAAATTATAAATCAATCATTCATATACATATTTATAATTTACTCCGGCATTTTAATGACAGTCTTATACAATGCATGTACTTGTGTTCTACGTGCCGTAGGAGACTCCAAAACACCCCTTTATTTTTTAATAATTGCAAGTGTCTTAAATATTGCCTTAGACATTATCTTCATAGCTGTTTTTCATACAGGAGTAGAAGGAGCAGCTCTTGCAACCGTCATTGCACAAGCAGTTTCCGGCATTGCCTCCCTTATCTGGATAATAATAAGGTACCCGATTCTACACGTAAAAAAAGAGCACTTCAAAAATATCTGGTCTTTTCTCTGTAAACATCTGGGCATAGGCTTAAGCATGGGCTTCCAGTTCAGCATAACTGCAATCGGAACAGTAATTCTGGAAGGTGCATTAAACAAATTTGGTTCAACAAAAATTGCAGCCTTTACAGCAGCTCAAAAAGTAGAACAACTTGTAAGTGTTGCCGCAATAGTAATGGGAGTTGCAATAGCAAACTATGCAGGTCAAAACATGGGTGCTAAAAAACTAGAACGCATAAAAGAGGGCGTTGCAAAAAGCCTTATCATAAGCCTGACAATTGCAGTCTTAGCCGCCGTTACAGCATGGCTCTTCAGCGACCAGATGACATCAATCTTTCTGGACAAAAATTCTATGGAAAAAGAAACATGGAATGAAATTCTACAGGCTTCAAGAACATACCTTCGAATATGTGGAATTTTCTTTCCGACACTCTTTGTAATTTTTATTTATCGCAATGCTTTACAAGGAATTGGTAAGGGTTTTTGGCCTCTTATGGGTGGCTTTTTTGAACTCATAGCACGTACAGTTGCGGCTTACACATTGCCCTCCATAATAGGCTTTGCGGGCATTTGTACGGCAGAACCAATGGCCTGGCTTGCAGCTGCAATACCTTTAGCAATTGCATACTACATAACAATGCACAAAATAAAAGTTGAATAAAATCCTATAAAAAAAACTCCCGTGCAAACGGGAGCATTCAGTGTGAGAACAAAATGTTAAGAATAGAAAAACTATTCTGTTAAAATCTTAATAACTTCTGCCTTGTCCTGAGTATTAAGAATCTGAGCACGCTTGTCTGCAGACTTAAACAATAAGCTTACCTCTGCTAAAAACTGCAAGTGTGGTCCAGTCTTATTTACTGGAGAAAGTGTCATGATAAAGATGCGGCAAGGCTCCTGATCAAGGCTATCAAAATCAACAGCTTTATCAGAAATACCAATACATGCAACTAAATCAGAAACAGTGTCTGTCTTACCGTGAGGAATAGCAATACCATGCTTCATTCCTGTAGACATTTTGCGTTCGCGATCTAATACACATTCTTTTGCGGCCGCCTTATCAGTTACTTTACCTGCTTTTACGAGCACCTCAAGCAGCTCATCAATAATTTCTTCTTTTGTGGTTCCTTTCAAATGGAGATCCACGGTTTCAGGTGTTAATACAGTTCTTAAGTCCATAATCACTATTTTATGTTCACGCACATAATTTGTCAATTAAAAAAACTTTCATTTAGGAAAATTTAACTAAAATTTAAATACAATTTTACAGTTTAAAACTTCATTTAAGATTTAATTTAAGATTTAAAACTTTCTGCACCTGGCTTGGAAAATTCAAAAAAAAGACTTGTTCAATACCAGCTACCAAACAAGTCTTTACAAAAAAAACTAATACTTTGCCAGAAGTTTATAATCAGATTCTCCATCATAAAAAGCAAGAACTTCCGTTGCAAAACCCTGTTCTAACATTCCACGGTACTTTTGAATTTGCGAAATATAATTCAATGTAGTCTGAGGAGTATTGTTATGACGGACTTTTGTAGAACCCGCATTGTACATTGCCAAAGCTGCAATTTCATTACCGGCAGTTTTTAGACAGTAGTTTAAATGAGAAAGCCCATAATAAGCAGAAGTCTTTGGATTATAAAAATCAGCTTCTGTAAGATTAGGCCAAGAATTACTGTTCAATTGAAAAAGTCCCCTGTCAACACTGCCGTTTGCATTTTTGTGCATTGCGTTTGACTTGTACTGACTTTCTGTATAAGCCAAAGCGAATGCCAGCGAAAGAGGAACATCAAACTTATCTGCAGAAGAAAGAATTGCCATTGTAATGTCGCGGTCATTTGTAATTCTAGAATAAAACCATTCTACAGCCGCCTTGCTCTGTGGCTGACGGTACAGAACAAGACCTGAATCCTCTTTGTGGCTTAACTCTACAGGCTGTTCACTAAAATCAACATTTTCAAAAAGATCAATTTCTTCGATTTCTGGAATTTCTAAGGAAAGCTGTGTTACAGAAGAAGCTCTTACAGGAACAGTATTATTTTTACTGTCTGCCGGTAAAAAAACAAAAACAGCCGTGCAAAAAAGAATAAAAAACAAGCTGAATGCAAATGTACCCCAAACAAGTTTTGTTACATAGGTGCGTTCAAAATTCATTTTTAAAATCTCCACATAATAAATAAACTCCCACTCTACCCTTCTTTTTCCCAAACAGGGGTGCATTCTTACATAAAAAGAAAATTAAGGCAAGCAAAATGTGAAAATTTCTTGCAATCTTTACAGTTTAATTGAAAAATACAACATTTGACGCTTTAAAAACGAACGATAGAGGCTTTTTCTTTTAATAAAGCCTCGTCATTTGAAAAGTAAATATAATGTTTATGCTTTGCGCTAAGTTCTTCTATAAAAAAATCAGCATTAACATCTTTAGGAATTGCAAAACCTATAACGCTAGAAGCATCTTTTATACGGCGCGCACAATGCTTACAGCCTGCTATAAAAGCCTCCTTCTGTTCTTCTGAAAGAACTTCATCTTCTGCAGAAGGTAAAATTACAGCATACTTTCCGGCTTCTTCCAAAGCTTTTAAAACATCTCTAAGTTCTGCAAGAAAAGATTCATTATAACTTTCTTCATCAAAACCTATTGAAGCCCACGTAACCATAAGAAGGGTCGCACAATCACCAGGTGCAGACTTTACGGCATTTTCTGAATCTGCAAGGTAAGAAGAGCTGTCCGTAACAATTGAACTAACTTCAAAAGGAGAACCATCCAGCTTGTAAAGTTTGTTATCATGCGAAGTAAACCGAGCTTCAAGTTTCATGTGTGGCATTATAGCGAGTGTAAGAATATAACTCAAGAACCCCATTTTAGTAAAATCATAACATACATAAAAGCCATATCTTGTACGGCTACACGGGTTTTGATAAAATACAGGACATGACAAGCACACAAAAATTTATTTCAGATATTCAAAAAATAAAAAAACATTATAGGCAGGAACATTCCACCTATGACGGTCTAAAAGTAAGCGAACAGGTTGCAGAACTTTTTATACGCAACAACAGGGATTTTTCAAGTCTTGCCTCCTCCATTGCAGATTACTGGCTGGAAACCTACATCAAAAACAATGCAGACTTAAGCGAGTCTCCTACAGATAAAGAAACAGACAAGCTTTCCGGAATACAGGCTCTTTTAGATAACGACACAACTTTACTGGACTCTCTTTCACCAGAAGACTTTAAGGAACTCTGTTCTTTAGTAAATGCAGAAGCAGAAGACCTTCCTATCGACAAGCTCAGTTCCCTTATGTCAATTTTTGTCGAACACCAGGCTTTTTAATGCAAGACAACATTCTTTCTCTATACACTTCGTGCACCCAGTGCCCAAGAAAATGCAACACCTCTAGAAGCTCAGGAAAAGTTGGCTACTGCGGAGAGTCTAAAGACGTTCGCATAGCTACGGCATGTCTTCACTTTGGAGAAGAACCCTACGTAACTGTAAAAAACGGAAGTGGTACTATTTTCTTTACGGGATGCACGTTGCGCTGCGCTTTCTGCCAGAATTACCAAATTTCTCAGCAGGGAATGGGAAGAGCCGTTAGCAAAGAAGAATTTGTAAAAATTTGCCTAAAGCTTCAAGAACTAAAAGCAGAAAACATAAACCTGGTAACAGGAAGCCACCACATTCCTCTCATAGCAGACTTCCTGAGAGAAGCAAAAAAAGAAGGATTAAAAATTCCCGTAGCATGGAATTCAAGTGCATACGAAAGCACAGAAAGCCTGGAGCTCTTAAAAGACGTTGTAGACCTGTGGCTTCCAGACCTTAAAACCTTAAACAGTAACGTAAGTAAGGAACTTTTTGGTGCAGAAGACTATCCGGACGTTGCAACAAAAGCAATCAGCTTTATGATAAAAAACACTCCGCTAAAAATTATAAACGGCAAAATGCAAAGCGGTGTAATAATACGGCATCTTTTTTTGCCGGGCAGGCTGGAAGACACTATGCTTACACTGGAATGGTTAAAAAAGCATGCAGACGAAAAAGCTGTAATCTCCCTAATGTCTCAGTACACACCTGTTCCTTTCAAAGAAGAAAAAGAGCTGCTTGAAAAGCGTACCCAAAAGCTCAGCATCTTTGAAAATCGCCTTGTAGACAAAACAGAAGACGGAGACTTACGAGACCTTATAGAAGTTTACGGCTTTGAAGAACTTTTTTACCAGGACTTAAGCGACGACACAAGTTGGTTACCAGACTTTAATCGGACACAACCGTTTAGCAACGCACTTGCAAAACCCGTCTGGCATTGGAAAAATGGATTTTGTACTCCCTAAAATTAGAGATTACTTGTATTTTTAAATTTCTTACTATTTTCACAAAGTTTTATTAAATTCTTAACATTTTAAGCTTTTTTATAAAAAATTATGTGGAATAAGTACTATAATATGATATAATTAGGTTCAATTATTATGGAAAAGAAAACTGGTGTAGTGGTCCCGCTTAGCGCTCTTTACACAAAAGAATGCCCGGCGGTTGGTGATTTTCTGGCTCTCAAAGACTTTGCTTTATGGTGTTCTAAAGCAAATTTGAGTATTATTCAACTTTTACCTGTAAATGACACAGGAACACATTCTTCACCCTATTCAGGGCTTTCTGCATTTGCATTGCACCCCCTTTACATAAGACTAGAAGCCTTGCCAGAATTTGAAGAAGCTCTTAAAGATAAAACATTTTCAAGTGCATATAAATCCTTTATAAAAGAATGTAAATACAAACCTCGCTTTGACTATGGCAAAATAACTCAAGAAAAAACAAAACTCCTGCACCTCATTTTCACAGCAATGGAAAAACGAGGTACAAAAAAATCAACTAAAACAGGTGCTGCAAAGTCTCAAAGCCAGAAAGATGCAGAAAAAGAAGAAAAAACACAATCAAAAGCTCCGACACAAGAAGAACTTACAAAAACAATGGACAGCTTTGTAAGCGAAAACCCCTGGGTTATAGAATATGCTGTCTTTAAAAACTTAAAAGATGCAGCCATGCAAGCTTCATGGAAAAGCTGGGACGAAAACCTAAAGACATTAAACCGCGAGCAAATAAACCTCAGATGGAAAAACAGGGCACTTGCCTCTAGTCACTACTTCTTTGTCTGGTGCCAAATGCGTGCAGCAGAACAATTTGCAGAAAGTGCCTCTTACGCAAGAAGTCTTGGAATTGCATTAAAAGGTGACATTCCTATTTTAATGAACGAAGACAGTGCTGACTGCTGGACGCACCCGGAATTCTTTACTCAGGAAATGCGTGCTGGAAGTCCTCCAGACGGAGAAAATCCTGTTGGACAGAACTGGGGCTTTCCTACATACAACTGGGAAAATCTTTCTAAAGACAACTACTCATGGTGGAAAACAAGAGTAAAAACAGCTTCTCAATATTACGATGCATTTCGCATAGACCACATTTTGGGCTTTTTTAGAATTTGGGCTGTTCCGGAAAAAGATACAACTGCATACCTTGGCCATACAGTTCCATGCGAAACTTTTACTAGAGAAAAAATAAACAGTCTAGGCTTTGATGATGGCCGCATTCGCTGGCTTAGTAAACCTCACATTCCTACCCGCCTCATAGAAGACATTACATGGAACCACGAAGAAGCCGTTGCTTTCCTAGAAAAAGTTTGCACCCGCTTAGGAAACGAAGAACTCTGGCTTTTTAAAGACGAAATACAAAGTGACGGAGAACTTTATAACATACATTTTTGCGACGATGAAGAAAAAAACAAAAGAGTACAGGAAGCCCTTGTAAACAAATGGAGAGACAAATCTTTAATAGAACTTTCCAAAGATAATTTTATTTTTGTTTATAGATATGCAGAGTCCACTGCATGGAAAACACTTTCCTGGGAAGAACAGCAAAAACTTTCAGGACTTTTTAATGAACTTTCCGGCAGGGAAGAACAGCTTTGGAAAGAACAGGCATTAAGCGTACTTAGTCCAATCACAAAAGAAACAAACATGACAGCTTGTGCAGAAGATTTAGGGGTAAACCTAAAAGTCATGCCTGAAGTTCTAAAAGAATTAAATATTCTTTCGCTAAAAGTTATTAGATGGACAAGAGAATGGGACAAGGAAAGTCAGCCCTACTTAAGTTTTAATTCTTACCCGGAGCTTAGCGTTGCAACTACAAGCGTTCATGACTCTTCTACTCTACGCCAATGGTGGAACGAAGAAAAACAAAGTGTAGAACAGTTTATAAATGCCGCAAAAGAAGCTGGCGTAAGCTTTGAAGAAGGTGAAGCTTATAAAGAGTTTACGGCTACCTCTGCAGAAAAAGTTCTTACCGCCTGCAGTGCTTCTAACAGTGCATACCTTATAACACCTTTGCAAGACTATTTATATCTTAACCCAAAATACTACTTAGAAAATTCTCAAGATGAACGCATTAATGTTCCAGGCAGCGTAAACAATTTTAACTGGACATATAGAATTCCTGTAAGCATAGAAGAACTTTCTAAGGACGAAGAACTTATAAACAAAATAAAAACTTTAGTAGAAAAACATAACCGTTAAAACAAACGGAGGAGAAAATGAAAACATCTTATAATGAATTTCACATTTCGCGTTCTGTTCGCGACGCTTGCAAATTTGACTCAAGTCTCTACGCTTCAAGCGGAAATGTAATTTTTGCAAATTTAAAAGCTGTATTGGCATTTCAAGAAAAACTAAATGCCCTTTTTGACAAAAGAGGAGAAAAAGAAAAAAGAGTAAGCGCAGGAAGCATTAATGCAATGGGTCTCATAGATGAAATTTTTCACTATGTCTGCATGCTGTTCAGAAGAGATAAAGCTCCTAAAGCATTTACAAATCTTCTCGAAGACCTTGATACATATTTTGGAAAAGACACAATCGATAAACTTCTTTTACAGTTTATGGACGAGTTTCCTCCGACTGCTGTTTATCAGAAAAAACTTACAAACGAAGATTATCTTTTTCAGACCTGCTATGACGAAGGAACAAAACTCCAGCGTTCTAACCGTGAACAGGTTTTGGAGGAGATGATTCTTCTTCACCTTGCAAACGAAAATCCTGCCTTCCATCCTTTTGCAATTTTGTTTGACGACACAAAGCTTTCTAAAAATCCGCTCTACATAAAGACATGGAACCAGATAAAGGCATACTTTAAAACTCAGCCTGTATTCGGACCTAAAAACAATGACCTTATCAACATGCTGAAAGAGCCTGTTGTTGCAAGCCCTACATCATTAAAAGGCCAGCTGGACTATATCCGTCAGTTCTGGGGAGACTTACTTGGTGAATGGTTACGCCGCCTCTTAGAAGGAATTGACACTTTAAGCGAAGAAGAAAAGGCTGCATGGCACCCGTCTAACGGAGGCGATGCCGAGATGATGCCGCCTGACTACAATTCACTTTTAAAAGAATACGAACGCTTTAGTCCTGACCGGGAATGGATGCCAAAGGTTGTACTTATGGCAAAGACAGTCCTTGTATGGCTTTATCAGCTTTCAAAAAAATACAATCGCGAAATTACACGCCTGGATCAGATTCCGGATGAAGAATTAGACCTCCTGCGTGATGAAGGCTTTACCGGTCTTTGGCTCATCGGTCTTTGGGAAAGAAGTTATGCTTCAAAACGCATTAAGCAGATAAACGGAAACCCTGAAGCCGCGGCAAGTGCTTACTCACTTATGGACTACGACATTGCATGGAACTTAGGCGGATGGGACGCTCTTGACAACCTGCGCCGCCGCTGCTGGGCAAGAGGAATTAGACTAGCAAGTGACATGGTTCCAAACCACACAGGTATGGACGGAAAGTGGGTTATTGAACATCCAGATCGTTTTGTTCACACAAAAGAATGTCCGTTTAACTACAGTTTTAACGGAGAAAACTTAAGTCAGGACTCTAGAGTTTCCGTTTACCTAGATGACAACTATTACAATAAAACTGACTGTGCAGTTTGTTTTAAACGTGTAGATAATGCTACAGGAGACGTTACATACATTTATCACGGAAACGACGGTACCGGAATGCCATGGAATGACACTGCCCAGATTGACTTCCTGAATCCGGAAGCTCGTGAAGCGGTTATTCAAAAGATTATGCATGTTGCAAGAAACTTCCCGATTATTCGTTTTGACGCAGCAATGGTTCTTGCTAAAAAGCACATTCGCCGTTTGTGGTACCCGGAACCAGGACACGGAGGAGACATTGCAAGCCGCAGCCGCTGGGCTCTTACCAACGAAGAATTTGAAGCGAAGATTCCAAATGAATTCTGGAGGGAAGTCGTTGACCGCTGTGCCGAGGAGATGCCGGACACCCTCCTGCTTGCAGAAGCATTCTGGATGATGGAAGGATACTTTACGCGTACTCTTGGAATGCATCGTGTATACAACTCTGCATTCATGAACATGCTCAAGAAAGAAGAAAATCAAAAGTATCGCGACACAGTAAAAAACACAATAAAATTTGACCCTCAGATTTTAAAGCGATACGTAAACTTTATGAATAACCCAGACGAAGAAACAGCAGTTGCCCAGTTTGGTCGTGGCGACAAGTACTTTGGTGTCTGTACGCTTATGGTTACCATGCCGGGGCTTCCTATGTTTGGTCACGGACAGCTTGAAGGCTTTGAAGAAAAGTACGGCATGGAATACACACGTGCATATCGCGATGAAAGGGTTGACCAGGAGCTTTATGACAGACACTGGAGAGACATTTTCCCTCTTATGCACAAGAGATATCTCTTTGCAGGAGTTGATAACTTCCTCTTCTATGACGTTTGGTCAAATGGCAGCGTAAACGAAAATATCTTTGCTTATTCAAACGGTGTTAACGGAGAAAACACAATAGTCTTCTACAACAACAAGTATGACAGAGCTGACGGCTGGATAAAGCAAAGCTGTGAATATGCTGTAAAAACAGGAAGCGGCGATGATGACAAAAAGATGGTAAGCCGCACTTTGTCTCAGGGCTTAAGTCTTACCGGAGGATTTAATAAATTTGTAATCTTCCGCGAACACAAAAGCGGCCTCTGGTATGTTCGCCACAGTGACGACATAATAAATAACGGAATGTATGTTGCGTTAAATGGTTTTGAGTATCAGGTTTACCTTGATGTACACGAAGTTACAGATGATAAAGACGGAAAGTACAGTCACCTTTGCGAAACTCTAAACGGAAGCGGTGTTCAGGACTTAGACGTTGCCTGGCAGGAATGGAAGTACAAGGAACTTTATTCTTCTCTCGCTTCATTCCTTACACCAGAGTTCTTTGACAATGCAAAGCTTTTATTTACGCCTCACAATGTATTAAAGGCAAATAAAATTACACCATTAACTCCAGAAGAATTCTTTAACATTGTAAAAGAAAAGGCTCTTTCTTATTACGAAAAAGAAACTCAATTTGCATTAGAAGAATCTGACAGTAGAGATTCAGAAGAAAAAGTTTCTAAATCTAAGACGCAAAAAGAAGCTCGCATTAGCGAAAAAGCTAACACATCTTCTAAGGAGCAGCGTTTCACAGCATTTACAAAACAAATAGAGTATCTGTACGAAACAATAAACTCTGCTTTAGGAGCAGAAACCTCCGGCAGCAGTTCTGCATTTAAAGCTGATTTTGACACTCTTATTTATGACGGAATGCAGGAACACAAAAATGCTGCAGAAATCTTAACGGTATTTGCTTCAGTTTCTTCCGCAGGCAGCGAAAACTGTCTTAAGTGGGGATACGCAAGAAAACTAACGGAGTTTGCTCAAAAAGCCGGCCTTGACACCAGTGAAATGAGCAACACACTAAAAAAGCTTTTTATCTGCATGAAGATAAGAGACTTAAATTTTGGTGCTTCCGGAAAATCCAAGTCAACTTACGAAGTAGCAAACCTTCTTGTAACAGGAGAATATGCAAATCTTCTTTCCGGTGCTCACGAATACGGTGGAGTTCAATGGTTTAACAAAGAAATAATTGAGTCAACACTTTGGTTTGGCTTTGCCGGAGTCGTAATGTATAGCCCACGCATTTTACGCGAACACATTTACAGACTTTACAGAACACTTAACGCAGCTAAAGAAAGCTCAGAATATCAGTGTGAAAAATTTACAGATACTGTAAAACCTGCAAAGCCAAGCAAACTTGCAGCTTCCAGTGGTAAAAAATCAGCAGAAAAGAAGACTGTTGCTAAAAAGACGAGTCCTAAAGATGAAACTAAAAAGGCAGCAAAATCTTCAACAAAGACCACTAAAAAAGTCGCAAAAGATTCAAAGAGTTCAAAACAGAAATAAGTGACTCTATATCTTCTGGTGCTATAGCCTTTCGCCCTAAAGTGACTGGCTTAAATGCACCAGAAAGTTTAGAGTCTAACTCCAGAACTTCGCCTGTATTGTGTTTAACAAAATCTTTATCCAATGCAGGAGAAGTTCTGGAAATCAAAACTACAGAGCCGTCATCCCGCTTTGTGGTTTCCTTACGCATAAGGGCAGCTGCATACGCACTTGCAAGATCCTTATCTGCAAACACGTTATACTTTACAAACAATTCTTTACAAGCATTATCAACATCTTCATTTTTCAATTCTGCAGGATAAACAAAACTTTTTAAAATAAGAGAGTTTACCTTAAACACATGCTCTAAACGTTCTATATTTGAAGGCTCGGACGGGTCAGTTGCATTTCTATCATTTAAGGGAACTATACTGTCCGGCACAACACAGTTGCCCATTGTATCCCGTAATAATTCAGGAGAAGAAGGAACAATAAAACCGTTAACAGGAAGAGCAAGTCGCCAGCCATACAAGCCGGAAACTAAAGTACCGTAATTTCCGGCACCCAATGCATAGTACATGTCACCTGTGACCAGCTTTTTCAAGTGCGAAAAAGCATAGGTGTAAAAGAAAGCTTGTGGTAAAAGACGTCCGATATTAGCAGTATTTGCAACTGTCAGATGATATTTTTCTACAAGACTCCTCTCGCTAAAAATTTTTCTAACCAGATTATGACAGTCTTCTACGGTTCCATCTACTTCTATGGGGTAAATGTTTCCGCCATTCCATACAAAATCTTCTTCTTCTAAACTGCGAAGTTTTCCTTTTGGAGCAACTAAAACACTTTTTAATAAATGTTTACCGCGCAAAGCCTTTGCCATGCAGGCTCCAAGTTCGCCAGAAGTTGCATCCAGCAAAATTGACTTTTCGCCGTCCATTGTAAGAATGGTTTCCAAAACAGAAGCAAGGTACGAAACTCCATAATCCTTAAATGTACCTGTTGGACCATTATAAAGTTCCATTAAAAAAAGATTATCATCAAGCTTTTTTAAAACAGGGTCAATCGGGAAAGCTTTAGAAGCTATAGTCTCGCAAATAATGGGGCTGAATTCTTTATTTATCAAAGCAGAAGTAAGGGAACCGGCAAGGCTTGCAAAAGAAGTATTTTCGTCTGCATACAAAATCCAGCGACGCAAATCTTCTGAGTTATCGGAAGGAACATATAGTCCTCCATCACAAGGCATACAGTCTAAAACAGCCTGCTTAAAACTTACTTCATGTGTATTGTCTCGAGTACTTACAAAACGCATAAATTCTCCGTATTCATATTTTAACACGAAGACTGCATATTGTGCAAACCATGCTAATTGTTTAAAGTTTTAGACATGACAACTTTAGATATTGTAATGATTATTGTTGGTTCTCTTTGTCTTTTAATTGGTGTTATAGGCTGCATAATTCCTGGTTTACCTGGCACTCCTCTTTGTTGGGCAGGACTATTATGCTCTTTTTTTGCTCCAAAAAGTTCAACAGACTGGGTTTTGCTTATAGTAACGACTCTTGTAACAATCATTGTAGAAATATTAAATAACTTTGTTCCCTCACTTTTTACAAATAAAGCCGGAGGAAGTAAAGCAGGCTCAATAGGAAGTACGATAGGAGTTTTTGCAGGTCTTTTTACAGGAAATATTCTTGGAATTTTATTGGGGCCATTTTTAGGAGCATTATGCGGAGAACTCATTCATGACCATTCAAACTTTACCAGAGCATTAAAAAGTGCATCATGGGCTTTTTTAGGCTTTATAACCGGTTCAGGACTCAGACTTATAACCGCAGCAGTATTTATAGTGCTCTTTATAAAATCATTCATTTAATATATAATGCTCTCTTATGCTAAGAAGTGATAATCCTTTAATAGTGCAATCAGACAGAACACTCCTTTTAGACGTTCATGCTCCGCGTGCAGAAGAATGCAGGAACGCTCTTATTCCTTTTGCAGAACTTCAGAGTTCCCCTGAACACTTACACACATATAGACTTTCACCTCTTTCTTTATGGAATGCAACAAGTGCAGGTTTTAATGCAGAAGAAGCTCTTAAAGTTCTAAAAGAATATGCCCGCTACGACATTCCTCAGGCTGTCGGCATTTGGGTAAAAGAGACAGCAGAAAAATTTGGAAAGCTCAGACTTATACAGGCGCCTTCTCATTTTACAGAAGACGGAAAAGAAGAGCCGTATTTGTACTTAGTAAGTTCATCGCCTTATGTCTACAAAGAAATTTCTGCAAATCCTCAAATAAAAAAACTTTTATCAGTCTGTGAATGTCAAAACGCAGAAAACACAACCGAAGAAGAAAAAAAATATTGTTTTAGCTTACCGTTAACAGACAGGGGAACAGTAAAGCAAACCCTTTTGCAATATGGCTGGCCGGTAAAAGATGACGTTCCCCTTAAAGACGGTGAGCCATTAGAAATTAGTTTAAGAGAGACCTCTCTAAGTGGGAAACCTTTTAAAGTTAGAGATTATCAAAAAGCTTCGGCAGATGCACTCATTGGCGACAAAGGACCTGGAACAGGATTTGGCACAATTGTGCTCCCATGCGGGGCAGGCAAAACAATTGTCGGCATGGAAATAATGAGTCGACTGAAAACAAACACTTTAATTGTTACAACAAATATTTCTGCAGTACACCAATGGATGGAAGAGCTTTTAGATAAAACAAATCTTACAGAAAACGAAATTGCAGAATACACTGGTGAAAACAAACAGATAAAACCTGTAACTGTTGCAACTTACCAGGTACTTACATGGAGGCCAAACAAGACTGGTCCCTATCCTCACTTTGATCTTTTTAGAAAAAACAACTGGGGACTCATAATTTACGACGAAGTTCACATGCTTCCCGCCCCAGTATTCCGCATTGCTGCAGAAATACAGGCCATACGAAGAGTTGGACTAACGGCAACACTTGTAAGGGAAGACGGTTACGAAGGCCATGTATTCAGTCTTGTAGGTCCCAAACGTTATGATGTTCCATGGAAAGAATTGGAAAGAGACAAATGGATTAGCACGGCAGAATGTATAGAGGTAAGGCTAAATTTACCAGAAGAAAAAAAGATTGATTATGCCGTGGCAGAACAGAGAGCAAAGCACAGACTTGCAAGTGAAAACCCTCTGAAGGAAAGAATTGTAAAAGAGCTTGTTGAAAAATTTTCAGAAGACAAAATTTTAATTATCGGGCAATACATTCAACAACTGAATGGCATTGCAAAAATGTTAAACGCCCCAATAATAACTGGCAAAACTCCAAACTCTGAAAGAGACAAACTATATGCAAGCCTTAAGAACGGAGATATAAATGTACTTGTAGTAAGTAAAGTTGCAAACTTTGCCATAGACCTTCCAGATGCCAGTATGGCAATCCAAGTAAGCGGAACTTTTGGAAGCAGACAAGAAGAAGCTCAGAGGCTGGGAAGAATTTTACGGCCAAAAGAAAAGACTTCAAGATTTTTTACGCTCATTACCCGCAATACTGTAGAAGAAGACTTTGGTTCCAACCGTCAAAAATTTCTTGCAGAACAAGGATACACTTATAAAATTATTCGCTATGAAAATAAAGAAAGTTTTGGACTTCTAGATGAACAAAATTGCATTTCTGGAGAAACCTTATGAGTCAAGAACTTTCATCACATGCAAAAAAAGTTATTGAATGGCGTGAATACCTTACAACAGTACCTGACAATTATTTTTTGGATTTATTTAAAATATATATTGGAGATGTAAAAACTCCTTACAACAAGCAAAAGCTTATAGAAGAGTTGAGTGCATTTTTACGAAAGCCAGAAACAAAAAACAGCATAAAAAATTTAATTTCCAGTCGTGATAAAAAAATCCTTTCTGCAATAGCACAATTATTAACTCCAAATTTCTTATCTATTCACTCGCTTGTTGCTAAACATTTTACAAAAAACGAGCTTTCCTTACATCTGGAAAATTTGGAAGAAAGGCTTTTAATTTTCAAAAACCAGACAACAAATCTTTACTCTATAAACCCACTTCTGGAAGAGACATTAATTCCATTTACAAACATAAACAATCTGCTTGGCGAGACAGAATGTTCAGAAAAAATATCTCAAAATGAAGAACATAAATTATATTTAACGGACACATACATTGCTTCTTTTATAAACTTTACGCTTTCTCATTCAGATTTAATAAAGGACGATGGAGAGCTTAAGAAAAAAGCTTTCACATATTTAGACGAAATCTTTGGTGAAAATCAGTATTCAATTACAACCCTAATAAAATCACTTCGTAATTTAGGGATATTCCTGCAAAAAGAAAAAGCACTGACCGTTGACTGGGAACTTTTACAAAATTTTTCTAAATTAGACAAGGCTTCCCGCTATGCATATTTTTGTGTTGCTTCCAGCGGACACTACTGGAAAAGTGCATTAAAAAAATATGCTGATGAACTTATTACACTTTTAAATGCAATTCCGCAAACAGGCTACACAGTTGATCAGCTGTTGATTTTAGACATTTTATTCAGGGAAAGAAAAAATATAAATACAACTCATTCCAGGCTCTCTCAAATTTTCTCAAATGCAAATTCTTCAGTCGAAGACATATACGGAAATGACTCCAAAATAATAGAAACTGCACTTCAGACATGTGCAGAAATAGGTTTACTTAAAGAAAAAGGTTTTACGAAAAATGGAGATAAAATTTTTACATTTGAAAAAACAATTCTCCAGGATGACAATATACAGACAGAAAAAAAAGTTCTAAGCCTAGATGCAGGCTTTAACATAACGTTAATGCCAGGACTTAATATAGAAGACCTGACAAACATCATCAAAGTTATAGACATAAAAAAATATGACACTGCCTGTACTTTTGAAATAACTAAAGCGTCAATAGAAAGAGGCTTTGACATCGGTTACTCTCCTTGCGAAATTATAAACATTCTTTCAAATTACAGTATCTATCCAGTACCTGAAAACTTAAAAATTTCCATACAGGAATGGGAAGAGTCTTACATAAGAGGAAAGCTTTACACAGGGACATTTATAAAGCTAAACCCTCAAAATGCAGAAATACTTCGCCACTCAAAAAAATTTATGTCAAATGTGCAGGAAGAAGTCTACCCCGGGCTTTTTCTCTTAAACTCTCAGCTTACAGAAGATTCAATTAAAAAAATATTAAGAGAAAACGAAATACACACCTATTCAGGACCTAAAGAAAAAACTTTCTACGAAACATCAGGATTATTTGAAAACTTAAAGAACGATGAACCGCTCATAGACATTTTTTTTGAACAAAGCCATTTCGCAGAAAATTTGCCATCGCAAAAGGATACTCAAAAATTACAGAAACAAATCATTGAAAAACTGACAAAAGAATTAAAACAAAAAAAACTTCCTCAAAACCAGGAAGAAGTTTTACAGGACAGAATAAATAAAAGAATAATCATAGATGCATCGCAGCTTAGAGGAGAATCAGTACGCTTTGAACACAGAGAAGCGGGAGGCATGGATTTTACCGGTAAGCTTCACATTACGGAAAGTGCAATTCAAGAACAGACGCTTTTAGAGATTCTTCTGACAGGAAGTAAAACTGCAATAATAGGAACACCGCTTTCTGTAGACCGTCACGCAGACTATGAAGTACACCTGCAGCTAAAAAACGGGCAAGGTATACAAAGATTCTTTTTAAGAGAAGCTGTTTATGTAAAAAAAGTAAGGGAAACTCTTAGATTTGACTAAGAATTGCTTACTATGTTAAACTCATAAAAAAAAGAGGTTTATATGAGTAGACCGTTAGTCTGTCTTACACTTACAGGAAAAACCCTTGCAGAAGATGTTGCAATGGTAAATAAATACAAATCTTATATAGATATTGCAGAGCTAAGAGCTGACTATTTAGACGACAACGAAAGACTTCTGATAAGAGCTTTCCCGCAGATGGTTGGCATTCCGTGCATTTTAACAATCCGCCGTAAAATAGATGGTGGAGAATTTTTAGACGGAGAAGCAAACAGAACAATTCTTTTTGCGCGAGCTCTAGCATTTGCAGATGAAGACAAAAGAAAAAATTTTGAATATATAGATTTCGAAGAAGATTTTAGAGTACCAAGCTTGCAGGATGCGGCTTTAGCATTTGGAATAAAAACAATCCGCTCCGTTCACAGCATGGATAAGCCAATAGAAAATCTGACACAAAGATTAGAGAGCTTAAGCAATGGAGGCTTAGAGATTCCAAAAATTGCTTTTATGCCCAAAAGCTTAGATGACGTAACAAAGCTTTTTAACGAAGCTTCTGAGCTAAAAGATTCAAATCACATTCTTATTGCAATGGGGCCGCTGGGACTTCCTTCAAGAATTCTTTCTGCAAAGCTAAAAAATTACCTTACTTTTACTTCTCCCATAGAAACGGCCTCAAACACAAGCACTCTTGCGCATCTAGACCCCATAACACTAAACGATGTTTACAATTTTAAGAATATAAACGAATCAACAAATATTTTTGGAATCACAGGATGGCCATTAACATCTACATCCAGTCCAATAATTCACAACAATGGTTACAAAAGCCACAATATGAACAATGTTTACATACCTCTAAAAGCGGAACGTGTTGAACAAGCAATTTTCTTCGCAAACTGCACTGGAATAAAGGGGCTTAGCGTAACTGTTCCTCACAAAGAGCAGGTTTTGCGTTTTGTTCAGGGCATGGACGAAAAAGTCAATGCAATTGGTGCAAGCAACACAATTGTAAAACAAGACGATGAATGGCTTGCATACAACACCGATGCCTCGGGCTTTGCAAAATCATTAACAGAGTTTACTGGCCTAAAAAATCTAAGGGGTAAGAAAGTTGCAATCATTGGAGCAGGAGGGGCGGCAAGAGCTATTTGCTATGCAGTAAAAAAATTACATGGCAAGGCCTGCATATTCAACAGAACTGTTTCTAAAGCTAAAAATCTTGCAAAGGAATTTGGTTTTAAATATGCATCTTTAGGAACCGAATCTTTAAACCTGCTGAGAAAATACAGTAATGTAATCATTCAGACAACTTCTAAAGGAATGAATCAGACTGGAGAAGCTTCCGAAGAAAATGATCCGATTTTCTTTTATGACTTTACTGGAAGAGAAATGCTTTTTGACATAATCTACGTTCCATCATCTACACCAGTAATGACAAGAGCAGCCCTTGCAGGCTGTAAAGTTTGCAACGGATACAACATGTTAAAATATCAAGGTTATGAACAGTTTGAACTTTTTACAGGTCAAGCATATTAAACAGGAGTTTAAAATGGCACTTTCAAAAGATGAACAAAAAAAACTTGCAGCATCTACAGCAGTTGACCGTCTTATAGAAGATGGAATTATTTTTAGCGGAATGAAAATAGGTCTAGGCACAGGCTCAACTGCAATGCCGGCAGTAACGAGGCTTGCAGAGCGCATTAAAGACGGAACATTAAAGGGCATAAAAGCTGTTGCCACAAGTTTTCAAACTCAGCTGGCATGTGAAAGCTACGGAATTTCTGTTTACACATTAAATGACAAGGCAATTGAAGGCCACTTGGATGCAGCTATTGACGGGGCTGACGAAATTGATGACGAAAGAAATCTTATAAAAGGTGGAGGAGCAGCTCATCTTAGAGAAAAGATTGTAGAGTACAACGCATCTTTTTTAGCTATTGTTGCAGACGAATCTAAAGCTGTTCACTCTTTAGGAACAAAGTTTCCACTTCCTGTAGAAATAATTGCAGAAGCAAGGGTTCCTGTCATAAAGCAGATTGAAGCTCTTGGTGCAAAATGCGTTTTAAGAGAAGGCGTAAAAAAAGCAGGTCCTGTAATTACCGATAATGGAAACATGATTTTAGACTGCACCTGGCAAACTCCTGTAAACCCTGCAGAAATGGAAGCAAAAATAAACTCCATTACAGGAGTTGTTGAATGTGGATTTTTTACAAAAAATAAGCCCGCAGTGTTTATAGCACATGCGGACGGAACTGTAGAAGAAAGACGCTAACTATTCGTCCATTCCGCTGCTTACAACAAATACAAAATCAACACCTTCTAAAGAATCTATTGGTGTTCCTGCTTCCGGCTCTTGAGCTATAATTGTTCCTGGGCTAGAAGCATTTTTCATATAAACAGGTTCATGCATTGTTATGGAAACATCTTCATCGGTTGTAAGAGCTTTTATGCGTAGCTTCACATCATCAATATTTTTTCCAACATAATCTTCTACATCTTCAACCAAAATACCGCGGCTTACTGTAAGGGTTACAAACTGATAAGCTTTTACAATTGCACCACCCTTTGGATTCTGGTCTAAGATTTTTCCAGTCTCAGAAGGCTCATCAGAATACTTTAACTGAATGCGCGGATATAATTCCTTTGCCTGCATTTCCAGGAGAGCATTTGGTAAAGTTTTACCAGTTACATTCGGAACCATAACTTTTTCAGCACCCTTTACTGTAATAAAAAAGCATGCAAGACAAAATATTATCATAACTAAAAAAGTTACAATCACAGTAATCACAAGGTGCTTACCACCATTTTTTATATTGTCTGTATAGTCCATAAAGTTTCCGCGAACTTTTTTTACACCATTCTTAATTTTATCAGTTGTATCACTCATAAATACTCCTTTTTATTCAAGAACCGTGCCTATGAAATTTCTGGCACCATTCATAAAAGATTTATAATCCATAGCTTTTTTTGATTGCCACTGAAGCTCTGTTGCAATAATAACACCGTCTCCTGTCTGAATAAGAATTCCTCTTTGCTTATTATATGAAAGAACTGTACCGGGAACAGCAGATGTATTTTTAGGAACTGTATTATCCTGAATGGCAATTTTAGCAGCGTCACGGCCTTTTAAAATTCTAAGAGTCATTCCATTTGCCGTTGTAAAACATCCTGGCCATGGAGTATATGCCCTTATCATTGCATCTATTTTTTCTGCACTATCATTCCAGTTTATTTTACCGTCCTCTTTTTTTATAACAGAACAATAACTAGACTTTCCTGTTTGAGGAACAGAAGAAGGTAAAAGTCCTGTAATAGCAATTTTTCTAAGTAAAGTTGTAATTGCAATTCCGCCATGCAAGGCATATAGGTTTAAGAGACTTTCTGCGGTTTCTGTTCCCGTGAGAGTAGTTTCCTGCTGATAAAGAATATCTCCTTCATCAATTGCAAGTGCCATTTTTTGTAAAGTAAAACCACTTACACTGTCGCAATTTAATATAGCTTGATTAACAGGTGTTGCACCCCTATATTTGGGCAGCAAAGAAGGATGCAAATTTATTCCGCCATGTTTAAAAAGAGAAAAAAACTTTGGTCCCAAAATATGACCATAGGCAAAGCATACAAAAACATCCGGCTTCAAGGCTGCAATAATTTCTCTTTCTTCTGCCTTAATATGTTCTGGAGTTAAAATAGCAATGTCATCGCCACGGGCTTCATTCCAAATACTTGCATAATGAGCAACATCTGTTGGAACAAGCTCTGAATGACGACCTTTTGCAGCTGGCGGATTTGAAAGAACCCCAACAACCTTATAGTGTTCATTTTCTACAGAAGCAGACATAACGCTATCTTTTAAAATGAGCTCTAGGGTTTTTGCACTTGCTTCCGGGCTTCCACCATATAAAACTCTTAGCATTTATTTTCCTTTCTAGCTTTTTTAGCAGCAAGCTTTGCCGCAAGACGAGCCTTCTTAGCTTCACGTTCTGCTTCTTTTTGTAAAGCTCTTTCTGCTCTTTTTTTAAACTGTTCAGTTGTTTCTTCTGCAAAAGCTTTATCGCCTCGATCAATATAAAGAATGCCATCAAGGTGATCATTTTCATGCTGAACTACACGAGCCAAAAGCCCTTCTGCATTTTCTATTGTAAAGCGTTTTCCATTTTCATCTAAAGCACTTATAGAAACCTTAGAAGGTCTCTTTATTTTTTCATAAACACCTGGTATGGAAAGACAGCCTTCTTCATAATCTACTAAATCTTCCGAAGTTTTTGTTATTACAGGATTTATAAAAACCCTGCGCACTTCATCATCAGCAATGACGACAAAAAATCTTTTAGAAATGCCAACTTGAGGAGCTGCCAAACCAACGCCGTCTGCATTTAGCATAGTTTCAAACATTTCGTTTATAGTTGATCTTAAGCTGTCATTAATCTCTTCCGGAGCCACATCTGTACATTTTTCCCGTAATACGTCTTCACCAAGCTTATAAATTTTCAAAATATTCTCCTATTTAATGCCAACACCAAGTCTTAATCGGGCAGCACGCGCATGAGCTGCAAGTCCTTCTGCGTCCCCTAAAACACCAGAAGCTTCTGCAGATTTTTTTGCTCCACTTTCTTCCACATTTGTTCGAAGAGTTGTAACTGTTTTTAAGAAGACTCTCACCGAAAGACCTCCTGTAAAGCGTGCACTACCAGAAGTCGGTAAGGTATGATTTAAGCCCGCTGCATAGTCACCAAACACTTCTGCAGCACCGTGCCCCATAAAGAGAGAACCGTAGTTATGACAAAGCATTTGTAGCTTTTCAAGCTTTTCCTTTTCTACAGCAAGCTCCAAGTGTTCAGGTGCCTTACGATTTGCAATATTACAGGCTTCTTCCAAATCTTTTGTAATTATAATGCGACCGCAATTTTTTATACTTTGCGATGCAGTTTCTTTTGTAAGAAGAGTTTCAAGCTGCCTGTCTATTTCTTTTGAAACTTTTTCTGCAAAAGCTTCACTATCAGTTGCCAGAACAGGCTGAGCTACAACATCATGTTCTGCCTGAGCAAGTAAATCTGCAGCAACCCACTGGGCATCAGCACTTTCATCTGCAATAATAAAAACTTCTGTAGGACCTGCAACCATATCTATACCAACTGTACCATACACAAGCTTCTTGGCTTCCGCAACAAACTTGTTTCCAGGACCGACTATTACATCTACACGGGGAACACTTTCTGTTCCAAAAGCCATCGCTGCAATAGCCTGGCTTCCTCCTACAGCATAAGCATTTCTTACACCACAGATATATGCAGCTGCCATAATATTTTCATCAGCATAAGGTAAACCATCTTTAAATGCTTTTCCAGGAAGTCCAGTTCCAGAGCTTTCTGCATTTTTTTTGTCCAGAGGATGAACTCTTGGAGGCGTACATAAAACTATATTTTTTACACCGGCTGCAACTGCTGGTGTTACAGTCATGATAACAGTAGACACTAAAGGAAAACGCCCCGCAGGAACATAAACACCAGCTGTTTCTACAGGAATAGTTTTTTGACCTGTAAAAAGACCAGGCTCAAGCTCTGTTTCAAAATCTGTAAAACATTCTTTTTGCTTTTCTGCAAACCTAAGTGCCAGATCTCTGGAATAACAAAGAGAGTCATAAAGCTTAGGATTTTCTTTCTGTAATTTTTCTGCACAGGCTTTTAAATCTTCTTCTGCAATTTTTAAGGTTTTAGGAGAAGAAACGTCAAACTGCAAGCCATATTCTTTTAAGGCACTGTCACCGTTTTTTTGAACTTCCTCTAAAACAGTACGAACAGTGTCTATGCTGGAGCCAAAATTCCGTCCGTTAAAAAAAGAATCTTCAACTTCATTAACTTTCTGTATTTTTATCATTTTTCCTTATGCCTCTTATCAAGCTCATTGTAAACGTCCTGCCATGTAACGCCTTCCTTATACATTAACACGCTTACAAAATAGAGCAAATCACTAGCTTCCCAAATAACATCTTCTTTAGTTTCTGCATCATCAGTAAGTTCTTCCGCCTCTTCCATTACTTTTTCGCGCACTCTCTTATCGTTAAGAGTTGCAGTGTAGCTGCCAGGCTTAGGAGAAGCAAAACGTTCACTTATTGTGTCGTATAAACGTTCAAGAGAGCTTTTTTCGTCAGGGGCACTTCCAAAACAAGTCCAGCTGCCAGTATGGCAGGTACCGCCATTAGGTTTAACAGTTGCAAGAACTGTATCTCTATCACAGTCAACACGAAGCTTTTTTACTTCTAAAAAATGACCGCTTGTCTCGCCTTTTGTCCAAAGTGTATTACGGGTCCTGCTAAAGAAAGTAAGTTTATTAGTCTTAAAAGTTTTTTCTAATGCTTCCTTATTTGAATACCCCAGCATTAAAACTTCGCCGTGCTCACTCTGAGCAATAACAGGTACCATGTCATTTACTTTTTTCCAGTCTATGCAATTTATAAAAGCATCTTCTAGACTTACAGCACCTGTATAAAGAGCCATGCCAAGCTGAACATCGCAGCCAAGTTTTTCCAGCTCTACAATTTGCTCTAAGCTGTTTACTCCACCTGCTGCAACAACACGACACTTTACGGCTTCCCGCAAAGCTTTTACCTGTTCCATGTCTGTTCCCTGCATGCAGCCCTCTTTTTCTACACAAGTAAACAAAAGTTCAGACGCATACTTTTCTGCCTCTCTAGCTCCATCCAGAAGAGAAACATTTATGGTTTCTGTCCAACCGCGAACAGCAATCTTCCCATTTATGGCATCTACAGAAATTATAACTCTTTGCTTACCAATGGCTTGGCAAAGTTCTTCTAAAAACGGAACATTTAAAACACTATCTCCGTCCTTTGGCTCCGGGTTCCAGGCTGAACTGCCAATGATAACTTTTTCCGCTCCAAGAGAAACAAGTTTACGGGCTTGCTTAACATCTCTAATTCCGCCGCCAACTCTGACATTACCCTTTCTTAAAAGAGATTTTAAAAGCTCAGTATTTGCAGTGTTACCTTTTTCGTCTGTATTACGAAGAGCAGCATCTAAATCTATAACTGCAACTTCTCCATATTTATTAAAATCTGCAATAAGAGAATCTGCATCATCGCGTTTTAAAACCAAATCTTTTCCGTTTTTTAACTGAACAACATGTCCGTCTTTTAAATCTATAGAAGAAATTACCATGCGTGTATAATAGCAAAAATATACCTTATTATCAACCTTGTGCATTTTAAGCAAAATGTATAAAATAAGCCTCCCATGCCAATTTTGGAATTAGAAAATGTAAGCTTCACATATCCACAGTCAAAAGAACCAGCTGTAAAAGACATAAACATTTCCGTAAACAGTGGCGACTACATAGCTTTAGTAGGTTCCAACGGTTCTGGGAAAAGCACGATTGCCCGTATAATGGCAGGTTTCATAGAGCCAGAAAACGGTATGGTAAAAACAGATTCCGACACTCTTCCAGGCATTGTTTTTCAGCAGCCAAAAGATCAAATTGTTGCCGGCATAGTTGAACGCGACACGGCATTCGGTCCGCAAAACCTAAATCTTTCAAAAGATGAAATTGAACTTCGCACTATAGAATGCCTCTCTGTCGTTGGCATGGCCGACAGAGCTTCTTCTCACACTTTTGAACTTTCTCTTGGTCAGACTCAGCGCATAGCTTTTAGCGGCATACTTTCACTTTTCCCGGACCTGCTTATTCTGGACGAAGTTACTGCAATGCTGGACCCAGACGCAAGACTTGAACTTATAAAATTCATAGACCAGTGGAACACACGCGGGCACACAATAATTCATGTAACGCATGATGCAGATGAAGCCTTAAGGGCAAAAAGAATAATTGTTTTAGATAAAGGCTCAATAATTTTTAACGGCACAAAAGAAGAATTTAAAAAAAATACAGAGCTTTTTAATTTTGTTCTTGGAAAAAAGATTACAAAAGAAAACTTTATCTCAAGACCGTCACCACAAAGCAGTCAAGAAAAAGAAATTCTCTTAGAAGCCCAAAACCTTTCATTTAAATATCCAGACCGAACAATTTTTGAAAATCTAAATTTTACACTATACAAAGGAGAACTTGTTGCATTAACAGGTCCAAGCGGCTGCGGTAAAAGCACTTTACTGGAAACGCTTGCAGGCCTTCATGATTTTACTGGAAATATTTATGCAAAAGAGAGACCGGCTCTTTCGTTACAGGAAAGCGACGCAGCACTATTTGCACCTTACGCAGCAGACGACGTTGCCTTTGGTCCTAAAAATTTTGGCGTTAAAGGGAAAACTCTTGTAAACCGTGTAAAAAATTCTATGGAACTATCTGGTCTTCCTTACAAAGATTTTGCTAACCGCAGCACATTTGCCCTTTCTGGAGGAGAAAAAAGAAAGCTTTCTTTAGCAGGAATAATTGCACTAGACTCAGATATTATTTTATTTGATGAACCGACAAGTGCATTAGATGCAGCTTCCAGAGAACAAATTTTACACACACTAAGACATCTTGCAGATTCAGGAAAAACTGTTTTATTCAGCACTCATCGCACAGAAGAAGCATTAATTTCTGACAGAGAATTAAAATGGAAAGATTTAACAAACAACTCTTCTGAAAAAGAAAAACATGAACTGCAGTCAGAACTTCCGCCTTCCCTCAAACCTTTTAAAAACATAAGCTTACTAAAAAAGCTTTCCCGCATCGGAAAATGTTTAATTTCACCTCCTGACGTTCCGGATTCTCTTGTAACCAGACTGCCTGCCTGCATAAAGCTTATGCTTTTTTTAGCTTTCCTCATTACAACCATAATTGTAAAACCCATTCAACTAAACCTTATTGTTATGGCAGTTACGGTTCTATACTCTCTTTTAGCCAGGTACCCATTAAAAAAGCCTCTGTATGCTTTATGGAAGCTTTTACCATGGCTGCTTATATTTGCAGTTTTAGAATTTATTTTATACCCGTTACAGCAGAACGATAAAATTATTTTTGAATACGGTTCATTTATAATAACAAATACAAAAATTTTTCTTTCCGCAAGAATGCTGGTAAGGGCAGTTTCCTTAATATTTACAACAGGAACCTTTATTTACACAACAAGCGAGCGCGAAATTTTAGACGGACTGGCAGCACTTTTATCTCCACTTTCTCTTTTAAAAATTCCAATAAGATACGTTGTTTTAATTACAGGAATTCTTTTCAGGTTTGTTCCACTCCTTATGGACGAGCTTTCTGGAATTGTAAAGACACAAATGATCAGAGGAGCCTTTGGAAACGTAAAAGGCTTTAAGAAACTTGGAATGCTGATTTCTCTATTCATTCCTTTAGTCTTACAGTCATACAGAAAGGCACAAAATTTAGCAGATGCACTAACAGCCAGATATTTTTCTTGACGCTACACATTATAAAAAGTAAATTAAGAGTATATTTAAATTTATAAAAACAAGGACACTAAGTTATGGAAGTAATGAAATGGGTCGTACTGGGCTTAGCTATAGCCATGTATGCATTAGTTATTGCATTTCAAGACAAGAAAGTTTATTTTGCACTGAGTGCAGGTTTTATTGTAATACTTTTGGGAATAATCTTTCCAGGAAGCATTTTTCCACTTCCAGAAGATATTTTATCGTATGAAAGTTCAACTCCATCGCATTGGTACGCATTAAACCATTCAATTGGAGACATAATAAACTGGAACGTCCTTTTAATATACCTTGGAAGCATGACAATTGCTTCTCTCTTTATCTATTCAAGAGTACCTGCACGCATTGCAGATGATATAGTTCGCCGCAGCAAAAATACGGGGCTTGCAATGGTAAGCATTCTTGCAATGACGGGAATAATTTCTATTTTTGTAGAAAACGTTGCAACAGTTTTAGTAATGGCACCTATAGCATTAGCGCTCTGCAGAAAACTAAATATAAACCCAACTCTTTTTATGATGGGTCTAGCCGTAATGAGCAACCTGGAAGGAACTGCAACTCTTGTAGGCGACCCGCCTTCTATGATTTTTGCAAGCTACGCAAATTACAACTTTAACGACTTTTTCTTCCATGCAGGGCATCTTTCTATATTCTTTATAATACAAGCCGGCATGCTTTCTGGCTGTGCATTCTTCTACTTTTTCTTTGCAAAAAACGGAAAAAACAAAATAGATGTTGACCGCGAGGAAGTAATTTCCTGGTTTCCATTCATCTTACTTCTTACAATGATTTTTGGACTGGCAGGCATTTCTTTTATACATACAAGCTTTGAATACCTGAGTGGACTTTTTGTTTTTGCATTAGGTCTTACAGGAATTATATGGTTCAGATTTTTTCAGCACCAAAGCAAAGAAGAATCATGGAAAGTCATAAAAGAATTGGACTGGGAAACAATTTTCTTCTTAATCGGAATCTTTGTTGTAATTGGCGGTATAAAAGAGACAGGTCTCTTAGATGACTTTGCACTCTTCCTTGCAAAGTTAACAGGTGGCTCAAAACTCTTAGGCTTTATAATACTACTGGTTGTATCTATAGTTATTTCAGGATTTGTAGACAACGTGCCTTACATAATTGCAATGCTTCCTGTTGCAGGATCTATGGCTGCATCCATGAACTTAAACGCAGAGCTTTACATGTTTGCCTTATTAGTTGGAAGTTGCCTTGGTGGAAACCTAACACCATTCGGAGCTAGTGCAAATATTGTAACAATGGGAATAATCAAAAAAGAGGGGTATCCAATGAAGTTCTCCGACTGGCTTAAAATTGGAGTACCATTTACAGTAATTACAACAACAGTTGCAGCTTTAGTACTTTGGCTTTTGTGGGCTTAAAACAAACAGGTAAAAAGCTAAACTTGCATATTAATAACACTTCCGGCCTCTGGCATAAGACCTGCTAAACCGTAGGTAGCCGGTTCTGCGGAAGCTGTTACAGCATCTGCAATTTGCTTTTGATATTGCTTTATAAGAGCATCTTTCTGACTTTCTGTCATATCTTCGTAATTAAAAGAAGAAAGCATACTTTCAGAACTAGACTTTTTCATACTTACAAGCTGATGAATAAGAGAGTTTAAAATACGAATTCTGTTTACAGGAACCCCCTTACCGTCTGCTCCTGAAGAAACTCCATGAACATAATCTAGCTGAGAATAAACAACGGCACTAGGTTTTACCGGAACATACAGGGAACCTGCAGAACTGGAAAAAAGAGTTTTATAAGATGATGCATTTAATGTAATTCCACTAGAATACATAATTTTACCCTCACCTAAAATATCGGTAAAGGATAAAATGTTCTTAAGTATTTTAGTAAAATTGCTTTGTCCAGTCTGTAATACGTTCTTCTAAAGATGCAACTGAAGTAGTAGCACTAGTATCAGAACTTTCTTTCAGATAAGGAAGAAGAACTCTCTCCTTTATGTTTACCCAGCGATAAGGTAAAATTTTTGGCATACTCAAATATTCTTCAGACGGAAGGTTACCCAAAAGCTGCCTGTAGTGCATGGGAAAATACTTTTCATTTACCCCCTTTAGCGAAGAAAACCCGTTTGCAATACCAAAATTAACGGTATCAAGCTTTATATTTTCCATACGCATAATAAGCTCTCTTTGTGTATTTTCATTAAAAAACCAGCCAATAAATTTTTCTGCGGTCTTCGCATTTTTAGCTTTCTTATAAAGCCCTAAAGTAACAATGTCATCTTCTACACATATTTTATTATCCTGCTCAAGCCAGCGGAATGTCAGAGCCGTAGACTGAGTTTCTGAAAGCTTAAAAAAGTCATCACTCGGTAAATATGTAAAAAGGCACCTGCCCGTAGTTACCTGTCTGTATTTAGGCATGTAAAGATATTTAAACTCAAAGTTCTGCTCGCTGGTTGTATCTGTGTTGCGAGCCAATGTCCATTCCTTTACATCACTTATTGCAAGCTGCAAAGACTTGGAATCCCATGCAAAATTATTTCCTTTTTCATGGTAGTCTGCACCGTAAAGCTTAGTAAGCTCATAAAGAAAGTCTTCATCCCAGGAAGGAGCATACCCCATGGCAGCATAAGTTCCATCTGCATTCTGAACATTAAATCCGGCTGCCAGAGTTTTTAACTGCGAAAGATTTATAACATGAGTAGAAACAGAAGAAACTAAATCTTCATTCTTTTTAGAATAAATTATTGCCGGCAGATTAAAACTTACAGGAAGAAGATACTGCTTTTCGTTTATCTCTCCGTAATCAATCAGCTGCTTATAAAATGAAGAACGAGAAATTTTTTGTTCAGAAAGGACGTAATCTAATGTAGAAAAATACCTGCGCGTACCGCTATTCTTAAGCCAGGAACCTAAAACCAAATCAGGTCCTTCTTCGTCTTTTGCAGGAGGCATGGCACTGGCTACAGATTTCTTGTAAACAACAACAACTTTTACATCGTCATGACTTGCATTAAAAAGTTCTGCGTAAGAAACAAGACTTGGAACATCAGTCCAAATAGTTGCAATTTTAGCTTCCTTTGCGGCACATGAGCAAAACAAAAAAGATGCCGATGCCACAAAAAAAGCTAATGTTTTATTATGCAGATAATTCTTCTGCCGTATCGTAAATTGCCTGGTAAACAGTTTCAATCTTATCCTCGTTTAAACTTGAGAATGCAACTCTAAGAGTATGTTCATCGATTGCTATTGTACCAATTCCTTTATCGTTAAGCAACTTCTGCCTCAAAAGCTCTGCATCAAGCTTGTACAAGTGGAAAGACATAAAGTAACCGGAATTAAACGGTAAGGCTTCCAGATGCCTTGAAGTATGAGTATTAACAAAATCCTTTACAAGATGATATCTCTTTTCCAGAATTGCACGGAACGCTGCCTTTTCGTTTTCCATGGCAGAATCTTTATATGCACGCAAAAGAATTGACTGAGGAGGCGTAGAAGCACAAGAAACAGAAGAACGGATTGCTCCCATAAGCTTTTTTACCAAAGCATCATACTGCTCTTCTGTCATACCTTTACAACCAAAAGTAATAAAGCCAGTTCTAAAGCCCCATGCAAAATCTTCCTTTGTAGGACCATCAATTTTTGCAGCAAGAACATTAGGGTGTAAATCTGCCAGATATGCAAAAAGCGACTGGCTTTCTATATCGTCTTCATAGTTAAGGCCAAAGTAAGCATCGTCACACCAAACCATAACCTTTGTTCCTTCTTCAGCAAGCTTTTGAACAATCTCTACAATTCTCCGGGCTTCCTGTTTTGTCGGGCTGTATCCGGAAGGATTCTGAGGAAAGTTTAAAAGCACTCTGACACTACCGTTTTTAGCCTGTTCCTTAAGAGTCTTTTCTAAAGAGTCAATGTCAAACTTACCGTCCTTAAACATTGTAAACTGAACAAACTCTGCGTTGCGTCTGGCACTTGCAATCAAAACATAATTGTCCCAGGAAGGATTTGCAGCAACTAAAGGTTTTGATTCATCTAAAAACAAATCTGCAAGGTAAGAAATACCGGCTGTAAGACCAGGAACCAAAACAGGAAGAGAAATTGCCTTATTCTTTAAGAGTGGATTCTTTTTAATAATATTTTCTTTCCACTGTGCACGGAGGTCCGGATTACCAGCAGTAGGTGCATAAGCTACAAGCTCGCGAGTTGTTAACTCTGGAGTAATCTTTTGCATGCAGGAAAGCATTACAGGAGTTCCGTCAACAACAGTCATACCGATAGTACCGTTTGCAACTTTACCAAGTTTTTTTGCTTCTGCGCTTTGAGCTATAATTCCTTTAGGAAAATAAAGACGTTCTCCAACATCAGAAAGAAGGGAGAGAGCAGTTGTACCCTTAAGGGCGTCATTAAGTTCTTGTGCCAATGGATTTAACATAATGGCTATAGTATTCAAAAAACGGGGCTGCGTGTCAATAAAATTTATAAGTTTTTTGCATAAATATACAAGTTTTATGAATAAATAAACTTATTTGGAAGGTATGAGTATAAGACAAAAAGAACTCCCCTGTTGAGGGAAAATAAACAAAATTGTATAATTCCTTAATTTTTTTAAGGAAACAGCAATGGAAAAAACGCTCACAAAGGCAGACTTAGATGCCTGCTCTCAATATATAAAAGAATGTCAGGCAGAAATGGCAAAGAGAATTGTCGGCCAGAAGGAAGTCATCGACGGAATTCTTATGGCACTCATCACAGGAGGCCACGTTTTACTGGAAGGTGTTCCCGGCCTTGCAAAAACACTCATGGTAAAAACTTTCGCAGACATTTCCGGCCTTGACTTTAAGCGCATTCAATTTACACCGGACCTGTTGCCGGCAGACGTAACTGGAACTCTTCTTTACGAACAGTCAACGGGTTCATTTTCTGTAAGAAAGGGACCAGTTTTTACAAACGTCGTACTTGCAGACGAAATAAACAGGGCGCCTGCAAAAGTTCAATCGGCATTACTGGAAGCAATGGCAGAGCACCACGTAACCATAGGAGAAACAACATACCCGCTTCCTGAGCCATTTTTTGTTCTTGCAACACAAAACCCTATCGAACAGGAAGGCACCTACAATCTTCCGGAAGCAGAACTGGACCGCTTTTTATTAAAGCTTTTAGTTTCTTACCCCACTCAAGAAGAAGAAAAAAACATTATCCGCACAAACGGAAATGCAATTAATGTAGACGTAAAAAAAATATTTTCTGCAGCAGCATTAAAAAAATGTAGAGCTGCAATAGACGGCATTACTCAAGATGAATCCATTTTGGACTACATAGTTTCGCTTGTAAGTGTTACCCGCCCCGCACCGGAGACAAAAGAAGACAGAACATTCTCCTTGTCACAGTCAAAAAACAGAAGCGACATTCAGCGCTACATAGCTTTTGGAGCATCTCCTCGTGCCGGCATTGCACTTTTAAAATGCGCAAAAGTAAATGCACTATTTAACGCACGAAGCTTTGTTTTACCAGAAGACGTTCAGGCTGTTGCAAAACCTGTGTTAAGACACAGACTTGTCTTAAACTATGAAGCTGCAGCAGACTCTGTAACGCAAGATTCCCTTATCGAAAAAATCATAGAACTTTTACCAACACCTTAAAAAAAATGCAGAAACAAAATTCTCTTGCAAAGCGAGCATATCTCTTACACTTAAACTCTCTTACTATAGCAAATGGTATGAAAAGCGGTTCTTTTAAATCACTTTATAAGGGACAGGGAATAGACTTTTCCGGAGTACGAGACTACCTAAGCGGAGATGACGTAAGAACTATAGACTGGAATGTTACCTCCAGAATGGCAAAACCTTACGTAAAAGTTTTTGAAGAAGACAAAGAATTAGACGTATTTATTATTTTGGACAAGTCACTTTCCATGGAAACCGGTTCCATAAGAACCCGCATGGATTGCGCAGTAGAGTGTGCTTCCCTTTTATCAATGGCAGCATCCATTATCTCAAGTCCGACAGGGGCTGTCTTATTCAGTAGCGAAATAGAATTTTCCTGTACACCGGCAACAGGAAAAAAGCACCTGTATTCATTGCTTTCCAGATACGAAAAACAGCTCAATACAAAACAAAAAGGCTCTGCTTTAGACTCCGCATTAATTGTAGCAGAAAAGCTTTTAAGAAAAAGAAGCCTTGTAATTATCATTTCTGACTTTAGAAGCAAAGGCTGGGAAAGACCTTTTGCCTCCTTATGCCATAAAAATGACGTAATAGCACTGCGCATAACAGACTCCTCAGACACAATACTTCCCGTTCTGGGTTCTGTTACCTTTACAGACCCGGAAACCTCTTTTAGCGAGTCGCTTCCAACGCACTCAAAAAAATTTGCCCGTGCATGGAGGGAATACAACGAACAAAAAACAGATGCCTGGACTCACGAGTGTTTAAGGAGGGGAGCTTTTCCTTTTACACTAAACACCGCAAGTGATGCTGCAACGGAACTTTGCAAACTCTTTTACAAAAGAGGTGCTTCATGAGAAGACTTTTATCTAAGCTTTTTGTACTTCTTTATCTTCTACCTCTTTTTGCAGAAAATCAGCAAATTCTTATTCCTAAGGAAGTCTTTGTTGGCGACACAGCAACCATTCAGTATAAATTTGAAAGCAATTTAGACTTTTTTGCATTTGTTCCAGATTCATATTTTTCAGGCGAAGAGCTATTTCTGGACGTAGAAGAACTTTCTAACATTTCATCTTCATGCACAATAAAAAAAGCTACACTTACAAGAGACTACACTCAATACACCTTAAACATTACTGTAGTTCCATGGGTATGCGGTCAAATGTCTTTTAAAAGCTTTAACATATACGACATGTACCCGCACACAAACTATGCCCCGGAAAAACAAAGCTACATCATTCAACTGCTTCCTGTAACCATAGCCTCTCTTTCTCAAAAAATGGGAGTTACAACACTAAGAGAGCAAAAAGGACCAATTCTTTTACCCGGTACAAATTACATTATTCTTGCTTTAAGCATACTCTTAGTCTTATTTATCACTTTAATATTCATAATCCTCATAAAGCTTCCCAAGATAATAAAATTTATTTCTTCACTAAAGCAGAGATTTGAATTTTACATGAATGCAAAAAACGCACTTCATAAGTTAAAAATTTTACGCAATGCAAAAACCTCAGACTACAATTTTTCCATTTTCTGGCAAAAGACAATAAAAAATTATCTGAACAACAGGTTCAGTACAAACCTAACTTCAACTCCGTCAGGTAAAATATACAGTGAAATTCTGAAAAACACTGATGGAATTATAGACGAAAACTACACGGCATCTTTAGAAGAACTGTCCAGATTCTTTATAAGAACTGACTACATAAAATTTGCTCACGGCTCTTTAGATTCTCATCTCTTACCGCAGGAAGAACATGCGGCGGCTTTTCAAAAAACAGAAAGAGCAACCATAATAACCCGGAGCATACTTTCTATAAATAAACTGGAGGAAATGTAATGACATTTGATAATCCAGTTGCATTTTTTTTATTGCTTTTTATTCCGCTTTTATATATTTTACGATACCTGAAAATTTTTAAGAAATTATCATTTAATCTTTCATTAGGCGACTGGAACGGAGAAAACTTTAAATGGAATTCTCCACTTAGAAACGTTACATCAGTGACAATCCGCTTAATGTTTGCCACCTCTTATATTCTGGCAGTTTTCGCATGTGCTAATCCTGTAATTCATAAGCAGACAAAAATCTACACTTCAAGAGGAAGCGACATTCTTTTTGTCATAGACACAAGTCCTTCCATGGCGGCAAGAGACATGGGAAACCTTACAAGGCTTGAAGCTGCAAAACTCTCCGTAAAAGAAGTTTTAAAAGACAACACGGGAGACTCCATAGGTCTTGTAGAAATGGCAAAAGATGCCGCAATTGTTGTTGTTCCTACAATAGACAGGGAAAGATTTTTTTCCAGCTTGGACTCTCTTTCTGTCGGAGAACTTGGTGACGGAAGTGCAATCGGCATGGGCTTAAGCTGCGCAGCATTACACCTGGAGCATTCCAGTGCAGAAAAAAAAGCCGTAGTACTTATTACAGACGGCGAAAACAATGCAGGAACAATTCACCCGCTTACAGCTTCTAGACTTTTAAAAGAAAAAAACATTTCCCTTTATGTATTTGGACTTGGAACAAGCGGAACAGCTCCTCTAGAATACACAGATCCTAAGACAGGCAAAATTTATTCAGGATACTTATCCTCGTCCTACAACGTAAAACAGCTTTCTTCCATTGCTCAGGAAGCAGACGGAAAATTTTTTGACACTCAGACAATTTCTTCACTTTCACAGGCCTTAAACAATATGTCGCAAAATGAAAAATCAACACAAAGCTACCACTTAAAAAATCAAAATATATTTTTGTATCACATATTACTTTACGTTTCACTTCTGCTCTTTGCCGCGGCATGGATCTTGCGAAGAATAATTCTTAGGGAGGTCTTATGATTTTTTCCATAGAAAGGCCTTATACACTACTCTTTCTCTTATTTCTTATACCTACAGTGCTCTACACATCCCTAAAATTTAACAAAATTTTAAAAGCTCTAGGTAAAAGGAACACAACCCGCTTACGTTTTGCCTTTATTTCAAGAACTATTTTCAGAGCTTTAGCTTTTGTATTCATAATACTTGCACTTTCCGGAATTTCCATAGGCACGGACTCTATTCCAATTCAAAAAAGCGGAAACTCCATTGCATTTGTCATAGACATTTCTTACAGCATGCAGACTCGTGACTGCCCCCAAAACATGACACGCCTAGAGGCTGTATGCGACTACGCAGAAGAACTCTTAAATAAATTAGAAAACACTCCAGTCTCTGTCACACTTGCCAAGGGAAACGGAATTTTAGCACTCCCAGTTACGGAAGATTACGAAGCCATTAAGGCTTTACTCGAGTCCCTCTCACCTTCTTTAATGACCAGTGCCGGCTCAAACTTAGGGAGTGGCATAGAAACTGCAATAAATTCTTTTCCAAGCCAAAGTGCTTCCAAACCAATAATATGGCTTTTTACAGACGGAGAAGAAACTGATGACACTCTGCTGGCTTCTCTAAACGATGCCGTAAAATACGGCATTCCGGTCTGCATAATAGGCTTTGGTTCTGAACGGGAATCAGAAATTCTTGCAGGAGACAACAAAACAAAAGTAAAGACGGCACTCCGTTCAGACAAGATAGAAAAAACAATCAGCTCCGTAAAGAAAAAAAACAGTACCGTGCAGCACTCTCAAAACCAGGTATTTTACATAGACGCTTCTCAAATGGGTTCTGCCAAAACACTTTTAAGCATGTTGGAAGCAAAAAACAATTCTTCAATAACTTCTTACGAAACAAAGCCTATTCCCCGTCATACCCTATTCACCTTGCTTGCAATTATATGCTTTTTACTTTCTTTTGGGTTTGGAGAATTTTCATCGTCATTCTTTAATCAAAAAAACAAGATGGCACTTTCACTTTCCATAATCTTTTTACTGACAGGCTGCTCCTCTTATTTATCTCAAAGCAAAGAAATGCTGGAAGGAAGACTTAACTGGAACAAAAAAGACTATCCAAAAGCAACCGCCAATTTCTTAAACGTTACAAACCATGCAAAAGAAAACTCACTTCCAGAGCTTTATGACTACGCCGTTTTTGCACTCGCAAGCACATACCTCTCCCAAGACCAGAGCGAAGCCGCTCTTCTAAGATACAGCCAGCTTACTCCATCTTGCCCGGAAAACATAAAGGCCGCTGTTTTTTACAACAAAGGAATCATTGCTCATCAGAATGGAAACTACAAAGAAGCTACGGAACTTTTTAAAGAGTCACTTTTAATTGACAGCGCAAATATAGATGCAAAAATAAACCTGGAGCTTTCTCTAAATGAGCTTGAAGTTCAGTCAAAAAAAGCAGAACAGGGTATTTCACCGGTTTCTATAGAAAAAAACGAATCTGCATTGCAGGAAGCCATATACTCTGTAATAAGGGAGAATGAAAAACAACAATGGAAAAATCAAGAACAGCCTCAACAAACTTCAGAGTACGACTATTAGTATTACTCCTTATATATATTTTTTTTAACTACTCTTCCTGGGCTCAAGGCACAGAACTTCGTTTTGTTGCAAAAGACGAATATTACTTTACAACAAGTGATGGAGCCTTTGAACTGACAGTTCCAAATGTAAAGCCAGAAAACATTCAAATCAGCGCAAGTGAATTTGGAAAAGACATTTCCCTCGTTTCCTTAAAAAAAGAAAACCTGAATTTAAAAGACACGAGAGTATCTTTAAAACTAAAATTCAACACAGCAAGAGAATATAAAATTTCTCCAGTAAAAGTTTACATAAAAGGAAGGCTTCACAACATACCAGTAGACTCAGTTACAGTTTACGAAAACCCAAGAACAACTTCGCCTCAAGTTTTTTTACGCATAGATTCAATTGACGGAATAAAAGCAGATGACGATTTTCTTAAAGAAAAAAAACTAACCGCTTTGGCTGGCCAGGAAATAATTTTTACAGTCGGCATCCGCTATGCAGTCCAGGTTTTAAGTGTAAACTACACTCTTCCGGAAAACTCTATATTTAAAGAAATTTCTCACCCCTCAGGTCTGGAAAATCTTTCCAGCAGCAGGGTATTTACGCCAGAAGTTTTTCCAGTTTGCAGTTACAGCTGGACACCCATAGAAAAAGGAGAGTACAGCTTTCCTTCCGTATATATTTTAAGCACATCTTATTCAGGAATAAAATCTGAGGCAACATTTTCAGAACAAATCATAAGCATAGGAGAAACCTCTAGCATTTCTGGCGTTCAGAAAAAAGAAAGTGCATTTTCTTACGCATTCACATCATCTAGTGATGAAATTACAGAAGCTAAAACACAGACTCTTTCCAAAGAAGAAGTAATTTTTCTTTCTGAATTATACAAAAAAGAGAGGCATTCTTTTCCATTCATTTCCAAAGCATCAGTAGAGCGACGCAATTTTGAAAAGGAACATTCCATAGTAGACTCACCAGTTACTCCAAACATACCGTTCTTATACATCTTAATAATAATATGCGTAATGTGTTTTGCTCTTGCAGTCTTATTCTTTATTCTAAGAAAAAAAATAAACGCAACAGCTTCTTTAGTTTCCTGTATAGTTTTTTTATTGCTTTCCATTCTGTACAGTTCATACACCTCCAGGCAGTTTGCCATTTACGAAGGAGGAGTTTTAAATACAATTCCAGAAGAAAACATGCAGAGCGGTTTAACAATAAACGCAGGCTCTAAAATACTTATAGAAAATTCACCCGGCCAATGGAGCTACATTCACTACTCAGACATAAGCGGCTGGGTAAAATCAGAAAAACTTCATTTCATTTATTAGGAGAAAGAACATGAACTTTGGAGACATATTAGACCAATGGGATTCATCTCAAAATAAAAAAAACGTAAAACAAAAAACGCCGCAAGTTTCTCACAAAAAGGCAAACGCTCCCACAAAAGAGGAAAAAGAACTTCTAAGGCAGGGGTACTCCTGGGAAAAACAGATGAAAGAAGACAGCAAAAGGCACATAAACCCCATGGACTTATGGCTTTCTAGGTACGGCACCGTAGACAAAGACAAAATACAAGATGAAGCTTTAGAAAGACAAAAACTTTCAGACAGAGAATACCTTATAAATTTAAAGCCAGAAGCTGTTATAGATTTGCATGGACTTACAAGAGAAGAAGCCGAAGAACAACTTAATATTTTTATTGGCGACTGTAAAAGAAGGGGCTTAAAAAAAGTTTTAATAATTCACGGTAAAGGAAACCATAGCACCGGAAGCGACAGCATTTTAGGCCCTATGGTTCGCCTTTTTATAGAAAACGACTCCCGCCTGGGCACTTCTGGTCACCCAGACAGAAACCACGGTGGGAATGGTGCTACATGGGTACTTATAAAGTAACAACTACTCTATACTAAACCTCATTACGTTCCAGGAAACTTCATTAAGCGTAATGTTAAAGTTTCCATTTTCGCCGGAAACTAAAGGTGCATCTTTATTACATACAGCATCCGGAGTTTCTAAAGAGTTTCGTGCACTTAAATCGCTTCCCGTCATCTCGGTGCGGAAAATCATTTTTGTACTACCGAAATTCATAAGGTTAAGATTTACATTTGCCTTTTCTGTTTTACTTGTGTTTAATGCAAAAACAGTTAAAGTCTTTTCGTCTTCACTTAAAACAGTTGCGTAAATTACAGCAGGAACTTCGCCATACTTTTCGGTTACCTTTTTGTCGCTAGTAACAACAGGCGTTAAAACAGTACCACGTCCGTAAACGGAAATATCGCGGAAAGGCCAGTAAATGCTTTGTCTGTAGGAGCCCTTACCTGGTTCTGTAAAAATAGGTGCTATTACATTTACAAGCTGGGCAAGGCATGCAACCTTTACGCGGTCAGCATGGTTTAAAAGCGTAATTGCCATTCCGCCAAATGCCAGAGCATCCAAAAGTGAATAGTGGTCTTCCAAAATGCGTGGAGCCTTTACCCATGGATGCTCTTCCTTCTTCTGCTGGTACCAGATGTTCCATTCATCAAAAGAAAGGTACATCGTTTTTTTACTTCGCTTTAATGCCTTTACATAATCACAGGTTGCAATAGAAGTCTTAATAAACTCATCCATGTCATAGAACGACGCTAAAAAGTCATCATCGTTTCCGTAGTTTTCAAAGTAACGGTGAATGGAAATGTAATCTGCTAAATCGTAAGTGTGCTCTAAAACAACTCTGTCCCACTCAGGATAAGTCGGCATACCGCTGGAAGCAGAACCGCACACAACAAGCTTTATACTGTCGTCAGTCCACTTCATAATCTTTGCGGCTTCCCTCGCTTTCTTTCCGTAGTCATCTGCGTCTAAGTGGCAAATCTGCCAGGGACCGTCCATCTCGTTTCCTATGCACCACGTTTTAATGGCATGAGGTTCCGCATGTCCGTTAGCCTTTCTTAAGTCGCTCCAGTATGTGCCGCCCGGAAAGTTACAGTACTCAACCATGTCGCCTGCATCCTGTGGAGTGCCTGTTCCCATGTTAACGGCTCCCATTACAGAAGTGCCCGCTTTTTTTGCCCAGTCAGCAAATTCATCAATGCCAACCTCATTAGGCTCTATTGTGTGCCATGCCCTGTCTAAACGCACAGGACGATTTTCGCGCGGCCCGATTCCGTCCTTCCAGTTGTAGCCCGAAAGAAAGTTTCCGCCCGGGTAACGCACTAAACCTACGCGAAGGTCTTTTACCATATCGATTACGTCGCGCCTGAATCCCTGCTCGTCTGCGGTAGGGTGTCCGGGCTCATAAATGCCCGTGTAAACTGCACGCCCTAAGTGTTCAATAAATGAACTAAACAAAGTGTCGTCTGTTTTAGAAAGTGTAAAATCCTTAACAACTGTGATAGAACTTTTCAAAATATGTCTCCTTATTTTGGACGGTATCTTTTTTGATGGGCAGATTATACTTAAAACGTTAAACTTGCCGCTTAAAAAGCCACCCCGCTACTTCGGGTTCCGCTCTGCTCCAGTACTTCGTACCAAGCCCTTCGTATCGGGCGTAAGTCTTTTAATTTTGGCACCACTTATTCTCACCGGGAAAAGGACATCCTGCACCTAAAATTTTTGCCCTAAACGCCACAAGACTTCCTGAATATGCGCAGGTTGTCTTTCCGTTAAGGGAAGAACATGAGGCACATACTTTAAGACGCCTTTCGTACTCTGCACTGGGGGTAGTTACTCCCTCTACGTATGCCATTTTTTCAACTTCGTGCAAAATATTCTCCGGTGTCAAAAGACTTTCTAAAGCATTTATCTCGCACTTCGGGCAGTAAGAAGAGGTTTCCATTGAATTTATTTTAATACGTATTTATTTTATTTGCAACAAATATTTTTGATATTTATCAAGAATTATCGAATAATTTTACATACATAGATCTTCGTGTCAAAAAAAAAAGAGGTAACAAGAGTTTTTCTCTTATTACCTCTCTTTAGTGCACTACCTTTTACACCTTAAACGTATCTACCTGAGTTCCAATCTTATTAATTGAGTTATTTATTTGAGTTGAAACTTCTGTTAAAGCAACTCCTGTTTCATTAATTTTTCTGGCGCCTATACTCATTTCTTCCATGCTCTGGCTCATGGTTAAGGCAGCATTCTGAAGCAGCTGAACTTCCTTCAAGATCATCTTGTTGCCTTCTTCCATCTCGCTGGAAGCATTTCTAACTTCTACGGTGCTGTCATTCATTGTATGAAGAGCCTCTGTAATCTGCTTGCTTCCTTCATTCTGCTCTTCCATTGCAGACTTTATCTGCATAACAAGAGCATCTGTCTGTTCAAGCTTTCTTGACACGGTTTCAAATGCAAGTGCTGATTCCTGAGAAGCAGTTACAACATCACTAATAGATTCCTTTATGTTGTTTAACTGTGTTCCGATAGTCTTACTTTGAGCAGTTGAAGTTTCTGAAAGCTTACGGATTTCGTCTGCAACAACAGCAAAACCTTTACCTGCCTCTCCTGCGTGAGCCGCTTCAATTGCCGCATTCATTGCGAGTAAGTTTGTCTGGCTTGCAATAGAAGCTATTGCAACGTTTGCTTCCTGAAGCATTTCTGACTGACTTTCTATTTCTGTAATACGTTCGTTTACAGCCTGCTGCTTTGTAATTCCTTCTTGAGAATTTGCACGAAGCTCATTGAATGAATATGCCATTTTTTCCATGGACTGGTTTACAGAAGAAATGTTACCTATCATCTGTTCAACAGCCGCACTCGCCTGAGTTACTCCGCTTGACTGGCTTTCTATCATATGTTCAAGAGATTCTATGTTGGAAGCAATCTCGTTTACAGCACCTGCCGTCTGCTGTACAGACTGATTCTGGGTGTCTATCTGATGCTTCATGCTGTCTATGTTTGCAATAATCTCTGTTATAGAAGAACTTGTGTCTTGAGTTGCACCGCTTAAGTTTTCGCCGGCAACCATAAGCTCGTCTTTAGAATTTTTTACATCTCCAATTATTGTCTGAAGCTTTCCGCTGAATGCGTTAAAGCCCTTTACTACGTCTCCTATTTCATCTTTAGCCTTTGAGTTTATGCGACGAGTTAAATCTGCGTCTCCAGAAGCAATTTCTGTAATTGCACCCTTTACGGCAAGAAGAGGCCTTAGTGAAGTCTCAACAGTAAGCCAGCTTATAAAAATAGAAGCAACAAGTATGGCTACTAAAATATAAATCATTATGCGGGACATTTTAGCAAGACCTGAATAAAAGTCGTCATACTTTGTAACACAGAAAACTGCCCAGTCAGTGCCTGGAATCGGGCGATAAGCAGAAGCCATCTTTGTTTTTGTCTGAGGGTCTATAAATGTTCCACCTCCAACTTCGCCGGCTTTTACACCTTCCATAAGATACTTTATAGATTCGTCTGCAGTTGCAAAGGTATCTGAATCATCATAAACGCGCTTAACATCTTTTGCAGCTACAGTTCTACCTGTTGTCCTACTAAATACAAAAATATCAGACTGTTCTCCAAAGTGAAGAGAAGAAAGATTTTTTGAAAGAGCTTCTCCATATAGGTTTACTACAGAAACACCTATAATCTTATTATTATAGTCATAAACAGGAACAGAATATTGTTGCAAAAATACTCCTGTTGCAGGGCTTACGGCAGGTTCCATCATATATTCCTTACCTGAAACAGCTTCTTTTATATAAAGTCGCTCAGGAAAATGAATTGGCATTCCTCCGGCGGTAAAAGAATTTCCATCAGTGTCGTAGAAAGAAATGTTTTCATAGTCTGAGTCAATCTTTGCAATTGCCCGCAGGCGTTCACATTTTTCCAAGATAGAAACATTAGGATTTCGTACAAAGTCAATTGCGGCAACAGTTTCTGCAACCTTAAAGGTTTTTTGTGTTTCTGCAGTAACTTTACTAACTACATTATCTGTAACGGAATCCATAAGTTGATGAACAGTGTCTTCCACTGTAGCAGAAGATAACTTTGTTGCAACAATCGTAAGTGCCACGTTAGATATAATGGCAATTAAGATAACCAACGTCATGAGCCTGAATTTAAGGCTATGAAAATTAAATTTCATCGTAAAAACACCTCTTCATGAATCTAGTAAATATTATTTTAACACATGTTTTAAGAAATTTACAGAATTTTTTAATATAAAAAAATAAAATGCAAGGCTAAATTTCGCCAACGCTTCGAGCCTTTTCAATCCCGAGTAGATTTATTTAGAGTGTATGCCGTTCAAAGAAACATTTTTATATCGAAAAAAATTGCGATTAAGCTAAAACTTACAAACAAACAATTCTTTTTTACCCTCCAAATTTTATTAAAAAGTAAAGTGTTGTATAATAGTAGAAATGAAAAGAACACACATTCTTTTTGGAGGTCTTTATGAAAATAACTACACACAAGTGGGGGGGGGTAACTGCACTTGCAGTAATTTTTGCCCTCTTTGCTTCTTGTAAAACAGATCAAACGATCAGCGACTATGTAAACACAAAGTATGCAGACGGCGACACGGAATGCAGAACAAGCTCACAAACTAAGTGGAATATGGCAAACTGCCACGACCCGAAACTTTTTCAAGATGACGACGGAACTTATTACGTTTACGCAACAGATGCCTCTTGTGGTAATGCGGAATACGTTGGCTTAAACATTCGCTATTCAGACGACTTAGTAAACTGGACAACATTAAAAAAGACAGCCCTTTATGGTAACTGGGATAAAGATTTTTTAGCATGGCAAGGAATGGCTGCAAGTTCCACAGGAACAACAAAGCACTCTGATTCTAGTTACACTGCTGTAACTTGGGCACCAACTGTAATAAAACAAAATGGTCTTTACTACATGTACCACGGCGTAAGCACAGATGTTAAAGTCACTACTACAAGTTCAACAAGTTCAACTATTGCAACATCTTCTATAGTGCTTGCAATCGCTAGCAGTGCAAAGGGACCTTTCTACCCTGCCAGCTATATTTCCTCTTACTCAGGAAGTGATTCTGATATTAAAAGTATACAGAGTACGCTCTCAAATCTTGGTGTAAGTTACAGCCAAAACTTTTTAGTTAGATATTGTCCTTATTACTACACGAATAAAGGCTGTTCTGACTCTACCAATGGAGTTTTAACTTCTTCAATATCTTCTAACGGTGCCAAATTAGACGGAACTTCTT
>CALFIX010000019.1 GCA_937877515.1 uncultured Treponema sp.
CACGTGCAACCAATGCTCTCAAATCATCTTCTGTATGAGCAATCCCCATAATGTAGCCACCACTAAATGTAAATTCATTATTAGGTTCACGACATTTTTTTATTCCAAGCAAAAAATCAATTTCATCTGCATGAGGGATCATAACTAAAAACTCATCTCCTCCATAACGGTAGCAAAATTCTTCTCCAAAATTTTCTTTTAATCTAGAAGAGAAATCTTTTAGAATAGCATCACCTTTCTCATGTCCATAAGTATCATTAATACCCTTAAAATCATCGATGTCGGTTAACATTAAAAGAAGAGGTTTATTTAAGCATTTTAAAAAATCTTCTCTAAGTGCATGTCTATTTTTTACATCTGTTAAAGTATCATGCATAGAAAAATATAAAAGTTGCTTAGAAAGCTTTTCATTAGAAATAGACTTTTCTGCAATATTTATAAAATGCTTATACAACACATTATGTACAGTTACAAGCAAAAACCAAAATATTGGCAAATTTGCTTTAGTCGCAAAGCTTACTCCAACACTACTTATTTTCATAACATTATAAAAAATCAAAAAAGAAGCTGTAATCAAAATAATAATAATATAGGGCTTTATAAAAAATCCACAGGAAGACATTACCATTATTGTAAGAAAAACCAGTATCTGCTCACCTGCAATGTAATCTTGTCTAGAAATATAAATGCCAAAGCATACACTTACAACAAGCATTAAAAGCATACTAAACTGCATAAAAAAATGATTTACTTTATTCTTAAGCATAAAAAAACTTACTAATGCAAACTGGGCAGCAGATAAAACCATCAACGCATAAAAAAGTCTATGTTTTAAAAGCCATAAGGAATCAACTGCGTTCGAAGAGCCTTTTAATGGAGGCATAAAAGAAAATACAAGAAAAAAAATTTCCATCAGAATTATAATTGCAGAAATTATAATTCCTGTACGTGCGTTATACTTATCTAAAAAATCCTGTACTTCCGGATCTAATTTCTTAAACCCTAAAAAATCAATAATCTTATTCAAAATCATTCCTTTCTCATAAGTTCTTCCAGAAGCCTTTGTGCATCTCTAAGACCTTCTGCAGTGTTTTTTTCGCCATCTAAAATAAGCTTTAATTCTTTCCCTAGTATCGTATAAAATTCTGTCCATTCCTGCATGACAGGTCTATACACACCACCTTCTAAAGCTTTGCAAACAACTTTGTACTGAGGAAATTTCTCTAAAACATCAGAAGCTTTTAAACTAGAATAACGGCAGGGCACTCCACCCCAACTTACAGTTTCTTTTTGAAGCTTTGGATCCATTAGATATGCCAAAAGTTTTACAGCTTTTTCTTTTTTCATGCTATTATTTGGGACTCCTATAGTCCAAATACCATAAATATTTGCATTATACGGAACACTAAACTCAAAAGCACGCCCCGTAATAGCAAGGTAGTCCATAGTAGAATTTTTTGTAGGCGTATACCATCCAGGCCAGCCTATTCCCATTGTAGCAGCTTTATTTGCAATAGCTGCAATAAAATCTTCTTTCTTTACAGCACGTCCTGTTTCTATAAGTCCTTTATACATTTCTACTGCAGCTCTAAACTTTGCGGTATCAATTGTAGGATTATTGTTTTCATCTACAACCCATGCGCCATAAGAGCAAAGTATTGGTAAAAAATCTACAACTAAATTATTTGGTGTATCACCTCTGTATAAAAAACCTAAATTATGTCTTTTATTTTGTGCCTGACAAATTTTTAAAATATCTTCTAACGAATTAACTTTATCTGGAGTATAACCAGCTTCTTTTAACATAAGTTTATTGTAAAGCAAAACTGTAACATTACCATAATATGGAGCTAAATAAAGATTTTTGTTGTAATAACAAATACTCTTTGTTGCGTCTATAATATCATCGTCCAATTCGTAACCAAGCTCTGTTAAGTTTGCAAGTACACCGTTTGCCGTATACTCTGCCATCCAGGAACCGTCAACCATACACAAATCGTACTTACCTTCTGCATTTACTGCGTCTGTTGCTACAAGAGAATGTAAAGAATCTTCATCTAGCTCTAGCACAGTACAAACTACATTATTTTCTTTTTCAAATAAGGGAACACACTTTTTTATTACCTCTGAATATGTTCCAGCTCTTAAAGCCAATACAAGTTCTACGGGTTTTTCTACACTCTTATTTGCATCAGAGCTTTTATTGCACCCCAAAAAGAGAAAAGCTAATAACATTAAAAACAGTGTCTTTAGTTTTTTCATTTTTACCTCAAAGTTTTCATGGAACAAATTTTTATCTTTTCCTTAACTTCGCTAATACAAGAATCTATTTTTCTTTTTGGAATACTACTAAATATTTTTACAATTTCTGAATCTAATTGAGAACCAGCAATAAGACGTAATTCAAAAAGAGCTTCATCATGTGACAAAGAAGGCTTATATGGACGTTCCATAGTTAAAGCAGCATAAGTGTCTGCTACTGCAATTATGCGAGAGGCAAGAGGAATTTCTTTTTCTTTTAAGTGATAGTATCCAAGTCCATCTATACGCTCATGATGGTAGCGAATCCACTTAGAAACTGTAGAAAAAGATTTTATGCTGCTTAAAATTTCCACAGCATACTCAGGATGCTTTCTCATAACTTCCCATTCCTCGTTACTAAATTTTCCTTTCTTGTTAATTATACTTCGAGGAATTCCCAGCTTTCCAATATCTATAAATAACGATGCATAACTTAAGTTATCCGGGTTTATTACAATGCGGTAATTTAAAGGTAAATATTCATATAAAAGCATTGTAAGTTTTTGAACTAAAAGAGAATGCCCTTCTAAGTTTACATCACCTGCTTCCACAACACCAACTAAGATACTTACCAAATCCATGCTTCTTTCTTCAATGCCGTCTATAAGATTAAAGAACCAGCCAAGAAAAACCGTTAGACAAAGAGAAAAAATAAAAATAAGAGAGCCTACCCATCCAAAATAAATTTGCCTTGAATAAATAACACAAAATAAAACTGCAAGAAGCAACATAAGCACAAGAGCAAATATAGACTGAAAAAGTTTTGCTCCTTCATTTTTTAAAAGTGCATCTCGTTGAATAAACAAACGTAAAACTGTACAAATAATATTTATAAAGACTAGTATTATACTTAGCACAATTAAACTACGGGAAAGCTCTATCACTTTAACGCCTCCCCATTTTCTAAGTCTTCATAAAAATGAATTTGATTTTTACCACTTTGCTTAGATTTATAAAGTGCTATATCCGCTCTCTTATATGCACGGTCTATATCCAAGTCATTTTCTTTTAAAACTGCCACACCTATAGATGAAGAAAGTCCAGAAATAGTTGCAAAACTTACGTTGTTTAATGCACTAAGAAGCTCTTGTATTAAATTATAGGCGTCCTCTTTTGAAGAGCATTCTCTTATAAGTGCAATAAATTCATCTCCACCTAAACGACCTGCAAAATTTCCTTTATCGCGGAGTACTCTTTCTGGGAAAGACCATTTTTCTCTTTTGTCAATTTTTAAAACGTCAAGAATAGTTTTTCCCGTAATTTGAATTGCTTTATCACCCATTTGATGACCAAGCGTATCATTTATATCTTTAAAGCCGTCCAAATCCAAAAGACACAAATACATTTCTTTACCGTCATAACCACGAAGTACTTCTTCTGCAATAGAAAAAAATCTTCCTCTTGTTAAAAGTGATGTTAAAGAATCAAAACTGCTTTTAACTTCCAGTTCCCTCTGAATACGTTGATCTCTTTGGTAAAGTACAAATTGCTGCATCTTTGTTCGCTGAAACATATAATGAAGTCCAATAGCAATAGTCAAAACAACACTTGCATTATATACATCGTTATACGCAATGGAAAAAGTTTTATACTGAAAAGACGTAACTATAAAAACAGAAGTTGCTGCAATAATAATCAGAAGCATAAGAAACATTAAATCAATATAAGAAAGAGAAACTAAAACCAGAACCAGCAAAAACATTGTAGCCGGCATGTATGGCTGCGAAACAGAACAAATTATGCCGTAAGAAAGCATTAATGCCATACTTATATAAACATAAGCTCTACTATGACGTTCTGCAAATTTTGGAAATACCCAAATTACAATATCTAATGCTACAGACAAAATAAAATAAAGTGTATAAAACCAAGACAGCTCTTTTGTAACGCCAAATAAATTTAAAAAGGAAAACACCATGTACAAAAGATTTACCAACAAAAACCATGTATTTAAAATAAAAATATGCTTTCTATTTGTAGGGCGAATCTGATTTAAACATTCTTTGTAGGTTTCTTTATCAAAACCATAGTAGTTAAGGCTTTTTGCCATTCACACTTCCTTTTTTTTAAATTATAACATGAAATATGTAAAAAATCGATAAATTTTAATACCGTATAGTAATTAAGAACCTTTTATTATACAAAATTATAGATTATTTACTTTATGAATATAAGTATAATCCGCCTATGTATTTTGTAGTAATTAAACAGCTTTCTGTTATGGCTTTAATAGCTCTAATAGGTTTTACAGTTTCTAAGATTTTTAAATTTGGTAAAACTGAGCAAAATTTTTTAAGTAAACTTTTGCTTTATGTAATAAACCCATGTCTTATTCTAAAAACATTTGACGTTTCGTTTACACAAGAACGCCTTAAAGAACTTTTTGCAATTATTGCAATTTCATTTTTAGCACATTTTCTTTTAATGCTAATTGCACTCATTTTTTGCAATTCTAAAACTCCAGAAGGAAAATCGCTTGACGGCATAGATAAACTTTCTGTTGTTTTTACAAACTGTGCTTTTATAGGTATTCCCCTCATAAACGGAGTATTTGGTTCAGGAGGAGCTTTTTACCTTATGGGCTACATTGCAGTCTTTAACATTACGCTTTGGACTTTTGGTTACTACATGGTTTGTGGCAAAATGCAGCCTCTAAAAGTTATTACAAATCCCAATGTATTAGCAGTAATTTTAGGCATTATTTTATTCTGCTTACCAATAAATTTACCAGACATAATTTCTATACCTCTAGGATTTATTGGAGACATGAATACTGCAACAAGCATGTTACTTTTAGGCCTGCTTTTTGCAAACTTTAAACGTGGAGAAACCCCGTTTAACACTTATATTCTTCGTGTTATAAAAGTAAGTGTATTAAGATTAGTAGTTTCGGCCGTTGTAATGTTCTTTGTAGCATTACTCTCTATTAAGATTTTCTCCGGGCTTGAAAACATAAGACTAATGAGCTACGTTGTTTACATTGCAGCTTTATGCCCGGTTGGAATGAGTGTTTCCAGCTTTGCCGTTGTATTTAACAAGGACGAATCTTATGCAAGCTTAAATGTAGCATGTACAAGTGCCTTATGTATTTTAACGCTTCCTTTAAGTGTTGCTATTGCTGAGAAATTTTTCTAAGCAATGCAGAACAACCTTCTAACACCTGAGAATAAGTTGTATCAAAATCGTCTGTATACCATGGGTCTGCTATATCTCCCGTCTTATCAGCAAAAGACAAAAGCTTATAAAATTTACCGTCGATGTCTGGGCCTAACATGCGGTCTATATTATTCATGTTAGCCCTATCCATACCAATTATATAGTCAAAGCTGTCATAATCCTTTTTTGTAATCTGCCTTGCAGCCCTTCGTGTAAAAGGAACTCCCTCTTCCCTAAGCTTTGCTTTTGCAGGAGGATACATATCATTTCCTATTTCTTCTGTACTTGTAGCCTTTGAATCTATAAAAAATTTATCCTCTAGACCAGCTTCTTTTACCAGATGCTTCATAACAAACTCTGCCATTGGTGAGCGACAAATATTTCCGTGGCATACAAATAAAATTCGTGTCATTAACGTTTTTAAAACTCCATGCAGTCATAAACATTTTTAGTTTCTATATCTTTCCACAAAAACTCTTTACCGTCATAAGTCATATAGCTGTGTAAAGAATTTTCTTTTGGAATAGAAACTGAACCTGGGTTTACATAAATAAAGCTCTCGCAATCTATGTGACAGGGAACATGAGTATGTCCACACAATAAAACAGAGCCTTTTGCAAATGGAAGCGGATGCTCTTTATTGTACACATGCCCATGAGTTGCATAAAGCGCTTTGCTTCCAAAATCTAAAGCAGCATAAGAAGCCATAACTGGAAAGCTTAAAACCATCTGATCAACTTCGCTATCACAATTTCCACGCACACATAAAATTTTTTCTGATAAAGGATTTAATAGGTCAATAACAGCCTTTGGATTATAGTCTTTTGGTAAATCATTACGCGGCCCATGGTATAAAATATCTCCAAGCAAAAGAATACGTTCTGCTTTTTCATACTCAAAACATTCAAGCATTTTCTTACACCAATAGGAAGACCCATGTATATCAGATGCAATAAACCACTTCATTTTTATTTCCTCTATCTACTCTGTATAAAAAAGAGCTTTTTCATTCAACTCATAAAACTGCGGTTTTACAAGCTTTTTCATAGAACGACAAATTTCTTCAACATTAAACACATTTGCTTTACAAAGAGCTCCAAGCAAAACCATATTTATAACCTTACTTGAACCAAGCTCTTTACATGCAGATTCTGTGTCAACAACTACAACATTTTTAGTAACTTTTTGTAAAGCTTCTATCATCTCGTTAACGTCAAAAATTTTACCTGTTAAAGAAGCCGTAACTGGTTGCACTACACTCTTATTTACAACAACAAACGCATCTTTCTTTAAGTAAGAAATATTACGAACAGCTTCAGAAGCTTCAAAAGCAATAAGACAGTCTGCTTCATTTTCGCCAATAAGCGGAGAATATACATCTTCTCCAATACGCACATGACTTACAACAGAACCTCCTCTTTGAGCCATTCCTATTGTTTCTGCACTAAGTACATGTTCCCCATTAGAAAGAGCTGACTCTGAAATTATCTTAGAAGCCAAAACAGTCCCCTGTCCGCCAACGCCACATATAAGAATATTTTTAGACTGTGCCATAAAAATTCTCCAACTTACAAAATAGAAAAATCAAAAACAGTATACAAAATTTATTAGTAATCAACAACACGATAGTTTTAGGCTATAAGTCTTGAGGCTCACCGCCCACTGTGCTACAATGCCCCTCATGAAAACTAAAATATTTATTGACGGAAGCGAAGGAACAACAGGACTTCGCATTCATGAACGTTTTTCTAACCGCGACGACATAGAACTTCTATCTATTAACTCAGAACTACGCAAAGACACTCAAGAAAGAGCACGCCTTATAAACGAGTCCGACATTACTTTTTTATGTTTACCAGATCAGGCATCTAGAGAAGCTGTTAGTCTTGTAACAAATCCAAATGTACGCATCATAGACACATCTACCGCTCACCGCACAGAAGAAGGCTGGGCTTACGGTTTTCCAGAACTTTCTAGTGCTCACAGAGAAGCTATTAAAAACGGAAAACGAATTGCTGTTCCTGGTTGCCATGCAAGCGGTTTTATTTCTCTTGTTTATCCACTTATTTCTGGCGGAATAATTTCTAACGACTACCCAATTTCTGCTTTTTCATTAACAGGCTACTCCGGTGGTGGTAAAAAAATGATTGCAGAATACGAAGGTGAGCAACGAAATAAAGACTTAGACGCCCCTCGCGAATATGCACTTACTCAAATGCATAAGCATCTAAAAGAAATGAAAGCCATAACAGGTTTAAAAAGAGAACCTTTATTCTCTCCAATTGTTGCAGATTACTACAGTGGCATGGTTGTATCTGTGCAGCTTTACACAGAACTTTTTAACAAGTGCAAGACTCTGGCAGAACTAAAATCTTATTTTACAGATTTCTACTCAGGCGAAAAATTTATAAACGTTATACAAGACGAATCAGAAAATTTATACGGCAACATGATTAGTGGTAACAGCCTTACAGGTTGGGACGGCATGAAAATCTATGTAACAGGTAATGACGACCGCATAGTTTTAAATGCTCAGTTTGACAATCTTGGTAAAGGAGCTTCTGGTGCTGCCATTCAGTGCTTAAACATCTTACTTGGCTGTGACGAAGCAAGGGGGCTTGTACTTTAATGTCTTTACAGATGGTAATGGGCAACCAGGCAATTGCGCTTGGTGCCATGCAAGCAGGAGTAAATTTAGTGGCTGGATATCCTGGCACACCATCTTCTGAAATTATAGAAACAATTGCAAAACACAAAGAACAAACTGGCGTCTACGTAGAATGGTCAGTTAACGAAAAAGCAAGTGCAGAAGTTGCTGCAGGAGCTTCTTATTCAGGTTCTAGAACTCTAATCACAATGAAGCAAGTTGGCTTAAACGTTGCTTCAGACCCAATCATGTGCCTTTCTTATGTAGGAATAAAAGGTGGCATGGTAATAGTAAGTGCAGATGACCCAGGTCCAATTTCTAGTCAAACGGAGCAAGACACAAGACAATTTGGACTTTACTCAAAGATTCCTGTTTTAGACCCATCTACACCAAGCGAAGCATATCGCATGGTACAGGAAGCTTTTGAACTTTCAGAAAAATATTCAACACCTGTAATTTTGCGTCCAACAACTCGTGTATGCCACGCTTACGAAAGCATGGAAATTACACCTCTTCCAAAACAAAGAGAAAGAGGAATCTTTCAAAAAGACTCCAGCCGCTGGGTAATATTTCCTCGTCTTTCCTTTGCAAACCACAAAAAAATTGTAGAAAGAAATGACACGACTTTACCGGAAGAATTTTCTTCAGGCAGTCTAAATGCCATTGAAAGCGAAAACCCTTCTACCTCTTCCCTCGGCATTGCAACAGGAGGCATAAGCTACACCTATGTAAAAGAAGCCTTAAAAGAGCTCATAAAAGAAAACCCTAAAAACAGCACTCTAAAAAACATCTGCATATTTAAGGTAGGAACACCTTACCCCTTCCCAGAGCCTCTTTCTATAATCTTCTTAAACTCATGTAAAAAAATTCTTACAGTAGAAGAACTTGACCCCGTAATAGAAAGGGAGCTTATTTTTATTTCTGGTAAGCACCACTTATCTACAAATATTTACGGAAAACTCACCGGTAACCTTCCATCTGCCGGCGAAAACACAATTGCACTTGTCAAAAAAACAATTGCATCTTTTGCAGAACTTAACGACACAAGTTCAACCCAATTACAGCAAACAGAAGAAAATCTACCAGAGCTTCCTGTTCGTCCACCAGTACTATGTGCAGGCTGCCCGCACCGAGGTTCATTTTACGCAGTAAAAAAAGCAATGAAAGGCAAAAAAACAGTTTACTGCGGCGACATCGGCTGCTACACATTAGGAAATGCAAAACCACTGGATATGTGCGACACTTGTCTTTGCATGGGTGCAGACATAACCATGGCACAAGGCTTTTACCACAACGCACCAGACACATACTGTTTTTCATTCATCGGAGACTCAACATTCTTTGCCTCTGGAATCACTGGCGTAGTAAATGCAGTTTACAACAAAGCAAAACTAACTCTTTGTATTTTAGACAACTCAACGACAGCAATGACAGGTCACCAGCCGCACCCAGGAACCGGGCACACAATGATGGGCGAAATAACACAAAAAATCAGCATACAAAAAATCTTAGAAGCAATAGGAGTTTCTCCAATACTTCAGGTAGACCCATTTGACCAAAAAGCTGCCGTAGAGGCTGTAAAAACTGCAAGCGAAACACAAGGCGTAAGTGCAGTAATATTTAAATCTCCTTGTATTTCAATTGCACAAAAAGTCGGGTACACATTCCCACCTGCAAAATCTGTAGACACAGAAAAATGCATCGGTTGCAGAAAGTGCATAACCAGCTTGGGCTGCCCCGCAATTTCTTTAAGCGCACAAAACAAAAAGCCAATTATAGACAAATCTTTGTGTACGGGCTGCTCACTTTGCCAACAGAAATGTCCTGTCGGAGCAATCAGCTGATTTTATGGACGGCAGGCTATAAGTGGTAAATCATGAACACACCAAAAATATAACCTGCCTTGCTTCCCCGCCTTTCGCCGCTCCGCTATTCGCTCGGTGCTGGCGCACTGCTTCGCCTGCTTAAAGCAGGCTCGCACGGCTACAGCCGGGCGTAAGTCTATTATTAAATTCACCTTAAAAAAAATTTGCAAAAAACACTTTTCGCTCATATAATTTAATTATATGAAAAACTATCAGAACATAATAGAATATTACGATGAGCTCTATCCGGTAACACAGGACCAAAAAGACTTCTTTTCTTCACTTCTAAAAGAATATCCTGTACCGTCAAAGTTTTTAGGCATAGAATGTGCAACAGGTCTTTTTGAATACCAGCTTGCAAAAGACGGCTTAGACGTTACAGGCATAGACTCTTCTCCAGAGCTATTACATTCTGCAAACCTAAGAAGACGCAGCCAACTTATGTCTGTAAGATTTTTTGAAATGTCATACATAGACATTTCACGCTTTTTAGGAAAAGGTTTTTACAACGTAATTTCGTGCTTAAATGACAAAATCATTTTTATACAGGACACAACCTTACTAAAAAAATTCCTCTACGACTGCAAAGAACTATTAGCTCCTGGCGGTACGCTTATTTTAGAATTTTCTAATTTTAACACTTCACCTGGCCAACTCCCTGTTAGAGAAAGCATAAGGGTAAAACTTTTTTCAGAACTTTATTCTGACGAAACCAACACTGTCCGCATGGAACAGAACATAGAAACTGGCAATGGAAAACTTTTACCCGTTTTAGAGAGACATGCTATTCGTCCCCTCTACACAGATGAATTGGAAACATTTGCAAAAAACGCCGGCTTTAATTCTATTGAATTTTATTCTAACTATAAAAAAGAACCACTCTCAGAACAAAGTCCTAAAGTAGTGGCTCTATTAAAATAGTTAATAAGTTTTAATCTACTTTCCAATGCCCGCCGTCACGTCTAAAACGGCTTGCATTAACCTCTAAAAGTCTGCCGTCTTCTCCAAGCATCTTTACCATAGATGTAATCGGATTTACTTCTGTTACGCGGAAATTTGTTCCGTCATAATAAAGTTTTATACCTTCATTAGGAAGCTTTTTGCGGGCTTCTGCATACCAATCATGTTCATAACTCAGACAGCATAAAAGGCGACCGCACTGCCCGCTTATCTTCATGGAGTTAAGACTTAAGTTTTGGTCTTTTGCCATTCTAATGCTAACAGGTTTTAATTTATCACTTATTGCATTACAGCAATACGGGCGGCCACAAACACCAAGTCCTCCAGTAATACGACACTCATCGCGCACACCAATTTGACGCAATTCTATACGCATCTTAAAAATGCTGACTAAATCTTTTACAAGCTCTCTAAAGTCAACACGGTTGTCACTACTAAAAAAGAAGAGAGCTTTCTGTTCACCTACAAGAAAATGCACGGCAACAAGCTTCATCTCCAAATGATGATACTCTACCTTTTCTCTAAAAATTCCGTAAGCATCTTTTTCTTTTTGTTTTAGCTCTTCTGCATGAGCAAAATCATTTTCTGAGGCTATTCGAACAGCCTGCACTACATCACTTGGCTTTATTCCAACTGGCACATCAGCTTTACCAAGGTTTAATGCAAGGTCATTACCATATCTGGTTGGAACAATTAAATAATTTCCTGGTAGAGGGGTTACTCCCTCTGGCATTGTTGCATAAATGCCTTCACTGGAATATTCAAGCTTAAGCTTATAAAGATTTTCCGGAAAAACAAAATTTTCTTCTTCGCTTGCATAAGAAGTATCCTTATCTTCTAAGAGAGAAAGGTCTTCTTCTCCAGAATCTATATCCTGTTCAAAAATATCTGACATCAATTACTCCATTTTTAGAGGCTTTCTAATTTTATCAATTAGACTGCCATCAAGTCTACCATCATGCCTTTAATTTCATCTAGCTTTCTAAGCATTTCCAAGGTTTCTTTATGAGAAGTCAAAAGCCATCTTCCTAGTTCATCCAATTTTTCATTTATAATTACAATTGATTTATGGGGGTCTATCTTTCTACCCAATTTATTTCTACCAATTCTTTTTCTGTCCACAACATCAAAATTATTTTTTACTAAATAACGCACAAACTGCGAAACCGCTTTTTTATAAGATGCAAAATTTTCCGGACTCTGATTTTCCTTAAGCTTATCTGCGGCAATATCTGCAGCATCTTTTAAAAATACAGCTGCATCCTCTACTTCCATAGAAGCAATTTCCACAGGGAAACCTTCCTGTAAAAACTGCTGTTCCACTCTGGCCTTTTCCATTGCAGACGCAAAAGATTTTTTTGTTTTTTTTACTTCTTCTTTTTTCTGAGCCCTGCCAGCCTGCAAAGCCATACCTTGAGTGGCGTTAAATAAAAGTCCTTGGCTTAAAGAATCTAACGCATCCATACGCTTAAGCCTGCACTGATTTTGCAATAATTGTTTCCAGATTATTCTGCTTTAGGACGGCCTGTTCATAAGAATCTTTATCAGAAAGGGAAATGCAATGACCATGCAAAACAACATTCTCATCTGCCATAAGCTTTTTTGTTTTTATATTTCCAAGTACCGTACTTGTAGAAAGAAGATGAACTCCCTCCGGCGCATTTATATTACCCTTTACAATTCCACCAACAGTAATGGACTTTGCAAATATATCTCCGGCAATTCTTGCCTTATCGCCTACTATTACATTACCACTAGTTTCTAAGTTTCCGTCCAAGTCTCCGTCTATACGCACAAAGCCGTTTATCTTTATGTTGCCTTTTATAACAGAACCTAAGCCGATTATTGAGTTTAAAGAAATATCTTCGTTAAAGAGTGCCATTTTACTTAATATTTATGTACTTTGCAGGATCAACTACATCAGAACCAATATGAACTTCATAGTGCAGGTGAGGACCCGTTACAAGACCAGTGCTTCCTATTGCACCAATTACATCTCTCTGGTTTACCTGCTGACCTTTCTGGACACGAACAGAACTTAAGTGTGCATAACGAGTATAAATACCATGCTTATGTTTTATAATAACCATGTTACCAAATACTTCATCATAAGCTACAGTAACAACCTGACCGTTTGCAGTTGCAATTACAGGATCACCTTGTCTCCAAGTAGAGAAGTCCAAACCTTTATGAATATACCATTGCTGAGTAATAGGGTGAACATTCTGACCAAATGCCATAGAAATATGACCTATGCCACCCTTAACAGGCCATACGTTAGGAATATCTGTAAAGAGAGTACCCTGACTTTTTAACATTTTTCCAATTTCTTCTACAGGCTCCATTGCATTTTCCAAATATACCGTAAGAGCCCTTACGTCAGAAGTTTCTTTTAATGTGCCAGAGGTTATATCACGAGAATCAAACAAAGAAGAAAGGTCGCTTGAAGAGCTTGTAGACTTACTTACAGTCTCACTCTGATTTATACCCAGAAGTGAAAGTGACTGACTTAAAGAGTTTTGAAACCTTTTTGCAGTCTGTAAAAGATTATTATTTTCATCTCTAAGCTCATCCAGGCTTGCTAAAGTTTCTCTATTTTCTTCCCTCAGACGACTTATTTCTATACTGCTACCGGCTGTTTTCCGGTTAAAGTAAACAAAGCTTCCTGCAACACCCACTACAACTACAAGACCAAACAAAAGTGCAAAAACGTTTGTCTGCAAATTTATAACTTTACCCTGCGAGTGAGGAACAATCATAATTGTAAGTTTTTCGTCAAAAAATTTGAAAAGACAAACAAAGCCAGCTGCTATCTTCTTAAAAAAAGCACCTGCTGAATGCATTATTCGAGAAACTATGTTCTTTTCTAGTCTTTTGTACTTACGTGCTCTTGCCAAAAGAAACTCCAGTTTAGTTTTGCGATTATAGCATAAACACTAAATTCATGTCAAATTTACGTAAATTTACTAAAATTTTAATAAAAGTTGACTTCTAGTCTTAGCTCTGTTATATTTATCGGTAGAAATAGTTATAAAAAATACGAGAGTTTATAAAAACTTGCGTTTTTGCATAACTCTAAAACCTATTTCTAAAAGTGTATCATCGAGACCGATTCTGTCTCATTATTTTTTAAGGAAGAAAAGCCATGCAGTTTTTTGATACTCATGCCCACATCGGGTTAATATATGATGACCCGGCAGAACAGTACCGCGTTATTCAAAAAGCAAAACAAGCAGGTGTAAACCGCATTGTTTCTATCAATAATAGTCTTTATGACTTTAAAAAAGAATATGCTGCCCTAAAAACCATAAAAGGCATTTACCATGCCGTTGGTGTAGGTCCTTCAGAAGTAACAAATCCTGGTGCTCATTGGGTAGAAACTATAGAAGAATGTGTAAACCTCCCAGGTGTTGTTGCAATCGGAGAGACAGGATTGGACTATTTTAAACAATATGGCGATAAAAGAAGCCAGATAGAGCTTTTTATAGCCCAACTTGAGCTTGCTCAAAAATTTGATAAGCCTGTTATCATTCATAACCGCAATGCAGGTAAGGATATTTTTGAAATTCTCCAGGACAGACTTCCTTCTCGCGGAGCCGTATTCCACTGCTATAGCGAAGACGCAGAATATGCCCGCCGATGCATGGATGCAAATATGAACGTTTACTTTTCTTTTGCAGGTAACCTTACATATCGCAATGCAAGAAACCTTCATGAAACGGTTCTTAATGTACCACTTGACCGCATTGTTATAGAAACAGAAAGTCCATTTATGATTCCTGCAGAATACCGCGAAAAAAAGCGTACAATGCCGGCATATCTTCCAAGCACAGCACGTTTCCTTGCAGAAATGCTGGACATGGATTTAGAAGAACTAAGTGCCCAGCTTTGGAAAAACAGCTGCACTCTGTTTAACGTTCCGGAAGAGTAATGCAGGAGCATAACAGTCTATACCACCCTGTTCAGATTGGTAAGCTAAAACTTAACGGAAACCTCTTTTTAGCCCCTATTGCAGGCTATAGCGATAGGGCTTTTCGCTCTTTATGCTTGGAATACGGAGCCTCGTACTGTACAACAGAAATGGTTAGTGCAGAAGCTCTTACTCGCGGTTCAAAAAAAACAGAAAGTCTAATGCTTCCCGCTCCAAATGAAAAAGCCTATGCCGTGCAAATTTTTGGCGGAGTTCCAGAAGTAATGGCAAATGCCGCTGAGCTAGTTTTAGAAAGAACACCCTGCACTTCTATAGACATAAATGGAGGCTGTCCTGTACCAAAAATTATAAAAAGTGGCGCAGGTAGTTCCCTTACAAAAGACCCGGACTTACTTTACCGCATTGTAAAAGCCGTTAAAGAAAGGGTAAGTTCAAAAAGCAACATACCTGTTACAATAAAAATACGAAGCGGCTGGGACCAAAGTCACATAACATGGAAAGAAGCGGCGGAAGCAAGTATTAGTGCCGGGGCAGATGCTATAACCATACATGCACGAACAAAACAGCAAGGTTATGAAGGAAAAGCCGACTGGAATATTCAAAAACAGCTTGTAGACTTTGTAGCAAAAAGAATTCCTGTCTTTGGAAGTGGAGATGCCAATACTCCAGAAACTGCAAAAGCCATGCTGGAACAAACCGGTTGCGATGGAGTAATGTTTGCACGTGGAGCCATGGGAGACCCTTTTTTATTTAGAAGAACCCGCTCTTACCTTCTTACAGGCACTTATGAAAAAGAGTCCATTCAAGAAAGACTAAAGGCAGGTTTTAGAGAGCTGAATGTAAACGTCAAGGACAGAGGCGAAAAAGCAGCCTGTTGTCTTATGCGAAAAAAATTCTGTGCATACAGCTCGGGCATACAGGGCGGAGCAAAACTCAGGCAAAGCGTAGTGCAGGCAAGTTCTGTTCAAGACTACAAAGACATATTCAGTGCATACCTTGAGTAAAGCAAGTATTTCCTTTAATATAAACGTAAATTACTTGTAACTACTCAAAAGGCAGGAAGACGCTTTATGACTTTTATGCAGAATGTTATTGAATTTTTCCAGTCAATATTTATGGCGTCATCTCCAGAAGTAAAAAAACGTCAGGCACTAAAAAAAATAGAAGCAGAATTAAAAGATTCAGGTCCCCTCCTTTACAAAAATGGAATGATTCAGGTAAATGTAGCAGAAGCCCTAAGAATTCTTTTCTTTAACACAAAGCCTATCGGCGACCTTCTTGCAGAAACAATATGTTCTGATAACGTAAGACGTAACAAACAATTTGAGGAGCAACTGCTTTTAACAGGCTTTGATGAAGAAGCTCAGCAAATCTTAATCAATCTGGAATACAGCAACAGAAAATCTGGAGCAGAAGAAGCCCAGTCCCTTACCCGCTACTTTGAAAATGAGCATCATCAACTGGAAAAAGTTGTAAAACAGCTAAACAGTCAGGAATTCATAAAAATTGACGGAGTTCTAAATAAAATAAAGCAGCTGAATGACATTTGCCGCTACAACTACATTACAACACTACGCCTTTTTGACACTAATTTTACAGCTGTTCCAAACTACACACCAAGCTTTGCACCCATTCCACCAGATTTAATAGAAATGTCCCTTCAAGACTTGTATTATGTTTTTGCCGATTTAGACATAAGCACCTCTTTAAGCCGAGCCCTCATTGCCCTCTACCAGCTTTCTAACGGACAAAACTCTAATCAGGCTAACATAGATTCACTTTTAGAAAATCTAAAAAAAATTCAAAGTGTTTCTAAACACGTATTTTCTAAAAAAATCCTGCTTTCTCTGATTAGACTTGCTAAAAAGGATCCTAATTTTGTTCCTACACAGGCATCGTATAAAGGAAACAGACGCCAGGAATATGCAGACTACCTAGAAAACCGCTTCCAGGTAGATGAGTCCCGCTTAAAAAATGAACTTCAAGATGAACGGATTATAAGCCTGGTTCATGAAATTTTTCAGGACAAACCCCTTTTAAATGTTGCCTGCTATAATCAGGAAACAAACACTTTACTAAAGCAAAGTACGCCCTGCTCATTTAACTACATACTTCCAATGCAGGTACTAAAAACTTTTATGGCTGAATTTTATGACACTCATGCAAAAACACTACTCAATGATATAGTTATAGAAGGATTTTTTAACAATCCTGCTTACAAGACAGATTTTTCTACAGTCGTATTTGCATGTAACGAATCTTCTGAGCGTATTGCACAATTTGAGCAATCTTTTTCACGCGGCGGAGAATTTGACGAAGCCATTATAACGGGTCTCATCAGCGACAGTCATAAAGACTCAGGTTTTATAAATCAGTTAAAAGATACAATAGATAAAATCAACAAACGTGCAAAAGAACTCTTGCAGGCAGAGACAAATAATATATTTATGATGTCAAAACTAATTGATGACATAATTGTAGAAGCCAAAAAGCCAAGTTCAGACGTAATAACTAACTTAAAAGTTCTTATGATATCTTCCAGAAACCGCTCGAGTGCAGATGCCATAGAAAAGCAAGCTGGAGAGATAAAGATTTTCCTTGAAATAATGAAGAATTATGTTATAATTGGAAACATTGAAAAGAAAAACAAGGCATAACGATGAGTAACATCGATACCATGAGTATTTCCAACAAAGAATTTTTAGACTCAAACAAATTTTCCGCAGATGAAATCATTGCACAGTATGAAAAACAGATTTATGACCTTCAGCAAATGTTGGAAATCTCCCGTTCGCTTTGTACAACTTTAGAACTTTCTGCCCTTATACAATCTATTCTTTATGTAACAATGGCACAAATGCGTGTTACAGGGGCTGGAATTCTTATTATGGAGAACATAGATAGCGATTGCTACCGTTTAGGTTCCAACTACAGCGGTTTAGATATTGAACCAACTGCCGACTGTAAAATTTCTGCTTCCTGCAAACTTGTAGACGTAATAGGAAATTCTGGTCATGCCTACACACTTCCAGAACTAAAAGAACTTTTACCGCGTGACAAAGATGTAAAGGCACTTGCTTCCCTTAAGCCATCTCTTATTGTTCCCCTTATTCTAAAAAACCGTCTGAATGGAATACTTATTCTTGGTGAACGGATTGAATTTGACGGAACTGGAATAGAATATACTGAATACGAAAAAACAGAAATTCTTACAATTTCATCTCTGGCAGCAATTGCAGTAAACAATGCATCTCTGGTTGAGCAGTCTTCTACAGATATGATGACTCATCTAAAGCTAAAGTATTATTTTTTTAACATTCTTACAGACAAGCTTGACTACGCATTCTCTCAAAATCAGCCTCTAAGCGTTATTATGTTCGACATAGACTTTTTTAAGAAGTTTAATGACACCTACGGACACGCCTGCGGCGACTATGTTCTGCAAACTGTCGCTCATATTGTAAAGGAAAGCATTAGGGGTCAGGACATGGCAGCCCGTTATGGTGGAGAAGAATTTACCGTAATGCTTTCTAATACAGAAAAAAAAGATGCCATGCGTATAGCAAACCGAATACGTAAAAACATAGAATCCTATGACTTTTTATACGAAAGCCAGCACATGCACGTTACAATAAGCGGAGGAGTTTCCGTATTTTCTACAGACAATAATCCTGTTACTTCTCCAAAAATACTTGTAGATCAAGCAGACCAGGCTCTTTACATTTCAAAGCGAAACGGAAGAAACCGTATAACATTTGCAGAACCAGCACTTCTTGCCGCAATGGGTATGACTGTTGAAAAAAGCTCAGAATCATTACGCTAAACTTCTGTTTTTATTTTTGCCCCTTATTTTTAGCATTTCTCTTACAGCTCAAGAAGCTTCTCAAATTGATCAGTTACGCATACAAGTCTGGGCAGATTTAGACCCTTTTCCAGGAAGCTTTGACTCTCCTTCATCAGTAGGGCAGTCTGAATCTTTTCAGCCGCAGGCAGACGATAAGCTTGCCATTTTTGAATACGCCATAAACCGTACAAAAGAAATCACACCTTTTTTAATGAGCGGAATGTTAAACGGCTGGATGTTTGAATACACTCCTTTTGACAAAACTCGCCGTGTAGAAGAATATTGGTCATTTGAAGAAATTCTTCCCTTTAACCCGTCTATAAATCACATAACATACCATGCACCTAAAGCTATGGACGACAGACTTGTCTGCTGGGCTTACTGCAATAAAACTCCTATGCAAAAGCAGGAATATGAACACTGGAGTTCAATAGTTCATCCACACATAAAAGGCATAGGAAAGGGGCCTGTAGAAGCAGGTTTTGAAGGCATTAAGGAAGCTTGTAGTCAGGCAGCAAAAAATGCTGTTAGAGAATACTGGAGAACTAAAATCAAAAATAAACCAAAAGAAATTGACGGTAAACTTTTACTTATAAGAAATCCACGTATTTATATAAAAGATGGCAATTATGTTGTTGACCTTGATTTTTTCTTAGAAACTGATAAAATAATAGAGTATACATTGTATTAGGATATTTTCGAGGAGGAATACCATGAAAAGATTATTTATACTTGCTGCATCTATTTTTGTACTTGCAACTTCACTTTATGCGCAGAGTGCTTCTATTGGTGCACAAGAAGGGTCTGACAGCTATGCAGACCGCACAACACAAGATATAACTTTAGAAGACAAATATGCAGAACTTCATCCAAAAGCCCGTACTGTAAACCTTTCCATAAGCTACACTCCACTTACAGGAGAAGTTCGCTTTTATTACACTTGTATGGCAGCCAGCTTTGATCAGGGAGAAGCAATGAATACAGCTATGGCTGTATTTGAAGACTTTGCTGAAGAAAACAGATACAAGCATTACACATACCGGGCAAAAGACAAAACAAAGTACTTTAAGGACGGACGTGACGTTCGAATGGCAACTTATGAGTCATACGTTCTATTTACACGTTAAACTTTTTCTGTCTTAAAACCTAAACTGATAATCTAAACCCCGTTGCTTGTAACGGGGTTTTTTGTTATACTATGCCCAATTTGTAAAGCAATTATAGGAATTTAAAATGGCAGACATTAAAACAATCATTAAAAATTTGCACCCGCTAGAAACAAAAGTTTTACTTAAGTACAACATCAAAGATGTTCTTACAAGTGACCGCCTTGTAAAAGAGCTTGGCTACAAAGAAGGTCATGCAAACCAGGCATTCAGCTGGCTTAGCGGAAAACAGCTTCTTGCAGAAACAAGCCGTACACCTCATACATATTTTGAACTTACAGATTTTGGCCGTTCTGTTGCAAAGAATGGTCTTGCAGAAGAACGTATCATCAATTACGTAAAAGAAAATGGTGCAAAAACTTTGCCAGAAATTGCAACTGCTCTTGCCATTGAAAATAAAGATGTAGGTAGTGCATTTGGTACTTTAAGCAAAGAAGGTGTTCTTAAAATGAATGCAGAAAAGAAAGCTGAGTACACAGGTGCAGAACTTCCAAAACGTATTGCTCTTACAAAATCTTTAATAGAAAAAGCTTCTGCTTCAGAAAATTCTCAACTAGATGCAGCCAACCTCTCTAAAGAAGAAATAGAGACCATGGCCGGCCTTACAAAAAAACGCGGCGTTTCAGAAACACCTTTTAAGACTATAGAACGCGAAACAGTAGCCTACAAGCTTACAGAAGCATTCAATCAAGTTGTAGATGCCTTAAAGCAGGCTGGCATTACCGGAAACGAAATTGGAGAAGTTACTCCAGGCATGCTTTCCAGCGGAGAATGGAAAAAAGGCGTATTCCGAGGATACAACATTTCTATTCCACCGGCACGCATTATTCCCGGCCGCACAAATCCTTATGTTCAGTTCTTGGAAAGCGTTAAAGACAAGCTCTGCTCTTTAGGCTTCCAGGAATTTGACGGTCCGCTTGTAGAAACAGAATTCTGGAACGGAGACGCACTCTTTATGCCTCAGTTCCACGCTGCTCGCGACATTCACGATGTTTACCGTATAAAAAATCCTACTCACGCAAAGTTTATAGAAGAGCCATATCTTTCCAACGTTGCTCAGGTACACAAAAATGGCGGCAACACCGGCAGCCGTGGCTGGAACTATGAATTTGACCACGAATTTACAAAGCGCCTTGTTATGAGAAGTCAGGGTACTGTTCTTTCTGCGCATCAGTTGCATAAAGCAGAGATACCCGGAAAGTACTTTGGAATTGCACGCTGCTTCCGCTATGACAAAGTAGACGCAACTCACTTAAGCGACTTCTATCAGACAGAGGGAATTGTTTTAGGAGAAGATGTAAACTTACGCACTCTCCTGGGATTCCTTAGAATGTTCGCAGTAGAAATTGCCGGTGCAACAGAAGTTAAATATGTTCCGGGTTACTTCCCGTTCACAGAACCGTCTATTGAGGTTCATATAAAGCACCCGAAGCTTGGCTGGTTTGAGCTTGGCGGTTCAGGAATCTTCCGCCCGGAAGTTACAAAAGCAATGGGTATAGATGTTCCTGTAGCCGCTTGGGGTATTGGAATTGACCGTATGGCACTTATGGCACTTGGCCTAAACGACTTAAGGGAATTGTTCTCTGAAGACATTGAAAAAGTTCGCTTAAGAAAAGCAAAGTTCTAGACGTAAGCTTTAGTGCATAAAAAAAAGAGGTGGTTAAGAGCCACCTCTTTTCATTTACAAATCATTTTACGTTATTCAATAACAACACTTTCGCTTTGCCCTTTAGAAAGTGTAAGGCTAGAACTTAAAGTCTGCACAGTTAAAGTGTATTCTCCAGATTCCAATTTAGGGAAAACATAGCTGGAAGCAGAAGCGGGAAGTGTCTTTGTAATGCTAAAATCTTTTCCAAGGAGCTTTACATAAACAGCTGAAAAGGAAGTGTCATCTGCTAATGACCAGCTAGCCTTTACACGCTGTTCTTCTTCGGAAGCTTCCAAAGAAGAAACTTCTTCTGAATTATACACTGAGTAAGAAATTTCTTGCGGCTCTAAAGAAACGATTTTTACACCATCAGAAATATTACCACTAAAATCTACACTGCAAAGCTTAAAGGTATAGGTTTCTCCATTAGTAAGCCCTGTTACAAAATACAAACCGTTTTGTTTAGATTCACCTTCTACTCTGGAAATCTCTTCAAAATCAGTACCATTATAAAGTTCAACTTTTACATAATTAAAATCTGCAACCTGAGGATTTTCCCAGGAAAGCAAAGCACAACCGTCACCTGCAATTACGCTAAGTACACAAGGATTATCTGGAGCTGTTTTATCTATAGAGCTTACAGAAATATATTTTATAGTTACGTTTCCATAAGTATCTTTTGCAGCAACAGAATATGTACCATTTTGGTAAGCTGTAAAAGTTTTAGATCCTGTTATATCTATTGCATTTGAGTCACTCAAAAGCTTAGTTGCGGATTTTATATATCCACTCTTGTAAGCTAATTGAGACAAAGTAACATTATCATTTATCGTTTCTACTTCTATGTAAACAGGAACAGTTTTATCTTCTTCATTTAACTGACCAACTGTTGTAGACAAAGAAAGTGCACTTGTAGACGTAAAGCTAACAGTCACGTTTAAAGTTACACCCTCACTCTCGTTACCGTTTACATCTAAAGCCGTAACCTTTATAACGTAAGAAGAATTATTTTCTACATCCTCTAATGCAAAAGAATTTGCTCTAGAAGATTCTGAAGATTTTTCTACAAAAGTTACTATGTCATTAAAATACACATTGTAGCCTTTTAAATCTTCTTCTGTTCCATCAGTCCATGTAAGCAGCAGATAATCTTCTTTAGATTCTGCCTTTACACTTACATCAGAAGGAGCTTCTGTATCTTTAGAAAGTGGAGTTGCATAAGTGTAAACAGAAGCAGTCTGCATTGCCTTATTATAAGTTGTTACAGTTATGCGGTAACTTTTTCCTACAGTGAGTCCAGCAATGTCTATGGAAGTTTCATCTGGTCCAAGCGTAATAGAATTTTCAAAACTGTCTTCGTTTGGCTCTCCAGAAATTTCTATAAACAAGAGTTCTTCTTCCGGTAAAGTCCATTCAAGAGAAACTACAGCATTTGCATTTTCTACAGTTGTAATTGTTACGGGAGAAATTTCTCCTTTGTAAGAAACATAATCCGGTTTTAAAATTACACTGACGCCTTCTTCTTCTACATTTAAAAACTGGTCTACAGAATAAAGTTTAAACTCATATTCAGAGCCATTTGCAAGTTCTTTTATTGAGAGAGAAGATTTTTCTTCCGGGTTTCCAACTACAAAAATCGGAAAGTCATAATTACCATCTGAAGAGTCTGATGTAATAAGGGTTCCATAAAAATCTGAATCATTTGGGTTAAGCCATTCTATAAAGACTGCACTGTCACTGGCTGAAGAAGTTTCCAAAACCTCTACAGATGATGGAGCGGCATAATCATTCTGCATTTGTTCTGTAACGTTATGTACAATTTGAGTGTTTAAAATTGTGTTTGCAATGCTTTGAACATTTGTAGAATCTGTTACCCCAGATTCACAGGAAACAAAAACGAGTGTAAATAAAGCACATAAAAAAGGAACTTTTAGTTTTTTTAGCCGCCTCATAAAATTCTCCTTATAGAAACCCTAAACTAATTTAGTTTATCATATAATACAAGGATTTACCAATAGAATTTCGTAATTTTAAAGCTAAATTTCAACTAAATTCGAGAAAATTTACTCTGCAATATCCAAATTTTTGCCAGTTATTCCAACCCAGGCACCCTTTGACGCAGGCTTTGATTCTTCATGAGCAATAAGCCACTTATTCTGCATCCAGAGAAGCTTATCTTCCGCATTTAAACTTTCATGTGGCTGTAATGGAGTATTTGTTCCCCTAGGTAAAACAATGGCAACCCTAAAGCCGCTGTCTTTACTGCATGGAGCAAAATGCAAAGTTGTTTCGTAAATCTGGACTATAGTACCCTTTGGAACATAAAAAGCTTTTACAACATTTGAGTTAAGCGTATTTTCTTTGGAAATGTCTGTTAACTTTGCCAGAAGCAAAACAATGTCATCTGCAGGAATGTCTAACTCACTTCCACGGTGATACTCTAAGGCATTTAACTTTGTATTATGGCCATTACAATAGCCCACCTGTATTGGCATACCTGCATAGGCCGTGCTTTTAAGCTTTCTGGAAATGTCCAGTTCTTCTAAAAAATCAGTACTGGCTTCATATATAGTACCATCTTCCGGACAAGAAGTTTTTTCTTTTAATGCTTTACACAAAACCTTAGTGTCGTATCCGGTAATAATTTTACCGTAAGGAACAAAAGCTTCGTCTGTTACATTTAAAATTTCCATTTTATTCTTCCTTTGCAGCTAAGCTGGCCATAATTTTCTTTAAAAGTATGTATAAGGTTTTTCCATCTTCCGCACTTAAGTTTACACAACCTGCCATTTTTACAGGAACACTTAAAGCATTATCTCTTAAAGCCATTCCCTCTGGCGTTATGGTAATTAAAACATTCCGCTCATCTTTTTGCATGCGTTCACGCTTTATATACCCCTTAGCTTCCAGCTTTTTTAAAACAGGAGTAAGCGTTCCGGAATCTAAAAATAGATTTTGTCCCAAATCCTTTACATTCATGGATTTTTTTTCCCATAAAACCATCATGGTAATATACTGGGTATAAGTTAAATCCAAAGCATCTAAATGAGGCTTATAGTGTTTTATAATTTCTTTTGAGACCGCATAAAGAGGAAAACATAACTGATTTTCTAATTTTAAGCAGTCATACTTTTGCTCATCCATAATCACATTTAATTGTACACTATTTAATTAAGCAAGTCAATAAAACAAAAGCCCCCCGAAGACTCGAGGGACTAATCTATAAAAAAAATTATTTTTAATAAATGAAATCTTAACAGATTACAACAGAGTTATCTGTGTGTGAAAAAGGAGCAGGAATATATTTATCTGCAGCCCAGTCATTTTCCCAATGCTTTCCGTCTAAAAGATAACGGAACTGATATTCTTTTCCAGCCTCAAGAGGAATCTTTACAGAAAAAGTGCCGTCCTTACCCTTTTTAAGAGGTGTTTCTGTGCTGCTCCAGCTGTTAAAATCACCAGCAATCGTAACCTTTTCTGCACCATGTGCGGCTTCCTGAGTTACAGTGAACGTTACGTTGCAAGTTGTCTTGTCTTTAGAATAAGTCTTCTTAAGTGCCATACATAACTCCTTTTTTTATTGACCGAGGTAAACAGTGACCTCAAACTACACAAAACAGTATAATGCATTTAAAAAGTTTAGCATAGTACTTTTATGAATTTTTTTTGATTATCTTAATATTTCAGAGATGTTTTTTAAGGATTTTTAAGGTACAAAACAAACGAAAATGTAACTTTGGTTATAAATACGATAAACCTACGCGGAATTGAAAGGGTGCGCAGCGTTCACTCTTTATCTTGCAATGCTTACCGTCCAAATTATTGAAATTACATCTACTATGTGTTATATTCTAGTCATCTATATTCCGTTGATTTATCCAAATTGCAGACGGAGACCGCTTTGTATAAGGCGGCAACTTGCTAAACAGGAGGCTCATTATGAGTACTGTCTTACCAGAAAATCACTATTTATTCACATCAGAATCTGTAGGCGAAGGACACCCGGATAAGCTTTGCGACCAGATTTCAGACGGCATCTTAGACGAATGTCTGCGTCAGGATCCGGAAAGCCATGTTGCATGCGAAACCTTTGCAAGTCAGTCAGCCATAATTGTTGGAGGCGAAATTACAACTGAAGCATACGTGAATGTTCAAAAAATTGCTTCTGACGTTGCAGAAAGAATAGGCTACTCTAACCCGGACTACGGCTTAGACTACAAGAGCATGGCTGTTTTAAGCATGATTCACGAGCAGAGTGCAGACATTAACCAGGGTGTTGTCGGAAAAGGCTTAAAGGAATTCGAAGGCAAGCAGGGTGCCGGCGACCAGGGAATGATGTTCGGCTTTGCCTGTAAGGAAACTCCGGAGCTTATGCCATCTCCAATTATGTTCAGCCACAAGATGATGATTCAGAGTGCTCACCTGAGGAAAAGTGGCGAAGTAAAATGGATGAGACCAGACAGCAAGGGTCAGGTAACTGTTGAATACGAAGGACACAAACCTGTTCGCATAGACACTGTTGTAATGAGTCAGCAGCACGACCCCGACGTAAGCGATGAAGAAATTCGCGAGACAATAATTTCTAAGCTCATTAAGCCTGTTTTAGAGCCGACAGGACTTTTAGACGAAAACACAAAGTACTTTGTTAACCCTACAGGACGCTTTGTAATCGGAGGCCCTGTTGGAGACACAGGCCTTACCGGAAGAAAAATTATCGTAGACACTTACGGTGGAATGGGCCGCCACGGAGGCGGTGCCTTTAGCGGAAAAGACCCAAGCAAAGTTGACCGTTCTGCAGCCTACATGGCACGCTACATTGCAAAAAACATTGTCGCAGCAGATTTAGCCGAAAGGTGCGAGGTTCAGCTCGCTTATGCAATTGGTGTTCCTTACCCTGTTAGCATTATGGCAGAGACATTTGGTACTGCAAAGGTTAGCGAAGCAAAAATCGTTAAGGCAGTGAGCGAAGTGTTTGACACAAGCCCAGAAGGAATCATTAAGACACTCGACCTTAAAAAGCCAATTTACGAGGCAACTGCAACTTACGGACACTTTGGCAGAAGCGAGTTCAGCTGGGAAAAATGCGATAAGGTTGTCGCTCTTCTTAAAGCAATTAAGTAGGACAAAACTTTTTTAGACAGGGCGGTTCAGGCTTCTTTCATTAAAGTAAGAAACACCCGGGCCACCCCGCTTTTCGCGGTTCCGGCTTTCGCCTCCATTGCTTCGCAACTCACTTACGTTCGCCGCTACAATCGGGCGTAGGTGCATTTTAGGTATAACAAAACTAAATGAAAAATAATCTTCTTAGCAAAAAACAAATACACACAGTTTTTGAACGCTTTAAGGCACAAAACCCTTCGCCAGAACCGGAACTTGTTGCACCTAACGCCTACTGTTTTTTAGTGAGCGTTGTCTTAAGTGCACAGTCAACGGACAAAAGCGTAAACCGTGCAACAGAAAGCCTTTACAAAAAAGTAAAAACTCCAGAGCAAATGCTCCGCCTCGGAGAAGAAAATCTAATCCCTTACATAAAATCAATTGGACTTTATAACGCAAAGGCAAAAAACATAATTGCGTTAAGTAAAAAACTTAAAGAAGAATTCAATTCAAAAGTGCCGCAAACTCGAGAAGAACTTATGAGCCTTCCCGGAGTCGGAAGAAAAACTGCAAACGTTGTCCTAAATGCCGTATTCCATAAGCCTGCAATGCCAGTAGACACTCACATTTTACGCGTTGCCCCCAAAACCGGAATTGCAGAGGGAAGCACTCCGCTAGAAGTAGAAACTTCTCTTTTAAAGCGAGTACCTTCTGAATATTTAATGAATGCACATCACTGGCTTTTACTCCACGGCCGCTACACATGCACTGCCCGTTCTCCAAAGTGTACCGAATGTCTTATAAGCGACATTTGCCTTCACAATGAAGTGTAAAACCTTGTCCGAATAAAAATGTCGTGTTATACTTTAAGATATGAGTGACACAGAAGAAATTGACCCTAGCATTGCGGCCCTAATTCAAGAAACAGAAGACGAACTTCCGTCCATGACTAAGGCTCCAAACATTCCAAATGTTCCACAGACACCACAACCTAATCAGACAAGCAGTGATTTTTCTTTTACAAAAGCCTTTAATGAACAGCAGGCAGCTAGTCAGGGTGCAAACGCGAGTACAAAGTCCAAAAGCTTTTCTGGCGTAAAAGAAGTAGACCTTTCAATACACGGTTTTGCCCCAGTAGAAAAATTCTTTAGCGAAACACCAAATCCTGTTTTTAATGACCCTGCATACTATAAAACTTGTCTGGGTGGCGAAGGAGAAGCCGCTCAAAGACTGCATCAGATTCTTTCTAAATATCTAAACTGTCAGGACAAACAGGACCGCACGGTTTACCGCCAGCAGATGGTAGGAGCCTACTGGGAATTTGCACGTTCAGTTGCCCTAAAAGTAACAAATTCAAGATTACCGGAAGCCAAAAGAATGGCTATGAGGTACGGCGTAGTTTTACCGTCGCTATTTTCTCCAGAATCAAAGGAATTCTTTTCCAGAGCATTTACAAAAAATACAACTGGCGAACCTGTAATGTATATGGACGAATGGATTGCCGACATTACAGCCGGCAACATGAAGCCCAGTACAACAGACGAAGTTGCACCTGCAAAAGCAAAAACTCCCGGAGCAGAACAGCAGCGTATTCAGCAGTTAAAAAGCAAAAATGCCGGAAAATTACAGAGTGTAGAAAGCCTCTTAACCGGTAAAGAAAACGAAAGACACAACCTTGAGTTTGAAATAAAAGAAAGAATAGACATGCTTTGTGAACACACCATAGTAATTGGTGCAGAACCACACACAGAGCCTTACACAGAAATGCAGAGAAAACTCTTTGCAGAAATTACAAACCGCTTCCATGCTTTACAGAAAATTGACCGCGAGCTTACAAATTACCTGCGGGAATTTCAGGAAGCAAAAGAAGTCGAAAACAGTCTAAACGAAAAAGCCGGAGACATTCCGGAAGAAACCATAAATGCAAGCAAAGAAGAAATCCTTGGCGAAATGACAACCATCAGACAGATGGCAAAAATGACCTGTGGCCGTCAGGGTAACCAATTCCCTGTATTTACCCGGGAATTCTTCCACTGCATGGACAAAACAACAGGCTTCAGAGAAAACGTTCTTAGGGAGCTGGCCTGGATAGAAAGCATAGACCCCGGCTGCTTTACACGTATACATCGCAATGTTCCAAACCGTATTGTACCATACGTTCTTTTGGTACCAACCTACGGAGACTCTGGCTTCTGCTGGGAACCGTTTGACCGCTTTAACCGCATAACAAGCCGTGGACGCATTGTTATTCCAATGTACCCACGCGACTTACGCACAGCTTGTCTTACAGCTGTTGCAGACTTAAGATGGCAGGTTGCAAAAGAAAAGGCTTCATTCGACTGGATGACCGACGGCCTTACAGGCCACTACTACCAGTACATTGAAGAAAAAAAGATGAAAGGCGACGTAAAGCAGTTCTTTATAGATGACTACATTCTTTGGATGACAAAAGAAGCTAACGGAACACAAAAGCTGGAAAAAGAAGTGCGCGGAATCTTCTGGCGTTATACACCTTTTCCTCAGCCTCTCAAAGATGAACTAAAAAAGCGTAGCCTTATCTATGCAGAACTTTACCAGCGCGACGTTAACCGCAGCATGAGCGACGGCTATTGATACATTCCATCTAAAAGTAAAAGAGGAGGCTTTCTGCCCCCTCTTTTTTATGCACTTTGCATTAACGCTCAAATATTTTTAAAGCCTGACAACTATCTTACGAACAAAGCTTGCACTCATTTTTGCAGCAACTTCTTCGTTAAAGTTATAAGTATTTTCTCCACTATCATCTGCCATATCACTCATACAGCGAATAATTAAAAACGGAACATCATTTAAATAGCATGCATGTGCTATAGCAGCACCTTCCATTTCTACACAAGCCGGAGAACAATTTTTCTTAATAACAGCCTTTACGTCTTTGTCGCTAATAAACTGGTCTCCACTTGCAATACGACCGCAAACCATCTGATGCCCCCTGGCTTCTTCCATCTCCGCAAAAACCATAGTAGCTACATCAAGCATTTTTGAATCAGCTTTAAAATCGCTTTCAGGCATTTGAGGAATTTCTGTAACCTTATACCCAAAGCCGGTTGCATCCATATCATGGTACAAGGCATCTGTACTGCAAACAAAATCCAAAACACCAAGCCCCGAAGCCATAGCTCCCGCAATACCTGTGTTTATAACATTGGTTACACCAAAATCAATGCAGAGACGCTGTGCGCATAAAGCCGCATTTACCTTTCCCACTCCAGAGCGAACAATTACAACATGAACTCCGTCCAGTAAACCTTCTGTAAATGTAAGAAAAGCACGCTCTACTTTACGAACCTCTTTTTCGCCTTCTAAAGGCTTTAAGCAAGCTATTAAGCTTTCAACTTCTACGCTCATAGCTCCAATAATGCCTATTTTCTTTTCCATAAGACACCGTCCTTACGTAATAAACTTAGAAAAACTGCAAAAAACCGTAAATTTTGCAAAATATTCATAAATTTTCACAAAATTTCTTCAAAAATCCATTGACAGTTTTTATTTTCTAGAGTAAAGTAACATCAGCAGCAAGAAAAGCGGGTCGTTGTTCATCCTCCTTAAAACGACTCGCTTATTTTTTTTTACTTTACAATTCATAAATAATTAGGGCATCTCTAGAAATCCACTAACGTGTATTTCTAGAGAATGCCGACGAGTTTTAAGTCGTTGTAATGTCACGACTTAAAACATCGCTCTTTCAGAGTTATCTCTAAAAATTGCAATTTTTAGAGATTCCCATTATATTTCATTTTAAAAATATTTTCACTATAATTTTACATACGGCAATTTTCTTATGAACATTTATAAAACGCTTAAGCAAAAGTCGCCTCTTATTACGGCGTTCCAGGGTTCGCTCTCGCTCATTGCCACAAATGTGGCAACTTCCGCCCTTCCATGCCGGCCTCATGCAAAAGCCTTATTTGTTTTAGCATTATTACTTTTAGCCTTGCCGGCAAGTGCACAAAATTCTGCAGAAGTAAAGCTTACATACACAGGAAACCGAACTTACTCGCTTGTAGAAAGAACAAACCTCTTACGTTACGTAAATGGCAAATACACAGGACTTACTAGCCGTGAAGTAAGAAGCTTTATAAGCCCAGAAAAAGACCTGTCCTCTTCCATGCTTTACGAAGGAAACTTTTACGTTTTAGAAGAAACAAAAAGAGCCGGTGCCATTGCCGCAGAAGGAATTCACGACTCAATACCCTCTACATTTACCATTTCAGAAACTGGTGAACTTTCTATGGTAAAGGATAACGGCTACCCGAGCTTCAGAAGCTTTCCAACTTTTACCCCAGAAAATGTTTCTACCGGTTTTCAATGGAAAGGTCTTGCAACAAGAAGCGTAGATCCTCTAAACAAGGGCATTTTTACAAAACTGGACATGCTGGTTCTTTACACATTTTGTGGTAAAGAAATCTACAAAGAAAAAGAAGTTTATCGCATAAAAGCTGAATGGCAAACAAACTACGGCGGCTCTCACATAGACGTAGACGGAGACATAAATCTGACAAAAGCAACAGGAAGCCACAAGGCAGACATTCTAATTTTAACTTCTACATGCACACCGCTTCTTGTACTAGACAACACCAGCGAAACTTTCTTTTACAAAGACGGTACACAAATTCAATTTAAAGGCTCAATTACACTTTTTACAGAGTTTCCTCCAAAAGTGGAAGATGAAAAAATAATTTCTTCATTACCTTCAAACATACCTATAGAAAAGACAAATGCAGGCTTACGTCTTAGCCTGCGCAACTTACGTTTTAAGCCGGACAGCGATGAACTTTTAGAAACAGAATACACTCTCTTAGATTCAATTGCAAAAGCTCTAAAACAAGTTTCATCGTCTCAGTTTTTAATAGAAGGACACACAGCTCGTGCAGGAGATGCCTCTAACGAATTAGAGCTTTCTCAAAAAAGAGCCAGACGAATTGCAAAAGAACTTTCTGTACGTGGAATAAACACAAGCTCTTTTATATGCCGTGGCTGGGGAAGTGAAAAACCAATTGCTCCAAACGACACAGAAGAAGGAAGAGCTCAAAACCGCCGTGTAGAAATTACAATTCTAGAATAAATTTAATTGCTCAGTTTTTATTTCTGCATTCGTGAACATTTTATCTAATAACTCTGGTAAAAGCCGCGCATAAAGGCCTTCCAAGTTTACATCTTTTTCTAAATCCATTACGGAGTAAACAAACTCAATATGAATCTTATATCCAAGCTTTAAGCTGTTATAGTCATCTTCTGCATCTTTTATTAGCTTCATCTCGTCTTCAACATTTTCCATTTTATCTAACGGAACATAGACACCAAACTTAGAACCTGTAAGCTGGAAAATATTTTCTAACGGATAAATATTCTTTAATGCCTGACTTAGCATCTTTAAGACATTTTCACATTCGGTAACACCAAACTTTCTATTTATTTCTTTAAAGCCTGCAATACCTAAAAGAATAAAACCAAACTTTTGCCCCCATATAAGACGTCTGTCTCTCCATGCATTTGTTCCACGGGGTAAGCCTGTTACAAAATCGTAATCTAATGTCTTTCTCAAAATTTCAGAACGTGCAACTGCTAACTCACCTGCAAAGAATTCTCTAGTTGCGTTTACTCCGTAACTTGCAAAGAATAAAAGGGAACCCCATCTGGTTACCATTAACAAATCATGCTTACCCGGAATCAATATAAATAAAATTGCATCTACAATTATACAGCAACAAATTAAAAGCGTTATTACATCGTAATAATCCGCATGTCCTTTTTCTGAAATTATTTCATGCAAAACAACAGAAAACTTAAAAATTGCAGAACCTACAACAAAGCTACAAACATAAAACCTTATACAAGTAAATGGAACAAAGCGAACAAATGCAAAGGCACAAACTAAAACTGAGTTTAGTAATGAACCATATTTAAATACTTTATTATATATAGAGTTTTCTTTTACAGAGTTTCTTAGATGCAAAAAATGCATTGTGAAAAACGGTTCAAATGCAATTAAAAACGTTGTAATGAAATATGGTATAAAGGAATTACTGAATGTATAAAAGCCAACCGTGGATTCAAAATAAAGCGTCAAAGCCGTACCTAAAGAAAAGATTCCTAAGAAAAGATAACGCGACAAAAACTTCTTTTCCATAAAATAAAATACAGCAAAGTAAAGAAGAATTGTTATAGAAACCAAAGCAAGTAAAAAAACAGGAACCCATTGAAACCAGGTTGTATTTACCATCTGCTGTAATACCTGAGAGTCCCAGCCCATATATACCTTTGGAACTTTTATTCCGCAGGTTTTATAATACCATCTGTCAAAATTAAAATTTACAGAACTAAACGCAGGTGCAAGCTGAATACTTACAATAACACTTTCTCTACCCTGGAATGGTACTGGAACAGAATGAACTGCACATCCGCCTTCGTTTCCTGTTAAAAAAGTTCCATCGCAACCATAAGTGTAAATTAGTTTATCTCCTTCGCCCCAGTTTACATAAACCAATACTATCTGATTTTTTGTAGTAAAAAACAGTGAAGGAGAAATAGAAACGGGTTGTAAAATAAAGGCTTTTTCAAACTGCTCTTTTGTAATATTTGGGAATAGTTCTGCAATATCCCCTGAACCTATTACACGTCTTATGGTAATAATGCCTTCATCTGAAAAAGTAGCACTTTCGTTTATGCCCCAGCCATTAGAAATATTTACCAGCTTATTCGCATTTTCTGTATGAAATTTCTGTCGCCATAAAGTAGAAAAAAGGCTTAGTACAATCGTAAAAACAAAGGAAACAATTATTAAAACAAAAAAAACTGCTCGTATACTTTTTCTCATATACGAACAGTATAACACAGTTTTTTTCAAATCTCTACTTTTTTAGTAAAGCAGCAAATGGATTGTAGTACACGAGAAACCGACAAACGGTTTCTCTGCAAGTTTCCACGTTGTGTAAACTTGTGCTATTTCTTTAGTAAAGCAGCAAACGGGTTGTAGTACATACCATCATCTGAGCCAAAGTTTTGCTTTTCGCGTGGAGGTTTTGAAGCCGGGCGGTATGCAGAGCCTGAAGAAGAAGGAGACGCTTTGTTTCCTGCAGCCCCCTTCTTTACTACAACAACCTTTTTCTTTCCGGAAGAACCTGCTGCAGAAGAAGAGCCCATTCCCTCGTGAGTAATGCGGCTTGAAGCATCACTTTTAAGGCTTAAGCTTATGCGCCGCCTGTCTTTATCAAGGTCGATGATTGTAAACTCTTTAACGTCTCCAACTTTTATTACGTCCATAGGGTCAGAAACAAAGCTGTCAGAAAGCTCGCTAATATGAATAAGACCTGTTTCATGTAAACCAATGTCTACGAAAGCACCAAAGTCTACAACGTTACGAATTTTTCCGGTTACCTTCATTCCAACATTTAAGTCTTCAAAGGCAACAACACCCTTCTGCATGATTGGAGCAGGGTATCCGTCGCGCGGGTCGCGGTTAGGCTTTGCAAGCTCTTCTACAATGTCATTTATTGTAGTTTCGCCAATGCCATATTTTTCTTCCAGCTGCTTTTTTAGGTCACTGGAAATTTTTTCATTCTTCTGAACCAAAGGAAGAACTTCACTTGCAACAGCATAATTTTCCGGGTGAACCCAAGTATTGTCCAAAGGATTTTCACTTTCCGGAATTTTTAAGAATCCTGCACACTGTTCGTATGCTTTTGGACCTAAACCGCTGACTTTTTTAAGGTCTTCACGGCTCTTAATTTTTCCATTTGCATCACGGTAAGCAACAATCTTTTTTGCAAGGCTGGAATTAATGCCAGAAACATATTTTAGTAAAGAAGCACTTGCCGTATTTAAGTTAACACCAACTTGGTTAACAACGCTTCCTACAACTTCATCCAGAGTATCAGAAAGCTTTTTCTGGTTTACATCATGCTGATAAAGACCTACACCAATTGCCTTAGGGTCAATCTTTACAAGTTCAGCAAGAGGGTCTTGCAAGCGGCGTCCCATACTTATTGCACCACGAATAGTTAAATCAAGTTCCGGGAATTCTTCACGTGCAATATCGCTTGCAGAGTAAACAGAAGCACCGCTTTCATCTACTACAGTATACTGAACATCGCTCTTTGCGTAGTTCTCACTTATAACCTTAGAAACAATTGCCTGTACTTCCTGGCTTCCCGTTCCGTTACCAACTGCAACAACCTGAATGTCATATTTGTCTATTGCTTCGTTAATCTGATTATATGCGTCGTCCGGCTGCTGAGTCTGGAAAATCTTAAAGTAACCAAGGTACTTTCCTGTTTCGTCAAGGGCTGCACACTTTGTTCCGGTTCTAATTCCAGGGTCAACACCTAAAACGCGACTTCCCTTAATTGGCTGAGTCATTAGAAGATTCTTTAAGTTTTCACTGAATACTCCAATTCCGTGAGCATCCGCTTCATCAAACTCATCACTTCTAATTTCGCGCAAAACTGCAGGACTTAAAAGACGAACTACTCCGTCTTCAATTGCTTCCTTGTGATACTTATTTGCACACTTGTATTTTTTCTGAATTTCCTTTACGGCATTTTCTACACTTACATCAAGTGTAACTTCCAGAGCACCTTCGCGTTCTGCGCGGTTAATTGCCAGAATACGGTGCGGCTTTACCTGATTCAACGGCTCAGAGTAGTCCCAGTACATTTTGTATGTAGAAGTTTTTTCTGCAGTTTCTGCATCCTGTCCTTCAGGTACAATTCCCTTTGTTACCATTGTACCTTCTGCAATGTAAAGGTCATGAACACTACTTCTGTTACTAGGATCTTGGCTTACTCTTTCTGCCAAAATATCTTCTGCCCCCTTAATTGCGTCTTCTGCACTTTCAACCTTCAGAGCTTCATCTTCGCAGTCTGTTTTTATAAATTCACAAGCCTTTGCTTCTACCACGGCATCATCGTTTGAAGCATCAAAGATAAAGTCTGCTAAAGGCTCAAGTCCTTTTTCTATTGCAACCATGCCACGGGTCTTCTTCTTTTTCTTAAACGGTGCCCACAAATCTTCAAGCTCTGTAAGAGTCTTTGCATTCATTGCGGCATTGTAAAGACTTTCAGTAAGTTTTCCCTGACCAAAAATTCCCTTAACAATTTCTAGGCGACGTTCTTCCAAATTCTTGTAAGAAGTAAAAAGATGGTCGCAGTCACGAACCTGAACTTCATCAAGAGAACCGTGCTTTTCTTTACGATAGCGGGAAATAAACGGGATTGTACATCCTTCCTGAACCAGACTAATAACTGCACTAACCTGAGTTACACGAATGTTAAGCTCGTCGGCAATGCGCTTCATAATTTCCACTTCATTTACCTGAAGTGCGTCAATTTTTTCTTGTGTAAATTCCATAAGTGGCGATATTTTACCGAAAAAGCAATTTTGCGTAAAGGTAATTTTTTTATTGTAAAAAAATTGTTATTTTGCAAGCTTAAAAGCTTACACCGTGTATCCGGGCTGAATGAAAGTATTCTTATCCTTTACAACTTTGTCGTAAACCTTTTCTTTCCATTCGTCCTGGGAAACGTCTACAATACTTACAGAAAAATGTTCTTTTCCGCGGTTAAGTTCTCTAGAAGCAGTCTCTAAGACAGCCTCCGCCAGACGCTTTTTAGTTTCATCATCCCTTCCCGGGTACATTTCAATTGTTATGTGTGGCAATTTTGTCTCCTTATATAAGGGCACTGATGCCCGTTAAATGTTTACTTTCTAACAAGTTCACTTATGGCACTTACAACGCCAGACAGATTTTGGAAGTCTGCCGGAACAATAATTTTTGTGGCCTTACCGTCAGCGGCTTTTTCCATAGTCTCTAAACTTCTAAGCTTAATAACAGCCTCATCAGCTCCCGCTTCCTTTATCATTTTTATACCGTCTGCAGTTGCCTTCTGAACTTCACGAATAGCCTCTGCCTCACCTTCTGCCCTGCGGACAGCCGCCTCCTTGTCTGCTTCTGCCGCTAAAATTGCCGCCTGCTTTGAAGCCTCTGCCTCTAAGATTGCAGCCTGCTTTTTGCCTTCTGCAACTAAAATTTCACTTTGCTTCTGACCTTCTGCAATTAAGATTTTTTCACGACGTTCACGTTCTGCCCTCATCTGCTTTTCCATTGCCTCGCGAATAGCTTCCGGTGGCATAATGTTTTTAACTTCAACACGATTTACTTTTATACCCCAGGGGTCAGTCGCTTCGTCAAGAATAGAGCGCATCTTAGAATTAATGACATCGCGGCTCGTTAAAGTTGCGTCAAGTTCAAGTTCGCCAATTATGTTACGCAAGGTTGTTGCACTTAAGTTTTCAATGGCAGTCATAGGATTTTCCACACCATAAGTGTAAAGCTTAGGGTCCGTAATCTGCATGTAAACCACAGTGTCAATTTTCATTGTAACGTTATCTTTTGTAATGACAGGCTGTGGCGGAAAGTCTAAAACCTTTTCCTTAAGAGAAACCTTGTTTGCAATGCGGTCTAAAAACGGAAGCTTAACGTGAAGCCCCGTCTGCCAGGTTGCAACATAGGTGCCAAGACGCTCAATAAGAAAAGCGTGGCTCTGCGGAACGATGCGGATGTTTACGATGACTAAAATCATCACTAAAACAATAAGCGCAACAATAAGATAAACACTCATTTTTCTTCTCCTTTTTTTACGATATCAGCTTAGAATGGCGGCAAAAGTCACCGCACTAAACATTAACTTTTTTGCGAACCCTGCTTTCCGTAGTTCCGTCACTACAATGCGTTCCGCTACTTCGTAACGGGCACAGGCCTTATATTTTTTCTACAATCAGCGTTGCACCCTGAATTTCTTTAACAGTAACTTCTTCGCCAGGCTGAATGCTTACTCCGCCAACGCTCTGGGCACTCCATTCATTTCCATTAATTTTTACTTCACCTTTTTCAAGCTCTGTAATTTCTTTTGTAACAATACATTTTCTCCCAATCAGAGAATCAGCATTTGTAGGTGTCTTTTTAACTTTAAGTTTTTTTACGGCAAACGGACGGGTAAAAATTAAAAGCAAAAGCGAAACAACAACAAAAATCAAAAGCTGCCACTGAAGCGCAATATGTGTAAGCGAAACAAAAATCAGTACAACAGCTCCAAGTGCAAACCAGATTGTCGTAAGTGAAAAAGTAAACGCTTCAATAAGCACACACAGGACAGCAACGCCAAGCCAAATCCACGGAACAAGATTTATTAGGTCTTCCATAATAAAAGTATAGCATACGTTTATGAAAAGTAAAGTTTTTTAACACACACAGTCTGCTCTAAGAAGCTTATGTCATTTTTACTGTGCACAGTGCCGTCTTTTATCATGTTTTTAATTTGCCCGGCAGAGTAAACGCTTTCCGGGTAAAGGACAACAATGCTTTTGTCACCGGCTTTTAAGAAGTTGTGCTCGCCAAAGTCTGTGTACCGTGTAGCACCAATGGAGATAAGAACCTGACCAGGTTTAAAGTTTTTTATGTACTCGTAAACATTTTCTGCAGGGCCTGAATCTTTTTGATTATTCAGCTTTTCTAAAAGCCAGCGGGTAAGTTTTTCGTAAATGTAGCTGTAGCTTTTTACGCTGCTGTTTTCGCCGTACTCAAAAAGTTCATCGCCACGCAAGAGGTAACTTGCTATGCGGTAATCAGAAAGTTTGCAGTCAGAATTATAATTCTCCAACGGAATAAAGTTTTCTGAAATTCCTTTAGAGCACTCGCCCCAGTTTTTCTTTTCACTTATTTTTTTAGCACCCTCTTTGCGAATTGAGCAGTCGTTGGACGCCGTAAATGCAACTGGCGTTAACGAAGTAATTTTTTCATCTTTCCATTCAACATTGCACAAAAAGGCACACTCGGGTTCAATCTGGAGGTTCCCGGAATGTAAAACTTCTTCTGAAGGGAAAATAATTTTTTCTGAACTAAAAGGGTAAACGCTTAAAAACTCAGGGGCATTATAAGGCGTGCCTTCAGTCTTTGGAATGAATGTGGGGAAAAGAGCCTTAGGTGCATTTTCTTCCTCTGTAACAGTGCCTAGAAAATCTTTTGCTTCTCCTGCCTGCTCCAAGTGGCCTGTAAAGTTTCCAGCCACCCCAAAAGACGGAATATTATGTAAATCGTTTATATTAAATGCCATGCAAAAAATATAGCAGAATAATCGTATAAAAAAAAGCTGCCAAAGAAATAAAAATCATTTTATATCTTGGGCAGCATATAAAAATTAACGGTCGTGGAGTACAAAAAGTTTTATTCCTTCCTCTGGAAATTTTTCTTTTAAGTAGTTCACAACAGTTTCTATAGTTTTTTCTTTATCATCATCGCAGTAAGCAATTATAATGACGTTTGTCTCTGGCCATATAGAAGTTCCAAGCTTGTAGCTTTCGCCGCCGCGTCCATGACTTAGCGGAATTATGCTGTACAGAAAGCCTGGAATGGAAGCCTCTAAGTTATTTATGAGTTTTTCCTGCATTGACTGATTAGAAAAAATTTCTACCCTTATCATTTTTGACCTCCATTAGAAGCGGCTTTTACGCTTTCCAATCTCTTAACAAGTTCATCGTCCATCTTAAATTCTTTTTTACTCTTCTTCTGATTAAAGAGAGAATAAATTACCGGAATTATAAAAAGTGTTACTATAGTGCTGCTTGTTAAACCGCCGATTACGCAAAGTCCTATAGGCTGCGTCATACTGGAGTTTGCATCTCCAAAGAAGGCAAGCGGAACCATACCTAGCAATGTAGAAAGCGTTGTCATCATTACCGGGCGGAAGCGGCTCTTACCTGCTTCTTCACATGCTTCAAAAAGCGGCATACCTCGCTTTACTAAAAGATTTGTCTGGTCTACCAAAATAATTCCATTGTTTACAACAATTCCAATCAGCATAACAACACCAATCATACTTACCATGCTAAATGAATTTCCTGTGATAAGATGAATTAAAACTGCACCTACAATCAAAAATGGAAGTGTAAACAGGTTAATAAACGGCTCTTTAAAGCTTTCGTAAGTTCCTGCCATAACGCCAAATACTAAGATTACGGCAAGCACGATTATAATAAGGAACACCTTCATCATGTCCATGGTATCTCCCCAAGAACCTTCTAGCGAAACTGTAATTCCTTCATCTATAATCATGTCGTCATTTATAATGCTCTTAATCTGATTTTCAACGTCGCCTGCACTAGAGGTACCATTTATGTTTGCAGTTAAGTGAACTGTACGAAGGCGATTTTCTCTGTTAATTGTAACGGGTCCTGTTCCGCGAATAACTTCTGCAAAGTTACTTACGGCATAGCGGCCGCTTGTTCCTTCTACATAAATTTTTTCAAGGTCTGGAATGTCTGTCCTGTCGTGTTCTTCCAGCAAAAGCACTACGCTGTATTCGTCCCCGTCGGCATGATACGTTGTTGCAGTTTTTCCGTTAATGCTGTAATTAATTTCGTTTGCAATAGAAGTAACAGAAATACCAAAGCTACTTGCCCTTTCTCTGTCAATTTTTATTTCTACCTGAGGAAGTCCTGAGTCCATGTCAAGTTCAGGCTCTGCAATCTCAGGAATTTTTTCTTTCATTAAACTAGAAAGTGTGTTTGCAGTTTCTAGAATTTTATCTAAGTCATTACCACGGAAAACTATATCTATGTCACTTCCGGTCATCTGCTGCATTCTACCTTCATCAAAAGTAAATGTTGCAGTAGGGAAGTCTTCAAAATGACGACGAAGCTTTTGCTTTATACTTTCTGCAGTGTCAATCTGTTTTGAAGCATCTGGAAGCGTAATGGAAATTGAACCCTTGTAAGAGGTATCACTACTCATTCCCATTCCGCTAGAAGAACCTACAGAAACAATTATATTCTCGTAACCCTTTACTTCGCTTAGAATTATTTCATAAAACTGGTCTAAAACATTTTCTGTTTCGCTTAGTTTTGTTCCAAGAGGAAGCTCCACATTAAGGCCAACAGAGGTGTCGTTAAAATTACTCATCATCGTAATACGTAACTGACTAAACAGAAGTACAGAAGCACCTAAAATAGTAAAAGCGATGAGTACAGTTACAAATCTGTGATGCAAAACAAAATGTAAACCTTTTTTATATTTTTCAGTAATCCATTCAATTGCATTACCAACAACTTCATCAAACTTCTTAAATGCTTTGTTCTTAATAGGAGTTTCGTTTCTGTTATCAACTTTTAAGAACTTCCCGGCTAAAACAGGAACTAAGAACATTGCAACAAAGAGTGAAGAAACAAGGGCAATTACAATAACAATCATAAGGCTTGTAAAAAGTTCGCCCATCATGCTAAGTTGATTTTTGTAAACAAAGAACGGAATAAATACACAAATTGTAGTTAAGTTACCAGACACAACAGAAGACATAACTTCTTCAGTACCAATTGCAGCTGCAACACCTGCACTTGTTCCTCTCTGTCGGTAAACATAAATGTTTTCCAGTACAACAACGGAAGCATCTACAACCATACCAATGCCTAAGATAAGACCTGTCATGGTTATCATGTTTAACGTAATTCCTGTAAACACCATTATTAAAATTGTAATAAGTACACTAAATGGGATAGAAATTGCCATGATGATTGTGCTTTTTACGCTGCGCAAGAACACAAACAATATTAAGACGGTTAAGATAAATCCTTCAAGAATAGATTTTATTAATGAAGCAAGAGTGTCGCGAACGCTTGTTGAGTCATCAGAAATTATATCTAGTGTAACGCCTTCTGGCAAAGTTTTTTGTACTTCTGCAATCTTTTTATAAACTGCATTTGCAACATTTACTGTATTACTTCCACTTTGCTTTTGAAGTTTTATGTAAACACCAGGCTTTCCGTTTATAAAAACTTCACTTGTCTGATCTTTATAACCCATTTCGGCATTTCCTACATCAGAAAGTTTTACGTCATAGCCGTTTAATGTTCCTACAACTGTGTCATTTATTTCTTCTATTGAGCTAAATTCACCTGTTGTACGAACCATATATTTTCTAGTACCCTCGTAAACACTACCTCCACCAAGTTCTATATTCTGACTTGCCAACGTAGATGCAATACCAGAAAGTGTAAGGTTATATGCATCAAGTCTGTTCTGACTTAGCTCTACACGAACAATTGCTTCTCGTCCACCAGAAACACTTGCCTGAGAAATACCAGATGTCTGCTCCAAAACATCTGCAACAGAATCATCTGCAAGCTTACGAAGTTCATCAGCAGTTTTATTTCCACTTAAAGAAAGCGTCATTATCGGCCGAGAATCAGAACTAAACTTAAAAATCTGCGGACTATCACAGTCATCAGGAAGAGAACCTTTTACCTGGTCAAGTTTATCGCGAATGTCATTTACGGCAACCTCCAAATCTGTTCCGTAATTAAACTGAAGCTTAATCAAAGAAGAACCTTCACTAGACTCGCTTGTCATTTCATCAAGATTACTAAGACTTACTAAGCCACTTTCTAAAACTTCTGTAACGCTTTTTTCTACAGATTCAGGACCTGCGTTATCATAGCTTGTCATTACCATTACAACAGGCATGTCCATGTCTGGCATAAGGTCTATCTGAATGTTTCCGAGCGTAAAAAACGCAATAATTGCAATAAGTGCAAAAGCGCAAAGCGTTAAAACAGGATGCTCAATTACTTTTTTAGAAATACTCATTACTCCTCCCCGCTACTAGAAGTACCAACTTCTTTTACTTTTACGCCGTCAGACAAAACCTGCATTCCACTTACTACAATAACTTCACCTTCAGAAAGTCCGTCAGTAACTTCTACATTTCCGTCAACTGTGGCACCTAAAGTTACCTCACGCTTTTCTACAGTTCCGCTTTCTCGCGATTCGCCAGAAGTATAAACATAAACATAGCGTTTACTTCCATCAGAAATTACGCAGTCTGTAGGAATTACAATTACGTTTTCATGCAGAACCGTATTAAGCAGAATCTTAACGTACATACCGGCATTTATGCGGCTATCAGTTGTATCAAACAAAAGATAAACTTCCTTTGTACGGCTTGTTTCGTCTACAATTGGAGAAATGCGGAATACATGGGCTGGGAACAAGGCACCTTTATAAGCTTCAAGTGCTACGTGAGCAGTTAGACCATTTTGTAAAACTGAAATCTTACTTTCTGGAATCTTACACTCTATCTGAAGTTTTTCTATGTTACCAATCTGAGCAATTTCGCTAGAGGTTGTTACTGTTGTTCCGGGAGTAAGTGGAAGAGAAGTAATGTAGCCGTCAATTGGAGCATACACTGGACTTTTTGAATACTGTGAGCCTGGAGAAGAAGGGTCTACCTCTGCAATAAGCTGGCCTTTTTTAACGTAAGTTCCAAGTGTTACAGGCACACGTGTAAGTTTACCTCCAATATCTGGGAAAACAGAGATTGTGTTTTCTGCCTTAACCGTACCATTTATGCGAAGGTATTCCTGTAAATCTGTTTTTGTAACAGTCTGAGTCTTTACAGTATAAACAGTTTCTTCCTGTGGAGGAAGTGACATTTTCTTTTTAGGTAGAAGTGCAATTATTACTAAAACAAAAACTGCCCCTAAAATCAAAAAAATTCTTTTTGTAGTCTTTTTCATTGCTAGCCTTCCTTTTGCAAAAAATTATTAAATTGATATAAAAAAAATTATTACACGGAAACGCTATTGTCAATTTTTTTAATGTTATAATTTAATAACATACTGTAATATAACAGAGTTTTAAAAAGCTTATGTATAAAAATTAAGAGAGGCTACTGTAAAATGCCATCTAAATAGAGTTCTTCTTTTTTAACACAACCAGTTGAATCATCAAAATATAAAACACTCCACTCATTACTAGATGTAATGCCTGGCACTATGTATTCTATAAAATTTCCAAAATTTTTTCTGTAGTACGAATGAATATGCCCTTCAATAACATACTTTACATTATTCTCGGCAAACATACTCAAAAGCCTATCTGTTTCATAAGAGTTCTGCATTGAAAAGTAATCAAAATTTAAAAGAGGATCTCCGTACACAGGAATATGACCACATACTATCTTTAGCTTTTCATCTTGTTCCACAGCTTCTTTAAATATAGAAAGCTGCCGCAGCCCCATAGAGCCACTTGCAGAATCTATTACATAAAAACTAAAAGACTTTGTTGTAAAATAATAAAATGCTGAATGAGGATAAATATTTTCTTTATATTTTAACCAACCGCTATTATACAAATCATGATTCCCTAAAACATTTAAAACTTTTACATCGTTATCATTACCACCTAAAAGTTCATTAACACGCTTTGCAAATGAATTATATTCAATAAATTCTTCTTCTAAACCATGATCTGCAATATCACCTAAACACACACAAAATGCAGGAACTTCATTTGTTTCTACAAAAGAAGTAAGCCATGTAAGGAAATTTTCTTCATAACGTTTAGAACCCGCTTTTCCAAAATGAATGTCAGAAAAAAACACAACAGAAAAAGTTTTACCATAAAAATCAGAATCACTTTGTACAGGCGAAGAAAGCTCATAAACTTCGCTTGCTCTCTCTGACACATCATGAGCCCTATAAAATGCTTCGTTCAATGCATATTTACAAGAAGAAAAAAGAGAAAAACTTATAAATAAAATAATAAAAAATTTTCTCAAAACTTATACCTTACATTTATGTTTATTTCTGAATCTTCATAATACGCACTAAGAGTAAAAAAGTCTGTATAACGAATATTCAAACATGTTTCTAAAAACCATTTATCTTTTAAGCAATATCCAACTGCAAAAGAAAAAGTAGGTGCACATAAAATCATGTGCCTAAACATTTCGTAAGTTGCAATACAATGCTTAAGATAAAAACCATTTCCAATAAAAAATGTATGCAATAGAGAAATTGCAAAACTATAATTCCAAAGTAGAGGAATTGTATCTGCAATAGAAAAAATAGTTCTCTCTTTTAGCATAAAATTAAAATCAAAATTATTTTTATACCACCAGCAAGGGCTCCATTGTAAGACGCCACCAGCTAAAAGATGGTTAGCAAGGCTTATACCTAGATACCAGTCTATATTGCAAGAAGCATCAACTCCTAATTTTAGGTTTTCTTTAATGTAAGGAAAAAAAATAAAAACCCCTGTTAGCTGAACATCTTTTACACTTGCTTTTGTTGCAGCTATAATTTCAAAGTTTTCATTAACCATAGAATACAATGCATACCCAGATAAAAACGAAGGCGTAAAACCTATATCACTATTATAAGTAATACCGCCCTCTACATATTTTTCATCAAATGAAAGTGCAACGGCACCTGTGCAGAAAAATATGTTAAAAAAAACAAAAACTAAAATCTTATGTATTACATTTGTCATAGAATTTTTGAGTCTTTATGTCATTCTGACGCGAAAATGTCATTCTGAGCTTGTCTCAGAATCTGTGTGGTACAGATGCCGAAACAAGTTCGGCATGACGTACCACTCAGGCAGCATGCCGGCTCTAAACCGGCATGACGTACTGTGCGTTACGGAGTTACAGAGAATGTGTATGTTGCACTGTACTCGCGGTCATTGTATGTCCAGACTACAGTTACAGTGTAGTATTCTGTGTCCTGTTGTGCTGCAACAAGGTTTACAAATTCAGAAGTTGGTTTAAGTGTTATACTTCTATAGTTTGGACCTGCTGCAATTGTAAAGCGACTTGTAACATCTGCAGAACCAGAATAAACCTTAGCATCAATTCCACTAATTGTTTCTGAAGTTGTATTTCCGTCCCCATCTTGAATTGTAGATGTAAATGTAAGGTCTGTTGTTACTTGTGATACTGTCACATCAAGCGTGCTAACAGAAGAACTAGAAGATAATACAAATGTAGTTGCAGAACCATCTGTAATAGTAATAGAAGTTACACGCTTAAGAATAATGTCTCCATAAGAATTTGCTGTAGAAAGTGAATCAAGTCCTCTGTTATATGTAGTTAGATATTGTGAATAAGAGCTTGATAAAGTAAATTGGCTTTCATGACTAGAAGTAAGGCGACCATTATCTGTAGCATTTGCATCTGCTATGTGCTTTACAAGAATAGAGTTATAAGATGGAGTTGCTCCATTCCAGCTGATTGTTGCTGTAGAAACAGTATCTTCTCCAGAAACATAGATAGGGTACTTAGCAACGTCAAAATCTGTATTAGTAGAATCTGTGTAGAGTGATGTATCTCCACTAAGAATTGCATTATCAAGATAAAGCAAATCAGCCTTAACACTTACATCACCTGTTACAGTTATATTCTTAAGTGTTAATTTTGAATTTCCTGTCTTAGTAAGAGCTAAGAAACTATCTGTTATAGCACTTCCTAAACCTAAAATTGTTGTTGTACAGCACCTTGTATTTGCAAGAGCATAAGTTAAATCATCATTTGTTGCATCAAACAATACACCATCTACTACAATTAAGTAGTCTATATTCTCGTACTCTACAGCTGTAATTGCATCATATGCATCTTTAAGGCTATCAAACGGGTAGAATATAGAACCGTTTTCTGTAGTTGTTTTAGAAAGAATTCCAGAGTTTGTACCTGCAATGTAGAATACAGAACGAATTCCTGTACGCATGCTTGTAGTTACGTCTAAGTAGTAGTAATTATTTGTAGAATTATAAGTATAAACAGTTCCACTACTTGTAGAATTTACCCACTTAGAAGTTTGTCCTGCCCATACGGTTAATGTTTCTGTATGTGTGTAAACTTCTGTTGATGTACTTTGACTTGCTACATCCTTACTATAGAAGAAAATCTGTACATTATAAGTACCAGCAGGTACACTGTCTAGTTCAATTGTAAATTCTGTTCCCTCTGTAACGGTTCCTGTAATGTTACTTGGAGCAGTTTCTCCAGAAGCAATGCTAATTGCACTAAATACCATGCAGTAAGAAGCTATTGTTTTAGAATCTGTACCGGCTTCACAAAGAATAGGGAGGCTTATGCTACCTGTACCATTTGTACTTGTACTTACAGTAAATGTAGTTTCAGCGTTATTAGAAGTATTATTACCGTCCATGATATTACCGCTTGAGTCTATATAAAAACACTTGTAAGCGTTAACAGCTTTACCTGCTATAGCTAAAGTTACAGCCTGTCTATCTGAATATGTATGAGCGGCATCTGCATCTGTCCAGTAAGTGCTATTAGAAGTATAGTAATCTGTAGTTGTAGAGTAGTCTACTGTTGTACCAATTACACTTATACCCCAGAAACCTCCAACACGCATCTTTAAACGTGCTATTCCTGTTGTTGAATCTGTAAATGCAAGAGAATAATCTGCTGCACTTGTAAAGGTAGCAATATTATCTATACAAACCTGATCCTCAGCATTAGGCACAGTTTGTGTATAAATACCAACAACAGTGTAATAGAGTGTTCCTACTTCTGGCAAAATAGAACGGTTTTCTAACTGCTTCATTACAGTTGAATGAACATCCATCTCAAGGTAGGCATATCCGTCTTCTACTTTTTTTACAGTTATGCCTTCATTGTCAGTACTTTCGGTAACTACTTTTACAAGAGAGTTAGTACAACCCGTTAATGCTAGGAGCGCAACGCACACAAGCATCAAAGAAAATTTAAATTTTCTTTTCATATAAAATCTCCTCTAGGAAAACGTCCCACTCGTGTTTCCATTTATAAATGTCTACTTTAAAGTTTTCCACACTTTAAACCATTTTAGTGCTTTTTAATCTTATTTTATGTATTATAACACCAAAATTAGGTGTTATCCATTATTAAGATTTTTTTAAGCACGAGCCATTTTTGCCTCTTCAAAGGAGGGCTTTGTGTTTTAGTTTTCGCCACTACCCTCCTTCATCTTCAGAACCATAATGCACGGTAATAGGAATACTACCAGAGAAAATTTCTGTTTCACTTGGTATAACCTTTATGAGTAATGTATAAACTTCATCATGTAAAGTCTGCCACAGCAGACAACTTGTTTCAAAGCTCCACTTATTTTCTTGGTCACCCGTAAGGTAATAAACTTTATTTTCATAAAAATCTTCAATAACAGAGTCATAAATTACTTCTCCATTTTGCATAAGATACATCTCTACATCATATTTCTTTGAAGTTTCTATTATCTTTCTTGTTTCTCCAGAATCCTCATCTTCATAAGTTGAATAAAGATATGTTTCCACATATATGCTTCTTGTTTTTACAGACTGTTTAATATCCTCTGTCCAGAATTCTACAGGAGCAACTCCAACATAAGCATTATATTCGCCAGGAGTTTCTATATTCATTTCTACTTCAATTTTTGCACCCAAATAAAGCGTTACATTTAAAATTTCACTGTCTATATAGCCTTCTTTATGTGCATAAGCCTGTACCACATAAGTGCCTTCATATAATTGACAACTTACGGTATCTAGCTCTTCACCTTTCTTTATAAGAGTTGTAACAGCAGAACCTGTTGAATAATCTTTGGAGTAAATTTTATAAACAATCGTTACGTCACTAACTTCTTCAAAAATAGTCCCAACTGTACGAGTTGGTGCCGTCAAAATTAAAGTGTAATATTCATCATCTGCAAGTGTAATAACTTCTGTACTATCCGCATTTGCAGTTACAGGCTTAAGCTGATGAGAATTTGTTGCAACTGTTACGCTACTTTCTAAACCAGCTTCATCAATAAGCGTTATTGTGTACTCACGAACATCTCCGCTATATGAATAAGCTCCGTCTGTAATGTAAACAGGATAAGTCCATGCACCAAATGTTGCAGCGGGCATTCCGTCTGCAGTTGTACTACTTTGAACATTTGTATAACTGTTTACCCCCAGCTTGATAGGTTCTTTACTTGGAAGATAAACTGTATTATAAGTTCCGCTTTCCGGGTCTAACTCTAAGCTAAACCCCTGTTCAAATTTTTTGTAAGAAACAGAAGTATTGTCTCCTGCGTCTATGATTCCAGTAAGACCTTCTATCTTACCTGTAATAACATCTGAATGAATGCCATAGTCGTCGTTATCTTTACTAAACAAGTCATCAGGAAGGTTAAAACAAAGTACATACTTTCCTTTAGAGCTGTTAGTTTTAAAAGCCTCGTCTACCATTACGCAGGCACCCTGCACGGGAGGTGGCGGACTATTTACGTTTAACGTAGCAACATAAGGGTCTATACTGTCTTCATAAGTGTAATCATCTGAAGCATAAAGATAGAGTGTTGGGCTAATGTCTGTTCCTGCTTTATTTTTTTCTAGAGCAGTAAGCATTTCTTTTGTATACACAAGCTCTACAACATCTGTTGTTCCTGGGTCAGAATTATATGTATAACGCTCAGAGCTGGAAAAATCAGAAAGCACACTGCTTGAGTCTGCCTGAGTTTCTATGGATGCAGTAAGAGGAAAAGCACCCGGATTTTGTATTAAAAACCTTAAAGGTATGTCTTCATTAGAAGGTATACAGGTTATGCCGTCAGAATCTGTTGGATAAGTAGTGTCAAACTCTATGGAAGAAACATATATTTTATTTTCCTGTTCATACAGAAAGTCAGAAATTTTTGTAGTAAAAAGCGAGCAGGAAGAAAGCAGACACAATACCCCCAGCAAAGCCAAAATGTGAGAATTTAGAACTTTTAAAACGTGTATTTTACTTACACTCATATATGCAGTCCCAACCCCACATTTAAATGAATTTTCGGATAAAGCGGCTCGTCAAACATAAGTGGAAAAGCAAAATCTAAAGACGCATCTAAACCTATGACGCGAGTAAAATAGTACGAAAACAAAAGTCCGGCTTCTCCCTGGAATCGTAAAAAGTTCATGGTTTCGCTTTCTGCACCACTTACAAAGCTAAATTTTGTGCCAAAAAGCCCCATCAGACCTCCGCCTGCAAACACTTCCAGGCTGGAGTTACCTATAAAGTGAAACCTCAAGCCACCAAACAGCGTCATATCTGTTTGCCATGCGGTAAGCTTATAACGTTCTTCTGTACGCCAGAGGTAGCTAACTTCTCCCATAAAGCCCACAGTTAAGGCTAATTCCTTAACCTTAAAGACAATCGTTTCTGCTTTTAAATTTATGCCAACTGGAGCAATGTAAAAAAATCTTCCTAAATCAAAAAGCACAGGTATGCTTTTTTCTGAGTCTGTTGAAATTCCATAAAATGCAGAATAGCCTGCAGTAAAATCTGCATGCTGATAAAACCAGGGTTCTTCTGCCCTAAGCTGGTCAGAATACTTTGCAAAGGTTATATTTTCGCGCGGCTTAGGTTGGTCTGTACCGGGAGTGGCAACATATTGTTTCGGGTCTAAAACCTCTTCTTTCTCCTCAGGTTCTTCTATACCAAGACTCCAGTTTTTTGCGTTATAAAAGTTTTTAGAATTTGGGTCTAAACTTTCCGGGTCAGGCTCGGCATCCATATCTTCCTGAACTTCTACCTGTTTTTGTTTTTCAAGCTCTTTTTCTACATTACCGGTAGAAAAATACGGGTCTTTCTGCATAGTTTCTATAGAAACTCCCTCTGCATTTAACATGCCTATAAAAAATGCAGACATAACGAGAAAAACTATAGACTTTTTACAACCAAAGACGCGTAGCACTAAAGCTTTTTACCTCACCATAATTTTAAGACGCTTAAAACAGAATTTAAATCTTTTTAAAAAATTCTGTAAAAATCTGTAGAATTCTGCATTAAAAAATTTTAAAGACAGTTTTCCGCTCTAAATTTCGGCACAAACAGGTGAAAAATACACTAAATTCAAGAGAAGTTTAATTTATTTTTGTGTTTAAGTTAAGATATTTATAGATAAATTCTAAAAAACTACTCTTCCCCTAAAACTGCGGGCCAAAGTAAGACGGTCTGCATACTCCAGGTCACCGCCAACAGGGAGACCACTTGCAAGACGCGTTACTTTTACGTTTGGAAGAGAATCTTGTAAAAGATGCTGCACATACAAAGCTGTAGTGTCGCCTTCTACTGTAGGATTTGTAGCTAAAATTACTTCGCTTACATTAAACTTTTTAGCTCTTTCCACAAGCTTATATATGTTAAGCTTGTCTGGACCAATACCATCTAAAGGGCTTATTACGCCACCCAAAACATGAAAAAGCCCCCTAAACTCGTGAGAAGCTTCTATTGTAGTTACATCCTGAGCCTGTTCTACAACACAAATTGTAGAGGTTTCGCGTGTCGGGTCAGAACAAATTGGGCAGGGGTCATTTTCTGTCCAGGCACCACACTCCGGACATGGATGAATTTTTTCCTGAAGAGTTGCAATCTGCAAAGAAAAAAGCTTCATAAAATGAGGGTCTGCCTTTAAAAGATGGTTTGCAATGCGGGAAGCAGATTTTTTTCCAATTCCTGGAAGACGAGAAAAGCTTTCTGTAAGTTCTTCTAATGCATTCATAACTAAAGAGTCATTCCTGGAATATCAAGACCAGATACCATAGGGCCTAATGTATTTTTTATCTGTGCCTGCATGTTTTCTACAGCTGCATGATGAGCTGCCTTTATTAAGTCCTGCAGCATAGGAACATCTCTATTATCTACACAAATTGGGTCTAGCTGAATGTCTATCATCTCAAACTTGCCATTTACTGTAACAACAACCATGTTGCCGCCAGAAGAACCCGTTGCAGAAAGTTCTGCAAGCTTTTCCTGAGCCTTTTCGAGCTGCTCTTTTACTTTTCCAAAATCTTTCATCAAATCAAAAGGATTCATTTTTTCCTCCCAAAATGTTCTTTTTCTTCCATAATATCATAACAAATATTCTAAAGCTTATGCACCGCCCACAACCTTACCCTTAAACATGTCGCGCAAAAGTTCTACTTCTACAGGGTAAGCTTCTTTCTGCACAGCTTTCTCTGGTTCTTCGTATTCAACATCAAAAGCTATTGTTCGGCCATAAAGCTTAGAAAGGTATGCAGAAACTTTGCTTCCCTGCTGGCGTAACTGCAACTGCTCAAACTGAATTTCTACAGAACATTTTACAGTGTTTCCTTCTAAACGCCAATTTTTTGCCTGCATTAGGGAGCTTGCAAGTAATGCCTCTCCGTTTGCGGAAAAATCAGCTTCCATTGCAGTATGAACACTTTCTATGTCGCTTAAATTTACATTTTCGCTTGGTGTAGGTGTTTCTTCTAAATCAGAAAGGCTCGCAACTTTTTCTTCTGACTGTACTTCAGTCTGACTGGCCTGAGGGTCATTCTGCATCTGACTAAAAGAATTTACAAACGAAGCTGCCGCCATGTCTGTATCTTCTAAAGATTCAGTTTCTTCTTCTGCTGCTACGGGTTCACCTTGTGCAATTACATCTAAAGGAACTTCTAAAGTTTCTGCTGAATTTATTGCATGCGGTTCAGCTCCGCCATCATAAAAAGGGCGAGGTTCATCTCCCTTAGAAATAACTGTTCTTTGAGGTGAAGCCTGAAGCAGCAAAGGCTTTACAGCATCTACAGCACGCTTAACCTCTTGTGCACTTACATAATCTTTAAGCCAGCACAAACGCGAAAGAGAAAGCTCTACTTCGTAACGCGGACTAAGGGAATATCTTATATCTCTATAAAGCTGCATAAAAATGCTTAAAGCTCTTTCTATCTGAATACTTGTCCAGGCATCCAATACTTTTTTACTAAAGCGGTCTATTGTGTGTCCAAGCAGAGCTTCTTTTGTTATGCCACTTTTTATAAGCAGAAGAGAGCGAAGATAATCTGTGCAGTTTGTAATAAACTGCTCTAAGCTTACTCCGTTTTGCATATACTCATCTAACTTTAGAAGAGCTGTACTACTATCTGCATCTACACAAAGTTCAAAAAGTTCGTTAAGCCGGTCTACGCCAACAAGACCAAGCTTGTCTCTGATTTTTTCCCAGGTAATTTCTTTATCGCAAAAAGCTGCAACCTGGTCAAAAAGAGTATAACTGTCGCGCATACTTCCTGTGCTTTCGCGAGCAATCCAATAAAGAGCTTCATCTTCTGCTTTTAGTCCTAATTCTTGTGCAGCTAGGGCAAGTTGCTCTTTTACTTTTTCTATAGGAACAAGCCTAAAGTTAAACTGCTGACAGCGGCTTTTTATGGTAGCAGGAACTTCCTGCAGTTCTGTTGTTGCAAAAATAAAAATAACGTATGGCGGCGGCTCTTCTATAGTTTTTAAGAGTGCATTAAATGCACTGTTAGAAAGCATGTGAACTTCGTCTATTATGTAAATTTTATACCTTGAACTGTTTGGCGGAAACATAACCTCGTCTTTTATTTGACGAACATCATTAACACTTGTGTTGGAAGCACCGTCTATTTCTATAACATCTAAACTGCTACCCTGTGTAATTTCGCGGCATACATCACACTCGCCACAAGGTTCTGCAGTAGGGCCTTTACGACAGTTTAACGCCTTAGCTAAAATGCGTGCTGTAGAAGTTTTACCGCAACCTCTAGGACCAGAAAAAAGATATGCGTGTGCAATTTTTCCAGATTGAATAGAATTTTTTAGAGTCTCTGCAACAAATTCTTGCCCTATTAAGCTTTCAAAATTTTTAGGGCGCCTTCGGGTAGCTGTAACTTCGTATGCCATAAGTTAAAGATACACAAATTTTAACTATTCTACAAGTGTACACGTTACACCTACCCGCTTTACAAGTGCACTACCGTCCAAAAACTACTCAAGCGTATAACTTTCACCGTATTTTACAATCTCTACATTAGGATAGCCGTTTTGGTTAAGGTAATCCTTTAAATACGCCTGTGCATCTGGTTCTCCATGGACTAAGAAAATTTTCTTTAGGCGGCTTGTGTCTATTGCATTAAGCCACTCACAGCTTTCTTTATAGTCAGCATGAGCACTAAAGGCATTTATGGTTTCTACGGCACAGTTAACCTTATACCAGTCACCTAAAATTTTAACTTCTTTTTCTCCGTCACGAAGCTTTCTACCAAGTGTATTTTCTGCCATATAACCTACAATAAGAACTGTATTGCGTGGGTCAGAAACACCATTTGCAAGATGGTACAAAACTCGTCCAGCTTCACACATGCCGTCTGCACTTAAAACAATCATCGGACCGTCTGCCTGATTTAACGCCTTGGATTCATCTACGCTTGTCACAAAAGTAAGTTCATTAAAACCAAACGGATTTTTATGATGCTTCAAAAATGCCTCATGAGTTTCTTCACTATAGCACTCTGGATGCAGCTGAAAAATACCTGTCGCATTTACTGCCATAGGACTGTCTACGTAAATAGGAATCCTTGGAATTTTCTTTTGATCCACAAGCAAATGTAAATAATAAACAAGTTCCTGAGCACGTTCTATTGCAAAGGTAGGAATTATAATCTTACCTTTTTTATCTACTGCACGGCGCACTACTTGTATAAGGTCTTTCATGGCAATGTTTGCGTCTTCGTGCAAGCGGTTACCATAAGTGCTTTCCATAAAAATATAATCTGGGGCAGGAAGCTCCTGTGTAGAAGGATTACGAATAATAGGCTTTCCTACGCGTCCTAAGTCGCCTGTATAAAGAATTCTAATTTCATCAGATGGTGCTCCTCGCAAAGCCTGCTCTCCGCTAGTAACGCTTCCACTTTTTGCGTCTGCTTGAACTTTGCTCTTAGCTCCTCCAATACCAAAAATCTTGTGCCAGAATCGTCTTCCGCCGCCCATGCCAGAATTTTCTTTCCTGCCACTTATAGGATTTTTTCGTTGACCCGTAATTGTAAGGTATGCAAAAGCACTGCCTAAAATGTGGCCTGCATCAAAAAATTCCAGCTGAACATCAGGTGCAATGTACATCTTACGCCTATAGCTTAAACCCACTATCTGATTTGCAGCCTTAACAACATCTGCTTCTGTGTACATTGGTTTCCAATTAAATTTTTCGCCTTTCTTTTTTGCCTGCTTAGCTAAAAATTCTGCATCTCGCGCTTGAATGCGCGCACTGTCCATCATAACAATATTTGCAAGGTCACGGGTGGCAGGAGTTGCATAAATGTTTCCGCCGTAACCATTCTTTGCAAGAAGGGGTAAAAGACCGCAGTGGTCAAAATGCGCATGAGTCAATATAACGCTTTCTATTTTATCTGCAGCAAAATCAAAGTCGCGATTTTTTTTATCGCTTTCGGCACGTTTACCTTGAAAAGCCCCGCAGTCTATCATAAAGCTTCTGCCGTCTACTTCCAAAACGTGTTTGCTGCCTGTAACTTCTTCGGCAGCACCTAAAGAATAACTTGTAACCATGGCGGCCTCCTTGCACTCTTCGTGCCTTTATTTAAATTATAAGACATGAGAAGTAAATTCTCAAACAAATTGTTTAAGTTATAAATTTGGACGGTACTAACTAAAAAAGAAAGAATCTTTACATTAAACAACATAAAATTGAGATTTCGCTCACGTGATGAAAACTGGGGACCACGGCAAGGGTGTAAAAGACACTCAAAGTTTAGAATTTTTTTTTGACCAAAATCTAGAAATTAATTTTAACTTCAACATCTTTGACAAATTTGCCACCCCATTTTTCATCACTACGCTCTAATCTCAATTTTATTTTATATGAGGGCAAGAGCCCCGCTACTACGGGTTACGCATTCGCTTCATTACTACGTAACGGCGACTTGAAACTTCGTTGTCAATCCGCCGCCCTCCGTATCGGGCGTAGGTTAATAAAAATACCGGCGAAAAGCTTAAAATCATATTAAAAAAAATTATTTACGGTCAATGGCTAAAGTTGACGGCTTGTTAAAATCAATGGTATTATAATTTAATGTATTCAAGAGAAATAAAAGATTGTCCTACAAAATTTGTCAGACATGCAAGACCAGTTTTTGGAACTTTTAAAGGACATCCTGAGCGTTTAGATATACGTGGAATTTTTAAGCCTTATGGCGTTGTTCCGCTCCCAGTCTTTATAACAAATCTTAGAATAAAAAGCCGCATTTCTTACTATTTTAATATTGGCGAATACATAGGAAGCATAAAATTCTTTGATTTAAAAATCATGGGGCTTGTAGAGGTATGCTTTTGGAATAAAACTACAAATCAGCGCTACAGATACCGCTCTGTTATGGGACCAAGAAAAAGATTTGTTCCTCACAAGCTAAATTTAGCTGCAACTTCCTGCTACAAAAAAAAGAGATACATCCGCATAAGCTGGGACAGAAAAAGAGACAAACTTAGCGTCATCTTTGACTTACGGGGAGACGGCATTAAACCAAATGCAAATGCAGCCCTTACCTCAAAATTTTCTTCTAGTCCAAACACAGAACTTACCACAGTAGTACCTGCTCCAACACACAGAAGAAGCAGTGCAAGTTACCAAACATCATTACCGCTGCATGGTGCCATAAGCCTTTTTAGTCCTGACGGAGAACAAAAAACTATGCAAGACGCAGAAGGCTTAATGTTTTTAGACGTAAACCGCACCTACATGAAGTTTCGTTCTTACGGCAAAACAGTTACGGCCCTTGGAGAAGTTGACGGTAAACAAATTGCTTTACGCCTTTTTGTTACATCACAGGATGCTGTAGATTCAGACAAATACAACAGCAATGTACTTTTTTACGACAGCGAAGTTACACCATTACCACCTGTTGTAATAACCAACCCCTATGGTAAAATGAATAAATGGATAATACAGGACACAGAAAATATGGTAGACCTAACGTTTTCTCCTGTTTCAAATAATGTAAACAAGGCAAGTATTTTTGTACTTCGTCTTGACTATGAAACTTTTTATGGCACCTTTGAAGGTATGGTTTGCACTGCACGCGGAAAAAAAATCAACCTAAAAGCATTGCAAGGACTTACCGAAAAATATGTTATAAGACTTTAAAAAGGAGAGAAACCTTATGGCAGAAGAAAATAAGCCAGCAAAAACTCTAGCTCCGGGAACAATAGACCAGGTAAGAAAAAACATTGGTCCTATAGATCCGGAAGAAGCCAAACTTATGTCGCAAAAGCTTGGCGGTGAAGTTTTAAGAGAACGTGCCGCAGTTCAAGAGCCAATAAGTAGACCATCTCCCAAACGAACGTCGCAAGGAGCAAGTTCTGTACGCGCTTCAGGGTATTCATCTTCTGATGTCGCCGAAAGAAGTAAAAATACTATGACAGATTCACATAAAAGCAGTTCCGGTACAAACACCGCAGAAAAAAAGAAAAAGCCGGTAGAAGATCTTCCAGAAGTAAGTGCAAAAGACTTAAAGCTTATGGAAAAACTTATGATGAGCAGCGAATACGACATAAAACCTGACTATGGCTTATTTAATATTTTCTACCGCATGTCTTCTAAAAACAGAGAAAAAGTTGCAAAAGGCTTTGCAGAATACACTGTAAAACAGCATATAGCTCACATGCAAACTTTTATAAGTACAATAAAAACATTTATTCAGGTTTCACCGGATGTATATAAGAGTAAAATTGCTACAGAAACAGATTTAAAATTTAAATTCTTACGCACTGTTGGCATGTGGACCATGCGCGACATAAAAGTTCTTGCAATAGATGTACAAGACAATGCACAAGACATTACTGTTGCTCAGATGATTCCTTTTGTACGTGCCGTTTACCACGAGTTCATTACCATATACTACATAGGCGAACAGCAAATTCCTGCAATGATAAAAGAAGTTTATAACGACCTTATACAGCTTCCTGGTGCAGATCAGAAAAAACTTCAGCTGCTTGCAAAGGAAGGCATTACAGAATGGCTTTACATATACAATTCAATTTTAAAGGGAATGTATCCTCTGTTAATGCGCATGTGTTCTACAGAATATGTAGAATTCCCAAGATTCTTTACCGCAAAGATTGCTGATATTTTAAAATTCGTTGGAAGAACTAAATTTGATCTTCTCTTACCTGATAAAAAGAAAAAAGAAAATAAAGATGATAAAAAGAAAAAAGAAGAGAAGAAAGAAAAAGAAGAAGCTAAACCTGTTGCAGGTGCTTATGACGATTTAGTAAAAACCGGGATTAATATTTTAGACCAGCTGTTCCCAATGGCAGGTTTTAAAAACTTAGAAAAGCATCCGGACATGTTCCCTTACTTCCAGCCGCTTTATAGATTTGAAGACGGCTTTAACATGTTACACCCAGACAACCCGATGCAGGTAACCTTAGTTCTTAGCCGCATACTAGAAGACTTCTTCCAGGGGTGCCGTAACGTTGACTTTAACATAAAAGCAGACGAACGGCTTGCTTCCCTATCAGACAATCTGACAGAGGCAATGAATGACTGGGCCTCATACCGCGAAGACTTGTTTGACAGAAAATTAGGCGACTACTTACGTAACTATGTAAACTCTATCTATTCTCAGGCTGACTATGCCAGCACTCAATATGGTAAAGAAAATCTTAATAATATTTTCTGGCGTATGAAGCTTTACTTCTTACCATGCTTTAAGTTTAACGCACCAACATTAAAACACCCGACTAACGACAGTAAGTACAAACCGTTCTACAGTCGCATAGAATACATTAGAAATGTTCTTACAGTTATTGTACGACGCATAGATGAAAACTCTAATGGTAAAAAGCCAGTTCTTGGTGTTATAAACCCATGGAACCGTTACATTTTTGACTTGCCAAATAATATTTCGCGCCGTTTAGATGTTTTACTTGGTGCAAAACAGGATGACGAAGTAACAAGAGCAACAAATGCAAATCTTATAAAGTATACACTTTGTGTTGCTTCTGTTCTTGACTGGTGGGTAAATAATTCTTCTAGCCCTGCTTATTCTACAAATCCGGACCATGTTTATCGTATTTCTGCAAAAGATGGGGGACCAGAATTTAGCGTTCCAGAAAGAAGTGACCAGGGACAATTGTTTGCAGATGGAGTAAAAAAAGCCATAGCAGCTCGTAAAGCAGCAAAATAGTCTAAAAAGCCTTGTGTACTAACACAGGGCTTTTTTAGTGTGCACTTAAAATTATAGTTAATCAATTATTTCTTTAAAAAAGAAAAACCCATGTGTTAAACATGGGCTTTTTTATGAGACTAACACGATTCGCCGCTACGGTCACAGACCTCCTGTCTGTTCCCTCTGCGGCGTCTACGTTCACTTTTCGCAACCTCCTGTTGCGAAATCTATAAAATTGCTACGCCCTTGCTTGCAATTTTATAGACCGTTCACTTCGCTTCGAATCTCATTGTGGTTATAAGTTTTTTTGTTTAAAATAAAAAAGCCTTGTGAGTTAACACAAGGCTTATAAGTGAGACTAACACGATTCGAACGTGCGACCCTCACCTCCGCAGGGTGATGCTCTATCCAGCTGAGCTACAGTCTCATACAAGATAGCTTACACTACTTGAATCGGAAGCGACAGGAGTTGAACCTGCCCGGCTCTTGAGGAGACCGACGGATTAGCAATCCGTTGTATTACCGCTCTACCACGCTTCCAAACCTATTTTCTAGGTACGGAGCGAGAGGGATTTGAACCCCCGATACCCGTAAGAGTATAACGGTTTTCAAGACCGCCGCGTTCGACCACTCTGCCATCGCTCCAAATAATGTAAGCGTGAGTTTATAATAAAAGAAAATACTTGTCAAGTACTTTTTACAGATGTTCTTGTATGATATACTTGAAAATGAGAATAACATAGAGAGGTATATATGAACAGAACAAACTTTAGCCTTGGAGTACTTGTAGCTTTAGCAGGTCTTGTTATGCTTATTGCTCCAAAAGAAAGTATTAGCTTTGTTATAATCTTATTGGGAGCAAGTGCTGTATTAAATGGTCTTTACGACATTATAACAACCAGAACATTCAGTCCTATTGCTATTTTTAAGCGAACTGCCTTAATAAGGGGCTGTGCAAGTATTTTAATTGGTATACTTGCAATTTGTTTTCCACTTGCATTTGGAGAAACATTATTTAACATTATGCGTTACGTAATGGCAATCTATATGATTTTTGCTGTTATTGCAGAATTGATTCTTGTCTTTAACTTACCAAAAGATTCCTTATTAAAGAAGAGATTCTTTTTTGAAGCTTTAGGTTATGCAGCAGTTTGTGTTGTTTTATTTTTGCTTTCACCAGATTCTATTGGACCTTTTATTATTCGAATCGTTGGCATTGCTGTTATGCTAGGTGGTATAGGCTACACAATATGGACTTGGAAAAATCGCACACTTGTTGTAGAAGCAGAAAATGTTAGAGATGAAGAAACAACTGAAGAAAATAAAGCCGAATAACATACGCGGGATTGCAGCACCTTTAGTTGATGCTGCCTTCAGGCAGCACCAATGAGCCGAAAGGCGAAGTGCGAAAAGCCCGTAACAAAAAAAAGCATTTGGTTAATAAAAAAAAATAAAAGACCGGTATAAACCACCGTCCAAAAAAAATAGGAGAATAAAAATGGCACATTGTATTGTTCCAGAAGCAGAAGAAATTTTAGACAAAGAATTTTCAGTTTTAGATAAAGGCTTTGTTAGACTTGTAGACTACTACGGTAGTGACCAGAGAATTGTTCAGAGTGCACGCGTCAGCTATGGCGAAGGTACAAAAAGTGTAAGTCAGGACGGAGCATTAATTGACTACTTATTACGCCATCAGCACACTTCTCCATTTGAACAGGTTGTGTTTACATTCCATGTTAAGATGCCAATCTTTGTTGCCCGCCAATGGGTTCGTCACAGAATGGGCCGCATGAATGAAGTTAGCGGTCGATACAGCATTATGAAAGATGAATTTTATGTTCCAGAGAGTGAATGTATTGCTACACAGTCTAAAGACAACAAACAGGGAAGAAATTCTGAACCGCTTCCAAAAGAAGAAGCAGAAAAATATCGCGAACGTTTTACAAACATTCAGGAAGAATGTTACAAAGACTACAACTCAATGGTAGAAGAAGGACTTGCTCGCGAAATTGCACGTATAAATTTACCACTTTCTCTTTACACAGAATTTTACTGGCAGATGGATTTACACAATCTGTTCCACTTTTTAAAGCTAAGATTAGACAGCCACGCTCAATATGAAATTCGTGAATATGCAAAAGTAATTTTAGAAATGGTTCGTAAAGTTTGTCCTATGGCAACAAGCAGTTTTGAAAACGACATGGCACGCTCCGTAAGTTTTACAGGAGAAGAAATGGAAGCTTTACGCGCTGTGCTTTCTGGAAAAGAAAATCCTCTTACAGAAAAGAAGCTAAAACGCTTTGAAGAAAAAATTGCTACAGGTGTTCAACTATAATAAAAAAAACTATACAAATTTTTAATATGTGTGTTATAATAAGATTAGAAACACTTGTTATGAGGAGATTGCAGTTATGGCAACAAAAACAACAACTTCAAAAGCAGCAGCAACTAAAAAAACTACTGCCGCTAAAAAACCAGCAGCTAAGACTACTGCTAAAAAACCAGCAACAAAAACTACTGCTAAAAAATCTACTGTAGCTAAAAAGCCAGCAGCTAAAGCTGCAGCTAAGACTACTGCTAAAAAATCTACTACAGCTAAAAAGCCAGCAGCTAAAGCTGCAGCTAAGGCTACTGCTAAAAAAACAACAACCCCAAAGAAATAATTTTTATTAAACTTAGAAAGAGCTGTCCGCTAGTTTTGGGGCAGCTCTTTTTTTAAGGATTTAAAATGATTCATTTTATTGTTAATGCACATGGCGGAAGTGGTAAAGCTCAAAAAACCTGGAATACAGTTTTAGCTTTATTAAAAAAAGAAAACGTTTCTTACACAGCTTATATAACAGAATACCAAGGACACGCAACTATTTTAGCAAAAGAAATATCTAGTAAGGCAGAAGAAGTTACTCTTGTAGTCGTTGGTGGTGATGGAACAATAAATGAAGTTCTGAATGGAATAGAAGATTTTTCTAAGGTTCGCTTTGGTGTAATTCCTACAGGAAGTGGTAACGATTTTGCAAGTGGACTAAAAATTAATCGCAATACAAAAAAAGCTTTTTACAGACTTATAAATTCTAAAAACGATACACTTATAGATTTAGGTTTAGCAAAAACAGAAGAAAAAGAAGCATATTTTGGAATAAGTGCCGGCATAGGTATGGATGCCATTGTTTGTAAAAGAGCACTTACTTCTAAATTAAAAAATGTTTTAAATAAATTGCACATGGGAAAATTTACTTATGTTCTTCTTACAATTCATACTTTGTTTAGCATGAAAAAAGAAAATGTTACCCTCTGCTTTGATAACGAAAAAGAAGAAACTTGCAAGGAGCTTATATTTTTAGCCGCAATGAACCTTTGTGCAGAAGGCGGCGGAGTTCCTATGGCACCCGCTGCAGATGTACAAGACGGAAAACTTTCTATGTGCTTAGCATCTGGAATTACAAAATTTGTAGCTTTTTTAGATTTTCCACTTTTGGTTTTAGGTAAACATGCTAAGTTAAAAGGTTTTTCATTACGAACTTTTAAAACTTTAGACATAAAATGTGAAAACCCAATGGTCTTACACCATGATGGTGAATATGGTGGAGACGTTAAAAATATACATATTGAATGTTGTCCTAAAAAATTACGTCTTATTTAAAAGCTTGTCTTGTATTCTCTAGGAGAAAGCCCCGTATTTTTTTTAAAAATAAAACTAAAATAATGCGGGTCGCCAAAGCCACACTCATAGGCTATATCAGAACCTTTCATATCCGTCTGTCGCAAAAGTTTTTTTGCTTCTTCTATACGAACTGTTGTAAGATATTCTATAAAAGTTGTTCCACATTCTTGAGAAAAAATTGTGCTAAAATGATTTGGGCTTAAATGAACAACTTCTGCAACAGATTTTAAACTTGTGTCTTGGCTTGAAAAATTTTGTTGAATATATTCTTTAGCTTTTAAAATTATATCTCCATAGCGGCCTTGTATACGACTATCCCTAAATGATAAAAGTTTTTCTAATACATTTCTTATTTCTTTTATAAATACTTCCTCATTTAATACGGCATTGTTTACAAAGGAATGTGCTAAAATTTCTGGCATAACATCTTTTACGTTACCTCCTAAATCTTCTATAAGTTTAGAAACAGCCATAATAACATCTACTAACAAATAAGAAGCTATCACAGAAAACTGGCTACTGTTATCTTTTAAGAGTTCCATATACTGATTTATTATTGCATCTATTTCGTTTTTACCAGCATATTTTAAGCGGTCTACAAGTGGGTCACTTTCGTAAAGCGTAAGAATACCACCATCTGTTTGATTTACATCATCAGCACTTAGTATGCGACTTTTGCTCCAAAACTTTGTCATTTCTAAAACGTGAGAAGCATCTTTATATGACTGAGTTATGTGGCTTACGTGTTCTACTGTTTTACCTATAGAGCTTATGACCTTACATGCAGAATCTTTTTCTACCATGTGATTTATAGCTTCTGCAATGTTATAAACTGATTCATCTAATTCTGATTCTGAGTTTTCTTTTATAATAGAAACTATTCTTTTAGGACTTATAAAAAAGCTTATTAGGTTCTGGTAATTTTTTTCCAACGATAAAATTTTTGTTCCAGCTTTTTGAATTGAAGAGTCTTTATCTTCTTCACATTTAAGGTCGCTTACCAATACTTTATAAAAGCGAGAAATAAAATTTAATTTTAAATCTTCTGCTTTTTGCATTATCTCTAGAGAATCTAATGAGCCAGAAACTAAATCTGCTAAAAACTTGTTCCGCACTAAAATTGTATTAGACTCTAACTCTGCCTTCATTCTGTTTATATCTGAGTATTGCTTTTTTTCTTTGTCCAGACTTTCTGCAACTTTGTTTAAGCTCTTTAAAAGTTCTTCATGTGTAAAAGGTTTTAGAATATAGTCTTCTACTCCAATAGAAATTGCTTCTTTTGCATAATCAAATTCATCATGACCAGAAAGAATAATTATTTTTATCCATGGCTGAATTTTTTTTAACATTCTGGAAAGCTCCAAACCGTCCATGAATGGCATTTTTATGTCTGTAATAAGAATATCAGGCTTTACTTCTTGAATCATAGAAAAAGCTAATTCTCCATCGCTTGCTTCACCTGCAAAAGAGAAAATGGAATTATCCCAATCTATTTTATTGCGTATACCTTCTAAAACTATATGTTCATCATCAACTAAAAATACACTATACATTTTTACACTCAGAATTATTTTTATTATACAACATAAAAGGCATTTCTTTAAAGATTTTTTTGTGTTATAGTCAAAATAAAAATGTGTAGAGCTTTCTCTATACGTTCCAAAGGAGAAAATTA
>CALFIX010000020.1 GCA_937877515.1 uncultured Treponema sp.
TTCCAGTCAGCGAATAGCGTTTTGCAGCTGACTTCTTTGTCTTCATCTTAGGCATAACGTACCTCTACTTTTTGGCTTTTGATGCCAGCGTCATAGACATAAAACGGCCGTCCATTGCGGCAGGTTTTTCTACAACGTAGGAACCTTCGGTAAGCCTTTTTTCAACCTCTTTCAAGACATCAAAGCCGAGTTCTGTGTGGGCAAGCTCTCTACCGCGGAAACGGATAGTAACTTTTACCTTATCTCCCTCGTCTAAGAATTCCTGAACATGCTTAGCTTTGGTGTCAAGGTCGCCTGAGCCGATTTTTGGCTGCATACGAATTTCCTTAAGCTTAAGTACTTTTTGGTTTTTCTTGGAGTCACGGAGTTTTTTCTCCTGTTCAAACTTGTACTTTCCAAAGTCCATTATCTTGCAAACCGGCGGGTTCGCATTTGGCGAAACTTCAACAAGGTCGAGCTCACGCTCTTTTGCCATCCTGAGGGCTTCTATTGTAGGTATAATACCCTTCTGTTCACCTTCATCGTCAATGAGTCTGACTTCCCGTACGCGAATCTGTTCATTTACGCGCATTCCCTTATTGTCTGCCAACGATCCTCCTTGGTGTATGCAAGACACTCTTATACCGCTTAAAGCATGACAGCTCTAGCAGTTTATATATAGCATGGGTATGATTTTAACAGATTTTGTATAGCCTTGTCTAGTGACTAAGCCTTATTTTACAGTAAATTAGAGCAAATTTTGCAAAAAAAAGTGCAGACTCTCTTCGTTAAAAATATGCTGTGCAGTAATTACATAGACATAAAAATTGGCTGCCTGATATGGGTTTTTCTTACTATAAAGTAAAAAAATGCACTTAAAGAGAATAGAATAAAGGCTATGACGCACATGAAAATACTGTTTGCCCCATAGTACCATATTGTTTCTAAAAGAGGAGGCACAATTAAAGATAAAAATGAAGATATAATCATGAAAACAGTAAGTTTTTTGTTTTTGTCTTGCAATGCAAAGTGTGAAAGGCTAAGGAAAGCTGTTAAGGCAAAAGTTAAAGCTAAGTATGAAAGAGGTTTAGCAATAAGTGTAAAAGTCTCTCTGTGTTCACCTGTCATTACAACGTATGGAATGAATACTGCATAAAAAGCTGCTATGAGCGGAAACTCGGAGGATGTTTTGTATTCTGTGTCGTTGTTGGAAAAAAAGAAAAACAAAGCTGATACAATAACTACAGGGAAAAATGATTCAGCAAAGAAAAGTTTTAAAAATGTTACGAAAGAGTTCTCTGTCCACGTATGACTTGAAAATGTAAAAAAATCCTTAAAAGTACATACTGCCGCAGAAATTAAAAATCCCATCAAAAGGGGAGCTATAAAATTTTTTACTTCATATTTAGAATTTGTGGTGCAATACCAAATTAAAGCCATCGGAAATGCTAAAAATAAAAATGCATGCATGGTTTGAGAGTAGCATATTGAAAAGTATTTTTCAACAGGACGTCATGAGCTTAAAAAAAATGCCACCCCATTTTTGAGGCGGCAATCGGTACGTCAAACAAATGACGCAGCTAACTATCAGTCAAATGCGTGACCTGCAGAACCCATAACTTCGATGTTCTTTCTCATGTACATCTTTTTAAGTTCATCGCGTGCAGGACCTAAGTAAAGACGTGGGTCAAATACATCCGGCTGTTCTGTAAAGATGCGGCGAACTGCAGCTGTCATTGCAAGGCGACCGTCAGAGTCTACGTTAATCTTGCAAACTGCACTCTTTGCAGCCTTTCTTAACTGGTCTTCAGGAATACCTACTGAGTTAGGAATCTTTCCACCGTACTTTTCAATTTCTTTTACGTATTCTACAGGAACGCTTGAAGCACCGTGTAAAACAATTGGGAAGCCTGGAAGCTGCTTTTCAACACCTTCAAGAACATCAAATGCAAGTGGAGGAGGAATTAAAACACCGTCAACAAGCTTGCACTGCTCTGGAGTAAACTTACATCTTCCGTGTGATGTACCAATAGAAATTGCAAGAGAGTCACAACCTGTCTTAGAAGTAAAGTCTACAACTTCTTCTGGTTTTGTATACTTTGATTCTTCTGCAGCAACGTCATCTTCTACACCGCCTAAAACACCAAGTTCTGCTTCTACAGTAACATAGTCTTTCTGGCTGTGAGCGTAATCACAAACCTGTTTGGTGAGCTTTACGTTTTCTTCGTAAGAAAGTGCTGAACCGTCAATCATAACGCTTGAGAAACCGTTATCAATGCAGTCTTTTGCAACTTCAAAGTTTGGACCGTGGTCAAGGTGTAAAACGATAGGAATATCTGCTCCAAGTTCGTGTGCATATTCTACAGCACCGCGAGCCATGTTGCGGAGAATGAATTTGTCCGCATAGTTTCTGGCTCCTTTAGAAACCTGAAGAATAACTGGAGACTTTGTTTCTACACAAGCCTGAATAATAGCCTGCATCTGCTCCATATTGTTAAAGTTGTAGGCAGGAATTGCATATCCGCCTTTCATTGCCTTTGCAAACATGTCTTTTGTGTTTACGAGGCCGAGTTCTTTGTAACTGAACATATTAGCTCCTTTTATCTATTACAAGATAGATTTCAGCTGTAAGCATACGCTATTTACGTTTTAAAAACAAGCTCTTTTATTGACAAATGAGCTTTGCAAACATATAATAATTTTATGTAATTTTAGGAATAAGTAAGTTTTTTAACTTTACTATTAAAAAATGCTAAAGATTACAGAAAATAGTGCCGAAAAGTGAATAAGGTGTTTCTTGTTCAATAAAAAAAACACCATTCTTAAGGAGATTTGCATGAAAAAGGGCGTAGTCGTTTTTGGAAGCTTGATTCTTGCACTTGCAATGTGTGTTCCTGCCGTTGCTCAGCCAAGTGCTAAAGCTGTAGAAACTATTGTTATCGATAACTTCGATACACCAGATGACATGGAGTGGACTTGGAATGTTCAAGCAAGTCGCTTTGTTGCAGACGGTTATCCTATTCTTAGGACTTTTGAAGGAATTCCTAATTCCCTTCGTCCATATCACAAGGATTCAGACCCAACTGCTCAGGTTATGGGTGTAAAAGTTTCTTATAACCGTAAGGGTGATAACTGGTTTGAAGTTTATCCAAAACTGAACAATCCAAAGGATTCAAAAAATGATGAAATTGAATTCATTGGTACTGTAACTCAGGTTGACTTCTGGGTATGGGGTGCAAACTATAACTACAATTTAGAGCTTTTAATTCGTGATGCAGATGGGCGTGTAATTATACTTCCTGCTGGTACGCTTATGTTCCAGGGATGGCGCAATGTTGTAGTAAATATTCCTGGTTATGTTCGTCAGCACTCAAGATTCAGAAACGGTCGTCCAAATTTAACATTCGTAGGATTTCGTATTCGTTCAAATGCAAACGAAGCTGTTGATAACTATGTAATTTATTTTGACCAGTTAAAGTATACAACAAATACATTGTCAAATATTTATGACGGCTATGATCTTAAAGATGCAGACTTTGGAGAATCAGAAGATTCTGGTTCATCAAGCACATCAAACGAAAAGTAAAAAGGCGGTAGTAAAATGAAGAAATTATATGTAGCTTTTGTTGCAGTAGCCTTTATGGTATGTGCTGCTTTTGCTCAGACTTCTACCCTTTCAGAACCAGATGCTTCTAACATTGGTAATGATAGTGCTCGTCAGGCTTTGCGTGAAGTAAGTGTAGACCGTTTTGAGCGTGAAGGTTCATGGAACGTTCGTATTTCTCCAGACTATGGTGTAATTACAGGACGTCTTTTTGATGGTAGTCCTCTTGCAAAAGAAGCTCTTAATGATGCAAATAATCAGGAAATGGAAGATAGCAAGGTT
>CALFIX010000021.1 GCA_937877515.1 uncultured Treponema sp.
AAACCACTTTTCTTATTTTCCAGCCGTTAAAACCTTATTTCTAGAGATGCCCATAATAATATGGATTCCCTTTTGACAGAAGAAAAAAAAGTAGATTGGAATTAATAACAGTACTGCCAAAAAGAATAAGGAACAGAGCAACGACCTGGCACGTCTTAAGGGTGCGCGACTTGTTACAACAAGCGAGCTGGAGCAAGGAAGTCCTATGAGTGAAAGCTTGATTAAGAGTGTTACCGGTGAGGATTCTTTGACTGCGCGCTTTTTGTACGGCGAGTATTTTTCTTTTAAGCCGACTTTTAAGATTTTTATGGCGACTAACCATAAGCCGAAAATCCGTGGAGCTGATAACGGTATCTGGCGGCGTATTAAGATGATTCCTTTTACTGTTACAATACCGCCTGAGCAGAGAGATAAGAAGCTGACTGAAAAGTTGATTGCTGAGAATAGCGGAATTTTGAACTGGCTTATTCAGGGCTATGCTCTCTGGAAGAAGGAAGGTCTTGAAGAACCGGAAGCTGTACGCCAGGCGAACGAAGAATACCGTATGGATATGGATGCGGTTGGAACTTTTGTGAATGACTGTCTTGAAATTGACGCAACACTTAAATGGCGGCTTCATACCAGACTTTTGTATGAGACTTATTTGAAATGGTGTGTAAAAAATAATGAGCGCGCCATGGGTCAGAAAAGTCTTGCCATAAGGATGCAGGAAAAAGGATTTAAGAGAATGGCTACAAACGGTCAGCGGGTCTGGCTTAGTCTTGTGGTAAGAGCTGAGTGGACAAATTAATTTTCTATTATTGATGTTTAATCTAGTTATTCTCTACATTTATATTGTATGATTGTTGAGGAGGTGTTTTTATGGATGTGTTAATCAAACCTTTTAATGACGACTATTTTTCCGTGAACTTTCCGGGTAAGTTTAACGAAGTTCTTTTGAACGCCGTTCGTAATGTTCCCGACAGAAGGTGGAACAACGAGCAGAAAATCTGGCTTATTCCGAACAGCGAGGCAGCAAAACAAGCACTTTTAGAAAACCTTTATGAGACAGGAGAATTCAGCGACAAAGCAGCAGGCTCTGAGAATGTGTATATAAGTGAAAAACAGAAGGAAGAACATGAGAAGCTGCAAAATGAAATAAAGTCTCTTAGCGAGGTCTTGCAGGCAAAGCATTACAGCATAAGAACAATAGAAAGCTACAGCTTCTGGATAAAGGATTTTTTACGTACCTATCACGCAGATTTTGAAAGCCTTGGTCAGAAAGAAATAAATGAGTTTCTGACTAATCTTGCTGTAAAAGAACATGTAAGCGCTTCTACGCAGAATCAGGCTCTGGCGGCTCTGCTTTTCTACTTCCGCAATGTGCGGCATAAAGATACTGACAACTTTAAGGAAGTTATTCACGCAAAGCATAAAAGGCGTGTTCCTGTAGTGCTTACAAAAGAAGAGGTTGCGTCCGTAATCGCTTATCTTGAAGGAAGCAAAAAACTTGCGGTTGAGCTTCTTTACGGAACCGGCATGAGGCTTAATGAGGTGCTTGCCCTCCGCATTCTGGATCTTGATTTTGACCGTAATGAAATTACCGTGCGTTTTGGCAAGGGCGGAAAAGACCGCCGTGTAATGCTTCCAAAAAGCCTTATTCCAAAGCTTAAGGAGCATATTAAGGAAGTAAAGATTATTCACGACAAAGACCTTGCCGACGGCTGGGGTGCGGTTCAGCTTCGTGACGGTATAGGAAAACGCTCTGAGCAGATGGCAAAAGAATTCCGCTGGCAGTGGCTCTTCCCCCAGAAAAACCGCTGGATAAACGAAAAGACCGGCCAGCAAGGACGGCATCATATTGACGAGAGCATTCTGCAGAAGGCTGTAAAATCGGCTGTACGTGAGGCTGGCATTATAAAAAACGCGAGCTGCCACACCTTCCGTCACTCTTTTGCAACTCATCTTCTTGAAAGCGGTTATGATTTACGTACCGTTCAGGAGCTTTTAGGGCACAGCGATGTTCGCACGACAATGATTTACACTCATGTGTTGAACCGTGGGGCTAAGGAGATCGTTAGTCCGCTGGACGGGATTTTAGGCGGTACGGATGGTGAATTTTAGGCGGAAACCTTTTAAACACTGGCTTTTTGAGGGATATTGTGGTATAATAAGGAAATAAGTATTTTGCTGTATGCGTATTATATGGGCGTTTTTGCCTGTTAAGAGGTTTATGACGGATACGGAGAATGTTTGTTATGTGGACGCCCGCATTGGGGCGCTTGTGGACTTTTATGAAAAAAAACTT